>JAZRKO010000035.1:0-37469 GCA_045646405.1 Christensenellaceae bacterium | reverse complement strand
TTTATATTCTTTTCTTTCATCAGATTCCATCAACCATCTATAAAGCCACCACAATCTCATATTTCACCCACAAACCTTACTTTTTATTTCTTTCTTATCGAACCTACAATTAGGTATGTTATACCACCAAAACCAATAACACTACAAGCGATAATTACTATAAGCCAACCAACATTCTTATCATATGTTTCTACATTGTTAAATTTATTTTTTGAAGAACTTTCACTACAATACACACAATAAAAACTATCAGAATTACTCTCAATTTTATATGAGTTTTCATTCTTTTTTAATTCCAAATTACTTTCAATAATATACGGATATTCTTCCGTCATTTTTATATTATATTCAGTAGGATAATTTACCATTTTATAATGCTCAAACAAGAAAATTGTCGGCTCAAAAATGGTATTTTGTTGAATTTTAGCTTTTTGAGTACACGTCACTACAGCTACCGATTGAAACATTTCTACCGTAAACTTTAAGAAGTTCATCCTATAATTACTAAATTGATAAAACAAATCTTCAAGTCTTATAGTGTTTTTACTTGCAAGAAATCTATTCATTTCCGCATATAAATAATCTATATTTATATTACACTCTTCATAGAACTCTTTACCCAACTCATAATAACTGTCAACAAACTCTTTACACGTTGTCTCTTTTTTTGTGTACAAGTCCTGCGTTACAAAGAACTCAAAGTCTCCCTCAGTCACAAATAAATTATAAACTTGACCTTGCGTTACATTTGTCGTATATGTGATTATATCATCACTTATACTCGCCTTATAACTATTTCCACATTCGTACACAAGAGACTGCTCGCCACTCTTCTTATAAGAAATTGTCATTTCATTTGAGCTTGCCGTTACTTTGTATAGCGTTCCTGCAACACTTTCATTTAGGCTACTACCATACGCTCTTGAAATTGCATTTTCTATTGACTTGTCTGCATTATACAACATATATTTATCTCCGTACAACAATTCAGGGGTTATTATCATATCATTTACCCGAATCTCAATGTACGGCATATCATAAAGATTTGCACCAAAAGGAATATACAAATCGTGCGCACTTCCTTGTTCAGCTGAAATATTATATCTCATTTCAGCAACGATTTCTAAATCTTCTACCGTTGCAATATCATAATTGATGGTTTCTTTTGTTATTATATTATCCCTTGTATAAATTGAATAAGTCGGATAATGTTCTTGATATGTGGCAGCATTAACGCTACTTGTTTTGTTTAACGGAAAGAAAACAAAACAGAGAATTATTAAGGTTATAACAAATGATAGCTTTTTCATATTTTACCTATAAAAAAGTAAAAGCCCCTAAAACATAGAAAAATATGTTTTAACGGCTTAACTGTTTATTAAGTTCAATAGCACAATTAAGAATGCCGTCCTCTAACGAGAACGGCACCGCAGAAAATATACCTTCTCGTCAGTTGCTACACCTTATTCACCTACACTACCCCTGATGGAATAGAAATAAATGCCGATTAGATATAATTCTACCTGAATTATATCCATCATAAAGGGTATTTAATTGTGTAGGGTTTATTTTAAGGGAATACTCCCAAGATGTAGCATTTTAATTATACTAATTTTTCATAATAATGTCAATGCAAAATATAGCAACTTCAAAAACTTTCAAACACCTTTTTTGATTGCAGGCTGTAAAATTATTTTCATACTACCACTTTTTTCCACATCGGTTTTAATAGATGAACCACAACAAGAACATATCATCACTACGCCTTCACAACAGCCTATAACTTCTATAAGTTTTTCTCCACATAATGGACAAGAAACATTTATCTTTTTGCTCATAAAATCTCCTATTTTAATTTTTGGCACAGTAAATTTTGCCAACTTTTTGGCACAAACATAAAACATAAACTATCTTCAAAGATAGATTTTATACATAAAACATACAAAAAACGAAACAAAATACGCAAAAAATACACTTTTTTTATAAAATCTATATTATTAAATGCGTTATCTAAAATCGTCTAGCGAGTGGTCGTCTTTTTTTATAGGCGTATCTTCCTTGCCCCAACGATAGTTTTTTATCTCGCGAATTAAATTAACGCAGTTTTTGAAAATAAATAGTTTATCGTTTTTGAAATACGATTTTACCCTATTTATTCCCGTGAACAAATCTTTGTTTACGTTTGGGTTTACGTTTATTCCGTTATCGTAAAATAGTTCGCTAACGCTTTTAACCCCTGCTAGCGTTTTTTGGTTTGCAGCCGAATCAATAAACGCGCTTAGCCTACCGAAACTATCCGTTCGCCAGTTAAGTGTTTTTGCCAAACTTTTTATCATTTCGGCGTGCTGTTCAACGGATAGCCCCTTTTCGTAATGTTCTCCGCAAACGAATACTCGCCCGTCGTAATCTACCGCGTAAAAATGGCAGGATAACGGATTTTTAAGCCCCGGGTCTATCGATATTCCGTCTTGCCAGTCAAAGGGGATATCAAAGGGGTCGATAACGTGAACGTTTTCGTTAAATTCAGGGTACACAGGTCCGGTGTCGGTATAAAAAAGACCGTATCTTCTAGATTGCAGTTCGCTATCGCTCATAGACTCGGTCAACGATTTTATTTCACTTTTTTTAAGATACGGGTTATCAGCCCACTCGATAAACTCGTACCATACGTTTTTTGAATTAAACTTGTTCAAAAAAATCTCTTCGTATATAAAGGTCAAACCTTTAAGCGGTGTCATAGTACCGAAAATATCCCCTTTTTTATCGAGAACACGCATACGGCACTCGTCGTAAATATCTTTTGGGGGTTCTTCGTCAAACCACACGAAATCCAGCGACGCACCTTGAAACTTTTCTCTACCTTGGTCGCAACTTTTGAAACCTATCGTTGAAATTCCACCAAGCGCGCTTTTTATTTTAATTTGGTCAATCACACCTGACTTTGGGCTGTCTTTTTTGCCAGATAGCATAGTAATTTCAACTATCCAGTCGGGGTTTAGGTATTTTAGAATTTTTTCTTGCGCAACGTCACGCTGAACTTGTTGTGAAAGCGACACTACCCACCCAAACACCGACTTTTTATTCTTTCTATACGGATGAACGCCACGCGCCATATACAGTGTTTCAACCGCGCCACACTCGGTTTTACCGCTACGGTTACCGCCGAACACCCAGCGATTGCGCTTTTTGCATTTGTGAAATGCAATTTGCTTTTTGTGTTTTACCCTGCCCGCGTTATACCTAAGTAGTGCGTTTTTATCATACCTTTTTTGCTGTTCTAACTCTATTTCTCGTATCTTTTTAATAAGGTCTTTTTCCATTTGACTAAATCCAACTAAATACCACCCTTTTCGACATATCTTTTAATATTTTTTTTCGTATAATGATTAAACTATGAAACGGTTTTTACTGCTTACGCTTTTTATAGCGATAATTTCATCTATAATAATTCTTCCAAAACCCAAAGTTCTAGCCGAAGAAGGGGGGTATATGCGCGTTTTACAAAACGGTGCAATAATTTATCACGATGCAAGTTTAGAAGACCCTATCTTTGAAGTTCCTTTATCCTACTACGTTAAAGTGGAATCACGGCTAGGCAACTCGGTTAAAGTTTCCTACGGCGACGGCAGTAAGGACTGCCCCGTAATAATAGGTTATATGGATATCTCTTTATTAACCGAAATTGATTACGAGCCAACGTCACCCTTTTTCATAATTAAAATTTCAACCGACGTATCCGATATCTTATTTAACGACGTAGAACTCAAAACCCCCTACTTTAACGTTCCTAAAAACGAAGTTATGTATTATCTCGGCGAGATAAATTCGGGCGATAAAGTACTTTGCTACGTGTACTACTCTAAAAAACTCGGCTACGTTGACAAAACTTGTTTTAACCCCTTTACCATTACGCCAAACCCAGATAAGGTTGAAGATGAACTACCTAAAAACCCTACCGTCAATGAAGAAACTAATAACGGCGATAGCGCCCCCTCCTTTCATCTAGGCGAAAACTTGCAACTTTTAATTATTATAGGAATATCGGTGGTATCAATTTCCGTAGTTTACTTTTTGTTCAAACCGCAAAAGAACAAAACGGGTGACGAGCAAAACGAATTTTCTACCGATTAAAACCTAACGTGCTTTTTGCCTTCTTCAAGTAGCGTCTTTTTATACACGGCGGATATAAATGCAATTTTTAGGTATTTGTTTTTGAACCACTCCTCGTCGTATCCGCCGGCTGTTAGTTTGCTTGCAAACCTTTCAAGCGCCTTTATTTGCTTTCTAAAATAATTTCGCGAAGTGTGGTCGAAATTCTCGTCGTCAGGCGTTATACCTAAATATTTGAATTTTAATAAAACTGCGTCTTCCGGCTTTATCTTATTAAATATCTCGTCAGCGATATATTTAAGTTCGATAAGGTCTTTTCTAATTTCACCAAGCGTTATTAGTTGCTCGGCAAGCGTTACGGTATCGTTTCGCATATAAAAAGAATTCTTTGCCCTATGCGTAATAGTGTTCTCAATTTGAGTAATCATACCCGAAATTTGGTTGTAAGCCGACAGTATTGTTTTAGCGTAATTTTTCATAATTTCCTCCTATTTCGACCGAAATTAAAATTCGTTAAAAATGCCTTAAACGTTCTAATCTACCCAAATTATAAGCAACAACACACCATTTTTCAACTAAATATGACAATTTTGTACGAATTTATTTATTTTTATTCAAAATTTAACACAACGCTGTCACAACCGCTTGACTATGCTTATTTCTCGTTATAAAATTAAACGTTTTACGAACATTTGTTCGCATTTATAGTAATAAAAAAATAGTGACAAGGTAAGACACTAAATATAAATTTTCAAATAAAATATTAAAAAATTATTTCGAGTTGTATTGATAATTTAGATAAATAATGTTATACTTACTTATATTGTTATATATAAAGGGCACTTATGAAAAGATTAGCGGTTTTACTTTTAACAACTCTATCGGCGATTTGCTTAGCGGTTTCAATACCGCATTTTTCGGCGCGCGCTGAAACGGATGATAACGAAACCGTACCTACCGCTACTTTTTTACCGTCGTCAGCCCTACAACTGTACGACTTGAAGTCGCCCGTATCCATAAACTACTCTAACTCGGGTTATATGGTTATTGCTGAGCATATCGGCGGAACTGACGGAACTTCGTTATTCGATAGGATTTCCGTTTACGACCCAACTACCCAAAAGTTCGGCGCGCTATCTCCACACCCAACCATATACAACGTTACCCACGCCGAAGAATACGGCGGTTACGTTTTTTATTTAAGTAATTCTAGATTATATTCAGTTCCAACCACTAATTTGAGTGAAGAACCTTTTGAAACGCCTATTACGAGTTCAAACTTTTTCCAAATTAAAGGAAATTATTTAATCACTAACACCAACAACTCGATAGTTATATATGAGGTTTCCACCCAAGGCGGTTTAACTTTCACTAAAAAATCAACGCACAATTTCACCACTAAAAACGCGTTTATTTCGGAAGAAAACAACGTTTACTATCTATTTGGCGGTAAACTTTATTGCTTTGACACTCAGTCCTCAACTTCTTACGAAGTTGCAACCGTTTCGGTTGACGTTAACTATATGGCTGAATTAGGTGGATATATCTATCTTTCGTCAAGCACGGGGATATATAGAGTTCAAAAGAGCGCAAATAGTCAAGTTGAGCAAATAATATCTTCTAATAACCTTCAAAAACTTGGAAATATATCAAACCCACAAGGTTTAGCCGTTATGGAAGGAGACTTGCTTATAGCAGACCCCACGCTTAAATGCGTTCAAGCGATAAACCCGCAAACTAACGAGTTTACCGATTTTGCTATCACTACCGAATCAACCGCCGATTATAGGCTGACGAATAACGCGTCGTCTTTATCGCTTAGCGAAAACTACGCCTACGTTTTAGACGACGGCGAGGCAAAGGAAGACGGTACCGTTTACAAGCGCATCGTTAAAGTTTCGATAGATAAAAACGCTGAAAAAAGATATCAATCGTTTAGTTTAGAGCCGTTATACGAACAAAACTCAAACCTTAATATAAAACTTATAACGTGTTCAAATTCACATATTGCAATATACGCAGATAAAACGCTTAGTTTATATAACGTTTTAGAAGGTACTCTTAAAAAAGAATATTCGATAGAAAGCGAATCGGTAACTTCACTATTTTATTTAGACGGGGAATTTTACTATACCGACTACGCACTTCACAATTTCGAACACAACAAAGTAGTCGTTCATAAAATAACACTCCCCTCGCAAGACAATGAATTAAGTGAAATTAAAAACGCAAAACTCAATGAAAACGCGCTTATAAAAGGCGTTTGCAAAAATATGGCGGTTGACGTTTTTGGTGGAGTTTATATGCTGGTTGACCCGCAAGACGGAGAAAGTTCAAAACTAATTAAACTTAAAAACGGCGTAGCAACCACTCTTGCCGAGATTGACTACTTAGTTAAAACTATAAAGGTTGACTTTGCTAGTAACTTATACGTATTAAGCGACTCAAACGTTTTATATAAATACGGCTATGAAGATTACGCTAACTACCAAACGTTTAAGTTTGATATCGACCTTCCTATAAAGGATATCGACCTTAATTACCGCAGTAATAAGTGCTACGCGCTAAGTAATTCGTGCATATTGCAAAACTCTAACGACGCGCTCGAAATTATAAACCTTTCGGCAATTAGCGCTAAAAATCTTCAAACTAGCCAAATCACGTCGCCCAAATTTATAACGGCAAGTAACGACGCTAAACTATTTAAGATAACCCTTAACGATTATGACGAAAATCTTAATTTCAAGTCGGTTACACCTATAACCAACCCCACGCCTGACAAGGTTTATCTCGTGGTTGCCGAAATTGAAAATTACTATATCGTATCACACTCTAATAAACTCGTTGCGCTAATTAGCAAAACGGATACCGAATATTCTCAAACGGAAGTGTTCGATTCGGCAATAATTCCGCCTACGTATTACAGCGATTTTGATATCGAGATTGAAAATCTACAAGGCGCTGAAAGATATATATCAAGTAGCACCGTAGTATTTTCAAAGCCGATTTTCGACCACGCTTACGAAACTCAAACCGTTTCAAAAGGCGAAAAGGTTAAAGCGGTACAAAAGGTAACCTTTAACGGAACTTCACTAACCTTAATTAGTGATTTAAGCGGTAACTTGAAAGGCTACGTCGTTAGCGGATATTTACTGTCGTCAATGCAAGACGAAGTCGTTACAAACACCCAAAAAATAGACGTGGTTACTAGTAACGGTAGCCGTCACTTTAACAACACGCTTATGATACTAGTTATCGCTTTAACGGTAACGCTAGTTGCACTCTTTATAGAAAAGAAATTGCTGTTTGACAAAGAAGACCACAACGTAAACAAATAAAAAAACACCGATAAAAATCGGTGTTTTTTAATGCTTATTTCCCGTAAAGCGAATCCATATTGTCGCTATACTTTTTCATTTTTTCGTAGTTTTTAAGGTCGAGTTCTCCGTCAAACTTTTCAAGCGCCTTTTTAGCCGAACGCGATAGTTTCGACGGAACTTCCACGATAATCGTTACGTACAAGTCGCCCGTTTGGTTGCGAGTTTTTATACCCTTGCCCCTAACTATCATAGTTTTGCCACTTTGAGTGCCTTCGGGGATAGTTAGTTCAATAGCGTCGTCAAGCGTGGGGATTTTAACCTTTCCGCCAAGGCAAGCGGTCGTAAACGATATAGGAAGTTCAACGTATAAGTCAAAATTCTTTCGCTTAAACAGTTTATGCTGTGAAAGTTTGAAAACAACTATTAAGTCGCCCGACTCTCCGCCCAAAGTAGACGCCTGACCATACCCCCTTTTAACCATATACGAGTTATTGTCCGCACCCGCAGGAATATCAAGCGTAACGGTAGTTTGAGTTCTATTGTAACCTTTACCGCCACAATCTACGCACTTTTCGGTAATTTTTTTGCCCGTTCCGTTACAGTCTTTACACGGTTTTACGCTGATTGAACGGAAAAAACCACCACCCGTTACGTACTGAACTTGACCAGAGCCTTTACACGTAGAACACGTAGTGTAGGCCGTTCCGTTTTTAGCACCCGTTCCCTTACATTTTGAACAAGGCTCGTTTCTATTGTATTTAATTTCGCGTTTACAGCCCTTTGCCGCGTCTAAAAAGGAAAGTTCAACTTCTAAGGTGATATCTTGCCCCTTTCTGTTTTGCTCGGTTTGGCGAGCGCCACCGCCGGTAAAAGAACTGAATATATCGCCGAAAATATCACCAAAACCGCCAAAGCCACCGTCACCACCGAAGTTGAAACCACCCATACCGGGGTTTTCAAGTTCAAAGTCGTACTTTTTACGCTTTTCGGGGTCGGATAAAACTTCGTTCGCCTCGTTAATTTCCTTAAACTTAGCCGCGGCTTGTTCGTCGCCGGGGTGAAGGTCTGGATGATATTGACGGGCAAGTTTTCTATACTGCGATTTTATTTCATCTTGTGTTGCGTCTTTTTTAACGCCTAAAACGTCGTAATAATTTGCCATAGTAGTCCTTATTTAGTCTAAAAGTGAAGAGCAAAACTGCCCTTCACTTTTTTAATTTAGTTTTGGTGGAATTCGGTATCCCCGTCAGTTTGGTTATTAGCGTCGGGGCTAGGTCCGCCTGCTTGTTGATAAAGTTTAGCAAAAATTGCTTGCGCTTCGTTAGAAAGTTTTTCGGTAGCCGATTTAATTCTATCGTTGTCGTTAGATTCAAGTTCGGTTTTCGCTTCCTTTATAAGTTCTTCAAGTTTTGCCTTGTCTTCTTCGGGAAGTTTGTCGCCGTTTTCTTTAAGCGCCTTTTCCATTTGGAAAATCATACCGTCAAGCGCGTTTCTATTGTCAACGGCTTCTTTTCTCTTCTTATCTTCTTCTTCGTATTGCTCTGCTTCTTTAACGGCTTTATTGATTTCGTCTTCCGAAAGGTTGGTTGAAGAAGTAATAGTGATGTCCGCCGTTTTTTGAGTGCCTAAATCTTTTGCAGTTACGTGAACGATACCGTTAGCGTCAATATCAAAGGTAACTTCGATTTGAGGAATTCCACGTGGCGCAGGTGCGATACCCGTAAGGTTGAATTGACCAAGCGTCTTATTGTCTTTTGCGAACTTTCTTTCGCCTTGAAGAACGTGGATAGTAACTTCGGGTTGATTATCTTGTGCAGTTGAGAATACTTGCGACTTTTTAGCAGGAATAGTAGTATTTCTTTCGATAAGCGGAGTGCATACGCCACCTAACGTTTCAATACCTAAGGTAAGCGGAGTTACGTCAAGTAGTAACACGTCTTTAACTTCGCCGGTGAGTACACCGCCTTGAATAGCAGCGCCGATTGCAACGCATTCGTCGGGGTTGATGCCCTTAAACGGCTCTTTGCCGGTAACTTGTTTAACTCTTTCAATAACGGCAGGAATTCTAGTTGAACCACCAACCATAATAACTTTTGCAAGGTCGTTAAACGATAAGCCCGCGTCTTTAAGCGCCTTAGTTAAAGGCTCGATAGTCTTTTCAACTAAATCGCTAGTGAGCGCGTCGAACTTTTGGCGAGTAATAGTCTCGTCAAGGTGCTTAGGTCCGTTAGCGTCAGCCGTAATGAACGGAAGGTTAACGTTGGTTGACGACATAGACGAAAGTTCAATTTTAGCCTTTTCAGCCGCTTCTTTTAAGCGTTGCATAGCCATTTTATCTTTCGATAAATCAATGCCTTCTTTCTTTTTGAACTCTTCAACGAGATAATCCATAACCTTTTTATCAAAGTCGTCACCACCGAGCATATTGTTACCGCTGGTTGCTAAAACTTCGAAAACGCCGTCACCGATATCTAAAACGGAAACGTCGAAAGTACCACCGCCAAGGTCGTAAATCATAACCTTGTGAGAGGAATTGTCCTTATCTAAGCCGTACGCGAGCGCCGCTGCGGTAGGTTCGTTTATTACTCTTAAAACGTTAAGACCTGCGATTTTACCAGCGTCTTTGGTTGCTTGACGTTGCGCGTCGTTAAAGTATGCAGGGCAAGTGATAACCGCGTCTTTCACGGGTTCGCCAAGATATGCTTCGGCGTCTTTTTTAAGTTTAGAAAGTATCATAGCCGAAATTTCTTGGGGAGAATATTTCTTACCGTCAATATCCACCTTGAAATCTGAACCCATATGTCTTTTGATAGAAATAACCGTTCTATCGCTGTTTGCTACCGCTTGACGCTTAGCAACTTGACCTACGAGCCTTTCCCCGTCTTTTTGAAAACCTACAACCGAAGGGGTAGTTCTACTACCTTCGGCGTTTGCAATAACTACCGGTTCACCGCCTTCCATAACGGCTACACACGAGTTCGTCGTACCTAAATCTATACCAATAATTTTACTCATAATTATCTCCTTATATATTATATTTATAGTTTTATCCAATAACTACTACTTGAGCGTATCGAATAACTTTATCGCCTTGCTTATATCCTTTTAGGAACACTTGTTTAACCGTTCCTTCTTCTTCCCCATCTTCTTTTGGAACTTGCATAACCGCTTCTTGGGTGTTGGGGTCGAACCGTTCGCCAACGGGGTTAATTTCCGTAATACCTTCGCTTTCTAGCGTTTCAGCAAAACTTCTCGCTATCATTTTAAGCCCGTCTTTGGTTTTATCGTCTAAATCCATTGAAAGCGCCCTATCTAAAGTGTCACCAACTACGAGTATTTTTTTAACAATATCAAACTTGCCTTCTTTATAAGCGTTAATTCTAGTGTCTTGATTGCGCTTTTTGAAATTTTCAAAATCGGCAGCGCATCTCAGCCAACTGTCTTTTGTTTTTGAAACTTCGCTTTTAAGCGCTTCAATTTCTTGTTTTAATTGTTCGTTTTCGGCACTAAGTGCCTTAACGGTCGGTTTTTTAGTCGTTTCTACTTTCTCTTCCATAATCGTCTCACTTGTCTACTAATATACTTTCTAAAATTCTACCCACGTTTTCAAGCACGGCTACTACCTTTTGATAGTCCATACGTGACGGGCCTATCACCCCGTACGTTCCTATCTTTTTACCGTTCGCAGTATAAGTTGCCGTAACTAGCGAACTTTCTTTGGGTAACTTTTCATACCCGTCTGACCCGATTTTAACGTTGATTTTTAATTCTTTGTTATCTTCGGTCAAAACGTCTAAAAGTTTGTCTTTACTCGTTACAACCGATAAAAATTCTTTAATTCTGTCAACGTCTAAATAATCGGCGTGGCGAAGAATTTTGTCTTGCCCTTCCATAATAACCGTGTCTTCACGAGCGGTGAAATAGGTTTTAAGCGCGTCAACAACGTTTACAAATATCGTTTTGTATCCCGAAAAACTTTCGTTAAAGTCAATTTCCATCTCGCATATTTCGGTAAACGACTTGCCTTCAAACAACCTTGATATAAAGGCGTTCGCCTCGTCTAACTGCTCGCTCGTCATATCGGGCGGTATGTCAATGTAATTGTCTTTTAATAGTTTAAGTTCAGTTACTATTATAACTAGCGCCTTGTCGTCTTTGAACCTAAAAAACTTAATCTGTTTAAGTTTATCTTCAACAGCCGACGGCGATACCGCAACCGACGTATAGTCCGTAAGTTCACTTATAACCTTAACGGCGTTTTTGAAAACGTTTTCAATATTGTCAGCCTTTTGCAAAAATATCTCTTTAATATAATCGAGTTCTTTGCTAGATAAATGCTCCTTCGTCATAAGGTCGGAAACGTATAGTTTATACGCCTCCGCCGACGGAACGCGCCCCGACGACGTGTGCAGTTGAGTTAAATACCCAAGTTCTTCAAGCGCCGATAGTTCCGCACGAATAGTTGCTGAACTTACGTTTTGCATATACTTTTCAGATATTTGTTTACTAGATACCGGAACTGCCGTATCAATATAATCGTCAACGACTATTTGAAGTATCTTCTTCTTTCTGTCTGAAAGTTCCATTTGGCAAACTCCCCGTTAAAGTGTTAGCACTCTAAGTGGTTAAGTGCTAATTTCAAGTTTATTGTACAACCGTTACGCTCATTTGTCAACCCTTTTTGACAAGTTTTTGGATATTTTTAAGAATATATTTTTAGTCTTTTGTCGATAATAATTTTGGAGGTTATTTACATGGAAAATATTTGTTGTAACGTTAAGTGTAACGTATGCGAATGCATGCATAACTCGCAGTGCAATACCTGCAACTTATCCACCATTGAGATAAGCCACGAACAAACGGGCGCAAACGTGATGGAAGCACCCCACTACTGTAAATCTTTTTGCAAAAGATAATTAAAAGCAAGGCATAGCCTTGCTTTTTTCGTTATAGTATTATAGCGGTTGAATTTCTAGTAAACACCTTATTTGATAGCGACAAACTAGTTGCCACACGGCAAATTACGTCGCTACCGTCGTAACCGAACACTTCTCTTATTATATAAAGGTTATATCCGCCTATATCGCTTAAATACGCTGGAATTACCGATTTAACGCTAGATAGCGATAGTTTACACTCTTTATAAAGTTTTCCGTTTTCGTCGTATAGTTTAGTTAAATAGTTGGTGTCTTTACTTGAAATATCAACTATAAAACTTTCTTTTTCGCAGTTTAACTTAACTTTATAATAGTTTTCATATTTTGCGTTAATTTGGAAAACGTCGGTTTCAAAGTCGTAAAAGGTAGAAAATTCTTCATTATCGCAACCAAAAACGTAAAAACTTGATACGCCACTACTTTGGTTAGTTTTAGCGGTATAGTAAAGTTCGTAAACACCGTTTCCGTCAAAATCGATAGGCGTAACGGTTGGGTTATATCCTAAATTTATATGAGGTCGTAAGGTAGATATTAGTTTTCCGCTTTTATTTTCAAACACGGTAATTTTAATATCTTCATAAAGTGGGCTACCTTCCCTTTTAACGGCTGATAAAACCACCGTTTCCACCTCTTCATCACCACACGCATTTATAGCAGTTTGGTAGATTATAACGCGTTCTTTTTCGCCTTGTTCAGCGCGAACGTAATTTAGCGAGAAAGTCGATATGAATAACAAACTAAAAACTAATAATAATTTTACTTTCATAACAATATTGTTTGTAGTTAGCAAATTTTTAGTCATTTAAGTTATATTTCAAAATTCAAAAAAGTATAATTGTAAAAAGAGCGAAATTTGCTTGACAATAGATAAAAAACAAATTATAATTATTGCGTTAATAGTTCGGCGCCATAGCCAAGCGGTAAGGCACGGGTCTGCAAAACCCTTACGCCCCGGTTCAAATCCGGGTGGCGCCTCCAAACGTAAAAAGCACTTCAACCGAAGTGCTTTTTCTAATACAAAAAAACGATAGGCATTACCTATCGCTTATTTTGGAGCTGGTGATCAGACTTGAACTGACGACCTGCTGATTACGAATCAGCTGCTCTACCGACTGAGCCACACCAGCGTAATTTATTAAATTTTATTATAATCGTCAGTTCAACTGACGACCTGATGTAACCGAGCGAAGCGAACGTCTTGCCGTTTACGGCAAATTACGAATCAAGCTTTTTACCGACTGAGCCACACCAGCGTATATTATTAATTTTACTTTAATAGTATATCAACATTTATCAAAATTTTCAAGTAATTTCAAACCATTTTATAAAATATTTATTCCTGCACGTAAAAAAGACCTTTCAAAAGGTCTTTTTATTACGTTACTATCATAGGTAAATCTGGTATTCTTTGGCAAAAAGTCGTTAAAGGTTTACCAGCAAATATTTCTTGCGCGTTCAAGTAAACATCTTCAATCGTTAAATCTCTTTCTCTAATAATCGAATTTTTCTTTCCTAAGCCTAACTCGTAAAGCCAAGGTCCTTTATATCCAACTTCTCTTAAAGCGTTTATTATTCCTTGCCAATCGTTATCGCCTTCACCTGGTAGCCAATGTCTTTCGTTTATAAAGTCGTAGTCTGAAACGTGAGTAGTTACTATTTTAGAACCCACTTTTTTTACGAAATCTACGGGGTTTTCACCAAGTAAGTGGTTAGTGTCAAAGCAACATCTTAAATTATCGTCAACTGATAAAATTTCTAAAATTTCACTTGAATTTCTCCCAACGCACGAACGCGGTAAATCTTCAACGGCAACAACCGCACCTACGCTAGTTGCAATTTTTGCTAATTGATAATAACTTTCTTTGGCACGGTCTATAAGTGGCTGTCTATCAGCAACGTCTTTATTGCTATCGGTACTAGAATGCGAAACGAATAAATTCGTTAAGCCCGAATCAACCACCCTTTTAATTATTTCACCATAATAGTTAACCGTTCTATCCGCAATATTCTGGCTCGATAAATTCACACCGCCAAGAGTTGAATAATTGAACGGTAAGTGGTAAGAGTTAACTTCAAGCCCGCAACCGTTTATTATCCTTTTAGCCTCCTTAAAATCGGTGGTAAATTGAAGTTCAGCATCTTCTTTACAAGTGTTTTTTACACCCGTTTCAATACAACTAAACCCTGCCTTTTTAAGGTTTTTGAAAAACTCAACTTCTTTTCCTAACTTAACCGATAATCCAACTTTATACATTTTTCTTTCCTTTATTTTTAATAAACGCTAAAAGTTCAAAAAAACTTTTTTCTTTGATTATAAAGCACGCTAAAACGTATACTATAATACCAAAAATAATTTGTAAACATAAAACAGCAATTGTAGGCAGTTTAATAAGCCCGATAAAATATACTGCAACAGACATTATTAAAACGGCTAATAAAACCTTCCAAACGTCTTTCACAAGTTCGATAAACCCGTAACCTAAAAGTTTTTTTACAGGCACCATTATAATTGCTACGTCAATCCACGAACTAATAGCAAAGCCGATAACAATGGCAATTATTGAGTTAAAACAAAACACGCTTATTAAAAGAATTGCTAACATAACTATTCTTCTAATCGTTTCTAGTTTCATGTAAATATCACTGCGACCGATTGCTTTAATTGCCGTTAGGTTGGCAGAAGAAATTGAATACGATGCATGACCAATACAAATTATTTGCATATATGGAACGCAAGGCAACCACTTCTCAGTTAAAAGCAAAGTTATAAACGGTTCAGCAACGACGGCAAGCCCCATTAAAACCGGAATTATAACGAGTGCCCCTAGCGATACGGATTTTGATAAAATTGCCTTAACTCTTTCTTTTTGGTCTTGAATAGATGCAAGCGCTGGAAACATTACCGACTGAACAGCCGTATCTATCGTATTTGCAATCACGTAAGGGAACTGTTCGCCCCTATTGTAATAACCTAAATCTTCAGTTGAATACTTTTTGCCGATAATTAACGCGCGAACGTCGTTATACAAACTACAAAGCAAACTAGACACCAGCATCTTCCAACCAAAAGACCAAAGCTCTTTCGCTCTTTTTATAGAAAACTCTAACCTAGGCAACCAACGACAAGCAACAAGCATCGTTACGCAGTTAAGAACGTTTGAGGATAAATTGTATATGACTAACGCCCAAAGCCCAAAACCAGCAAATGCGCAATATATGCCTATTGCACCTGATAAAACGGTTGCAATAGTTCTAGTTATCATAGTTTCCTTAAAACGCATTTCACGCTGTAATTTCGCTAGTTGAACGGAGTTAAATGCACCAAACAATAAAGTTAATGAATAAACTCTTAAAGGTGCGGTTAACGCCTCAGTTTCGTATGCCCTTGATATAAGTGGGGCACATAAAAACAATATAACAACCATTAAAATTGCAAGTAGCGTGCTGATATAAAATGTCGTTGAGTAATCAGATTTATGAAGTTCTTTCGTTTGAACAACTGCCGAACTAAAACCACTTTGGATTATCGTTTGTGAAAGATTTATAAAAACGGTAAGTATTGCAAGTTGCCCAAAATGGTCTGGCGATAAAAGCCTTGCTAGAACGATACTAATAATAAGCCCAAGTCCTTTATTAAGTAATTGTTCAATAGATTTATACGCCAGCGACGATACTATTTTCTTGTTTTCCATTATCTACGCTCACTTATCAATAGGTAATTTTATCCACGAACCAAGTTTTTCATCCCATTCTGGCGGATTCATAATAGAAAAACCACCATTATGGAAAAACGTTAATTCTCCAACGTATACTACTTTATTAACGTAATAAAAATCAACCCTAACAAACGGAATATCTCTAGATAGAATCTTTGCATATCTAATCATTTCATCAAAACACTCTGGTTTGGTAGGTGGAACATCAGAGTTTGGATCTTTCATCCTAAGGTTAAGTCGTTTAAAATCCATATCGAAAAAATCAGAAGTTGCCATATTAGAATTATCTTTGCCGATATAACATATTCGAGGCTGTCCATTAAAACAAAAGAATTTATAATCTGTTAAAGCATCGTTTTCATTATCCATTAAAAACTGTTCTGCAATAATCTTTTTTTCAACGTTTTTGTATGGCCATTCTCTACTATAATAAAAATAATCCTGTTTTAAACCTTTTCTAAGTTCGCTTTTAATTTTTGTAATATTTATTTTACTTTTATCTTGACAAATATACATGCCTCTTCCAGAATTATGATTACATTTAATAACAAACCTATTCGGCAATAAATCAAAATTTATATCTTCTGGATTATCCCAAACCCCAATTAAAGGAACAGCATGCCCTTTACCAATTTTTTCAGCAACGTATTCCTTACATTTGTACTTGTCAACCATAATTGTGTACTCAGGGTTTCTATCGTTAAGTTTAAGCCAGTTAAGTTTTTCATTAAAAGTTTTAGGGTTATCTAAATTTGGCCAAATTCCCATTCTTTCATAATAAGTAAACTTAATGCAAAATTTATCGCTAAACAACCAGCCAAAACCATACAAATTTAGAAAACGAAGTATTTTAGTTGGATGTTTTATATAATTAATAGTTTTTGATATAAACGTTCTTTTGGGCTTAAATTTATCATCTTCTATATACTCGCCAACAACGTCAAACTTAACGTATAAACTAATATAAACTATTAATAATGCCAACATTGTCTTACCCGAGCGTATAAGTTGCCCAAACATAATATCGATAGCAAGCAATATAAAAGGAAGAAGATTAATGAGTTTTATTTTATGAAGTTTTTTCCCTTGCAAAAACATTTCAATAATAAACCAAGCAAATAATGCAAGTCCAGGAATTCCCCATACCACCAACAATTCCTGTATACCGTTGTGTGTAACAGAAACTGCCGAACCGTATATATTACTAATTTTACCGGTAAGATTTTGTATTCCAACACCAAATAATAGATATTTAGCATCAGACGTTAAATGATTATTGTAAAAATTGAAAATATCAATACGCCCATTAGAAATGTCAGCATCTGAAAACCGTTCAATAAATTCCTCAACGACATATGGGAATAATAAATAGAGAAATATAATTGCAATTATACCAGTAATAATTACCCCACCTAAAACAATCCACCTCGTTTTAGTGGTGAATTTAAGCACTATTAAAATTAAACAAATCACAGTTATAACTGCAAGGCTTAATAAAAACGTTCTAGACATTGTCATAAACCCAAACGTTATAAATAACGCTATCAATACAACGTCTAAAATCTTACCGTTTTTTGAAAGTAATAATTGAGCAAGCCCAACTATTGAAAGATTACAAAAAAAGCCTAAGTTGTTAGGATTTAGATTAGCGCCAAAATTTTGAGAATTCTCGTTGATAATTCCAAATCTATATCCACCGCTAAAAATTTTTGAAATACTAAAAGAATTTTCTTTTAGTAGATAGATGAGCATTATAAAAATAATACCTATGCACGAAAAAGCAAAAGTTCTTATAAAAGCGGTATAATTAAACTTTTTAAGAGGTATAAGCATTACGAACGCAACGACAATAAGTTCGGAAAAAGATCTAAAATATTCTTTAAGTTCAACTTCATACCAAAAAAGATGGATTGCCTCCCAAAACATCATTAACAAAACAGGGATAACTACTCTTTTTATAGTTATATCTTCGTTGAACTTAAAGAAGTAAACCACAACACAAATAAGT
The DNA here is from genome assembly GCA_045646405.1 of Christensenellaceae bacterium. Lineage (GTDB taxonomy): Bacteria > Bacillota > Clostridia > Christensenellales > Borkfalkiaceae > HGM11412. The sequence goes on along the minus strand of JAZRKO010000035.1, from coordinate 19,378 downwards.
AACGCATACTTATATTGAAAGGTGGCGGATAACGGTAAACAAACTATCGCCAAGGTTACAAGTTGCTGTCTATCCGAAAAAATAGCAATAAGCCCAAACAGTATAAGGTTTATGTATATTGGGATATTAATCCCAAAAATTAAACGCAAAAACACTAATAGAAATATTAGAATAATCCCGTAATAAAATATTAAATTTTTACTACCCAAAAGTCTTTTGATATCCATTTTATCCTCAAATTCAAAAATTAAATTATAAATTTTTAATATATTGATAATATTTTTCTGCAATAATATCAATACTGTTCGTTTCAAGTATCTTTTTAGCGTTTATCGAGCATTTGCTAGACAACTCTTTATCTTCAATAAATTTACAAATTGCGTTTGCTAAACCTTCTACGTCGCCAACGGGAACTAACAATCCGTTTTCGCCATCTTTTATAAGTTCACTTGGTCCAAAAGGGCAATCAGTTGCCACACAAGGCGTTCCCACAGCCATAGCCTCCATTAAGGCGTTTGGCATACCTTCATAAATCGAACTAAGAACGTAGCACGAAGACTTAGAAACTTCTAAAATTGCATCCTCTCTTGAACCCATAAACTTAATTTTATCTTGAATATTCAACTCTGTTATGAGTTTTTGCAACGGTTCTTTGTCTCCACCACCAAAAATTTCAAGAGTGAAATCAAGATGTTTTTTAGAAACCTCACTAAATGCTTTGATAAGCGTAGGATAATCTTTTGCTTTATGCAATCTTCCCATTGCAGTTATTGTTTTTTTGCGTTCTGTCACTCTTTCAACTTTATATACGTAATTATTTCCTACTGCGTTAGGTATAACAACGCCCTTTTCTTGAATAGATTTAGAAAAACATTCTTTTGCTCTTTCCGTTTGAAAAACAATACCATCAGCATTTTGCAAAACGCTATTTCTCAGTTTAATTTGTTTATTATCTGTTACGATCAACGGATTTGACCTTTCCGAGCATATGAGTTTGTAATTTCTCTTTTTAGGCAAATACTTTGCAGTAGTTGCAAGCATGCAAATTACAACGTCAGGCTTTAACTTTCTAATAGTCTTTCTAACCTTTATCAACCTCAAAAAAGCGTACTTTAACCTGTTAAAAACGTTATTACTATTTTGTGGAATACCTAAACTTATAAATTTAACGTCATTGCTAATTTCGTAAAAAACTTCGTTAGATAATGATAAAATTATATTCTCATCATTTTTATTTTTAGAAATATAGTCTGATAGGTAAGCGACAGTTCTTTCCGCTCCACCGCCCAACATATGAGACACTAAATATACTATTTTCATATAACCCCATTAAAGTTTTAACAGATAACTTTCCCACTCTCTATATACCGTTACTGGATTGAATTCTTTTGCTTTTTCCTTGGCTTTTAATGAATATTTTAATTTTAACGCATCGTCGTTACTTAACGTAAGTATCGCATCTGCTAAGGCGTCTACGTTATTTATAGGAACTAATACGCCATTTCCACCCGAAAGCACGGTTTTAGGGCCTCCACAAGGACAATCGGTCGATACACACGGAAGACCTACCGCCATAGCTTCAAGTAATGCGTTAGGCATGCCCTCTACTCTTGAACAAAGAACGAACAAACCCGCATTTTTATACGCTAAAACAACGTCACTCGTCTGTCCTGCCAAAACAACTCTACCATTAAGATTTAAGTCGTCTATAAGTGTTTGCAGTTCATTTTTTAACGGCCCGTCGCCGTAAATAACCAAGTTGCCGTCAATTTTATCATAAATTTTTGAAAATGCTTTAATAAGTAAGTCATGACGTTTAACCGACGTAAGCCTACCCGCCGTTACAATATCTTTACCACCAGGTAAAACCTCATTTTCAAAAAACTTATCGTCAACTTGATTATAAATAATTTTAGACTTTTGCTGAATTTTTTTAGGAAACCACGACTTGGCGTCTTCCGTTTGAAAAACAATACCATCTGCTTTTTTGAACAACGCCTTTGCCAAAAAGGATAAGATTTTACCACCATACTCTTTATTGGGGTCACTTCTAACGGATAGCAAAAGTTTGCATTTAAGCCCTCTCGTAGCAATAATGGATCTAAAATTAGGTTCAGCCATAAACGAAACGACCACGTCGGGCTTAAACTCTTTGATTTGTTTTCTAAGCCCTTTTACGAGTAAAAAGTTCCTTTTAAGTACTCCCTTTATTTTAGAATCAAATAAAGAAACTCTACTAACTTTTTCACCAGGTTGATACTCCCACTCAGTTCTAAATGAAGTAACTAACGTCACGTCGTGGCCATTTTGTGAAAACTGAGTCGCTAGGTTTGAAATTACCCTTTCAGCACCACCTTGATGTATTGCATTAATATAAAACAACAACTTCATAATTTATCTTCTTAAAAAATATAATTTGCTTAAAAATTTATCAATTAATGATAATTTCCTTTCAGTAATATCTACAGAAAAAGGCTTAAAACTTTTAATGTTTTTTCGTATAAAATGTTCCAACTCAACAAAAGAGTATTCATTCATTACGTTAGGATGATAACAAAAAGTAACCATGCTAAAGGGTAGACTTCTTACTTTACCTGATTGCTGAGGAACAAAAGTAAAACCATACTTAGTATAAGATTTAGTAGCAACAGTATCCGAAATAATTCTTATATCGCTTTCTTCTTTTAAGGCTATTAAAGTGTTTTCGTCAAACGTATGCGCAGGCGCAAAAAACACCTTCGGGTTTATACCGTGCGACCTCAATATTTCCACACCTTTTTTAATCTTTTCTCTTTGAACGTCTAACGGAACTCCTGCAAATTCAGACTTTTTGTTTATCGGGTTAATACCACCGTCTTTTGTTAGATAAACGTGGTCGTATCCATGAAGTGCAATTACCCAACCTTTTTCTATCCAAGAATGAACCCTTTCCCAAAACTTTTCGTCTTTTTCATAAGCCGTAAGTTTTTCGTCTTTATTATTTGGTATAACGCCAACAAGCGGTTTTATTCCATATCTATCAAATATTTCTTCTATTCTATTCCATTTTTCAACGTCGCGAAATTCAGACGCATCGTCTAAACGAATTATATATTTACCCATATTTTAACCTAAAATAACTTCATCCCACTTTGATATTACGGTATCGTAACTGCATTTTTTAGCCATCTCTTTCGATTTTTTTGAAAATTTAATAAGAAGGTCTTTATCGTTATATAACTTTATAAGCCTTTCGGCAAAAGCATCCTCATCTCCAACAGGAACTATATAACCACTCTCTCCGTCTACGATATACTCACTAGCACCTGCAACGTCAGTCGATATACACGGAATACCAAGTGAAATAGCTTCAAGTAAAGCGTTTGACAACCCCTCACTATTAGATGACAAACAGAAGATAGAAGCATCTGCAATTTCTTCAATTACGTTAGGAATACTTCCGTGTAAAATAACGTTATTTTGAATGTTTAACGTTTTCATTAAATCTTTGACTTCTTCAAAGGTTTCACCATCGCCGTATATATTCAAAATTGCGTCACCGTTATATTTGTGAAATTTGTAAAAAGCCTTGACTAGCAATTTGTGGTTTTTAACACTTCTAAAATTTCCAACACTTACAATTTTGTTAGGGTTGACTTTTTTCTCGTTGGCTTGAACTATTATCGGATTTGGTATAATAACGCCGTTTGTAAGTTTTTTGAAAAAACCTTTTGCTTTTTCAGTTTGAAAAACTACCTTGTTAACTTTTGGATATAAAATTTTAGTCATTATATCCATAAATTTACCACGATTATCCGTACTTGGGTCATTGCGTTCTGAAACGATTTTTTTCACCTTTAACCCACTACTTGCCAGCAATACGAAAACGTTTAATCTTACGCAAAATGAAACCAAAACGTCAGGCTTTGCTTCTTTAACGTATCTACGAATTGTTTTTATCCAGTATGGAACTCTTTTAATCTTAGATATACCATTGCCTGAATAATTTATTACGTTTACGTTTTCGTTAAGTTTATAACCGATAATATTGTCAAGCAAAAGTACCACGTCAACTTGATAACCTATTTCAGCGTAATGATTAGCAAGTATAGAAATGACCCTTTCAGCACCACCCCTATTCAAACTACCTATGAAAAACGCTATTTTTTTTATATTGTCTTCCGCCATAATAAACCCCTACGCTTTAAGTGTATCAAGATACTTATTTACTACTATTTGCCTATCAAATTCCCTTTCAACCTTTTCCCTGCCTAAAAGCCCCATTTTGCTTTTATCTTCATAGGAAAGTAAAATAAACTTTTCAACGGCATTTATCAAACCGTTAGTATCTTTAACTTTAACTAAGTAACCGTTAACACCTTCGTCAACCGCCTCACGACAACCAGCGCAATCACTCGTAATTATAGGCCGAGCAGAAGCGGCGCTTTCAAGTAGCACGTTAGACATACCCTCGTGATAACTAGGCAAAATGACACAATGAACGTTTTCTAAAAAGCCGTGAACGTCTTTTATCATACCATTGTATTTAATAATGCCTTCATCGTGGAGTTTTGAAAGGCGTTCTTCATAGTCTTGTTCACAATATCCGCAAACGTGAAAAACCGTATTTGAATATTTTAATTTAATAGTTTTAGCCATTTCAAGATATTCTTCAATACCCTTTTCTTTCATAATTCTCGCAATAAAAGCAAAGTGTATATCTTGACTATTAGGATACGGTTTAGGCGAATAATTATCTAAATTTACACCAGACCCTGGCAATAAATCATGCTTGCCCAACGCTATTTTATTATTTATAAAAAACTGCATATTTTCAGTATTTTGAAAGAATACTTTACTAATGTTTTTGAAGGCAAATTTATACAAAAGGACACAAATTTTTTGCATTAACCCCTTACTCTCAACAGCCGTACCTAATCCGGTTATATTCGCAATACAAGGAACTTTACACTTTCTAGAAGCAATCGCGCCGTATATATTCGGTTTTATAGTATAGGTCAATACAAAATCGGGGTGTACTTCTTTTATTAGTTTTTTGTATTTGGAAATTAACTTCAATTCCTTTATCGGATTAGTTCCGTGCCTATCAATATCAGTTTTGCAAAACACACATCCCAACGCAACTAAATCGTCAACCTTGTCACCATGCGGTAAGGAGATAATTACGTTATGCCCTTCGCCAATAAGCCTTTCTATAAGTTCACGTCTAAAATTATACAACCCCAAATCGTTGTTTGCTAAAATTAGAATCTTAGCCATAAAAACTCTCCATTAATTATTATTTGAAATTTTTTACGCTCTATATGCTGGAAAATAATTTTTATTTACAATTAACGGCTTCATACTGCACAATTTTTCGTAAACATCTTTAAGGTATACTTTCTTACCAATCGAAAACGTTTCAATGCCATTTTTATTAAACGCATTCTTAAACTTATACAGGCTATCTTCATTTGAGCCAACGCCACCACCAAGATGAAATGTGTTATATCCGTTTTCACAGCCCCAAACCGCAGCCTCGTATAAAAGCAAATTCGAAGGAGCATAACTTCTATATTCACGTTTTGAACCTGATAAATGATAATTCATATATCCATTCGCAAATATCATTATGGAAACTGCTATAATCTCATTATTTAATTCCGCCCAAAACACTCTTGAATTTTGCGCTAAATCATTAAGAATGCTGTCGTAAAAATCCCTAGAAAAGTAATAATACGGGCTTGCACTATCATCATCCATTGTCGCATTATAAATAGACATAAAAGTATCGTATATATCTCTATACTGACCGCTGTGTATTTTCACACCTGAGTTTATAGCCTTTCTTATCACGTTTCTATTTTTGCTAGTTAAATTTTGCCAAATTATTTCAGGTGTCGATAAGTCCATACAAATAGTCGAACCCAAATCAAACACTTGATAAAAATTAGATACTTTATTTGAATTTTTGATTATAGGATGGAAACGAACAAATTCGCTAACCACGTTGTTATTTACACACCATTGTTCATAGTGTGCAAATAAATCACGCGTATCTCCTTCTCCTTCTATCAACCAACCACCGTATCCATATGGGGTTATCAAATCATAATAACAGTTGTTTGGTATTTTCCCATTAAAATAATCGTCATTTGCAATATCACGCAACATTACTACGTTTATTGCTTTTAGGTCGTTTTCCTCATAATAGAGTAATAGAGGCTCTCCATCACCATGTATTCTAAATGCGTTTACGTATCCTGATAGATAGTAAACGTCATACTTTTCAAAATTCTTTACGATTTTATCCCATTTTTCAAAATCTTTTATTGTATATGAATAAAAAGCCATAACTTCCTCTAATTAACTGTATCTAAAACCAAATTTAGCATGTGTTCTAAATCGTTAATGCTATATCGTTGATCACATATTAAACTTAATTCTTCATCATAAAGCCAGTCACTATTTTCAACGCATTCGGGTTTAGGCCAATGAATAGGACAATATATGTTGTTTTCGATTAAAACTAATCGAAGCCTATCTCGAAGATGTTTTTCTAAAAATATCGGCACAAACATAGGACAATCGCAATCGTCGATATCATATTTCCACAACCTAATATTTTTGCAATGATTAAGTTTATCTATAATATATTTAGCGTTTTCCCTTCTCTTAGAAACTATATCTAAAACGTCAATTTTACAAGGGATACCAACATAATTTCTGTAATCGTTTTCCAAAACGGTTTCGGCTAAATTGTATTTCGTTAGAAAATCTACTTTATTTTCACTTAATCCGCTCATGTATTCATTTTTTAAGTTAGATGCATCTTCTCTAATTTCTACGTAACGTTTATTAAATAAAAGTTGAGAGTCGTTTACAAACTTCCCCGAATGTTTAATAGCAATTGCATCGTTACAATATAGCCACTTTCTATAACTACAAAAAGAGTAATCAACAAATTCTTCTAACGCAATATTTTTATCAATTTTATGTGTAAAATCATAAATTATAATTTTACCTTTTAATCTTTCTTTTTTAGCAATTTCAACATTTTGAAAATTAACGTATCCAAAAAAATCAACTAACAAAACAACGTCTACGTCATTACTATAACAATAATCAATGCTACCTATCTTTATAGAATAAAATTGAACTTCTATACCAAGTTCTAAAAAAGGCTTTATCATTGATTTACAGCAATATGCTGGCAACATGGCTTTTTTGATTATCCTGCTTTTTTTTATATCTTCAAGAATGTAGTTCAAAGCCGTTCGCCCCGACAATAAATGTATTTCATTGTTGCGGAAATTACAATTTACGTTTGGATGCTTGACCCAAAATTCACTACCTATTTCTTTAATTTTTATCATATTATTATTTAATCATCTCGTTTTTCAATAGTGAGTATTCATAAAAATCAAAGAATCTACCGTTTTTATAAACCCTAGAACGCAACTTACCTTCTTTTACAAAACCACACTTTGTAAACATTTTCTGGGAGGCAATATTTTCTTCGTTAACTCTACAATAAATACAGTTTAATCGTAACTCCTTAAAAGCGTACGCAGATAAGGCAATAACAGCATCACTGCCATAACCTTTACCACGGTTTGATGAATTTGCTAACTTTAAGTGTATTTGCGCATTTCCGTTTCTAAAATCAATATTCGACAATATAATCGTTCCTATCGCCTCTTTGTCCACTTCGATAATAGCTCTAAAAACCGAATTATCATTTGGTAAACTTTGTATCCAATTTACTTGCTGATGATAAGAGACCGGAAACGAATATCCCCACATCATTCTTTCAATTTCCTCATCGTTTATCATCGCTTGCAATAGTTCTGCATCTTTAATTTCAATTGCTCTTAATATGACTTTTTTACCTTTAACTATCATCATTCGCTCCTTTGATTTATTCTATAAACGTCAAAATCAATTAAATCACTTTCATTTCTAACTCCAATACCAGACCTTTTGAAAACGGTTATAAACGTGTATAAAACAACTTTTATATCCATCCAAATAGAAATTGAGTCGACGTATTCAACGTCATACTTAAACTTTGCTTCCCATTTAATACTATTTCTGCCGTTAACCTGAGCCCAACCTGTTAACCCTGGTCTAACCGCATGTCTTCTTCTTTCTTCCTTGGTGTAATATGGCAAATATTTTACCACTAAAGGTCTTGGGCCCACTATTGACATATCGCCAATTAAAATGTTGAAAAGTTCGGGAATTTCATCAAGAGACGTGGACCTTAATAATCTACCGTATTTCGTTAGACGCTTATCATCTGGAAGAAGTTCGCCGTTTTCATCTCTTTCACACGTCATTGAACGGAACTTAATTAGGCGAAAAATTCTCTCCTCTCCCGTCTTTTTATTTATTTTGCCTGGGCGCAGTTGGGTAAAAAACGGATTTCCTTTCATCTTAATTGCACCTAAAACAATTAAGACTAAAAACACCGGCGATAACACTACGATAGCAATTAAACTTAATACTATATCGTAAAACCTTTTGAAAAATTGTTTGTAGAACAAACCACTTAGCAAAATTAAAACCGCAAAACAAATAATTACAAATATCACTACACCGAAAGGATTGTGAAATAAGAAATTAAAAATATCTTTCATAATTAAAAACAACTCTTTATAATTTCAATAACGATATTTTGTTCTTTTTCAGTCATTTTAATATCGCTTGGTAAACATAACCCTCTTTCAAATATATCTTCTCCAACGCAGTTATCACACACTTTCACAAAAGAGTTATCTTTATATATCGGTTGCATATGCATAGGCTTCCAAATCGGCCTACCCTCAACGTTGTATTTTTCGAGTGTTTGCAAAATCTCGGTAGGACATGATTTACCAATTTCTTTTACGTAAGAAGCCTCGCTATCCGTTCTCGTTTGTGCGCACATATAATCTTTATCAATCATCATGCAAGAAAGCCAATAATTAGGAACCATTTGCCCTTCTATAAAAGGGTTCATAACGATAGGCAAATCTTTCAAGCCGTTTCTATATCTTTCGTAAATGGCTCTTTTTTTATCGATATGTTCCTCTAAATAACCAAACTGCCCTCTTACGACACCTGCTATAACGTTACTCATACGATAATTGTAACCGATTTGAGTATGCTGATACCAAGGCGCGTTATCTCTACTTTGAGTAGACCACTTACGAGCAAGTTGAGCCGACTCAAAATCATCAGTCAACAACATACCGCCAGACGAACCCGTTATAATTTTATTTCCATTAAAAGAAATGGCGTTGAACTTGCCAAACGACCCAGTTTGTACATTTTTATAAGTTGCACCAAGTGATTCGGCAGCGTCTTCAATTAAAATTGCGTTGTGTCTATCGCAAATTTTTTTTATTTTATAGAGTTTAGAAGGGGTGCCGTACAAGTTTGCAACTATTACACACTTAACCTCCGGATACAATTCGAACGCTTTTTCAAGTGCTAATGGATCCATGTTCCAAGTGTCGTATTCTGCATCAATAAAAACAGGTTCGCCTTTTTCGTATACTACGGGGTTAACCGTTGCACCAAAAGTCATATCCGAACAAAACACCTTATCGCCTTGCTTTACACCTGCTAATTTGACCGCCATATGGAGAGCAGCAGTTCCGCATGAAAGAGCAACGGCGTATTTACAGCCAACTTTTGCACTTGCAATTTTTTCAATCTCGTTTATGTTCTCACCAATGGTGGTTATCCAGTTGGTATTGTAGGCATCTTCAACGTATTTAAGTTCGGCACCATGCATAGTAGGGGTTGATAGCCATATTCTATTTTCAAACGGTTTGAAGTTCATGATTTCATCCTTTTTGAGTAGTTTATTAAAAGTAAATTTCTACTCTCACGTAATATCAAGTAATATACTTGTAGTATATTAAGTATATAACAAATTAAACTATATTACAAGCGTTTTGGGGGAATTTGTAGAATTTTAAGATACGTAGGTGGAATTTTTGCCAAATTACAGTTGCAATTTATATTTATAAATACATACTACTCCCTACCCGTTCGAGTCCCGACCAAAATTTCATTTCCAAAACGAAAAAGCAGTCTTTTGACTGCTTTTTCGTTTTGGAGCGGGAAACGGGGGATTCCCCTGTTAGGGGAAATGTCCGTAAGGACAAAGGGGTTGCGCCCTGCTAAGGGCCGAACGAAGTTCGAGTTCCGTTTCTTGCGAAACGAAAAAACACTTGCAATAAAGCAAGTGTTTTGAGTGGAGCGGGAAACGGGACTCGAACCCGCGACAACTGCCTTGGCAAGGCAGTGCTCTACCAACTGAGCTACTCCCGCAAACTTTCGAAAATAAACCGTTTCTTAGTCAGCCCATCCCCGAAATTATATAAATGGTGGGAGTTATAGGGCTCGAACCTATGACCCTCTGCTTGTAAGGCAGATGCTCTCCCAGCTGAGCTAAACTCCCACTTTTGCGCACGCTTCTTGCGAGCGCTTTATTACTATATCATTATTTTTTTATTTTGACAACTATTTTTAGCCTATTTTTTAATTTTTTTATTTTTTCTTGAAAAAAGTTTCTTTAATTTCCACCAAATTCGCCTAAATAGATGTAAAAACTTTCTTAGCCATACCGAAGAACACCAAAATAGTTTATACGCCGAATAACTTTTCGACTTAGAAAAATCAATATACTTTTCGCCCTTATAATAGCCTTTTGCTACGCCTAAAACATCCCCGTCTTTAACGCCGTATTCAAGAGCAAAATGATTATCTCCCCAGAACGCGTACGACGACGGCAACACCTTAAAGACTCTATGCAAAATATACGACCCGTCACTTCGGTTATACAAGGCAATATCGCCCTTTTTAAGCCTACTTTTAGGTTTTTCAATATACACTTTATCCCTGCCCGATACAAGTAGCGGGTTCATACTAGAACCCCTAAATTCAGTGAAGATAAAGCCCTTGTCGTTAAGAACTTGTTCAATAGAACCATCAATCATCAAGCGCACCTATTTCTTTGAGTTTTTGAATTACTAAAATCGCGTCTTTTTTAGCGATTTCTTCCTCAACCTCATACTCTTTTAGTATTGCACTAACAACGTCTTCTAAACTTGCGCCCTTTTCAAGAACTTTCCAAATAAGCGCACCGCTTTCGTTGAGCGTAACGTAACCTTTTAAGGTGTTTGCCTCGTTACCCACGCCCACTACGACGTTAACGCCACCAGCCATTTCTCTTAACAAAAAACCGTTTTTAATCTTCATAAATCATACCCTCGTAAGAACATTTTGCCGCGCTTATATCCATATTGCATTTAAGCAAATAAAACTTTGCCGTTGAAGTAATAAGTGCCATTATATCTAGAACTTTGTTTGCCGAAATCTCGTCGTCAAACCCTAAACTTTGCTCAAACAAATACTTAATGGCAACGCTTGGCGAAATTTTTTCAATAGAGTTTTTCTCTCCCCTACTAACCACGCAAACGGCTTTAAGGGGAGCGGATATATTACTGCCACGCCCGTGCTTGCCGTTCCAAGGCGAACCGTAAACGTAAACCTTACCGTCAACCACCCTTAAAATCGGCTTATCGTCGTTAATATATTCCATTTTATCGCCAAGATATTCTTTTAGCAGTTTGGTGTGCGTTGACTTACCCGTACCACTAGGCGCGGTGAAAACGTACGCTTTATTCCCAACTTTTATAGATGAACCGTGAAAAAGTAGCGCGTTATACTCTACTAAAAGTATGCGTGATAACTTTCTAAGTATCGCTAAATTTTCTAAAAAATATCTGGGCGTTCCCGGGAAAACTTTATCTTCGTTATCGATATCGCTATCCGTAATTTCAATAAATAGGTCTTCCTTTTTATCGCCAACGTAAAGATAGCGTTCGAAATATTTCCTAGTCCACTCGAACGAGTAACTAAGTTTTACTATTACGCCTGCTATTTGATATACGCCTTGCATAACTACCGCCTAAATAAAAAATACGGATAATATACCCGTATTTTATTATAACATTGTGAAATTTTATTGTCAAGATTAAACGGTTTCCTTTTCTAGCGCCATAACTTCAAGGTCGAACTCGCGTTCTAGGTCGAAATTGTCAACGTTGTCGAACGCGGCTAGTTTAGAAACTGAAACTTCGTAAGCCGTCATAAGTTTAGTTTCCGTTTCGCTTAATTTCTTTTGATATTCGCGGGACTGAATTCTCCCTGATATTGCAATTTTTTCGCCTACGGTTAAGTTTTTTACAAACCTAGCGTTTCTACCCCAAGCGATACAAGGAATATAATCCGACTTGTTATACGCGCGGTTTACCGCGATTAAAACGTCTGCAATCTCCCTATTAAAAGGCGTGGTTCTATAAATAGGCGGTTTACAAATGTAGCCGAGTAACGCTATGTTATTCGGGTTTTTACCATAGTCGTAATCAAGCAGTTCTCTAACGAATACGGTAAGCATAAGTTTACTCTTTCCGTCTACTTGCTTGTTGTAACTTCTAAACTGCCCTAGCGCACAAATTTCCGAACCGATTTTCAAGTTTTTTGATTCAATAAGCCTTTCAGATATGGTAACGGGCAAAACGTCGGATTGACCGGAAAGCCTTTTAACCATTACTTCCATTTCGTAAAACCCTTCGCCGTAAATCTCGTGCGAAAATTTTGCTTCGGTAACGATTTCACCTTTAAGGTAAACTTTGTTGTTTTGTTTTTCAACGTTAATCATTTTTAATTTGTACTCCAAAAGAATTTATTTTATAGTTTTCTTTATAGATAAGTTCGCTAATTTTAACAAACTCATACCCCTTTTCTTGAAGATTTGATAAAACGTAAGGTAGCGCCTCAGCGGTGTGTAGCCCGTTGTTGTGGCATAGAATTATCGAACCGCTTTTTGTCTTTGAAACGACTCTATCAACGATTTGTTTTGCCGTGATATCTTTCCAGTCGATACTGTCAACGTTCCACTGAATAGGATAAAGTTTGAGTTCGTTGCAAGTTGAAATAACTTCGTTATCGTAATCGCCAAACGGTGGGCGAAACAGTTCTACGGGGATACCCGTAATTTCTTCTATCGCCCTTTTTGAAGACAGTAATTCCTCTTCAATTTGCGATTTACTCAGCGTTGACATCTTAGGGTGCGTTTTAGAGTGAGTTCCTATCTCGTGCCCCCTTTTAGTAATTTTTTTAACCATATCGGGAAACTTTTTAACCCAAAACTCCACGACGAAAAAGGTGCATTTTACGTTATATTCGTCAAGCGTATCGAGAAGTTTTTCGGTATAGTCTGCCCCGTAGGCGCAGTCAAACGAAATTGAAATTTTGTTATCGTTTCTATCTACGGAGTAGATAGGAAGTTTTCTCGTAGTGCCGTTATAGTAAACGGCGTACGCCCCAGTTGACTTAACTAGGTAGCATAGCAATATAAACGCCACCGCTACGATAGAAAGTAAAAAAGCCGTTGGTTTTTTAACTGCGCGTATTATCATTTTTTCTCCATTATAACAACTATTTGTGAAAAGAAATTGTCAAATTATGTTAGATATATGTAATTTTTGTCTTATTTGAAAATTCTTTTTACGGTTTATTATATTAAGCGTAGTTTTCAATTATTCTTAAAAATTTGCAACAAAAAAAGGCGGATAAAAATCCGCCTTTTAACGCTTTTCAAAGAACGAGTTTAATCGTTACGAAAATTATAAAAGTTACAATAAGTGAAAGCACTATCGACGCCACTACGCCAAGCGCTCTACCTTTGCCACCGCTACTATTATTGTCGCTCATAACGCCCTCCTTACTTATTACCTATTAAGTCTTGCCAGTAAAACTCTTTGAGTTTTTGCCTTAACATTTCACTATCTGCATATCTCGTAATTTTACCGCCTTGCGCTATCGAAATGATGCCCGTTTCTTCCGAAACGATAATAGCCGTAACGTTAATCATTTCGGTTATGCCTATACCTGCTCTATGGCGAGTGCCGAGTTCTTTTGGAAGGTCGGTTTCTTGCGATAACGGTAAAAAGCAACCTGCCGCCAAAATCTTATCGTTTTGAATTATCATAGCCCCGTCGTGAAGGGGGGTTTTGGGGAAGAACACACTCTCTATAACCGCGCTAGATATATTTGCTTCAAGCCTAACGCCACTGTTTAACACGTTGTCGGGAATTTTGCTATTAGATAAAACTATAATAGCACCCGTATCGTTTTTAGCCATCGTTTGAACGGCTTTTATTATCTCGTTAATGCAAAATGTTACCGTTTTTGCCGACGATTTAACCACACTAGAAACGTCACGATGCTGGCGGTTGGTTAGTTTTACGTTCCAAACCGACCTTTTAATTTCGGTGGCGAATAAAAGTATTATGCAAACCACGAAAGCAATTATAAGCATAACGTATTCCGTTCTTGATATATCGGAAACGATAGCAATAAAACTAATCACTATAACGTAGATGAAAAATATTGCCGAAATTTTATTCGCGTTATTTTTGCTAAGCAAGTTAAATATGAAAAAGCCGAGCGCAAAAATAAGCGTTACGGTAACCCCGTCAAGCAAGTCAAACTCTTGAAAAACTTGGGGTATTGACTTTATATATATTTTTAATGACTCTAACATATCTCACTCCATCATAGCGTTCAAAACGGAATTAAATAGCGCCGTATCAACGCTAATTTCACCGCTTTTGAAAGCCCCGTCGTAATAACTTAATTTATCACAAATTTGTTTTAACCGTTTAGCCTTAAACTTACTAGCCTGTTCCCGCGCTTTTTTCGCAACGAACTCTTTAACGGATAAACTTTCGGCAAGTTCTTTAATCGTTCCTTTTGACAAGCAAGCGTGAAGTAACCTTCTAAAATGATAATATATCGAGATAAAAAGCCTTTGCTTATCTTGGCTTTTTTGAGCAAGTTCCGATAATATTTCAAACGACTTTTCAAAGTTTTTAGTGGCTACGGCTTCGGTGAACTCGTAAACTTCAAAGTCGGTATCCTTATTTACTAAAAGTTCGACCTGCTCTTTTGAGATTTCAGCGTTTTCACCAACGAAACTCAAAAGTTTTTCAAGTTCGCTATTTATTCTAGTTAAGTCCATTGAGCAATATTCTAAAAGTGAGTTTATAGCCTCGTTAGACACTACTACCCCACTTTTTAACGCCTTGTTTCTTATAAAGGAAGTAATCAAGGGCGCGTCAGCCTTATTACAGTCAACCACCGTAACGAATTCGAGTTTTTTAAGCGCCTCGCACTTTTCGCTATTTATAATTACTATAACGGAAGTATCAATAGGTTCTTGAAAAACCCTTTTGATAACCTTATTTTTTAGTTCGGTAGCCGTGGGGTTATAATCTCTAACCACGACGTACCGCTTATCACTCATAAACGGATAACTTTGAACGGCTGTTAAAAACAGTTCAGGGTCTTGCTTTATTTCTTGACCTGAAAGATTAGTCAAATTAAGGTCGGGCTCTTGTAACCCCCTTTCCTTAATAAGCCTAAGCGCGTTTTCACGCAAAAAAGCATCTTCGCCCTCTATTAAATATACGGCTTGCAAATTCTCAGCAAGGCTTTTTTTAAGTTCACGAAACTTCAAAGCGACCCTCCACCGTATATTTTAACAAAATTCTTAGCAAAAATCAATAGTAATGCTAAATGTTTATTATAATAAATAATAAAATAAACGAAATTATAGTTATTATATGCAAAATTATATAAGTTTTCTTAGAAAAATTGAATTTTTTCGCAAACAGGTATAAAAACGCGTAAAGCGCTACCGCCGAATAAGAGAATTTAACCCCGCTTATTAAAAACGCCTCGGTATTTATAAAGGATAAAACGTAACCTATAACGGTAAACGTTAGGTTGGGTATTACGCCGAAAATCCACCCCGTTGGAATAAGCGCAAGCAGTATGTAAAACACGAGTAAAAATGGAAATATAAACGCTATAAACGGTATTATTACTAGATTGAATATAAACGCAAAGGGCGATGCGTAACCAAAAAAGTCTATAAGTAGCGGAAACGATACTATTTGCGCAACCAAGCACGGCGATAAAACGCTAGATAAAAAGTTGGGCAAAAACCTTGATAAGAAGTTGGATAACGGTTTAGTTAATAGAATAAGCCCGGTATACACGGTATAAGACAGTAAAAAGCCCGCGCTGAGAATTTCAGTTGGGTTTATGGTTAAAACGATAAAAGCGCTAACGCCGATATTTGACGTCGAGTCGTTCTTACTTCCTAAAAGCAACGCAAAATTTCTAACCGTAATTATTATAAAAGCCCTAAGTGCAGATGCCGTAAACCCACAAAAATAAACGTATAAAAGCAAAACTGCTGTTATAAACGCAAAAGTTATACCGCCTTTATCGGTGAATTTCTTTATCAATTTATTAAGCGCAAAATACATAAGCCCAACGTGCAGACCAGACACCGCAAACACGTGTGATATGCCTAAGTGCTGATATTTTGATATAAGGCTATCGCTAGCGTATGCGGTGTTACCCGTAATTATTGCGTAATTAAAGCCGTAAGTTTCCCCAGCCGTTTCTTCAAGCGCTAAAAGAAGTCTTTGTTTAAGAAGGTCAACGGCGCTAACGATATTGCCTATTTGAAGGGTATTTTCATCAACTTTTGCCATATAATAGCAACCCGTTGAAAGTGAAAAATCACGGCTACTTGATAGATAAAAATCACCGCTAAATAAAATTTCGCTACCTTGAAATATTCTTTCAATTGAAGAAATTTTTAAGTAGACTTTAACGCTATCGTTATCTAAGAAATTACCCTTTACAATTAGCGAATAGTTATAGTTGCCGTTTTCAAACGTTTCGCTAAAAATTTCAACAACCGTACCTGAAAAATTAGAACTTCCAATGCTGTCGCAAGTAAAATAAGTTGCCGTTAAAAACAATATAGCGCCCATTATAAGCGCTAGTGAAAACGTTAAAAACGTTACGCCGTTAAGGTTTCGTTTTTTAATAAAGTTATACGCAGTTAACGTAACGCCCAAAAGTAAAAACCCAAATAAAACTAGCATAGAAAAATACTTGTTTTCAGTTAAAAACAAGTATCCCGCTAGTATTCCAAATATTAAACCTGCCGTTATAATCACGGCAGGTCTTATATTAAAATAAGTTTTCTTTCGTGCGTTCATAAATATTAAAACTCGTAGGTTTTACCCTCGATAGCAACTTCGGCTTTGTCCGTAACGGATAAAATTTCACTTGTAACGCTTTCGTCACTATACCTGCTTGATATATGCGAAACCAAAACTTTTTTGGAGTATTTTGCTAGGCTTGACGCTTGTTTTATACTCATATGCGGTTTGTTATCGTCAAAATCAGTTTCTAAGAACGCGCCGTCACAAACGGCTAGGTCACTACCGCTTATAAGAAACGGCAAATCGTCGTTAAAAGTAGTGTCACCCGTGTATGAAAAGGTTGAGTTTCCGTCGGTTATTTTCACTCCGTATGATAAGACGGGGTGTGTCATTTTATAAAACGAAAAACTTAAATCGCCTTCGCTATAAACCTTACCTTCGCATACGTTTATCAAATTAAACTTGTCAATTTTAGATAAAGCAGTATACACAGCCGACTCAAAGTTTGGAAGATACACGTTAACCTTTCCCTTTCTACCACAAAATGAAAGCGCGTAAGACAACACGCCAAAGTCGGAAACGTGGTCGAAATGAAGGTGTGAAAATATTATAAAAGATAAATCTTTTAAGTCAATTTGCCCCATTAAGCGCGAAAGCGTACCCGAACCACAGTCTATTAAAGCGTTTTGAGTTTTTGATTTAATTAAGTAGCCCGAAGTAGCCCCACCGCTAGGTGGATAAGGGCCGTATTTTCCTAGTACCGTAAGTTTCATTTTAGTTTTTTAACTTTTCCGCGCTGTTTGAGTGAACCGCCAAGCCACCTTTTGCAGTTTCGCGGTACAAATTAGACAAGTCTTTACCCGTATGATACATAGTTTTTACAACCGAATCAAAGGATAATTTTCTACTGTCTGACAAGAAATTAGCAAGCGATAAGGCGTTTATCGAGCGCATTGCCGCAACTGCGTTCCTCTCAATACACGGTATTTGAACAAGCCCGCAAACGGGGTCGCAAGTAAGACCTAAGTGGTGTTCAAACGACATTTCCGCCGCGTATTCAATTTGGTCAATTCCCATTTCAAACAGTTCGCATAGCCCTGCCGACGCCATTGAACAAGCCGTACCAACTTCCGCTTGGCAACCGCACTCCGCACCGCTTATAGATGCGTTCGTGCGAACTAAATTACCTATAAGCCCTGCAACTGCAAGCGCTCTTACGATATCGTCGTCAGTAAACCCGTTTTTGTCTTGCATATATTTAAGAACGGCGGGAACTACGCCACAAGCACCGCAAGTTGGAGCGGTAACTATCGTGCCAAGGTCGGCGTTTTGTTCGCTAACTGCAAACGCGTACGAACACACTAACCTGTTTTCCTTGGTTTGCGCGCTTTCGTCAATATGGCGTTGACTGTGTAGTTTTTGCGCCTTTCTTTGAACTTCAAGCCCACCGGGGAGAATTCCCGACTTTGACAAACCCTCGCTTATAGCGTTTGTCATAACTTGCCAAACTTTAAGTAAAAACTTCTTAAAATCTTCACCTTCATGCTCGAATACGTAGTCAGACAGCCTTATATTTTTAGACTTACAAATCTCAGCAATCTCGGTAAAAGTGTTCTCTTTGTAAATCTCGGGCGCAATATTTTCCTTTTTATCACCTACTATTTCAATATCGCCACCACCTACCGATAAGGCGCGCATTTTACCTATAACTTCGCCACCTTTATAAGCAGTAAAGTCCAAGGTGTTTGGGTGCGGTAAATCAACCGTTTCATAATCGAAAACAATTTCGCACTTTTTGGGTTTTATAGCCGAAATTATAGCCCTATCAGTACCGTGCCCTTTTCCCGTTTCTGCAAGTGAACCGTAAAGTGTTACCGAAATAAAATCGGCGGTCTCATTTTCTTTTAAGAACCTTTCAGTAGCGTAAACGGGGCCCATAGTGTGCGAACTTGAAGGACCAACGCCTATTTTATAGATATCGCGTGTTGATTTCATAATTTCTCCTTAAAAACTTAAAAGTCGTCTAAAACGCTATAACGTTTTAATTTTATTATATCATACGCATATTTTAACACACCAAATATCTAATTGCAATAAAATAAAATTATTTTATTACAAAAAAACGCCGTTTATGATAAAACGACTTAAAAACATTAAATTACCGATTACGGTGGATACAGCCACACCCTACTGCGTAGGGACACCCTGGCTGACCTTAGCCCGTCAAAGTAAGCCCGTCATATGACGGCCGAACCGTTCTCACCACCTCTCCCCACTAATCAAAAAAAGCAAGTTCGAAAACTTGC
>JAZRKO010000034.1:0-10794 GCA_045646405.1 Christensenellaceae bacterium | reverse complement strand
GGTGTTTTCAACAAGGTCGATAATACCTTTGAAGGTATCTTCCTTACCGATAGGTAAGCAGATGGGAACAGCGTTGGTGTGTAAACGCTCTTTCATCATTTCTACGGCGTTGAAGTAGTTAGCGCCGTTGATGTCCATCTTGTTAACGTAAGCAATTCTAGGAACTTTATACTTGTCCGCTTGTCTCCAAACGGTTTCAGACTGGGGTTCTACACCGCCCTTTGCACAAAAAGTTGCAACCGCGCCGTCAAGTACGCGGAGCGAACGTTCAACTTCGATAGTGAAGTCAACGTGGCCGGGGGTATCGATAATGTTGATTTGGTTACCTTTCCAGTAGCAAGTGGTTGCAGCAGAAGCGATGGTTATACCACGTTCTTGCTCTTGTACCATGAAGTCCATGGTTGCTTCGCCGTCGTGCGTTTCGCCGAGTTTGTGAGTTTTACCCGTGTAGAATAAAATACGTTCGGTCGTAGTCGTCTTACCGGCGTCAATGTGAGCCATAATACCAATGTTTCTGGTGTGTAATAGGTCGTATTTTCTAGCCATAATCTACTCCTACCAGCGGTAATGTGCAAACGCTTTGTTAGCCTCTGCCATTCTGTGGGTATCTTCTTTCTTCTTAACTGCTCCGCCCGTGTTGTTCGCAGCATCTAAGAGTTCGTTAGCAAGTCTATCGCACATATCTCTTTCGCTTCTCTTTTTAGCGTTGAGAACTATCCAACGAATAGCAAGAGTTTGTCTTCTTTCAGGTCTAATTTCAATAGGAACTTGATAGTTAGAACCGCCTACTCTCCTTGCTTTAACTTCTAATACCGGCATAACGTTTGCCATTGCTTGATTGAAAAGTTCAATGGCTTCTTGACCGGTTTTTTGTTGCATCTTTTCAAAAGCATCGTACACAATGCTTTGTGCTATTCCTTTCTTACCGTCGAGCATAATCTGGTTTACGAGTTTGGTAACTACCTTACTGCCGTAAATCGGATCGGGCAAAACGTCTCTTTTAGGAACACTGCCTCTTCTTGGCATAATTAAATCCTCCTTTATTTTTTATAAGGGTAATACCCTTGCATGCTATCACGCGCTTTCGCGGTGAACCTTCTACAAACTGACTTAGTTTGTATACTGCCTACAAAATCGGGTGCTTAAAATACTTTCCGACAAGTAGGTTTTGTGAGTTTGTTCGTCAATTACTTAGGCTTTTTAGCGCCGTATTTACTTCTTGCTTGCTTACGTTTTGCAACGCCTGCAGTATCCAAAGTACCACGGATAATATGATAACGAACACCGGGAAGGTCTCTAACCCTTCCGCCACGGATAAGTACCGAACTATGCTCTTGAAGGTTGTGACCTTCACCGGGGATATAAACGGTACCTTCTTGCTTGTTAGTCAAACGTACTCTTGCAATTTTACGAAGTGCCGAGTTAGGTTTCTTAGGAGAAGTCGTGGTAACCGAAAGGCACACGCCTCTTCTTTGAGGACAACTGTCTAAGATAGGAGATTTACTCTTTTCTTGACCGATTGATCTACCTTGTTTGATAAGCTGGTTGATTGTTGGCATACTTTTACCTCCTTGTTTTTTTCGGAAAATATTCTTAAGCGGATAACCCCGCATAAAGAAGCAACTTACAGCCAAAACCCCGTCAAAAACCATTTTTTACGGCTTTTGGCGGTTTTTTTGGCGTTTAACTAAGTTATTTTACCACTTTTTTAGCGTTATGTCAAACGTTTTGAGTGGTTATAGCGTTTGTTTGCGGTAATACGTTTTTGTACTCTTTCGAGCCTGTTCCCGCAGGGATAAGTTTACCGATAATGATGTTTTCTTTAAGACCAACTAAGCGGTCGATTTTGTTCTTGATAGCCGCGTCGGTAAGAACTCTCGTAGTTTCTTGGAATGACGCTGCGGATAAGAAACTTTCAGTTGCAAGAGACGCTTTCGTTATACCTAAAAGCACCCTTTCAACCATCGCGGGTCTACCGCCGTTTTCGATAACTTTTTTGTTCTCTTCTAAAATTCTGTACTCGTCAACGTACTCGCCGGGTAAGAACGAAGTGTCGCCACTTGCTTGAACGAGAACTTTTCTAAGCATTTGTCTAACGATAATTTCAACGTGCTTATCGTTAATTTCAACGCCTTGTGAACGGTATACTCTTTGAACTTCTTTCAAGATATAATCTTGAACGCCCCTAACGCCCTTGGTCTTTAAGATTGCTTGCGGATATACCGAACCGCTAGTTAAAACCGTACCGGGGTCTACGATATCGCCTTCTTTAACTTTAAGTTCAGCCGTAAACGGAATTTGGTAATCTTTTTGACCTTTGTCGTTTTTAACTACTACGTGGCGAAGCCCGTCTTTGATAACGATAGACGCTACACCACTCGTTTCGCAAAGTACTGCGCGACCTGCGGGGTTTCTCGCTTCGAAAAGTTCTTCGATACGCGGTAAACCCATCGTGATATCGCCGGTTGACGCTATACCACCGGTGTGGAACGTTCTCATGGTAAGTTGCGTACCGGGTTCACCGATTGATTGAGCGGCGATAGTACCAACCGCTTCGCCAACCTGAACGGGCGACAAGTTACTCATGTTTTTACCGTAACACTTAGCGCATACGCCGATTTTGCTACGGCAAGTGAATACGCTTCTAATTTTAACCGTTTCAATGCCGGCGTTTTCAATTTCCTTAGCCTTTTCTTCACTAATCATAGTGTCGGCAGGAACGATAACTTCGCCGGTTTGCGGATTAACTACGTTAGAAATGGTAAATCTACCAGAAAGTCTATCTGCTAAACTTTCAACCGGTCTATCTTCACCGTCAACTCTAATAGCCGAAACGTCAAGCCCCTTAGGCGTTTCGCCAAGGCTTGCAAAACAGTCTTCTTCCTTAACGATAACCGAGTGCGACACGTCAACTAAACGACGGGTTAAATAACCCGAGTCAGCCGTTTTAAGTGCGGTATCGGCTAAGCCCTTTCTACCACCGTGAGACGAAGTGAAGTATTCAAGAACGGTAAGACCTTCACGGAAACACGATTTAACGGGAATTTCAATGACTTTACCGTTGGGGTTGGTCATAAGACCACGCATACCTGATAATTGCTTAATTTGGTCGATAGAACCACGCGCGCCCGAGTCAGCCATCATCCAGATAGGGTTGAACTTTTCAAGCGTCTTTTTAAGTTCGTCGGTCACGTCGCCGGTAGCCTTGGTCCACACGTCAACCACCGCTTTGTATCTTTCGTCGTCTGTAATGAAACCACGGTTGAATTTCTTTTCGATTTTAAGAACGTCGTCAGATGCGTTAGCAAGAATTTCTTGCTTTCTACCTGGAACTTGCATATCGAAAATTGACGTAGTGATAGCGCCTACGGTCGAGTATTTATAACCGAGTGCCTTAACGTAGTCGAGCGTGTCGGCAGCGCATTTAGCAGATTTGAACTTAAAGCATGCTTCAACAATCTTTTTAAGGTCGCCTTTCTTAACGAGTTTGTTAATCTCGTATTGAAGGTAATCTTCGGGTTTTTGGCGTTTAACAAAGCCGAGGTCTTGCGGGATTTTTTCGTTGAAAATAATTTTACCGCAAGTAGTTTTCACTCTACCCGTTACTGTTTCACCGCTAGGCGTAACTACCGTACGGCGAACGTAAATTTCGTCTTGAAGAGTGAGTTGCTTGGTTTGATAAGCCATAATCGCTTCGTCTTGTGAAATAAACGATTGCGGATGATATTTGGTTACGTTACTATATACCGTTTCGCCCGAAACGCTAGTTAAAGTGCAAGATTTAATCTTTCCATCAAGGTCGAGAACGACGTTAGAAGGAATAAATTCTTGTTTCGTAGCGTCGGCAATATAGAACTTACCGTCTTTTTCGTCAAATTCGTGGTAAGCGTTTTCACCGTAGTACTTGCCTTCTGCTTTTCTAACGATGGTAAGGTAGTAACAACCAAGTACCATATCTTGCGAGGGCGACATAACCGGCTTACCGTCTGAAAGTTTTAATATATTGTTAGACGAAAGCATCAAGAACCTTGCTTCTGCTTGCGCTTCTACCGAAAGGGGAACGTGAACTGCCATTTGGTCACCGTCGAAGTCGGCGTTGAACGCACCGCACACGAGCGGATGGAGTTTGATTGCCCTACCTTCGATAAGCACGGGCTCAAACGCTTGAATAGAAAGTCTGTGAAGCGTAGGAGCACGGTTCAAAAGAACGGGGTGATCTTTGATGATTTCTTCTAATATATCCCAAACGCAAGGTTTCATTCTTTCAACCGTACGTTTAGCGTTTTTAATGTTGTGGCAAGTGCCGTTTTCAACGAGTTTCTTCATTACGAAAGGCTTGAAAAGTTCAATAGCCATTTCTTTGGGAAGACCGCATTGATAAATTTTAAGTTCAGGCCCTACTACGATAACCGAACGACCGGAATAGTCTACACGTTTACCGAGTAAGTTCATACGGAAACGACCTTGTTTACCGCGTAAGAACGCAGAGAGAGACTTTAAGTCTCTACCGCCAACGCCCGTTACCGCTTTACCGCGTTTGCCGTTGTCGATAAGCGCGTCAACCGCTTCTTGAAGCATTCTCTTTTCGTTCCTGATAATGATATCGGGAGCGCCGAGTTCCATAAGTTTTCTCAAACGGTTGTTTCTGTTGATAACTCTACGATAAAGGTCGTTAAGGTCGCTAGTTGCAAACCTACCGCCGTCGAGTTGAACCATAGGTCTTAAATCGGGGGGCATTACGGGAATAACGTCCATAATCATCCACTCGGGGCGAGCGCCACCCGTTCTAAACGCCTCTACGATTTCAAGGCGCTTTATCGCTTTAACCTTTTTCTGGTTAGACTGATTGTCGTCTATAATACGCTTTAACTCAGCACTTTCCTTTTCAAGGTCAACTGCCATTAAAAGTTCTTTAATGGACTCTGCGCCCATACCTACTTTGAAACTGCCTTCGCCGTATTTTTCAACGTATTCGTGGTAAACCTTGTCGGTAATAACTTGCTTGTATTCAAGGTCGGTCGTACCGGGGTCTAAAACGATATAAGATACGAAGTAAATAACTTGTTCCAAAGCCTTGGGGCTAACGTCGAGAATAAGACCTATTTTAGAAGGAATACCCCTAAAATACCAAATGTGAGAAACGGGGGCGGCAAGTTCGATGTGACCCATTCTTTCACGCCTAACCTTTGACTTGGTTACTTCTACGCCACACTTATCGCACACGATACCCGCGTATCTAATTCTTTTATATTTACCACAATGACATTCGTAGTCCTTAGTAGGTCCAAAAATTCTTTCGCAGTAAAGCCCGTCTTTCTCGGGTTTTTGAGTTCTGTAATTTATAGTTTCTGGTTTGGTTACTTCACCGTAAGACCATTGTCTAATTTTCTCGGGAGATGCAACACCTATCTGAATAGCGTCAAAATTGTTAAGTTCAAACATTTATAATTCCCCCTTTATTAGTTTTCGTCGTCAAGACCGTCGAAATCGTCAAGACTTTCAAATTCGTCAAACATGTCTTTCGAGTTAAAATCAAAGCCGTCGTTCGAACCAAAATCGTCCATATCGTCGTCAAAAATATCGCCTTCGTCAATATCTTCAACAACGTCTTCGTCAAAGTCGAGTACGACTTCTTCGTGAGTGTCTTTTTCGTCTTTATCGAACGTGCGAACTTCTTCGCTTTCTTCGGTGAGTTCTTTAAGCGAAATTTCTTCGTTGTTTTCGGTAAGAACTTTAATGTCGAGCGCGCACGCTTGAAGTTCTTTAAGTAAAACTTTGAAAGATTCCGGAATACCGGGTTCGCTTATGTCTTCGCCGTTTACGATAGAATCGTAAGTTTTAAGTCTACCAACCACGTCGTCGGATTTAACGGTGAGCATTTCTTGTAAAATGTGAGCCGCGCCGTACGCTTCAAGCGCCCAAACTTCCATTTCACCGAATCTTTGACCACCGAACTGCGCTTTACCGCCGAGCGGTTGTTGAGTTACGAGTGAGTAAGGTCCGGTTGAACGAGCGTGAATTTTATCGTCAACTAAGTGGTGAAGTTTAATCATATACATCGAGCCTACCGTTACCCTGTTTTCAAAAGGTTCACCGGTACGACCGTCGTAAAGTTGAATTTTACCGTCAACCTCGCCGTCGGGGTTAACGATGTTGTTTTCAAGTAAAAGTTCCCTAATGTCTTTTTCAGACGCGCCGTCAAATACCGGCGTGCAAACCTTCCAGCCAAGTTGTTTACATACTAAGCCGAGATGCACTTCAAGTACCTGACCGATATTCATACGCGAGGGAACGCCGAGGGGGTTAAGAACGATTTGAAGTGGCGTACCGTCGGCAAGGAAAGGCATATCGCTTTCGGGTAAAATTCTCGAAATAACGCCTTTGTTACCGTAACGACCAGCCATCTTATCGCCGACCGAAATCTTTCTCTTTTGAGCAATATAAACTCTAACGAGTTTACTTACGCCCGGATCGAGTTCGTCTTTATTCTCTCTCGTGAAGATTTTAACGTCAACTACGATACCGCCTTCGCCGTGCGGAACTTTAAGCGACGTATCTTTTACTTCTCTTGCTTTTTCGCCGAAAATCGCTCTTAAAAGTCTTTCTTCGGGGGTAAGTTCAACTTCGCTCTTTGGCGAAACTTTACCTACTAAGATATCACCGCTGGTTACTTCCGCACCGATACGAATAATACCGTCTGCGTCTAAGTCTTTCAAAACTTCTTCCGAAAGGTTAGGAATATCACGAGTGATTTCTTCTTGACCGAGTTTAGTGTCACGCGCTTCGATTTCGTGTTCTTCTATATGGATAGACGTAAACACGTCGTTCTGCACGAGTTTTTCAGATAATAAGATAGCGTCTTCGTAGTTATAACCTTCCCAGGTCATATAACCGATAAGTATGTTTCTACCAAGTGCAAGTTCGCCGTTTGCGGTTGCAGGACCGTCTGCTAAAATTTGACCCTTTTCAACCTTGTCACCCGTCGAAACGATAGGCTTTTGGTTAAGGCAAGTGCCTTGGTTAGAACGCTCGAATTTTTTGAGCGTGTAAGTAGTTAAATTACCGTCTTCTTCCTCAACTACGATTTCTTTACCCGAAACCGCTTTAACTACGCCCGCTTGTTTAGCAATAGCCATAACGCCCGAGTCGTATGCGATTTTCGCTTCGATACCCGTTGCTACTATTGCGTTTTCAGGCTTAATAAGGGGAACTGCTTGACGTTGCATGTTCGAACCCATAAGCGCACGGTTGGTATCGCTGTTTTCAAGGAAAGGAATAAGCGCGGTTGCAACCGATACTAGTTGCTTGGGCGAAACGTCCATATAATCGACTTCGTCTCTTGGAATTTCAGTGATTTCTTCACGATTTCTACAAGATACGCGCTCGTTTACAAATCTTCCGTTTTCGTCAAGCGGTTCGTTTGCTTGCGCTACTACGTACTTATCTTCTTCGTCTGCGGTAAGGTAGTCTACTTGTTCGGTAACTACGCCCGTCTTTTTGTCAATTCTTCTATACGCCGATTCGATAAAGCCGAATTCGTTAACTTTTGCGTAAGTAGAAAGCGAAGTGATAAGACCGATGTTTTGACCTTCTGGCGTTTCGATAGGACACATACGACCGTAGTGGGTATAGTGAACGTCACGCACTTCGAAAGTCGCTCTTTCTCTGTTAAGACCGCCAGGTCCTAACGCCGAGAGTTTTCTCTTGTGGGTAAGTTCTGCAATCGGGTTGGTTTGATCCATAAATTGCGAAAGTTGCGACGAACCAAAGAACTCTTTGATAGCCGAACTTACGGGGCGTACGTTGATAAGACCTTTGGGGTTGATTTCCTTGGGGTCTTGCGTAGACATACGCTCTTTAATAACTCTTTCAAGCCTTGCAATACCGATGCGGAATTGATTTTGTAAAAGTTCGCCAACGCTTCTTACACGGCGGTTGCCTAAGTGGTCGATATTGTCAATAGTGCCGATACCGTAGTTAAGGTCGCCGTTTAATGAAATTGACGCAACTATATCGTCAACCGTTACGTGCTTGTGGTTGAGAAGTTCGATAAGCGGTTTAACAGTCTTTTTCTGTTCAGCCGAAAGTTTGTTAGGAATATTACCGCTTTCAATAATAGCGTAGAATTCCTTACAAGCCTCAACGAATTTTCTTCTCATTTCCTTTCTTGCTTCTTCGTTCTTCTTGTCTTCGGGCTTGCCCTCTGCAAGTCTTTCAGCCGAAAGGTCTTCAACGTAATAAAGGTCGTTGATTTGAGTTCTCATCTTGTCCGCAACGTCTTCAACCGCCATAGTCTTACACATGTCGGCAATTTCTCTTGAAAATCTAACGTTTGGATAGAATACCGTTTCTAATAAACCGAAAGGTCTAGCCTTAACGCCGAGAACGGATTCAAAGTTAACTACGTTGTTAGCGATAACTCTGCGCGCCTTACCGTCTTCCCCTTTAAGGTCGACTGCGTTAATACCGCTGTTTTGAACTGCAATTGCTTGCTCTTCACTAATAACGTCGCCCGCTTTAACTAAAAGTTCACCGTCTTCATTGATGATATCGCTAAACGCAACGTATCCTGCGATACGGTTAGCAATACAAAGGCGCTTGTTGAATTTATATCTACCAACTCTCGCTAAATCGTATCTTCTAGAATCGAAGAAGAGATTTTTAAGATGTTGTTTAACGGCTTCTTCGGTGGGAAGTTCGCCGGGTCTTAAACGCCTGTAAAGTTCGAATAAGCCTTCACTTTCGTTTTTAGCAGTGTCTTTTTCAAGCGTTGCTTTAATCATTTCGTCGTTTCCAAACACGCCGAGAATTGATTCGTTAGAACCGAAACCAAGCGCGCGAAGAAGAGTCGTCGCAGCGATTTTACGCGTTCTGTCAACGTGAACCCAAAGTACGCCTTGTGAATCTTGCTCGAATTCAAGCCAAGCACCGCGGTTAGGCATAACCGTAGTAGAGTAAAGTTTTTTACCCGATTTATCTTGCTCGAAACCGTTGTATACACCGGGCGAGCGAACTAGTTGGGATACCACTACTCTTTCAGCGCCGTTGATGATGAAAGAACCACTGTCGGTCATTTTGGGAAGTTCACCCATAAATACCGCTTGGTCGATAATTTCACCCGTTACCTTGTTGTTAAGCCTTACCTTAACTTCAAGGGGAACGGCGTAAGTTGCGTCTCTATCACGACACTCTTTCTCGGAATATTTAGACTTACCGCTTAAATTGTGGTCGAGAAAGTAAAGTTCGTAGTGGTCAGCAAAGTCGGTTATAGGAGAAAAGTCTTCAAGAACTTCACCGATACCCTCTTCGATAAACTGCTGATACGAATCTTTTTGCGCTTCTACGAGATAGGGAATAGGTTGAACTTCTTTGATGTTAGCAAAGGACTTTCTTTCAACGTTGCCGCATTTGACTGTTTGCATATTACGCATTTAATTTTGCACTCCTTTATAAAAATTGTAAAACGCCTTGATTATTTTTTTGGGGTTTGGTATAATATCGCCATGAAATTTGCAACGGGTAATCGCAAAAATCTTATAAATATAATTTATATGCCCCATTTTTTAGCGAATTTTGACCTAAAAAAGGCAAAAAAGACGCTATTATTACATTTTAGCATTTTACAATTATAGTTTATAAAGTTTCAATTGTCAACCGTTTGAAATAAAATAAATAAAAATTTTTTGTCGTATTTTGGAAATGTTTTATGAGAATTGATAAATTTTTGAAAGTTTCACGCATATTAAAACGCCGTAGCGTGTCGAAAGACGCGTGCGACGGCGATAGGGTTTTCGTGTTTGATAAGGCGGTAAAGCCGTCGTATAAACTTAAAGTAGGCGACGTGGTTACCGTAAAGTTTGGTGGCGGTGAACTCAAATTTAGAGTATTAAATCTTGAAGAACACGTTAAAAAGGAAGACTGCTCTTCCCTATACGAAATTATAGGAGATTGAAATGGATAAAAAAATTAAAATTACCGCGGTTATTCCGTCGGCTGGGCAAGGAAAACGTTCTAAGCAAAAACAAAACAAAATATTTTCTCTTATCGGCGGTGTACCCGTTATACTAAAAACCGTTTCCGCCTTTTCGCAAATCAAGAAAATTGACGAAATTATCGTAGTTTATTCGCAAGGAGAAGAAGATAAGTTAAAGGAAATTTTATCCGTAATTGAAAAACCTATTCGCTACGTTTTAGGTGGCGAAACTCGGTTTGATTCGGTTAAAAACGCGCTTGATACGATAGACGGCGGTGCCGTTTTAATACACGACGGAGCGCGCCCTTTTATATCAGAAAGGGATATTAGCGCAGTTATCAAAAGCGTGCTTGTAAACGGCACGGGCGTTTTGGCTACCACGCTTACAGACACCGTTTTGGAAACCGACGGCAACGTTACCATTTTTGCGTCGGGTAGAAAGAATAAACTTTCGGCTTTAACCCCGCAAGGTTTTATGGTCAATGATATAAAGAAAGCGTACGCGCACGCGAGCGCGAGCGACGGGTTTACCGACGACGCTGGAATTTACTCGGCAACGCTAGGCAAATGCACCGCCGTTTTAGCGCGTGACGGAAATAAAAAGTTAACCTATCCCGAAGATTTTGAAAGCCTTCCTACCTACTCTAAGTGCGGTACGGGGTTCGACCTTCACAAACTCGTTGAAAACAGAAAGTTGATACTTGGCGGTGTTGAAATTCCTAACGACAAAGGGCTTTTAGGTCATAGCGACGCCGACGTTTTAACCCACGCTATTATGGACGCGATTTTATCTTCCGCATCAATGCGCGACATAGGCTATC
>JAZRKO010000033.1:0-34216 GCA_045646405.1 Christensenellaceae bacterium | reverse complement strand
ATAGTCGATAGCGTTTACTTGGCATTGCATAGCGCAAAGACCGCACTTGCCGTTTTTAATTTTTAAGCATTGTTCGGGGTCGATAATTGCAACGTTGGGAATCGCTTGAGCAAACGGAATATAGATTGCAGGGCGATTGTTAAGACCCATATTGAACTCGTTTTTGCCTTTCTTTGACGGGCACTTTTGCATACATACGCCACAACCAGTACATTTCTTTTCGTCAACGAAACGAGCCTTTCTTCTAATTTGAACTTTAAAGTTACCAACGAAACCTTTAACCGATTCGATTTCACTAAAAGTCATAATGTCGATATTTTCGTTTTGAGCGCAATCAACCATTTTGGGAGTTAAAATACAAGCCGCACAGTCGAGAGTGGGGAACGTTTTATCGAGTTTTGCCATGTTACCGCCGATAGTTGGAGAACTTTCAACGATATCAACTTCATAACCTGCTTCAGCGATATCGAGCGCAGATTGAATACCTGCTATACCACCGCCGATAACGAGCGCTCTTTTAACTACCGCGCTTTCGCCAGAAGTTAAGGGAGCGTTGAGTTTGAGTTTTGCGATAGCGCTTCTGCCGAGAATAATTGCCTTTTCGGTAGCCTCTTCAATATCTTTATGTATCCACGAACATTGTTCACGAATATTCGCAATTTCTACCATATAGGGGTTAAGACCTGCGCTCTCACAAGTCTTTCTAAAAGTCGCTTCGTGCATTCTTGGCGAACAAGAACATACTACTACGCCCGTTAACCCGTGTTCTTTAATGGCGTTGCGAATAAGCGCTTGGCCGTTTTCAGAACACATATACTGATAGTTTTCTGCTATTACAACGCCGGGTTCGGCTTTTAATACTTCCGCTACCTTCTTTACGTCTACCGTTGCCGCGATATTAGAACCGCACCAACACACAAATACACCAATCTTTTGCATTTTCTATATTCCTTAATTATTTGTTTAATTTTCTAAACATACTTACGAGAAGTTGTTGGGGTATAGTTTCGTCTATCATAGACGGAACGGTTTCAGCCATAATTTTGTTACCGCCCTGCTCGCGGATAACTTCTTGTCTAACCGCTTCGATTACGTTTGCAGGCGCTACGCCACGCGGGCACCTTTCAACGCACGCAAAACAACTTAAACAGGTGTAAAGCGATTTGCTTTTCATAAGTTTGTCTATCTCGCCCTTTTCTATATATGAAACGAATTGATGGGGCTTGATATCCATATCGTGGTACGCAGGGCATCTACCCGAACATTTACCACACTTCATACACTTTCTAGCGTCAGTTCCGCTTCTTTCTTTAACAAGTCTAACGATTTCGTTCTTTTCCATAAGTTACTCCTTTACGCCAAGCGCTTCGGCAAGAAGTTCGGTAAAGTAGTATACGGGAACTTTCTTATTGCCGTTTTCAGTAAGGTTATACATACAAAGCGGGCAAGCGGTTACGATTTTTTCAGCGCCGTTATTTACCGCGGAATCGGTAACTTTATTGCTCTTTTTAACGGCGAGTTCTTTGTTCGTTGCCGAAACGTACGCCCCGCAACACTCGTTCGAGAAAGGATATTTTACGGGGGTTGCGCCGATAGCCTTTATAAACTCTTCGATAATGGAAGGGTTTTCGGGGTTGTCGAACTTTAACGTTTCAGACGGGCGAAGAAGTAAGCAACCGTAGTACGCTGCTATTTTTTGACCTTTTAACGGGTTAACTACCGCTTCTTTAATCTTGTCAAAACCAACGTAATCTCTTAAAAGTTCAAGGTAATGAACGACGTCGGTCTCGCCCGCATAAGGCTCGTCAAGCCCTAAGTAGTTGTTTGCTTTTAAGCGAATATTATCGTCGTTTCTCATATCGTCGTTCACGCGCTTCAATACGTGATGACAAGCCGAACACAACGTTAAAAGTTTTGCGTTTTCTTGCTTTGCGCTTGCAAGCGTTCTAACGGCGGAAAGTTTAGTTGCAACTTCATCGCGCGAAACGGGGTAAACCGCACCGCAACATTGCCACTCTTTAACTTCTTCAAAGTCAACGCCTAATTTTTCAAGCGATTTTCTGCCGTATAAGTCTAATTCTTTTGCCTTAGTTTTGAGGGTACAACCCGGATAATAAGAAAATTTCATAATTTACACCATTTGTTCAGGTTTGAACACCTTGTCGAATTCTTCTGCGCTTAAAAACCCTAGCGATACGCACGCTTCTTTCAAACTGATGTTTTCCTTGTGTGCAAGTTTCGCCGTTTTAGCGGCGTTTTCATAACCGATATACGGGTTGAGCGCCGTTACGAGCATAAGCGAATTGTATAAGTTGTGGTTCATTTTTTCTTTGTTTGCCCTAATTCCCGATACGCAGTTTTTGTTGAAAGAACGCATACCGTCTGCAAGCAGTCTTGCCGACTGCAAGAAGTTGTAAATGATTACGGGCATAAACACGTTGAGTTCAAAGTTGCCTTGCGACGAGGCAAAGCCAACAGCCGCGTCGTTCCCCATTACTTGAACGGCAACCATCGTCATCGACTCGCATTGAGTTGGGTTAACTTTACCCGGCATTATCGACGAACCCGGTTCGTTTTCAGGAATAAATATTTCACCTAAACCGCATCTAGGACCAGACGATAACCACCTTACGTCGTTCGCTATCTTCATAAGGTCGCAAGCAAGCGCTTTGAGTGCGCCGTGAGCAAACACGATTTCGTCTTTCGCGGTGAGCGCGTGGAACTTGTTTTCAGCAGTTACGAACTTTTTGCCCGTTAGATTGCTAACTTCTTCGGCAACCGCTACGTCAAAACCCTTGGGCGCGTTAAGCCCCGTGCCTACCGCAGTACCGCCGAGCGCGAGTTCTTTAAGACCGGGAAGTGAAAGTTCAAGCATGCCCTTGGTTTTTTCAAGCATGTTTCTCCAACCGCTAATTTCTTGCGAGAAACTTACGGGAACGGCGTCTTGAAGGTGGGTTCTACCACTCTTTACTATTCCTTCGTTTTCCTTCTCTAATCTCTTAAACACTTCGATAAGCGCGTCTATTTCAGGAAAGAGTTTATCTTCAATAGCGATAACCGCCGCAATGTGCATAGCCGTTGGGAAAGTATCGTTACTTGACTGGCTTTTATTGATGTCGTCGTTCGGGTGAAGAAGTTTTTTGCCTGCGATTTCGTTACCGCGGTTTGCAATAACTTCGTTGGCGTTCATATTAGATTGAGTACCCGAACCCGTTTGCCATACTACGAGCGGGAAATGCCCGTTCAAACTGCCCGATATAACTTCGTCACACGCGGTTTTGATGGCGTTTAACTTCTCGTCGTCAATCTTTCCTAAGCGGTGGTTTGCTATCGCAGCCGCTTTTTTAAGTATGCCGAAAGCGTGGGTTATTTCACGAGGCATTACTTCACCACCGATTTGAAAGTTTTGATAACTCCTTTGCGTTTGAGCCGCCCAGTACCTATCCGCAGGGACTTTCATCTCCCCCATCGTGTCTTTTTCAATACGGTATTCCATAAATTCTCCTTACTTGCAGTTAACTTGCTCGATAACGCTTTTCATAGCGCTCGCGCTCGCAACTAGTTTTTCAGTTTCTTCTTGGGTTAAAGTCGGGGTAAGCGTGGTTTTAATTCCGCCCATACCGATAACCGTGGGGATACTCAAACAAACGTCTTTAATCCCGTACTCTCCGTTTAGTAAAACGGATACGCAAATAACGCTGTCAACCCCCGAATATAAACATTTACAAATGTGGGCAACCGCAGCGGCAACGCCGTTGTAGGTAGCGCCCTTTCTAGAAATGATAATTCCGCCCGACTTTCTAATGTATTCTGCAACTTCTTCCTTGTCGTAAGGCTCGACCATCTTGTCTTTATTAGTGATAACGTCAGCGTACTCGTCAACCGAAACGCCTGCAATTCTCACTTTTGACCAAGCCACGAAAGACGTGTCGCCGTGTTCACCCAAAACGTCCGCATCTACTTGAAGGGGGGAAACTTTGTAAATTTCCGAAAGCCTAGTTCTTAAACGCGCGGTGTCAAGGCTAGTGCCAGAACCGATAATTTTGTTCGCGGGAATATTAGTAATTTTGTGGAAGGTATATGCAAGTATGTCCACGGGGTTTGCTACGATAACGTAAACCGCATCAGGACAAACCGCCGTAATTTTAGGAGCAATGCTCTTTATAATGTTTACGTTGGTTTGAGCAAGGTCAATTCTAGTTTGACCAGGCTTTCTCGCTAGCCCCGAAGTGATAATAACTACGTCTGAACCTACCGCGTCTTCATAATCGCCAGCCCTTACTACCGCCGGGTTCAAAAACGGAGTTGCTTGATATATATCCATCGCTTCGCCTAACGCTTTTTCATTATTAACGTCAATAAACACAATCTCAGACGCCGTGCCCTGCGCTACTAACAAGTACCCTATTGACGAGCCTACCGCACCAGCGCCGATAATCGTAACCTTTTTCTTCATTTATACGTCTCCATTTAATATATTGTTTGTTAAAAATTTAACAATTGCTTATAAAATCAGTAGCGGTTAAGGGCATAATTTCCCCTAGACCGCCATTTGCAAATCAATTATAACACACTTTATTTATAAATAAAAGCGTTTTTCGCGCATTTTGAGTTTTTTTGAGAATTTTTTTATTGGTTTTTGTTTAACAGTTGTCATTTTACAGTTTTTGGAATACATTTTATTGACTAGAAAGGTTTGAAAGTGTATAATTTTCGTATGAAAAAGGCAAGGCTTTACAACAAAATAAACCCCTTGATTTTCTATCCCTTAAAACTTATTTCTAAGATTTATTCTAAGATTTTTATGGGTTTACAAGTAAAAGGAAGGGAATTTAACCGTAAAGACGGGCGACGTAAAGTGGTTATTATCAACCACGAGTCATCGCTCGATTTTATGATTGCCTATTCGGTAATTCCAGGTAAAGTTCATTTAGTTGCAAGCAACTCTTACGTTCGCGCGCTACCTATACACGACTTAATGTTAGAGTGTGGTTTAATAGGTAAAAACCAGTTTTCAACTTCGGTTAGCGATATGAAAAAGATGAAAGCCGTGCTTGACGATGGTAACGTTTTAGGAATATTTCCGTCGGGGCTTATGCCCGAAGCGGGAATTGCTACACCCACTCCGCCGGCAACCGCAAAAGCGCTTAGGTGGTTTGACGCAGATATTTACGTTTTGAAAATACGCGGAACGTATTTGTCTTCTCCAAAATGGTCTAAAATTAAAAGAAAAGGCCCGTGCGAAGCAAATCTTTACAAACTTATTACGAGTGAAGATTACGCTAAACTTTCTAAAAATGAAGCAACAGCACTTATTGAAAAGCATCTTTTCTTCGATTCTTATCGCAACAACTTAGAAGATAAAGTAGAATACAAAAACGGCGATAACGTCGAAGGTCTTGAAAGCGTTTTATATAAATGCCCAAACTGTAATAGCAAACACGCTATAAAAGCGAATAAAAACGTTTTAACTTGTAGTAGTTGCGGATATTCAGTTAAAAGCGATAAACTTGGCGTTCTACACCAAAATAGCGAGCATAACCTATACTTTTCTATGGTGAGCGACTGGCATAGGTTTATAGAAAATTCCGTTTACGAAAAGGCAAAATCTAACCCCGATTATAAGATAGTTGACGTGGCTGAAATACATAAAATTAACGATAAAAAGCACCGCTATGAAAAGGTTGGCACGGCGTCCGTTACGCTTGATAACACAAACTTTATAATCGACGGTACTATCTACGGCGAAAAGTTTTACAAGCAAGTTTTTGCAAGGAACTTCCCTATGCTACCCTGCGTTCCTTCTAAGCGCTTTGAAATTCAAGACGGGAACGACATTTTTAGAATTTACCCAAGCGACCCTAAAAAGGTTATGGATTATATTAACTACGTTAAAGCACTTTTTAGAATTAACTTTGAAAACCACAATAAAGATTAAAAACACGAGCATTTTTTTGCTCGTGTTTTTTAATACCGTTTTTTATTTTTTGATAATTTCGTAACCGTCTTTGGTGTTTTTTACGTTGTAGCCAAGGCTTGCTATTTCCGCCCTTAATGCGTCTGCAACCGCCCAGTTCTTTTCAGCCCTAGCGCTTTGCATTTTTTCAGCCATTTCGATAATTTCAGCAGGTATATCGCTAGTTGCGTCTTCTTTAATTTTATCAAAATCTAAGCCGAAAACCCTATCAAAATCAAGCGCTAAATCGTAGATATCTTTCGACGCGGGTTCTTTAAGCATAGTAAATAGTACGCCAAGCGCTTGGGGAACGTTAAGGTCGTCAAACACGGCATCACTAAAACTCTTTTTGTAGGAAGATAAAACTTCTTCACTCGTTTTTGCGGTTGAGTTTTTGTGTTTTATAAGCGACGCGCATAATCTTTCATACGAAACCTTAGCCGAGTCCATCGTGTCAAAGGTAAAGTTGAGTTTTTTGCGGTAGTGAGCGTTTAGGCAGAAGAACCTAAACACCATAGGCGAATAGCCCTTTTCGATAAGTTGGTCAATAGTGTAGGTATTGCCGAGCGACTTACTCATTTTGCCACCGTCAACGAGCATAAAGTCGCCGTGTATCCAGAATTTTGCAGGGTTTTTGCCCGTTAAACCTTCGCTTTGCGCTATTTCGTTTTCGTGGTGGATAGGAATATGGTCTACACCGCCCGTGTGGATATCGAACTGGTCGCCTAGATGAATTCTAGACATAGTTGAGCACTCAATATGCCAACCGGGGTAACCCTGCCCCCAAGGGCTAGGCCACTGCATAATATGTTCTTTGGGCGCTTTTTTCCAAATGGCAAAGTCGTAGGGGTTACGCTTTCCGTCGTTAACTTCTATTCGTGCGCCTGCCTTTAAGTCTTCAAGCGTGTTGCCTGATAATTGACCGTAGTCTTTGAACTTTGATATATCGTAATAAATACCGTCGTCAGTTTCGTAGCCGTAGCCGTTGCCGACAAGCCCTTCTACGTAAGTAATCATTTCGTTGATATAGTCGGTTGCCTTGCATACTATTTCGGGAACGCCGATATTGAGCCTACCAAAGTCTTTCATAAAAACTTCGGTGTAATACTTTGCGATTTCGTACGGGTCTTTTTTCTGCTCGCGCGCGGTCTTTGCCATTTTGTCTTCCCCGTCGTCACCGTCGTCAGTCAAATGCCCAACGTCAGTTATGTTCATAACGCCTTTTACGTTAAAGCCTTGGTATTTGAGCGCGCGACGAAGAAGGTCCATAAACACGTAGGTACGAAGGTTGCCTATGTGCGCGTAGTTATATACGGTAGGCCCGCAAGAATACATTCTAACGGTGTCGCTCCCGTCAAGTGTTTGAAATTCTTCTTTTTTTCTAGTTAAAGTGTTGTAAAGTTTCATTGTTTCACCTTTAATTCTAATTCTTCTATTCTCTTTTTAAGCGCGTTAATCTCGTCGAGTACGGGGTCGCGCTTGTCTTGTTCTAGGTTGGGTAGTTTCTTGCCGTTTTGCTTGATAACTTTTCCAGGAATACCTACTACGGTTGAGTATGCGGGAACGTCTTGCAACACCACGCTACTTGCGCCTATCGTACAGTATTCGTTAACGGTAATACCGCCTAAAATTTTTGCGCCCGCGCTAATTACACAGCCTTGCTTTATGGTTGGGTGGCGTTTTTTGCCTTTATCCTTTCCCGTACCGCCAAGCGTTACGCCTTGATATATTACAACGCCCGTTTCAACAACCGCAGTTTCGCCTATTACTACGCCTGCGCCGTGGTCGATAAACACGCCCGGTGCAATAGTTGCAGCGGGGTGAATTTCTATCCCCGTTTTTCTTTTTGCGCGTTGCGAAATTATTCTCGCTATAAGTTTATAGCCGTGCTTGTAAAACCAGTTTGCCCGCCTATACGCTATAAGCGCCTTTATTCCAGAATACGTTAGCCTAACTTCTAAACGCGTTCTTGCGGCGGGGTCGTTTTTCATAGCCGCGTCTATATCTAATTTCAAATTTTTGTTCATAAATATCCTTGTGATTAACCGCCACTTATAACTAAAAAAGCGACTTTAAGCCTATGCTTAAAGACGCTACTTTTCACGCGTGGTTCCACTTTAATTACTTCTCGTAAGCAGATAACGGCGCTACCCGTGGATAATTAGTCCCCCTTAACAGTAAAATGCACTTTCGCAAAAATTTTGGTTGGCTTTTCACCAAACAGCCACTCTCTTTACCTTGGTTTTTGCTACTCTTTTTTACAACGGTTTAGTTATTTATACGCTTATTTTAACACAAACGTTACTAAAAGGCAATAATTTTACGGCAAATTTGTAAAACCACCCAAAACAAACGCTTGCAAAAAGTTTTTTAATGATATATACTTAATAAAACCCCTTCTATTAGGAGAATTTCTTATGTTAGATATTAAACTTATTATCGAAAAACCCGATTACGTTAAACAAGCACTACTTAAAAAGGGCTGTGAAGTTGACTTTGCCGAACTAATTTCTTGGGATAGTGAAAAGCGTTCGCTTCTTCGCGAAATCGAGCAATTAAAAGCGCAAAGAAATAAAGTTTCGGCGGAAATTCCCAAACTTAAAAAACAAGGGCTTCCCGTTGAAAACATATTCCAAGAAATGCGCGAAATAGGCGATAAAATTACGGAAGGTGACGCGAAGATTAACGTTCTTTCCGAAAAGATTTTTAACTTCGTGGCTTGCTTACCTAATATGCCTGACGACGACCTTAAAGAAGGCGAAAAGGAAAACAACGAAATTGTTAAAGTTTACGGCGAAATGCCAAAGTTTTCTTTCCCCGTTCAAAACCACGTTGACCTTTGCGTTAAAAACGGGCTTATCGACTACGAGCGTGGCGTTAAACTAGCAGGCAACGGCTTTTGGGCTTACCGCGGTGACGGGGCTAGGCTTGAATGGGCGCTTCTTAATTTCTTTATTAGCGAGCATTTAGGCGACGGGTACGAATTTATTCTTCCCCCACACCAACTTTCTTATAACTGCGGTTTCGGTGCTGGGCAATTTCCTAAGTTTAGTGACGAAGTTTACTGGCTTGACGTTGACGAAGATAGAAAGAAAAATAGGTTTATGCTCCCTACCGCTGAAACGGCGCTCGTTAACCTTTACGCAGGTGAAATAGTAGACCAAGACAAACTTCCTATGAAGTTATTTGCCTACACGCCTTGCTACCGCAAAGAGGCTGGCTCGGCAAGAGCGGAAGAACGCGGTATGATAAGAGGGCATCAATTTAATAAAATTGAAATGGTTCAATACACCACCCCGCAAGATAGCGACAAGGCGTTTGACGAACTCGTTAACAAAGCCTGCTCGCTTATGGATAAATTAGGGCTTCATTTTAGGCTTTCTAAACTTGCCGCGGGAGACTGTTCTGCATCAATGGCTAGAACGTACGACGTTGAAGTTTGGATACCTTCAATGGGTATATTTAAGGAAGTTTCGTCAGTTTCCAACGCGAGAGATTATCAAGCGAGAAGAAACAACACTAGATATAGAGATAAAGAAACTAATAAACCCGCTTTCGTTCACACTCTTAACGGTTCGGGCTTAGCAACTTCAAGAGTATTCCCCGCGCTTATCGAACAATACCAAAATGCTGACGGGTCTATCACCGTACCCGAAGTTTTAAGACCGTTTATGGGCGGACAAGAAATTATCAAATTATAAAAACAAGGCTTAGCATCTGCTAAGCCTTTTTTGTATAAATTTGTTTATTTCAACTTGTATTTAAGCCGTTAGAAACAAATTAGACGAGGCGTTTGTGTTTTTGTGGAAATGAGAGCCTATACCAACTTGTGTTTAAGCCGTCAAAAACAAGTTAGACGAGGCGTTTGCAGTTTTTGTGAAAGGGAGCGACCTTGTTGGTCGCAGGAATTTCACAAAAACGCAAAGAACAAAGTATAACGCCGTTTTTCACGGCTTAAACTTTGGATTTATAAATAAGTCGCATCAAACTCTCACTCATATTTATATTTTCACAAACTGCGCCGTCAAAATATAGGTCGATAGGGGCAAAGTTCCAAATGGCTTTAACGCCTAAATCAACTGCCCTTTTAGCCATTTCTTCGGCGTTTTCTTTTTGAACGGAAATTATCGCTATGTCGGTGGGGTTGTTTTTTAGATAGGTTTCAAGCTGAGAAACGTTGTAAACTTCAACGCCCTTAACTGATTTTAAGTGTTCGGTAGACACGTCGAACACGGCTTTAACGTAAACGTTTTCACCCCTAAAACCTTGGTAACTTATAAGCGCTTGACCTATTCTACCACCGCCTATAACTATTGCGGTGTGAACGCTGTTGATACCTAAAATTTCTTTCATAATATCTCTTAAATACTCAACGTTGTAGCCAACGCCCGTTTGACCGAAACCGCCGAACTGCGATAAGTCTTGCCTTACTTGTGACGCGGTTATGTTAAGCGCTTTTGAAATAGTTTTAGATGAAACCCTTTGTATTTGGTTTTTGCTAAGTTCTTGAAGATAGCGGTAATACTTTGGCAGTCTTTCAACAACTCTATCCGATATTTGTTTATCCATTTTTCCCCTTTTTGGTTGTTTATTTTTCAAAGTAGTGGTAAAATAACGGTATGGTTAAAATGTTTGCTAGGCTTATTAAAAATCAAAAAACGATAAAGTCGTACACGTACTCTAACGTAAACGAGTACGACGGTAAAGATTTTTATTTTCATTTAAGCGAAATTTCACGAAAACTCGATATTCCTACGCCTATCGTAATCAACTACCACCGCGAAAGTTACGAAGAATTTAATTCGGTTAAATTTTTCAAAGACGACTTCGTTGACAAAGTGCCGTTTGACTATCTCTTACTAGAAAACGTTGAATTATGAATAATTTTTAATTACCTTCACATTATATTGTTGGAGGTAATTATGAAAATTACAAGTATTATTTCGTTTATTTTAGTAATCGTTGGCGCTCTCGTATGGCTTTCGGTTGGGCTTTTCGGCTTTAACCCCGTTACCTTTTTACTTGGCGCGGGCGTAATCCCGAGAATTATTTATATTCTCGTAGGTTTAGCAGGGCTTTGGGTAATCTTTTTTACCTTTATGTACAAACCCTTTTCAAAACTTAAAAATTAAGGTCTTTCAAGACCTTTTTTTTATTTTATTAAGAATATAGTATAGTGGCGCGCCTACTATATACACCGATAAAAACTGCCCTACGAGTATTTGAAAACTAGTTATGAAATACATAGCGGGTTGCTCGGTAATAGATAGAATTGTAAACGGTATTATTATAGCGTTTATAATTATAGGAAATATACCGCCAACTAATATTTTAGCCCAGTCTTTTTTAAGGTTTTTAGTAAAGGCGTGGGTTAAAATAGCGGATAAAAAGGTTGCAAGCGTTCCAAAAACAACGTCAAGCACGCCGTTTCCAAAAAAGTTGGATATCATACAGCCAACGGTTAGCCCTAAAATACTTTCTGGGAAAAGGATAGGAAGTAAAGTTAAACTTTCAGACACCCTTAACTGAATAGCGCCGAAAGATATCGGGTATAACGCCAGCGTTAACGCCACGTATATACTTGCAATAATTCCAGACCTTGCCAAACTTTTGCTACTAGTTTTTAGTTTTATCATTTTATACCTCGGTTTTTTTATAGTGAAGTGTTAGCCGAAAACCTTCACTTGATTTAATTGTTGTTGTTTATTACAACTTGTATTTTAAGACGTTAGAAGCGAGCAGAACAAGGCTCGCCTAGACGGGTGGTTGCAATAGACCTTTTTGGTCATTGCAGACACTCGACGACGGCAGTAACGCAGTTATGCGACGCTTATAACGGATTAAAAATCAAATGGCCGTTTGCAATAACAAAATCACCACAAACAGCCACTTGAAAAATATATAATAAGGGGGAAAACAAAATTAAAAATAATGCTTATACTATATACTTTTAAGTTCTATTTGTAAAGCGTTTTTAAGTGCTTTTTGAAAATATTTTCAAAAATTTTTTTTAGTTTTCAAAATCTAAATAATAATAGATTTTATCGGCGTTTTTAACCACGAAACCCGCCTTTTTTAAGCAGGATAAACTAGGCGCGTTTTTCTTGTAGCACTTTGCAACGGGGCTAAGGTTTAACTCGTGTTTAGCGTAGTTTGCTATAAGTTTAACCGCCTCTTCGCCATATCCTTTGCCGTGATATTTTTTAAGTAGCCTTACGCCTACTTCAACTTTTCCTGAATACGTAAAGTTGTGTAGCACCACTTCGCCTATAAGGTTGGTTTTTTTGTTTTCAAATATGCCTAAACACATATTGTCTTTAACCTTGAAATCGCGCTCTTGCATTTTATAAAACGCGTCTTCCGTGGGGATTTCTATATCCTTTTTATAGTCGTAACCCCAGTACTTGTTTAGCGATTTGTTTACGTAAAGGTTATAGTACGCCGTTTTGTCACTTTCTTTTATTTTAGATAGGTAAAGCCTTTCCCCTTTGAGTTTGGGGCGCTTTTTTATTTGCATAGGCTTATTTACCGTTACGAAATGCTTGTGAAGTAGCATTATCGGTTGATACTGGGTTTTAGACGTTCTAAGCCCTAAGTCGCCGGAATCGTCTTCTCTATTTATATATAATATACCGCTTTTCTCACTCGCCTTAACAAAAGCGTTGAAAGTCGACGGGTAAATGCCTTTATAATTTTTAAGCGCTTTTTCGATATGGATAATAAAAGTTTCGCCAACGTATTCGCCTATTGTGAACGAACACATTTTACCGCCTATTTCCATATAACCGCCAACGTAACTTGCTAGCGATAAATTATCTATAAGTTTTAGAGTGTTTTTGTATTCCGCCCTTTCAACCCTACCACCGCCACGGTGTTCCTTTTTGTATTCTTTTAGAAATTCTTTTATGCGCGGAACGTCACTTTTTTTAAGGGACTTGAACACACTATCAGGATAGTTTTTGTTAAAGGAATTTATATGGTTTCTCTGCCCTGAAAACTTTTTGCCAACT
The DNA here is from genome assembly GCA_045646405.1 of Christensenellaceae bacterium. GTDB lineage: Bacteria > Bacillota > Clostridia > Christensenellales > Borkfalkiaceae > HGM11412. Next base: position 21,250 of record JAZRKO010000033.1, on the reverse strand, counting down.
AGATTTTTATGTTGTTGGTAATCGTAGATATAATCGCTGTAATCACGGTTAAACTCACTAACTAAATTACCGTTATAGCGATTTGATAAAACTTGCAAATACTCGTCTTCAACGCACATAAACGATAGCGGTAAGTGGTTTTTTTCTACGTAGTTTTCTATTTGAGAAAGCGCCCCGTCAAAGTCACTACCTACGGGTAGGAAAAACGCTGTAAACTTGTTTTTGAAATTGCATTTTAGAATAAGCGTTTCGTTAAATACGGCGTAAGATAAATTGTAAAGGTCGTTCCACATAAATAGAACGCCTGCCGAGATATCGCACACCTTATAAGGGCTTTTTCCCGTGAATTTTTGTATTTTTTTTAAGTCTTTATCTGTAAACTTGGTAAATTTAATCATATAGTTTGAAAAGGAAGCGTTTGCTTCCTTTTTTTATCTTATTTTAGGCGAAAGAATAATAAATAGTTGATTAGTAATTATAAGTGAGCCTTTTTTTATCTTATCTTATTTTGGTTCTTTTCTAAAAACTCTACGATATCGCAAATGCGGTCAAGGTCGTCGGTCGTGTAGTAGTCGATATAAATTCTACCCTTTTTGTCGTTTCCTATCGCTTGAATTTTAGTGCCGAAAACTTGTTGCATACGCGAAATAAGGTCTTTAAGTTCAGCGCTTTGGTCTTCTTGGCGCTTGATTTGGCGAAGGCGCTTTTTCTCGTCGGGCGGGTTAAAATAATCTTTAACTTCCCTTTCAATATCTCTAACCGACATACCGTCAGTCACGCACTTTTTAGCAATTTTGATTTGCGCTTCCGCGGGAAGGGTTACTAGCGCCCTAGCATGCCCTTGCGAAATTTTTCCGCCGGATACCATTTTGATAACTTCGTCTTGCAAACTCAAAAGCCTTAGCGTGTTGGCTATTGCCGAACGGCTTTTGCCGATTCGCTCTGAAAGTTCTTCTTGGGTGAGACCGTAATCGTCCATAAGTTGTTTCATAGCCGTTGCCGACTCTATGGGGTTAAGGTCTTCACGCTGTAAGTTTTCAATAAGCGAAATTTCTTTAATTTTTCTATCGTCGTACTCTTTAATTATTGCTGGAATTTTATCTTTTCCTGCAATTTTTGACGCTCTAAATCGCCTTTCGCCGGCGATTATCATAAACTTTCCGTTATCGTCTTTATTAACTACGATAGGCATAATAACCCCGTTTGCCTTTATCGAACTTGCAAGTTCGTCAAGCGCCTTGGGTTCAAACACCTTTCTCGGCTGAGAAGGGTTGGGATAAACGTCTTTAAGGTCTAACTCTAATACGCCCGATTTAATATCTTCTTCGGTTACACCGAAGGTCTTTTTATAATCGTCTTCCGTTGAGGAAAAAAGTGCGGATAAACCCTTTCCTAATCCTTTACTCGACATCTTTCATCTCTCCTTTTAATAAAAACTCTTTGGTAAGTTCGTCATACGCGCGTGAACCTGCGCATTTTGGGTCGTGTAGCATTACGGGAACGCCGTGGCTAGGCGCTTCGGATACCCTTATGTTTCTTGGAACGACCGTATTAAACACTTTTTTGCCGAAAAACCTTCTAATTTCTTCGGCAATTTGCCTTGATACTATGGCGCGCCCGTCGTACATAGTGAGCGAAACGCCTTCAATATCGAGTTTTTTGTTAAGGTGCTTTTTAACGAGTTTTATCGTGTTCATAAGTTGCGATAAACCTTCTAACGCAAAGTACTCGCATTGAATAGGAATTATAATACTGTCAGACGCCGTAAGCGCGTTTATCGTTAAAAGCCCAAGCGACGGAGGACAGTCAATCGTGATATAATCGTAGTATTTTTCAACTTTTTTAATCGCTTCTTGTAAGCGCTTTTCACGGTTTTTGATGTACACGAGTTCAACTTCCGCACCCGCTAAATCTATGCCTGCGGGCAAAATTTCTAAGCAGTCTATCTTGGTGGGAATAATAACGTCTTTTGCGGGAGTGTCGTCAATTAAAACGTTGTATACCGAATTTTTTATTCCGCTTTTGTTAAGCCCAAGCCCCGTGGTCGCGTTGCCTTGCGGGTCCATATCGATAAGTAGCACCTTTTTACCTTGCTTTGCAAGGTATGCCGACATATTTACGCAAGTAGTAGTCTTTCCTACACCGCCCTTTTGATTTGAAAACGATATAATTTTACCCATAAACTATCCTTTACTCTTTCGTGTTATCAGTTTCGCTATTTTCTAAAACCTTTTCTTCAACGGTTTTATTTATTTCTTCTTTTGCAAGTTCGGTGTCCACTTTGACAAAGGGGTTTTCATTATAAAGCCCGTCACGAGATTCCATAATTTCCATAATCTCTTTCGCGGTTTTATCTTCCATTATCATATCAACTTCGTCTTGATAAATGGTTTCTCTCTCGATTAAAAGCCTTGCCATATTATCGAGTTTAGACTTGTTTTCCGTAAGAAGTTTGGTGGCCTTTTCGTGGGCGTTTTTGATAATTTTTTCAACTTCGTTATCGATAATTTTTGCAAGTTCTTCCGAATACGTTGCGCGAGTTTGCATATCTTTGCCGATAAAAACTTGGTCGCCACCGCCGTAGTTAACTGGGCCTACAATATCGCTCATACCCCACTCGGTAACCATCTTTCTAGCGCGTTGCGTGATAACGCTAATGTCGTTCGACGCGCCCGCCGAAATATCTTTAATAATAAGTTCTTCGGCAACTCTACCGCCAAGCGTCATAGCAATATCGTCTAAGAGTTTACTCTTTTCGATATGGTTACTATCGTTATCCGGTCTAGTCATAGTGTAGCCTGCCGCCATACCGCGTGGAATAATTGAAACTTCTTGAACGGGGTCGCACCCTGGGAGTAGTCTTGCAAGTATAGCGTGGCCGGCTTCGTGGTATGCAGTTATTCGCTTATCGCTTTCGGTTACGACTCTCGATTTCTTTTGCGGGCCGATTACCACTTTATTTATGGCTTCGTAAAGGTCAACGTTCGTTATAAACTTTCTATCCGCCCTAGCGGCAAGTATAGCCGCTTCGTTAAGAAGGTTGGCAAGGTCAGCGCCCGAAAAACCTGCGGTTATTCTAGCGATAACTTTGAAGTTTACGTCTTTTGCAAGGGGTTTGTTTCTCGCGTGAACTTTTAAGATGGCTTCTCTACCCCTAACGTCAGGAATATTTACGTAAATTTGACGGTCAAATCTGCCCGGTCTTAATAATGCGGGGTCTAAGATGTCGGCGCGGTTAGTCGCCGCGATTATGATAATGCCTTCGTTGGCGTCAAACCCGTCCATTTGAACGAGAAGTTGGTTAAGCGTTTGCTCTCTTTCGTCGTTACCACCGCCAAGACCAGCGCCACGGTGACGACCTACCGCGTCAATTTCGTCAATAAAAACGATACACGGCATGCTTTTTTTCGCCATTGCGAACAAATCTCTTACTCTGCTTGCGCCCACGCCGACAAACATTTCCACGAAATCCGAACCCGAAATTGAGAAGAACGGAACGTTCGCTTCGCCGGCAACCGCTTTTGCAAATAAGGTTTTACCCGTTCCCGGAGGGCCTACGAGCAGTACGCCTTTTGGAATTTTTGCACCGAGTTCGGAAAACTTTTTGGGGTTTTTCAAAAACTCAACGATTTCTTGAAGTTCTTGCTTTTCTTCTTCTGCACCTGCAACGTCAGAAAATCTTACCTTAACGTTTTGGTTAACGCGCGCTTTGGTTTTGCCAAAGTCAAGCGCAGATTTATTCGAACCGTTTACTTGGCGCATCATTACCATAACTAGCACTAAGCCGATACCAACTACTACGATAGGCATTATTAGTGACGACCATACCGAACCTTCGTTGGGGTCGGAATAATCGATAGAGATACCGTTTTCATATAAGAAGTCTATCATCTTATCGCTAAAATACTCACTTTGCGAGCCTCTGCCGTAACTAGTTGTAAATTTTTGAGTGTAGCCGAGTGAAGTTTTAACGTAACCTGATAAATTGTACCCGTCGATAACTATCTTTTTAATTCTGTCTTTCTCTTCAACTAAACTTTCGTTGAAGGTTAAAGTTCCGTTATCGTCGATTTCAACACAAGCGTATTTTAAGAACTCGTCGGTCGTAACGTCTTGAATAGAAAGTCTATTTAGCAAAAAGAATACCCCGAAAATTAAAGCAATAGCAATTAAAACGATAATTATCCAGGTTTTCGAGCCTTGTTTTTTCATTTTTCCTCCTAAAACTAGAAATATATATTAAAGTTTAACTCTTTTAAATAGTTCTACGCCATTTTAACACAGTTTAACTAAAATTACAATGATTTCACTTAATTATTATGTTATTTTTACAAAATTATTATATATATATTACAAAATTTCTAAAAATTTGCAAAATTTAACATAAGCGCTTAATTTATGATTTTGCGCTAAAACCAAAAATTTATTTAATATATTGACAAAAAGTAATCGCGTATCAAAATAATAATTATACAGTAAAAACCATTATTCATATAGAACAAAAACAACTTAAAACAACACGGCAGTTGTTAATACGAATAGCAAAAATTATTTTAATGTAAAATTTTACACAATTCAATTATATTATAACAAAACGAATAAAACAATCAATATTAAAAGTTAAAATATCACGATAATTTCATTTTTCAAGCGGTTTTATAAAAGTTTTTTCACAAAGGAAAAACTAGCGAAAATTTTTAGCAATAAAAAATGTTTCATATGAAACAATTTTGAAAAATTTTTGATTTTTGAAAGCCCAAAATCGCCGATTTTATCGGCAATTTTGCAGTTTTCAAAATAATTATAAAACTATAAAATTCACTATATGTTTTCTTTGTCCACTGTATTTTTTAAGTTCAAAAAATCAATGTTTCACGTGAAACAATTTATGCGCTAATTTGCTGTTTTGCGTATACTTGTTTTCGCTATAATTTAATGATTTTTTGATAAATTTTAGCCATATATTGTGTTTTTGTTTTCGTTGGTGCAATAATAAACGAGTGGCGCTTGCAAAATTTAAGCACAATTTAGCCGAAGTGGTTACAAATTTATAGTTTTGTTAATTTTTTGCATAATAAAAAACCCACACGCGGTGGGTTTTTGATAATTATTATACTGCGGGTACGATAGATGCAAGTAAATTCTTAATAACGTCTAAATTCATAATGGTAGTAAGTAGCGTGTTAAAGTAACAAGTTACTTGTTCGCCCGATTCGGCTACCGGAACTAAGAAATCGTTAATATTAGGAATAATTAGCGATAATACGATACAAACGACTACTAAACCAACTAGCGCTACCGCGATACTAAATATCATACCTAAAATTCTATCAATAGCGCCTAAAACGCCAACGTGGGTTAAAGCGCTAAAAATCTTTTTAAGTATTGCGAATACGATAAGTGAAAGTAAGAATACTACTACGAACGCTATTGCTATCATAACGTAGCCGGTTAGCGTTGCGGTAAGATTAAGTTCGCCAACTGATTCTATTATCGTGTTAGCGATAAGTTCGTGTAAGAACACGGGGATTTTAGTGGTTGATAAAGACTCTATAATTTGTTCTTTGGTGCCTTGAAGTAAAACCCCGTCAAGCCCTAAAAGACTATCTAACTGAGCGCTAATTGATTCGGGAATGCTAGGGATAGACGACGTAAGGAATTCCGCTACGTACGTGCAAGTAAATATTGCAACCACGAGTGCGGCGATACCGCCGAGTAGCGAGAAAATTTGCCTTACGAAACCTTTTGCAAGCCCTACGATTAGTGCTATCAGTAAAACGGCGAGAACAACGAGGTCAACCAGCGCAACGTTCATTCCACCCAGCGCTATAACCGAGGGAATAGCAAGTAAATTAAGCATAGTTTAACTCCTGTTTATTAAATTATTATTTTATAGTATAAATATTTTATCATAAAGTGGAAATCGTGTCAATACAAGATGACAAATAGCGTTAAATAAATTTTTGCCTATCTTTTTATTTTTATACGATTAAAAAATAAAAACTCCGTCTAAAATAAATATATGAACTCGTATATTTTTAATTCCGCAAAACGCGATAATTCTAATGAAATTTCAAAAGCGGTAAAACTATTATATATAACAGATAAGCCCGTGATTATTTGCGTTGGGTCGGACCTTGTCGTCGGGGATAGTTTAGGCCCGATAGCGGGTAGTGAACTTGTCAAAAATTTACAGGGAAAAGCCTTCGTTTACGGAACGCTAGACAGCCCCGTTACCGCTAAGGAAATTGCGGTTATTCAGGGAGAAATTAAAAAACTGCACCCTTATTCTAAAATACTAGTAATTGACGCTGCCGTTGGAAACAAAGAAGAAATAGGTTACGTTAAAATTACTAGCGCGGGTATAAAACCAGGGCTTGGCGTTAATAAAGACTTGCCGTTCATTGGCGACGTTTCAATTATAGGCATAGTAAGCGATAAAAATGATAAAAACCTTAACTTTTCCACGAGATTTTCGCTAGTTTATAAAATACTTAACGATATCGTAAACGGCGTTGTTAAGGCGTTTAATTAAACGAAAAAGCAGTTCTTTCGAACTGCTTTTATCTTTATATAAAATTAGTCTTCTTTAAGGCTGTTTCCTAAGAAAGTGCCGTAACCGATAGTTTTTTTGTCAAGTTTAATAACGTCACTCTTTTCTTTTCTGTCACGCTTGCCGTTTCTATCGCGTTCTTTTTTAGAAGAACTTCTGCCAAAGCGCTCGGTTTTATCGCTTGTGCTTTTAAGGTTTTCGGGAATAACTACTACGTAGCGGTTAGGCTCAGCGCCTTCCGATTCCGTTTTAATTCCTTCCATATTAGAAAGGGCAGAGTGAATAACCTTTCTTTCAAAAGGGTTCATAGGTTCAAGCGAAAATTTCTTACCGTATTTAACTGCCTTGTTTGCAATTCTAACCGCTAACGCTTTAAGCGTTTCTTCACGCTTTTCACGGTAATTTTCGCAGTTTACTACTACTTTTTTATACTCGTCGTTCCCGATATTTGCGGTTGCGCCTGCTAGGGTTTGAAGCGCGTCAAGCACCTCGCCACGATAACCTATAACTTGGGTGGGGGAGGTTGTTAAAATATCGATAACTATTTTGTCGCCGTTTTCTAAAATTTCGGTAGTTGCGGGTATTTTCATCATTTCTAGTAAACCGCTTAAAAAGTTGGAGGCGCGCTCGCCATCGTCTTCCTTTGCGATAACTTCTACCTTGGCGTTTTTACCACCTATACCCAAAAAGCCTTTTTGAGCCTCTTCAAGTACGGTAATTTTTGCTTGGTCTTTTGATATTTTTAATTCGATTAAAGCGTTGTCTATTGCTTCTTCAACGCTTTTTCCGTAAAATATTGCCATAATATTAGTCCTTATTTTTTTTGTTTAAGTATCCAAATCTTTTGTTGTACTTTTCTTCTTCTTGACGTTTGATTTCTTTTTCAAATTTCTTTTCAACGATTTTGTTTATTAAAATGGTTGAGAACATACTAAATAACGTGCTAACTATTAAGTAAAGCGAGAACGACGCGGTGTACATAAACGAGAACACACCAAACATAATAGGCATCATCCAAAGCATCATTTTGTTAGTTTGTTGGGCAGTTTCGTCAACCGTTTGGAGTTCAAGTTGCGCTTTTTGCGACTTGGTCATTATAAGTTGAGAAAGTAGCATCGAACCGATAGATAATATAACTAAAATTAAGTAGCCGTTGGGTGCGTTCTTCAAACCGTCAAGTTTCGAAGAGCCCATTAAAACGTTATACACGTTTTCATCACTTATAGACGACGATATCGTTTCTGCCGAACACGAACAACCTTTCGAGTAACTAAACGAACTCTTGTACGCGCTTTTTGCAATAAACGCCTTTTTCCAAGGTAAATCTTCTATCCAAATGTTTTTTACCCATAAGAAAGAGTGAGCGTCAGTACCCTCTAAATACTTGTCCGCCGCAGCGTCTTGCGCGGGCTTAATAATTTTAGTAAAGTAATCGCTATCAGGGGTGTTTATATCGCCTTGGAGGTTAGTACAATATAAGGTTATATATTTTTTACCTTCAATAAGATCTTCTTTATTAGTATAATATTCCGTTTCAATAATATTACCTTCACTATCTGTTGCGTAATATCTTTCTTCAACGAATTCGTTTTCTCTAACGCTTTGGCTGTACGCTATTGCCATTTGGTTAAAGTCTTCAACCTTAGTGTACGTTGAATACTGGTTGAAAGCAGAAATAACTATAATAAAGAATATGAGCGTGAAAAGGGTGGGTAAGCACGACGCAAACGTCGAATACCCTTCTTTTTTATAAAGAGCCATCATCTTTTGAGAATAAAGTTCTTTATTGTTAGCGTATTGCCTTTGAAGTTTTTCAAGTTCAGGCCTCATTCTTTCCATTTTAAGAGCGTTCTTTTTAGTGGCAACTCTTGAATAAATGTCAAAAGGGAGAGGTATTATTTTAAGAAGTAGCGAGAAAATCAGTATACCTACCGCTATATAACCACCGAAAGAGAAAAACTCAATAACGTCAGCAACGAATTTGGTAACACCGGTTAAAGGCACGTTTTGTAAATTTGTATCAAAAACGTGAACCTCAACTTCACTTGCTAAAAAGTTCAAAAATTCCATAAATTCCTTATAAATTGATAAAATAAGGGCTACTCGCCCTTATTACTTATAATACCCATTTAAGTTTACTTTTACTATCCGGCACGGGATCATACCCACCGCGACTTAACGGATTACATCTTAAAATTCTAAAAATAATAAGACCTATCGCCACGAATAAATTGCGCTTTTTAAGCGCTTCTAACGCGTAAGCCGAGCAGGTTGGGGTATAGATACACCTTGACCTTAATATATGGGTTAAAAATTTTCGGTAAAACTTAATTATACCGACCAAAAAGCCTTTAATCACTTAATATACGCCCTTTTTTAAGAGAATACTCTAAATCTCTATAAATTTCATGGTAATCGTAAAATTCTTTTACCTTTGGTAAAACGACTATATAATAAGGCTTTACGCCGTTTTTAATAATATCTCTAACACCGGCGCGAATTAACCTTTTAATGTGGTTTCTAACGTGCGCCTTTCCGTGTTTTTTTGAAAGACTTATACCAAACTTAAAACTTTTATTTTCTAAAAATAATAAAGTTAAAGTTTTAGTAAAAATTCTTTGCCCTTTATTAAAAACAACGTCAAAATCTTTTTGTTTTTTAAGTCTATTATCCAAAATTAAAAGATTATGCGGAAAGTTTATGACGGCCTTTTGCTCTTCTTCTTTTAAGAACGTTTCTACCGTTTTTGGTTGCCATTCTCTTTCTAAAACCGTGTACTTTACTTCTTTGTCTTTTCTTGGGTTGGTAAGTTCTTTTCATAGTATATAATCTCCTTAATTATAAGTTTATTTTTTTTATACGCTTTACGATTATACTTTGTATTTTTAATTTTGTCAACTTTTTACGCGTTTATTCTAAGCGGTAAAATAAGATATAAATAATCGTTGCCTGAATACGGCTTTATTACGCACGGGTTAATTTTAGTATTGAAATAAAGGTTTATAAACTCGTCGTCAATAACTTTAATACAGTCAGTTATAAATTTTGAATTAAACGCGATAGTTAAATCTTTACCTTCAAGGTTGATTAAAACGTTTTCGTTCATCTTACCTACTTCGCTTGAAGAAGAAACCGTCATATAATTTTCTTTTATATCAAACTTTACAATCTTTTTAACGTCAGTAGTTAAAACGGAAGCCCTGTCTATCGCGGTTAAAAGTTGCGCTTTGTTTACCTTTACGAGCGATAAATAATCGTCTTTGATTATATTTTTATAATCAATATATTCTCCTTCAAGTAGCCTTGAAATTAAAACTGTACCGTCAACTTCACACATTAAAACGTTCTTTTGAACGATAATGGTAACGACGTCATCGTCTTTTTCAAGTATTCTAACTATTTCGTTTAAGGTTCTTGAATTTACTATAATTTTGAAATTTTGAGACTTTTCAATTATCTTTTTTCTATATATTGCAAGCCTAAACCCGTCAAGCGCAACGGAAGAAATCTCGTCACCTTCAATTTCAAGTAGACAACCTTTAAGTAGTGGGCGAGCCTCGTCAGTCGAACAAGCAAAACTTGATTTTAAGATAAGTTCCTTAAAATCTTTTTGTTTAATAGTAAAAAACTTTTCTTTAATATCTTTATTTATAACTGGGAATTCTTCGGCGTTAAGGGTTTGAATAAAACCTTCGGATGCGCCGTAGTTTATTTTTAACTCGTTTTCAATAAGGGTGAACTCAATCTCGTCTTCCCCTTCGAGTTTTTTAATAAACTCGTAAAAAGTTTTACCTGGAACTACCGTTTCACCTTCGGTGAAAGTTGAAGATATTATAGTTTTTTCTATTGAAATTTCAGTATCGGTAGCAGAAAGCGTAAGTTCATCACCCGAAACTGAAAGTTTTATACCTTCAAGTATAGGGTTAGTGGTTTTAGTAGAAACTGCTTTTACGACTTTTGAAACTGCAAGCCCTAATTCTTGACCGTTGACTACGAATTTCATAGATAATGTATCTCCTTTATTATAAAATAAAAAATTAGTAATAGTAGGTAACGTTGATATGTTAATAAGGTTAATTAAAAATCAAAAAATCACCTTTATTAAAAAGAAAAATACGAAAAAAATATAAGTTTATAAAAAGTTGATAATTATAAACCTTTCAACGATAGGGTTGAAAACTCGTATTTATATACTTAATAAGTATATTATATATAATAAACCGAGAAAAATCAATGATTTTAAGAAAGTAAAATAAAAAAAATATAAATTAAAAAAGGCGGAATAAATTGAAATAAATAAAAAGGTGTGTTATAATTTTTTTATGTTTGAGTTTTTACGTGAAAAGGAAATAATTTTAGAAAAAGAAGAAGAGTTAAAGTTGAAAAATTTTGAAAGTCTTCTTTGTGAGTGGAATAATAAATTTAACCTAACCGCCATAAAAAACGCCGAAGATATCGAGATAAAACATTTTCAAGATAGTTTAATGGGCGAAAGGTTATTTGAAAATAATAAAAAAGTGGTAGAAGTAGGCTCTGGCGGGGGATTTCCTTCAATTCCACTAATGATAAAAAGGGAAGATTTAGATTTTACACTTATTGAGTCAACGGGTAAAAAATGCGAGTTTTTAACAATGGTTGTTGATAAGTTAAAATTAAACGGCAAAGTTATTAACAAGCGCGCGGAAGACGTTGGAAAAAGTAATTTAAGAGAGAGTTTTGATATAGTTACCGCACGCGCGGTAGCAAGTTTGAACGTTTTAGCAGAATATTGTATGCCACTAATAAAAGTAGGTGGTTTATTTATTGCTTATAAAAGCGTTAACGACGAACTTGAAAAGGCTAAAAACGCAATTTCAACGCTAGGTGGCGAAGTTATCAACGTTTATAATTATTCACTTTCAAAAGGTGCAGGAGATAGAGTTATTTACGTTATTAAAAAGATAAAAAATACGCCTTCTTTATACCCGCGCGGAAACGGAAAAGAAAGGAGTAAACCGCTTTGATGGACTTTGATATTTTTTCAACCTGCGCTTTTACCGGGCATAGAGTTATAAAAAAAGATTTTAATAAACAAAAATTAAGTGAAGTTATAGATAAGGTAATAGATGCGGGATATAAAACTTTTTTAGTGGGTATGGCTTGGGGTTTTGACCTTATAGCGTTTGAAACTCTACTTACCAAAAAAGATAAAAACATAGATATAATTGCTTGCGTGCCTTGTAAAAATCAAGAAGTGTATTTCAAAAAAACCGAGAAAGAAAAATACTTAGAATATATCAAAAAAGCAGATAAAATAGTATTTGTTTCCAACGAGTATTTTGAAGGCTGTATGCAAAAAAGGAACAGGTATTTAGTGGATAATTCGTCGCTACTAATTGCCTATATTTACTCAAATATGGGCGGAACTAAAAACACGGTAAGTTACGCCGAAAAGAAAGGTAAAAATATAATATACTTATGAAAAAACCGCCCTATTAGGCGGTTTTCGTTTAGTTTATTATAAATTTTCAAGCGCTGATTTTACACGTTTTATACTTTCTTCTTTTTGTAAAATTTCAAGTATTTCAGTAGCGCCACCGGGGGTTACTTCAAGCCCTGTTAAGGCTATTCTTAAAACGTAGAAAAGTTGGCGTGATTTTATTTCTAACTTTTCTGCTAAATTTGATAGCGTAGCAAATAAATTATCGTTAGTAAAATCTTCTATACCTTCAAGAACCTTAACGACTTCGGGTAACACGTTACTTGCTAAAACCTCGTCAGTCTTTTGTTTTTTGTTTTGGTAAAGCGTTTTATCAAACGGCTTAACTTCTACTAAAAACTCGGTTTTTTCTTCAATGTCTTGTAAAATTTCAATGCGAGATTTTATAAGTTTTGCAATTTTAGTAATATCGTATTTTTTTGGTAGTTTCGTCTTTTCAAAAAAAGGCGTTGCCCTTTTAATAAACTCGCTATCGTCCATCGCCTTTAAGTACTCGCCGTTAAGCCATTTGAGTTTAACCTCGTCAAAAATCGAAGGAGATTTTGAAATGCCTGATAAATCGAAAAGTTCTATCATTTCAGGAAGCGTCATTTTCTCGGCGTTGTTTTTAGGGCACCAACCGAGAAGTGCAACGTAGTTTATAATCGCCTCTTCGATATAGCCTTTTGAAATAAAGTCGTCAAAGTTAGCGTCGCCGTAACGCTTGGAAAGTTTTCTCGTTGCGTCTTTCATAATGGTAGGAAGGTGAATATATACCGGTCTTTCCCAACCAAAAGCGTCGTACATAAGGTTGTATTTCGGGGTAGAAGATAAATACTCCGTTCCGCGAATAACGTGGGTTATTCCCATTAAGTGGTCGTCAATAACGTTTGCAAAGTTATAAGTCGGCATACCGTCGGACTTTATAAGCACGTTGTCTTCAAGTTCGGCGTAATCTACTTCTATCGTGCCGTAAATTAAATCTTCGTAACTAGACTTTCCTTCAAGCGGAATATTTTGCCTAATAACGAAACTTTCGCCGTTTTTAATTCTTTCTTCGGCTTCTTCTTTGGAAATTTTAAGACAATGCTTGTCGTACTTTCTGTTCCCGTTTTCGTCGGTCAAACTCTCTAAACGCTCTTTGGAACAAAAACAGTAATACGCCCCGCCAAGGTCGATAAGTTTTTTAGCGTAATCCATATAAAGTGGCTTTCTTTCACTTTGGGTGTAAGGGCCGAAATCACCGCCAACGTCAGGGCCTTCGTCGTATTTAAGCCCGGAAGATAAAAGCGAAGAGTATATTACTTCAAGCGCTCCGTCAACAAAGCGTTCGCGGTCGGTATCTTCTATTCTTAAAATGAAATCACCGCCGTTGTGTTTAGCGAATAAAAAAGCGTAAAGCGCCGTTCTTAAACCGCCAAGGTGCATAAAACCCGTAGGGCTGGGTGCAAATCTAGTTCTAACTTTTTGCATAAAAACTCCTAATTAAACTTAACGTCAACGGTACTTTTAATTTTGTCTAACCTACCGTCGTAAAAATAACTGTAAATTTCCTTTCCGCTAACTATAACGTGGTCAAGTAGCGAAACCTTGTGAAAACTTAAAAAGGTGTATAGTTTAGCGGTTGCCTTATCGTCGTTTTTTGACGGAAGAGGATACTTTGAAAAGTGGTTGTGCATAATTATTACCGACTTTGGCTTGTGAACCATTATAGAGTTGGTAATCGCGTCAAAATCTAACGAAACGTTAGCAACGTCCCCGTCGTCAAAGCGTGACGAAGATATTATTCGCTTTTGCCCGTCAAGGTAAAAAACGAACAAAACTTCGTGGTCTATCCCGTCAAAAACGTCAAGCGCCACTTTTCTAGACGAATCTAGCGTGTCCATAATTATAGTCGACCTTTCCTTCTTTTTAAGCATGGAAACGTAGCCTATAAGCGATAGCATATTCGCCGTGGTTTCGCCAACGCCTTTAACGTTAACGAGCGTTTCAGGGCTAGCGGATAAAACCCCGCTTAAAGAGCCAAACTGCGATATAAGTTGATGCGCCAAAGCGTTGGTATCTTTTCGCGCTATCGAATAGCCGAGCAAAAGTTCTAAAAGTTCGTGTTCGTTAAAAGTTTCACGCCCGTTTTTGAACTTTTCTCGCAAACGCTTTCGATGCCCGTCGTGTAAACCGCCCATAAATTCTCCTTTTTCTTAATTGTAACACATTTTTGAAAAATTGTTAATCATAATATATACTTTTATCGATAAAAAGTATATAATAAAACTACTAAAACTCAAAAAAGGACTGCAAAATGAACGATTATTTTCAAAACGCCATAAAAACGCTAGGTAGTTGGGTGGAAATTAAAAGCGTAAAATCAACGCCCACTAACGGTGCGCCGTTTGGAATAGGCGTTAAATCTATGCTAGACAAAGCGCTTTTAGACGCGAAAGAATTAGGTTTTGAAGTTAAAAATTACGACGGGTTTATCGGCGAAGTCATATACGGCGAGGGAGATGATTATAGTGGTCTTGCCGTTCTTTGCCATTTAGACGTAGTTCCCGAAGGCGATATAAGCCTATGGTCGTACCCACCTTATAAACTCAGTGAGAGTGGCGAGTATCTAATAGGTCGTGGCGTGGTTGACGATAAAGGTTCGGCAGTTATTTGCCTATACGCCTTAAAAGCGCTTAAAGACGAAGGCTTTATCCCAAACAAAAAAATCAAACTCATTTTTGGGTGTGACGAGGAAAGTGGCTGGGCTTGTATCGACCACTATAACAAGGTTGCCGTTATGCCAAAACTCGGCTTTTCGCCCGACGGCGACTTCCCCGTAATCTACGCCGAAAAGGGTATATACCACGTAAAATTTTCCTTTCCTATAAGCGACGAGGTTTTAGACGTATTCGGTGGCGAAAGAATAAACGTCGTATGCGATAAAGCAACCGTCATCCTTAAAAGTGGAAAGGTAGAATTTAGCGGAAAGTCTGCTCACGGCTCAACGCCAGAACTTGGCGACAACGCTATAAAAAAAGCGTTAAAGTTTCTTGTAGATAAAAATTTATTTAGCGAGCAAGCGTACGAATATTTGTTTGCTGGTAGGCTTTTTGAAAAGTTCGTTGACGAAAGCGGAATTTTAACTTTTTCACCTAATATTATTAAAAAAGTGGGCAATAGGGCGGAAATCTCGGTAGATGTTAGGCACCCCGTTCACTACACGCGCGAAGAAGTTGATAGGGTTTTATCTAAAATAGGAAAGGTGGAAGTTTTAGAATACAAAGCCCCCTTATATGCCGACAAGGAAGGTTTTCTATGTAAAACGCTTAACCAAGTTTATGAAAAACACACGGGGAAAAAGGCTATATCTCAAACCACGGGCGGTGGAACTTATGCGCGCGCGTTAAAGCAAGGCGTTGCGTTCGGGCCGGTGTTTGACGGGGGCGCGGTATGCCACGTTCCTAACGAAAAAATTAAAAAATCGCACCTTGAAAAATGCTTTTATATTTATAAAGATGCGATTAAAGAACTATCTAAATAATCGCTTTGAGGTGTGTATGAATAGCGTAAACAAAACGTTGTATATTCCTTTATACGGTAAATCTTACGTGAGCAAAAAAGGCTTGTTTTTAAGCGATAAAAAAGCCGAAGAAATTTGGGAAGCCGAAAAGTTTAACCTTAAAGGGAAATCAAAATCTAAATGGCTAGCGTACTATATGGGTATTCGTTCCGCCGTGTTTGACACCTGGCTAAAAAGCCAAATGATAAAGTATCCCGATGCAGTAGTTATACATATCGGTTGCGGTTTGGATAGTCGCGTTATAAGAGTAGGCGCTGAAAACCACAAGTGGTACGACGTTGATTTTAAGGAAGTTATAAAAGAGAGAAAACGTTACTTTTCTAGCACCCAAAACTATCAAATGATTGATGGCGACGTAAGAAACTTAAAGTGGCTAAATAATATTAAGGAAAACAAATCCGCTATCGTCGTTATGGAAGGCGTTAGTATGTATCTAACCGCTTTCGAAATGCAAAACTTAACAAGTAGTTTGTGTTCTCATTTTGAAAAAGTTACGCTACTTGTAGACTCTTATACTTCGCTTGCCTCAAAAATATCAAAGTTCAAAAACCCGATAAACGACGTGGGCGTTACCACCGTTTACGGTATAGACGACCCTAGTGTTTATCAAAGCGAAAATTTTGTTTTCGTAAAAGAACGCGAAATGACGCCAAAGTCGTATATTGACGAGTTGAAAGGCTTTGAAAGGTTTATTTTTGCAAGTCTTTACGCCGGAAGTTTTTCAAAAAAACTTTATCGCTTATATGAATATAAAAAGAAAGACTAACGATTAAATAATCGTTAGTCTTTATTATTTTGCGTATAAGACGTTTGTTGTTTCGCTAGTTATCTTTATATCGTCACTAATTTCAACGCCGAAAATAAGATATACCGTATTATCCTTTGCGATAAGCGGTAGTTTATCCCTTTGAGATAGCGGAATTTTTTTATCAATTAAAAACTCTTTAAGTTTTTTCGTTCCGCCACCAAACTTTTTGAAAACGTCGCCATCGCGCCTTGTTCTAATTACTGCGCCACTTGGAATTTTGTCTCCGTCAAACTTCAAACTGCCACCGATGGAAGAAATTTCGTATACAGCGCCGTCAAAATCAAAATTGCCAACGCGGAAAGGGTAAAGGTTTTGGTTTTTTTGCTCGTTATCTATATATAATAAGATAGTGTCGTACTCTTTTTGCGCTACAATGCTCTTAGGTAGCGTTATTTTTGCGCCACTTTGTAGGTTTTTAAGATTAAAAACGTCTAAAACGTGAACGTACTCGTAGTCCTTTTCAAGTCCTAAGCGGGAAAGCGCTAGTATTATTGCACGCTTAACTAAAACCCCGTCACTAGATAGCGGAATATAGAGTTTACCGTCTTTTTGGGTTATGATTTCACTAGATAGTTTTTGTAAAAACTCGTCTTCTTCCTTGCAAATTGCCGAAAATTTTGCGCCTGCGTTTACGGCGTTTGAAAACCTTTCTACAATTTTAGGAACGATTTCGTTTCTAATATAATTTCTCGAAAATTCGCTGGAAAAGTTAGTCAAATCTTGGGTAAAAGGCAGGTTGTTTTCTTGAACGTAGCAGTCAATTTCTTCACGCGTAACAGAAAGTAACGGGCGAACGACCCCGCCGTTTTTACTAGGTATACCGCCTGCGCCTTTAATCCCCGTTCCCCTAAAAATATTAAACAGTAGACTTTCAAAATTGTCGTTTTTGTGATGCGCCGTTGCAACTAAATTAGCAAAGCCACTATCCAAAACGCTTTTGAAAACGCCGTACCTAAGCGCCCTTGCACCTTGTTCGAGGGATAGGTTGTTTTGCTTAGAAAAACGCGGTGCGTCAACTTTGAAAACTTTTACTAAAACGCCCAACTTTTCACAGTAATTTTTAACGAAATTAGCGTCGTTTTCACTATCTTTTCCGCGGATAGAGTGGTCAACGTGCACGGCTTTAACGGTAATATTAAGTTCTTCGCGGAGAGAAAGTAGTAGGTGTAAAAGGCAAACGCTATCTTTTCCGCCCGATAGGGCTACGGCTACCACGTCACCGCTTGAAAATAAGGTTTTATCAATCATTTTTTTCAAACTTAAACATTTTACTCATTACCGCCATCATAAAATTGTGCGGTAAAATCTTTGCAAGCGCGCGAAGAAGTTTAGCGTACTTGCCGGGAACTACGTAATTTTTCTTGGTTTTATCTATCGTTTTATAAGCAACCGAAACTATAAATTCGGGCTTGTATAAGATATCGAACTTTTTAAGGTTTTCTTTCTCGCCTGCACGAGAGAAAAATTCCGTTTGCACCCAGTACGGGCAAACGCATAAAACTTTTATCTTTTTGGGTTTGAGTTCAAACGCTAGCGCGCGCGAAAAACTAAGAACGGCAGATTTCGTTGCCGCGTAAACGGATAGGTGCGGAACGGGTTCAAACGAACTCATAGAGCCAACTTCTATTATCTTTCCGCCCTCGTTTATATACGGAAGAACCGTTTGAGTTACTAAAATAAGCGCCTTTAAGTTAAGGTCGACCATACCCGCGTTGGAAACGGGGTTAGAATTTATAAATTCCGCCATTTTACCAAACCCGCTAGCGTTAACAAGTAGTTTAACGTCTGGCTTTTCAACGCTTAACTTGGTCGAAATTACGTTTAGGCTTTCAGGCAGGGTTAAATCAAGCGCAAGCGGAACTATTTTTGAAGTAACTTCTTCTTGAAGTTTAATAAGCCTTTCTTCACGGCGAGCAATAACCCAAATTTCATCTAAATTATAGCGCTTGTCGGCAGATAAAACGAATTCTTTACCCATTCCAGACGATGCGCCCGTTATAATAGCAATTTTCTTCATAAAAAATCTCCTAAAACAATATAATAATAACACAATTTGGATAATCTTTCAACAAAAGGGCAACAATATTTACAAAACCAACGAAAAAACAGTTGACAAATTTTAATAAGTTATGTATTATAAACAAGCAATAAGTCGTCGCGGGGTAGAGCAGCTTGGTAGCTCGTCGGGCTCATAACCCGGAGGTCGTGAGGTTCAAATCCCACCCCCGCAACCACTAGATACTCGTTTGAACTTTTTTCGTTCAGACGAGTTTTCTTTTATTTCTTCTATGTTTTTGCTACTTGCTATTTCCGAGTATTCTTTTTTGTTAAGATGCTTGGTTTCACGCTTGTTGGTGTTGTATAAAATTATCACCTTATCATCAAATAGAATAACACGATTTATAAACGAGTTAAAAAACTCGTTTTTTTCTTGGTCGTTTTCATACTGTTTCCTTGCGTAATAGTTAAGAAAAGTTCTAACGTCAACAAGTTCTAACGGCTTAATTTGTTTAGCCTTTTCTACGGCAATTTTGGCTTCTAAATCTTCTTGCGTTGCTTCAAGCGAAAGTAGTTTTTCTTTTGTGGACTTAGTGTAAATTCCTTCTTCTATCGCAGTTAAGATTTTATCAATAGATTTTTTAACCGTTTTAAGCTCTTTTTCAAATGCGATAAGAGCCGTTGGTTTTTCAATTTCGGCGTTAAACTTTTCTACCACCGTCTTTGCAATTTTGTCTATAACTTGTGGGGTTAAAACGTAATCTATCGTTGCACCGAAAACTATATTTTCAATCTCGCTTTGTCTAACGTTTTTCTTTTTACAAGTGTTCTTTTCGGTTTTGCGTTTATAACATTTGTAGTAATGATAAACTTGTCCGTTATGGCTTGTTCCCGTTTCGGCAGTAATTGCCGAACCGCAATATCCACAGAACATTTTGCCACTTAATATGTATGGGTTTTCGTGGTAAACTTCACGCTGACGATGTTTGTGTCCGTCCATAATTAAATTACACTCCTTAAAAATTCTTTTGTCGACGATAGGAGGAACGACATTGGGGTAAGTTGTCCCATCAACCGTCACAACTCCTATATACTTTTCGTTACGAATCATACGGCAAATTGTGCTCATAGTAAACTTGTTGCTGTTTTTAGGCTTAATGCCTTGACTGTTTAACCTATCGATTATCGCTTTACCTTTTTCGCCGTTTCGGTAACGATTGAAAACATCTCTAACAATTTCGGCTTCTTCGGGGTTTACTACCCATTTTTTGTTTACGATATTATAACCGAGTAGGGTGTAGCCACCAATAAAATTGCCTTTAAGTAAACTTTCCTTAACGCCACGCTTTGTCTTTTGTGAAAGTTCGGCGGAGTAATACTCCGCCATACTCTCTAAAACGCCTTCGATAAGTATTCCGCTTGCATCGTCCGAAATGTTTTCCTTTGCCGATAGCACTCTAACGCCGTTTTTCTTTAACTTGGCTTTATAGTTTGCGCTATCGTATCGGTTACGGGCAAAACGGTCTAATTGATAAACCAACACGTACTCAAAATGCTTCTTTTTACTGTCGTCAATCATTTTAAGAAACTGTGGTCGTTTGTCCGACGTGCCCGTTAACGCTCTATCTACGTATTCGGCGATAATGGTAATGTCGTTTCTCTTTGCAAAATCGTAGCACTCACGTAGTTGACCTTCAATAGATTGTTCGGTTTGTGCGTGTGAACTAAATCTTGCGTAAATTACTGCTTTCTTTTTCATAATTCCTCCTTGTTGCCGAAAAGTGTTTTCGGCGTTATGTTTTTAATATCTCCGCCGTTATTTGCGAAGTCTAAAATTTTGTTTGCAAGTATGCTTGCTACTTTGTTAATTAGTTCTTTGTCTGCTTCAAACGGAGAAATTTCCGTTTCGTTTGTGGAAAGGTTTATTTCCACCTTGTTAATTTCGTCTAAATAATGTCTTTTCAATTCTCCTTAATTTTTTATTTGTGCGGATACAATGTTCTCTTTCCTGATGGTAGAGCACCAATAAACTACACCTATATAGATGCGTTGTGTTTGTTAGTAAATCTTTAACCATAAACCACATTTTTCCTCCTTAATTTTTTTGATTGGTTTTTGGCTTGCTTTACTCTTAAATTAAGGTTTTATCCCGTTCATTAGGATTTTTGGTTTTGTATCCTACCCTAAATTTCGGAATAAAGCAAGCGATTTTGATTAGTATTTTATAAAATTATTAAATTTTTTCTTCGTGGGTTTTCTTGAAAGACTTTCACGTTGTTTAGCAACCAATTTCGCTTCTTCAAGTTCGTTGGGTGCGTACTTAGATAAGAACTTTAAGAATTCCTTATGCTGTTGTAATTCGGGAATTTGTTTTTCGTATTTTCTTAGTTCATTAAAGAGATACTCTTTGTCCTTATCGGTCGTTTTTTTCTCTTCTTCAAGCAGTTTGTATTTAGCAATTAAGCCGACCACTTGTTTTTCAAGTTCACTTTTAAAGAAAGGCTTTTTGCCGTTAATAGCATCTTCAAACGCCTTCAAATACTCTTCCAAAGGTTTTAGTTCTTTTGAAAGGGTATTTTTCTTTTCTTCAAGTTTTTTCATTTCCCACTCGTATTTAGTTGTGTGTTTTTTGTTGCTTCCAATTTCGCCACGCTCTAGTCCGTAGCGATAGGCAACTTGCTCGTAAAAATCGTCTTGTAAATTTCCAAACGAAACTTGTCCGCCTCGTTGTTCCCAAAAGTCAGAAGAACATATTTTAGGATTGGGGAGAGCGTTGTACTCGTATATTCCTTTACTATTAACGTCCTTTGCTTGAATGGGAGAACCTTTTTCGTTTCGTAAAACTTTGCCGTCACTACCTTTGGCGTA
>JAZRKO010000032.1:0-4334 GCA_045646405.1 Christensenellaceae bacterium | reverse complement strand
AACATTTGTTCGTGATTGTCAAAGGCTTAACAAAGATTGTTAAATATATCACAAAGATTGTTAAAAAGACGCATAAGTTTTGCAGAAATGAACAAAAGGGTGTAAAAACGAACACAAACGCACTTCAAAGAATGTTGAAATTGCAAGGCAAAACGGCTATACGCAAGGGGAACGCATAGCCGTTAAGCCAAACACAAAGAGAGGAAAGGAATGAACACAAGGCAACTTTGCCAATGTTTTAACAAAGTTCGTTAAAGGGTTGTCAATCTATATCCATTTAGAGTTGCCGACATATAGACCCGTAGCCATAGCCGCGCCGCTAACTGTTGGCGTACCACCACCCGCAAGCGTCGGTACAGTAATTACCCATGTTTTTCCGTCATCTTGGTATCTTGTAAACAGAACAGTACCCGTACAAGTAATAGTAAGAGTGCCCTGTAAAGTAAGAACAGCCCCGCGTTGATAAGTAA
This sequence comes from Christensenellaceae bacterium, assembly GCA_045646405.1. GTDB lineage: Bacteria > Bacillota > Clostridia > Christensenellales > Borkfalkiaceae > HGM11412. The sequence goes on along the minus strand of JAZRKO010000032.1, from coordinate 3,864 downwards.
TAGGAACGCCTGTGGTGGAGAATATTATATTACCTGACTGGGAGAATATGTGAACATCTCCGCCGAAAATCTGCATAGCGTATGCGTAGAGAGTATAGGCCGAACCTATTTGCAGTCGAATTTTACGGTCAATGATAATAGTAACATCATCATAATTTCCAACGGTGTTTGTCTGCACATTAACAGTTGCAATCGGTTTTACTAATATAAGTAACTGGTTTAAGTGTCTTAACTGTATGGGGTTATTATAAAACTGCGTTCTTGTTGCATTAGAAAGGGTTACACTTGCGCGCGGGTAATCACGGTATGACGTTTCGTGAGTTAGTACACCTTTATTGGCGACAATTTCAAGTACAATACCGTTAAGTAAATCGCCAATTTTACTTGCGGCAAGTATCCAAATATTACCGTCGCTATCAATTTCAAAACCTTCATATTCGCCAAGATAAAATTTGCTTTCTGTATCTGTTCCACCAAGCGTAAAGCCGCTAACAACATTTATGCCGTTTTCGCTTATAAGTGCTTTGTATGCTATGCCGTTCGGGGCTATGTCATAAACATAATCACCGTAAACGGCTAAATCCTGTATAAATAGCCCCGCTCTGGTGATACCGTCAATATGTGCCACAAGTTCAAGTGCGTTTGTTGTATCGTTATATTTATATAAATTGTGTGCGTAATCTACACAATACATATTATTTGTTACGGGGTCGTTACTGACGGCGCGTATAACGTCAATCGTGGGATATATAACGGGGTTACTAAATGCCGCGTCATATTCTATAAGTGCATACCAATTTGTATTGTTGCTATAATCGTTAACGGGTGCTATATAAAATTTATTATTGTGGAAACAAAGGCTATTAGCGTGACCGCAAATAACAGTATGTGTAAATGCCGTATCTTCAATATTTCCCGAAAGAGAAAAGCGGCGAACAGTTCCGCTATTTGTGGCGTCATTCTTCGCGGTGACTACATAAACATAATCACCAACAAGACAAATACTTTGCACACCCTCTTTTGTTAAGAAGTCGCCGCGATACTGTCCAAAACGTGTGCCACAATCTTCTAAACTATCGGAAAGTTTATTATTAACACTATCAAGCGCGTCCGTAATAACGCGGTTTTCAACTGCATTTGTACTATTACTATCTAATGCAGTGTCTACGGGATAACCCCCGTACGCACCGCCGCTTGTCCAAAGATTAGTATTTTTATCAAAATAATACCAATCGCCGTTAGTATAACCTACTTCGTTTCCAAGATAAATATACACACGTTCGGGGTCTATCATTTCCGCGGCGGTACTAACTACAAGCGGGCTACCGTAAGTCTGTATTGCGCTTGCAAGTTCACTATCTATTTTCTTTAGTCGTTCAACTATCCATTTCAAGTCGTACATATAGGGGTCACCCACGGCGTACGGGTTGTTTGTCGGTGTGTAAGGCATTTTATAAACCTACCTTTCTAATAAATGTATAAACAAAATTCTACTTTGAAGTCGTCGGCTATAAAGTCCACGACGTCAAACTTTGGTACAAGTTCCATAATTTCGCTCTGCATTTTCGCGGCGGTCGTTACGCCTATATTGCCGTGTATATGCAAGTCGGGCGTTGCTATGGTTTTATAATCGGGCTGATAAGTTGAAGCGTTATCGGCACTTATTGTATTTTCAACTGTATTAGTTCCCGTTTCGTATCTATCATAATTTTCTATTGGGTTATACTCTGCTTCGACAACTTCCTTGTAACGTTCCCATATCCGCCCCCGGTGTTCACTCCAACGCCCAATATAATATTTTATTACGGCGGGGTCGGGTGCAAATATCGGGGTGTCACCGTATTTAAACAAAATGCGGTCTACTACTTCCCCCGCGTCTATACCGTCGGGCAATACAAGATTATCAAATATTGTGTTGTCGTAGTCGTATAATGCTCTAATACCGCCGCTATGTAATTCGTTAACGAACATCACTATTCACCCCGCTTTCGGTTGTGTCGGGCATATCGGGTCTGTTTATTTTCGGTATGATTTTTGTATCGAACATCGCATTGACTTTATCACAACTTTCTTTTAGCGTTTCAATCCAAACCTCGCTACGTATAAACGTTTCGGTGTTGCCCGCGTCAACTTCGGCGGTTATCATACGTTCGCGCTTATCGTCCAACATTCTAACGCCGATTTCGCGGTAAAAGTCTACAAGTGTTGCCCGTCTTGCGTCCAGTAAGTCACCAAGAATATAACTGTTTTTAATATCGCGGTCAAATTTGTGCCACGGCAATTTGTCGGGGTTTGTTTTATCCTTTAATAGTTTTTCGTCTACAATTGCGTCGTCGCCGTTGATAACCCGTTCGCGTATCGCTTTTAACGTTCTTGCGCTTTTGTCGTCACTTGCGACAAGCGCATAAGCCAAACGGCTATTACGGGCGGCTGATTTAATAGACGTGTCAATTTCTTTAAGTTCTGCTGCGTACTTTGTTATTATATCCCACGTACCGTAATAGTCGGGTGTTAACTTTATAAGTTCAGTTTCTTTACCTATAATTAACGGTCTTTCAAACTGAAAATACGGCGTCGCAATCATAGCCCCTGTGGGCTGATACTGCAAGCCAAACCCCGTTACTGTTGCGGGTTGCGGTACAACACCATAAGTTTTAGACCGGAAGACCGCAAGAAAACCCAGCATAAACAAACCGTATTTAAACGCATCTTTATCCCACTCATATTGATTTGTTTCGCCTTTCGGCAAGTTCTCAAAGTCAATAAGGGCGGTTAAACGCTGAAACAACGACCGCGCCCAATAGTCCATTGACGCGTTCGGTTGATTATTCATAAACGGCGGGGCGTTGTACCAACCGCCATAGTTATAATACATAAGTTACCCCCTATTCATAATAAAAGCCGTTCTCTAAAAACGCTTTTATCTGTTGTTCTTCGGGTAAAGTTCCGTTAATATCCACGTCGCCGCGTTGCGCTATCATAAAACCGCCAAGCGTCGCGGGAGTTGTAATTTGACAATACGGACGACCGTTTCGGGTGTTGTCTTCGTCTGTAATATGATTACAATATGTAGCAAGACTTGCATAATCTCTAAACGCTAATATCGTACCTTGACTACCCGAAGACGACGGCGAACAATCAAATAACCCCGCGGTTTCTCCAAGCGCGGCAACCCCCGCGCCCACGCCAAGCGACAAGCCGCCCGTCGCACCCGCAAGAAGTGCCCCGCCGACTAACGCCGCGGCACTTGAAATAAAGTTGCCGCCTTGCGCGCCGCCCTCGGTAATAGGTAAATTAACGCCCCATTGCCCCGCAACCGTAAATATCTTTTGTCCGTTTTCGTCGCGTCCGTAAGCACTCGCCGCGCCCGTTAAAGCGTCAACATAAACGGCAACGTATAGTGATGTACTATCGACAAGTTTATTAGTATCTATCGGTATAATACCAAACGGCGGTAAATACAGTTCCATTGTCCTATACGGTGCGCCGTTTAGGAATTTACCGCGCGCAATTTGCGGGTGATTACGAAGTGTTAAAGTAAAGTTTTTCGCAACGGCAAACGGGTCACTTATTACACGCGCACTAACGTTACAAGTCCAAAAACCTATACTGACACTTGAAACGGAAGTTCCCCCGAACGCTTGCGGATACCAACGAACCGAATATATATATTTCATCGGGTCGAATACGGCACTTCTTAAACTAAATTCAACCGTTGTCCAATCTAACCCGTCGTATATTCCAAGTAAAGCGTTTAAAAATGTACTAAAGTTTGCGGGGGTCATTTCGTAAAGTGTTGAAGAACCCGTATTTTTACCCGCGATTTGCACAACGTAAACGCCGCTACCAAAAGTATATATTTGT
>JAZRKO010000031.1:0-254491 GCA_045646405.1 Christensenellaceae bacterium | reverse complement strand
CATTTCTCCAAGACCTTTATATCTTTGAACTTCGCATTTCCCAACTTCGTTAAGATACTCTTGAAGTTCTTTATCCGAATAGCAATATTTATCAACCTTGTTTTTAGACGCCTTGTAAAGCGGTGGTTGAGCGATATAAACGTGACCTTTTTCAATGAGCGGACGCATAAACCTAAAGAAGAAGGTTAAAAGCAATATTCTAATGTGACTACCGTCAACGTCAGCATCGGTCATACAAATAATTCTATCATAGCGAAGTTTGCTCTCATCAAAATCGTCGTGGATGCCACAACCAAATGCGGTTATCATACTTCTAATTTCTTCGTTTTCAAGGATTCTGTTAAGCCTTGCTTTTTCAACGTTTAGAATTTTTCCTCTCAAAGGAAGAATGGCTTGGAAACGCCTATCTCTACCCTGCTTTGCAGTACCGCCTGCCGAGTCGCCCTCTACTAAGCAAATTTCGCAAAGTTCTGGGTCTTTACAAGAACAGTCTGCAAGTTTGCCTGGGAGTTTAGCACTTTCAAATACGCCTTTACGCGTTGCTTCTCTCGCCTTTCTAGCCGCCTCTCTAGCCTTTTTAGCCGTTAAACACTTTAAGATAAGTTCTTTGGCAACGTTCGGGTTTTCTTCAAGCACGGTGGCAAATTCTTCGCTCATAGTCTTGTTAACAAGCGTTCTCATATCGGCGTTGCCGAGTTTGGTTTTGGTTTGACCTTCAAACTGCGGATTTAATAGTTTTACCGAAATTACCGCGGTAATGCCCTCTCTAACGTCTTCACCTGAAAGTTTATCATCGTCGTTTTTAAGAAGGTTTAATTTCTTACCCGCCTCGTTAACTACTTTGGTTAGCGCGAGTTTGAACCCGTCTAAATGAGTACCACCTTCAACGTTGTTAACGTTGTTTGCAAAAGCGAGAATTTGTTCGTTATACCCGTCGTTATACTGGAAGGCAATTTCTATCGTTTCTTTGTCGAAACGCTTTTTCATATAGATAGGTTCGGGCGTTAAAACTTCTTTGTTGTGGTTTAATACTTCAACGTATTCTTTAATGCCACCCGTTGAATACATCTCGTCTTTTCTCTCTTGCCCTTCTCTCTCGTCTTCAAGAACGAGCCTTACGCCCGTGTTAAGGAAGGCAAAGTCGCGTAGCATACTTTTAATAGTTTCATACGAAAAATCTACCGTAGAGAAAATAGTCGCGTCTGGCTTAAAGGTTACGCAAGTACCCGTTTCGCTCGTGTCTTCAAGCACCATAAGTTCGGTTTGAGGAACGCCTATTTTGTATTCTTGGCGGAAGTGTTTACCCTTTTGATAAACGTCAACGCTAGCGTACTCCGAAAGGGCGTTAACAGCCTTTAAGCCTACGCCGTGAAGACCTGAGGAAATCTCGTACCCACCGTCGCCAAACTTACCGCCTGCGTTAGGGTGAGTCATAACGAGTTCAACGGTTGATATTCCCTCTTCGCGCATGCCGGTTGGTATGCCACGACCGTTGTCGCGTATCGAACACGACCCGTCTTTATGGATAGTTACCGAAATCGTGTCACAGTATCCTGCTAGCGCCTCGTCAATCGAGTTGTCCACCGTTTCTTTTACTAGGTGGTGAAGACCGTACGCGTCGGTATTTCTTATATACATACCAGGTCTTAAACGGATATGCTCTAAGCCCTTACACTCTCTAATCTGGTCGGCACCGTAAGCGGTTTCAACTTTATTGTCTAAATTCATTTTAACCCTCCTTATCCGCAAAGTGTAGTTTGCGTGGTAAATAGAAGTATATAGTTATACTATATTTACGTTTATTATAACATACGCGCGCGTAAAAGAAAAGGGTTTTTTTGTTTTTTTTCAAAAAACAAGTATAATTTTTTTAACTTTTTTGTGAAATTTAATTTTTGGAACGAAAAAACGGGCTTGAAGCCCGTTTTTTATAGATTTTTATGTATCTCTTCCATATATCGTTTTTCGGCTTTTGCAACCCCTTTTATAGGGTACGTTCCGCAAAACTCTACACCGCTAGTTAGAATTAGTTTAGCCCAGTCAATCTCGCCGTTTTTTATAAGGTATACGGCGTGGGCGCGAAAACTTTGTGGGCGCGCTTGCTTAGAAAAAATTGAAAGTGCATAGTCTTCGTAAGCCTTTACAAATTTGTCGTCACCTATCGTTAAAGCCGAGAAAAATAGTTCTTCAAAAATTTCTTCGTGCGCGGTGGAAAACTTAGATAAATCGCTTATTTTTCTAAGTTCTTTTATAGCCGTTTCTTCGTCGCTTTGCAAATATGCAAGATATCGAAGATATCTTATACCCACCGAATACTCGCTTTCAACGCCGTAGTCGATAAGTAGCGAAGGCTCTAATTCGCTAGGCTCAACGCCTTGATAAAGTAGCGCGGTAGCAAGGTAGTAATTTTTGCAAACTCTTTTAGGGTTGCCACCTTGTAAGTAGGTGTAAATTAAGTACCCGTCGTTCCCGGCAAAGTTGGGAAATAAATTGATTAAGAATATATACGCCGTTATAGGAAAGGTAATGCCCAGCCCCGCGTATAAAATAAGGCTTTTAGATAGCAAGCAAATTAAAACTTGCACTATAAGAAGTACTAGCGTTGCAATAAGCCCGCCTATTGCCGAAATTACGTATTTTTCAAGAACTTTTTCGGTGGTTTTGGGCGCTAAGTCGGTAACGCCGATTTCCCCGCCCGAACTTTTTATTTTTACCCTAAAACTTCCCTTATCTTTGCCGATATAGAGAAAGTAAAACTGAACGGAATTAACTTTTAGCCCACAAAGTAGACCTGACAACACGTGACCTAGTTCGTGAACTATCGAATTAAGCGCTAAGGTTACGAAAATTCCTATAACCACGCTAAGTATAACCTTTACCGCTTGCGATATATATCCCGTTAATAAATTTACCGATAAATACGCAAATAAAACTATGCACAAACAAGCCGTTAAGCCGTTTATTATAAGATTAACCGTTTTTTTCTTCATTTTTCAATAAGTACTCCAAGTAGCCTTCCAAATTATCGCTTTCACTGACGATTACGCCTTGCAAACCGTACCCTTCCATTACGGAAAGTAAAATTTTAGAACCGCCAAATATCACGTCAGCCCTAGATTTTGCCGTGGGATAACGCTCTTTTATTTCTCGTGGCGACAAAGCGGAAAGTTTATTAGATAAATCTTTAACCGCCTTTAACGATAGATAATGCCCGTGAACTTTATCGCGGTCATACTCTAAAAGATTAAGGTCGATTGACGCTAGCGCCGTACACGTACCGCCTATCGCGTAAAAATCGCCTATAAACCTGCGCCTTACGCCCTTAATTATCGCCTGCAAATAACTTTCTATTAGCGTTTTATCTCTACCGCATTTATCGTGCAAAGTTACCGCGCCAACGTCATAACTAACGGCGTATTCCGTTTCGTTTTCTCTATACGCAACTTCGGTACTTGCACCGCCTATATCAATAACGCCACCAAAACTACCGTTTAGCGCGCCTAAAACGGCTAAATTCGCCTCGGTTTCGCCAGAAACCACGTCAACCGTAACACCCGTTTTTTGCTTTATTAAAAGCGCAACGTCACTTCCGTTTATGGAATTTCTAACCGCGGCGGTTGCAAAAATAAAAACCGAATTGCAACCTTCTTTAACCGCTTTTTCAAACAAAAGCGATACTGCGTTAACAGTTCTTAAAATAGAAGCGTTTGCCAAACGGTTTTCAACCTTACCTTCGGCAAGGCGCGTAGTAATTATACGTTTTTGCTTTTTATCCCCGCTATCCGTCATAAGCCTAACGGAGTTACTGCCTATATCAATAACGGCTACGGGGTAACTAAGTTTACTCTTCATCTTCAAAGTACATACCGAGTTCTCTCGCCCTTTCGATAATCTTCCATTCAAGTTCCCACGATGCGATTTCGTCTTCCGTGAGTTCTATTTGTTTTTGAAGATATTCTATCTCAGCGTCTAGTTCGGCTATTTTGTTTTTGCGCGTGAATATTCCTACGAGTTGGTAGGTTATAATTGCCACGAGTATCGTGGTTAACATTATAAGCCCCGACAAAACCGCCGAGAATATTCGCCTTTTCTTTTCTTCGTTCATTATTAGCCTTTATCTTTTTTACAAGTTTATTAAGTATATTATATACCTTGTTTGTAAAAATTGCAAACACTTTATGAAAACTTAATTTATAAAGGTAAATTCCAAAGCCCACGCCCACCGACATATACAGCCTAAAATTAGGAAATTCGTAGAGTAAACTAAAACTAGTAAATATAAGCGAACACGACGTTAACCACACGCCGTTTATAACGTGTTTTATAAACGCTTGTTTTATAAACTTCTTAATAAAACCGAACGGTTCGTAATAAACGCCGGATAAAACGCCTATCAACGCGCAGACTAAAAACACCCTAGGTTGGTCTAACGACTGAAACATTAAGAAAATACCTTTTTAATAAAACTTCCTACCGCTTGCTTGTATTTACTGCCGTTTATTACGCCGCTTGCGGTAAAATTACCGCTAACGTCGTCAAACGCGGTTATTTTTAAGCCTTCGCCTAGTATCGTTAGGAACGAGCCGTCTTTAAGTTTTAATTTAATTTCTCTATCCGAAAAGGAAATGACTTCTTTCGCCTCGGTTACCGATACTTTTCTTTTGCTTTCAATCGTTAAAACGTGTAAATTTTGCATAAAAAAACTCCCCATATAAAATATGAGAAGTTTAGTTTTATTATTACTTAGTCGTCAAGTTTCATATCGCCTTGGTTTATCCACTTTTTCTTGCGCATAAACTCGGAAATTACTACGTTTAAGATTATAGGAAGAATAAACATAAGTACGAAAATACCTATAATTCCAAGCGCGCCTTGGGTGTTTGCAAAAAGGTCGAACACGCCTACTAAACCGCTCGTTCCCATACCACCGCCAGACGCACCGCATTTAAGTTTGAATAAACACGTTGAAAGCGGACCGCATATAGCAGAAGATATTATCATAGGTAGCATAATTACGGGCTTTTTCATAATGTTGGGAATTTGTAACATACTCGTTCCTAAGCCTTGCGAAATAAGACCAGACACGCCGTTTTCACGATAACTTGCAACGGCAAATCCCACCATATGGCAAGCACAACCTACGGTTGCAGCGCCACCAGCAATAAGCATAGCCGACTGATTTCCTAACGATACGTTACTTGCAACGGCAACCCAAATAGCGGCTGACGACGTTGGCATAGTAAGAAGAACGCCCATAATTACCGATATAACTATACCCATAATAAAGGGGTTAGCGTTAGTCGCAATCGCAATTAAATCGCCTAGTTTTACTATAAGCCAAATGAACGGATACGACGCAAATACTCCGGCAAAAGATATAAGCATAGTTCCTAAAGGAACTAAAATAATATCAAGTTTAGTTTTGCCAGCGTATAAAGATACGATTTCAACCACCATCATAGTAGCGATATACGCGCCCACGGGGTTACCGGGTAGCCCCATCGTTACGGTAGTTAAACCTGCGCCACCTACGATAAGTTTATCCGCCCAAGCACCAACGAAACCCGCAACGGCAGACGAGAAAATTAAAAGTTTATTTTTACTAAGCGCGTACGCTATGCCAACGCCTATGCCTGCGCCCATCATAGTTTTAGCGATATTTGCAATAAACTTTAATGTGTTTCCTACGTAGTTATCGCCTATCCAACCTGCGATTTGAGCAAGAATAGTTCCAGCAATAAGCGTGCAGAATAAACCTTGCGCCATGCCCGAAAATGCCGTTATAAACCAGCGGTTACAAATTTTTTTGATTTTATCTTTCATAAAAGCACCTCCACGAGCTTATTATCAACTAAATCACACGAACTGAGTATATACTCAACTCCGTTTATAGATAAATTGCGGTAGGGAACTACGCCTTTGCCGTGTAAATGCCCGTACACCACCTTGTCAACCCCGTAACTTTCAAAAAGTTTAGTAAATAGCGAACTTTCCTTTCTAACGTTGAACGGCGGATAGTGAATAAGGCAAACGAGTTTATCGCCTTCTTGCATAGTTTTTTTAGCAGAACTTAGCGCAAGTTTGAAACGCTCTACTTCCCTTTCGTAGATATGGCGGTCGTGCTCGTCAAAGTCGGGTGAGCCTTCTACCGCCCAACCCCTTGAACCGCAAAATACGACGTTGCCTATCCTAACGCTGTCGTTTTGAAGGGCGTAAATATCGCTTGGCAAACTCTCTCTTATTTTGGTTATGCCCTGCCACCAGTAGTCGTGATTACCGCGAATTATTACCTTTTTGCCTTTTAGTCCGTCGAAAAAACTAAGGTCTTTAAGCGCGCCGTCAAGTTTCATAGCCCAACTTATGTCGCCCGCTATTAAAACCACGTCGTCACTGTCAACCCTTTCGTTCCAGTCGGCTTTTATTTTTTCTAAGTAACCGTCCCACTTGTCGCCGAAAATATCCATCGGTTTTTCGCCCGATAGCGATAAATGAAGGTCGGAAATCGCGTAAACTTTCATATTGCGATAATTATAGCACTATGTTTTTTTATACGCAACTGTTTTAATATATTTTTTTACAAGTAAAAAAAGCGTGAATAATGTAAAACACGCTTTTCGTTTATTAAGTTTTAATTTATTATAGCGTTCCGTCTGAATTTGGAAATAGCGGTAACTCGAAAAAGCCCGAACAAACTTCTTGCGTATATTCTTGACAAGGCGGAATATTAGCGTAGCCGTATGCAGGTATTAAAAGTTCAACCGTCATAACTATTTTTATAATGCTAGTAGTACAGAACGTAACGCTAAACGTGTTATTCGAAACGTAAACCCCTTCCGGCGATACCACGGAAACTATTGCCTCCACTTCGTACGGCATAATCGACGGCGCAGGCACGTACAAAATCACGTCTTGTGATAAACTGATGTTTGCAACGCCCTTACCTTCTACGCCGTTAGCGTCGGTATACACCACTTCAACGGGCACGGTATAAGTTATTTGAACTCTACTACAATTTTGCCTATCGGGCAACGGGTCTACTTGTAAACTAGTAATTTCCGCAAGCGTTTTGATACTTCTTGCGCTCACGAAAGTTAACGGATATGTAGGATTTGCAGGCGTTACGCTTTGAAGCGTTACGGTAACGTTATCTTCTTGACCTTGCCTTAAACAAGCGTCAAACACTTTCTTTACTTGTACGCACACTTTATCGCAAAGGCCGTTAAGCGGATTACCGCTGATTTTTCCGGGGCATCTGTCCGTAGGACAGTTACAGTAAAAAGACATTTTAACCTCCTTTATTAACCTTTTCACTCTAAGTATATGCACGCCTTATAAATTTTGCCACACTATATTGACGGCTTGATTTAATTGTGATACACTAATTTTAATAATTTTACGGAGATTTTTATGGCAAAAGACAAAAAGGCTCTATCTAACGAAGAGATTTTATATTTAAGAAAAATTAAAAACCCACCAAAGTTTATATATAACGTTTTAGGTAATATTTGGAAACTACTATTTATGAAAAAATACGGCGTTAGGGTTACTTATAAACAAGACCCAAGGCTTGAAAAGGGCTCTCACCTTTTTATTAGCAACCACGCCTCGCGTAACGACTACATATTTACGGGCGTTCCGCTACTTCCAAAAACGTATAACTTCGTTGCGGGCTACAACGAGTTTTACCGCTCGCATTTAAGGGGCGTGTTTAATCTTTTACAAGTAATTCCTAAAAAGAATTTTACGCCCGATTTATACACCTTAAAAGAAGTTTCAAGAGTTATTAAAAACGGCGGTAATATCGTACTTTTCCCAGAAGGTATGAACTCTATTGCGGGTATGAACCAACCCGTTGCAATAGGCACGGGCAAGTTTATTAAACACTTCAAAATTCCCGTTTACTACTCGGTTATTAAAGGCGGTTATTTATCCTTTCCCAAATACACCAACAACGAATACCCCGGGCGCATTGAAGTAGTTATTGATAAAATGTTTTCGGTAGAAGATATTGAAAAACTCTCCCCCGAAGAAATTGAAGACATAATTAACAAAAAACTGTATCACGACGATTATAAGTGGAATAAAATTTATAAAAACGTTTACAAAACGGGCGGAAAATCAGCCGAAGGCTTGTCTAACGTGCTATTTTGGTGCCCCAAATGCGGTAACCAACACTCTATGGTAAGTAAAGGAAACACTATTTGGTGTACCGAGTGCGCTAACGGCGCTACGGTTGACGATACCTACGCCCTAACCCCGCTTGACGAAAATTCGGTTATTCCCCCAACTCAAAGCGACTGGTTTAATATGCAACGCGAAGTTATTAAAGAAGACGTAAAACGCGAAGGTTATTCCTTTACCGCCAAAGTAAAACTAGGAACTTTACCCGATAAAAAACTGCTTAAAAACTATAAAACGGCTGAAATTACGGGCGAAGGCACGGTAACTATTGATAAATCGGGGCTTACCTATAACGGAACTAATAAGGGCGAGCCGTTTACGTTTAAGATTTCATCACTCGAACTTCCAACTTACGGTATGTGTACTGACGTTTCTAGGTTCTACACCTTTTATAAAGGAAAGTTTTACGAATTCTACCCCGAAACGCCTTGCGTTGAAAAAATTCTTCTTTTAACCGAAGAATTTCATAGGCTTAACGGCGGTAAATGGCAAGACTTTAAGTTCGAAAAGTAATAAAAAAGAGATAACCGAAAAGGCGTTCCCTATAAGGGATTAAAATTGAATAACTTATAAAACTCGACTTTTGATAAGTAGAGTTTCTTTTACCACGCAAAACAAGTTGGGTTATATAAATCTTTTTGATATAATAATTATGTAAATAAGTAAGAATGTGTATACTTCACATGCTTATTGTTAAATCTATTACGTAAATTTCTTAAAATACTAAACGAGATTAAAATAGGAGTGTTTTATGGGATTACTTAAGAAAATAATAAAAGTAGTTGCAAAACCTGTAATTAACAATTATAAAGGTAAAGTTGGAGAATCAAAAGTCAACGCAAAACTCAATCCTTTGATTTTTGGCAAAGTCGAGCATAGACAAATTAATAATCTTATTCTAGTAGATGATAATGGTAAGAGTCATCAAATAGACCATGTTGAGATACGGCAAAATGGGATTTTTTGTATTGAAACAAAAAATTATATAGGATGGATTTTTGGTAGTTTAAATCAAGAAAAATGGACACAAGCTCTATACAATGGGGAAAAACATCAGTTTATAAATCCTCTTAAACAAAACAGGGCTCATATTTATCATATTAATAAAGCACTTGGAAATAAATATAAAGTTAATTCATTAGTTGTAATGGTTCAAAATAATGCGGATAAAGTTGATATTCCAAATGTCGTAAATTTAATAGATCTTAATAACTATTTGAAGAATTTTAACGATGGTACTCACTACTCATTTGAGGAGATGGATATAATATATAACAAACTCTTAAGTGCTTCATCTAAAATAACAAATAGGCAACATATTCAAAGTATTAAGAATACTCAAACTGAATTAAAGTTGGGTATTTGTCCGAGATGTGGGGGAAAATTAGTTGAAAAAGAAGGGAAATATGGCGTTTTTATGGGATGCTCTAATTACCCGAAATGTAAATTTATAAAAAAAGTGTAGCACACTATACTTACCCCCTGTTAAGTTGTGTGTTTTGGTAAGCAAAAATTAAAGACTAACGAAAAAATCGTTAGTCTTTTATAATGTCTTAAAAATCCCTTGTAGGAACTCGATAATCGGTTATCTCTTTATTTTTTATTCGGTGGGTTTTACGCAACCCGTGTCGCCGTAGATAAATTGTTTGTATGTTACGGTGAGAGTTTTAAGCGTTCCGTTTCTGTTAACGGTAAATATTATTTTATCGCCTATTTCTAACTCTAAACTATCAAGGTAACTAACTAGCGACGCGGAAACCGCACCTTTAACTTCGCGGTTTTCACCTTCGAAACTAACTGCCGTAACGTAATCGCCAACCTTAAAGCCCGCTTTCTCGTAAACACTACCTTTTTTTACTCCCATAACGAAGGTGTAATAGTTAAACATATTAGTAGAATAATCGCCAAAGGCTATATCGTAGCCGAACGAAAGTGCATAGGCGTTTTCGGCGTTAACTCTTACTCTACCCGGAACGTAGCCAAAGTTGTAGTTTAATTGATTTTCATAGAAGTAAGTTTCTACTAAACTTTCGAAAATATCCATAGCGTCGTCTACGGGGATAGCGAAATTAAGACCTTGAAGCCCCGTGTAGCCTGCGTTTACAACGCCAACGAGTTTTCCTTGCATATCGAAAAGCCCACCGCCTGAATTACCGGAATTTATAGAACAGTCGGTTTGAAGAAGTTCCATATCCTGCCCTTCAACGTTTACCGTTCTACTTATAGCCGATACTATGCCTTTCGTAACCGTTCCACCAAGCGAACCTAAGGGGTTGCCTATGGCAACCACGTCTTCCCCAACCTTTAAGGGCGCGGTTTGACTTTTTATATCTCTAACGGTTGCTACCGCTAAGTTTGACGTAACGTTTTTAGCAATTGACGTTTTTAACACGGCAATATCCGACTCTGGGTCGCCACCGATTAAACCAACGTTGAATTGATTACCGTCAATATCTTTTACTACTATGCTATCAGTTCCGTCGATAACGTGGTGGCAAGTTAAAATAAAATAATTAGTATAATCGTCAGCCACGTCAACCGTGCCGGCGTTCATCTCTTGCTTAGATATAATTATACCACTACCTGCGCCCGTGCCGACAGACGTTGAACTTGAAACGTAAATTTCAACGACCGAAGGTCTTATCGCATCAAGCATTTCAACGAGTGAAGAATACCCCTCACTACTAGCAGGTTGAGTGTTAATATTAACGCTATACGTTTCGATATCGCCATTTCTTGACGAACCCTCGATAATTCTGCAACCCGAAAAACACAAAAGGGCTAAAACAGTTGCTAATATTATAGGTAACTTAAAGTTTTTTCTCATATTTCACCTTATATATTATTATGTTACTTTTATTTTATTTTACACTAATGTTCGAAATATGGCAAGTGAGTGAAATAATTTTCATAAAACAAAGACCGTTTTTTATCAAAAAAACGGTCTTTTCCGTTCCGAATATTATACGGAAACGGAAAAGACCAAATCCATAATAAAATACTCGAAACTATATAAGGTAACGAACTTTTTGTTAAATCTTGTATCAATTACTTTCGCAAAAAACAAGATTTTCGTCGTTACGATAATAGTATTGACGGATATTTTTATTTTATACACGAAAAAATAAATTTTTTAGAAAAAAAGATATAAAAAAAGCGTAGTCACACTACGCTTTTTAATATTTGCCTATTACAACTTAATTAAGGGCTTAGTTACATGTTTGGCGAGGCGTTTGGGTTTTTGTGGAAGGGAGCGACCTTATCGGTCGCAGGAATTTCACAAAAACACAAAGAACAAAGCATAACGCCGTAAATAAGACCTTAATCTTCGTCGTCTTCAGGAAGTTCAACGTTATGATACACGTCTTGCACGTCGTCGTTATCGTCAAACGCGTCAAGCATTTTGTTAAAGGATATAAGTTGGTCGGCAGATAAAGTAATTTTATCGTTAGGTACCATCATAATATCCGCTTCGGCAAGTTCAATACCCTTTTCTTCAAAGTACTTTCTCACTTGCGAGAAACTTGCTGGCGAAGTTTTAACTTCAAAAACGTCTTCCTCGGTAACAACGTCGTCAGCGCCCGCGTCAAGCGCCATTTCCATAACGGTATCTTCGTCAAGCGTAGGAGTTCTTTCAATAACTATAACGCCTGAATTTTCAAACATATAAGATACCGAGCCGGTAGTTCCCATATTTCCGCCGTATTTATCGAAAATATGCCTTACTTCACCCACCGTTCTATTAACGTTATCGGTAAGGGTTTTAACGATAACCGCGCTACCGCCTATGCCGTAGCCCTCGTAGGTTTTAACTTCGTAGTTAACGTTGCCGAGTTCACCGGCTGCTTTTTTAATACTTCTAGTTATGTTATCGTTAGGCATATTTGCCGCTTTTGCTTTCGCAATAACGTCGGCAAGTTTTGAGTTGGTTGACGGGTCTGCCCCCGCTTTTGCGGCAACGGCGAGTTCTCTACCAAGTTTGGTGAAAATTTTACCTTTAACCGCGTCAGTCTTTGCCTTTTTATTTTTAATATTAGCCCACTTGCTGTGACCTGACATATCAATTCTCCTTTTGGTTAATTAAAGTGTACATCATTATTGAACTTGCTACTGCAACGTTCAAACTTTCAGAGTTTTCACTCATAGGAATAGTTAAAGTGTAACTTGCTTTATCTTTTACGGTTTTAGAAAGCCCGTTAGCCTCGTTGCCAACCGCTATGCAAAAGTTTTTTGACGGCTTAAACTCAAATAAATTGCTACCTTTTATATCTGCAACTATTAAATCAAGCCCGTCTATTACAGAAAAAACTTCTTCGTACGAACACTTGTATAAATTTACAAAGTAAATTCCACTCATTGAAGCGCGCACGGTTTTAGGCGAATAAAAGTCCGCCGAGTTAACCGCGTAAATATCTTTATACCCAGACGCGCACGCCGTTCTTATAATCGTGCCTAAATTGCCGGGGTCATTAACCCCGTCGAGTAGTAGCGCGTTACCTACCGGCTTTTGAACGCTAAGGTCTGGTATTTTTATAACGGCTAGTATTCCTTGCGGAGTAGTTTCGTCACTTATATACTCAAACACCGAACGAGAAACGGTTATAACTTCCGCATCGCAAGGTGGGATAGGTTCTTTGAAACCTTCCGTTATAACTACGTAGCAAATAGGTTGATTGTATTTAACGGCTTCAAAAACCATTTT
Source organism: Christensenellaceae bacterium (assembly GCA_045646405.1). GTDB lineage: Bacteria > Bacillota > Clostridia > Christensenellales > Borkfalkiaceae > HGM11412. The sequence continues at coordinate 241,608 of JAZRKO010000031.1, read as the reverse complement.
AATACCCTCAACCAAATACGCGCCGTGCTCGCGCCTACCCTTTTTATCTTTAAGCGACGCTATCTTTTTAATAAGCGGATTCTGTTTTGATTCGTAAACCATAAAAAAACTAAAAGGCTGTTAAATTTAACAGCCTATATATTATTTTTCAAGTTTTGCTTTTGCTTTCTTAACGAGACCAGCGAACGATTTTTCGTCGTTAACAGCCATATCTGCAAGAACCTTTCTGTTAAGGTTGATACCTGCAAGTTTTAAGCCGTACATAAATTTGCTGTACGAAATTTCGTTAATTCTGCAAGCAGCGTTAATTCTAGCAATCCAAAGTTGACGGAAATCTCTCTTTTTGTTCTTTCTACCGATATACGCGTAGTTAAGAGATTTCATTACGGCTTCTCTTGCAACTCTGTAAAGTTTGCTCTTAGAACCGTAATAACCTTTGGCAAGTTTCATTATTTTTCTACGTTTTTTAACGGCGTTTACGCCTCTTTTAATCAACATATTCTATATTCCCCCTTAATTATGCTTTGTAAGGAATTATCGACTTAATAGTCTTTTCCTGTGTTTGAGAAACGTATGCACCACTTCTCAATCTTCTCTTTCTCTTAGTGGTCTTTTTAGATAAAATGTGGCTCTTACCTTGATGACCTCTTTTAACTTTACCGGTAGCGGTAAGCGAGAAACGTTTCTTTGCACCGCTATGCGTTTTCATTTTTGGCATAATTATATCCTCCTAATTTTTTTACCTTTTGAAGCCCTTTATGCTTTCGGGGCTAATATCATAAGAATATTTCTTCCTTCAAGTAACGGCTTTTTCTCTATCACCGCGTCGTTTTCAACGATTTGATAGAACTTGTTCATCACTTCAACGCCAAGGTTGGAGTGTGCGTTTTGACGGCCTCTCATTCTTATTGAAACCTTAATTTTGTTGCCGGCTGATAAAAACTTTTGCGCTTGCTTTGCCTTAACGTTAAGGTCGCCAACGTCAATCGTCATAGACAGCCATATTTCTTTAAGTTCAACCACTTTTTGGTTTTTGCGCGCCTCTTTTTGCCTTTTGATTTGCTCAAACTTATACTTGCCGTAGTTCATTACCTTGCAAACGGGCGGTTGCGCGTTTGGAGAAATTTTAACGAGATCAAGGTCCGCGTCATACGCGATTTTAAGCGCTTCTTGCGAACTCATAACGCCGAGTTGCTCGCCGTTCTCACCGATAAGCCTAACCTCTTTATCAAAAATTTCTTCGTTGATTTGGTGCTGATTTTTAATAATCGTGTACCTTCCTTAAAAAAATTCGACGGATTACAAAAGTAACCCGTCGATAAAACGCCTAATTAGGCGATTAAAACTATCGTAGCCAAACTAACTTAATCGTTGCCGGCGAGAAGGGGTAACTTCTGCTTGTCGTAGATATATTACCACTTCTTTTTTTTATTGTCAACTAATTTTAATCAAGTTTTAATTCTTTTACTTCTTTTTTAACGCGCTTTATGAAATCTTCAACGCTCATAACGCCGATATCGCCAAGTTTTCTATCTCTAACCGCAACCGTGCCCGTTTCGATTTCTTTATCGCCGATAATAAGCATATACGGAACTTTTTCAAGTTGCGCGTCACGTATTTTTCTGCCCATTTTTTCAGAGCGAAGGTCGAGCGACGGGCGAATACCCTCGTCAAGTAAAGTTTCCCAAAGTTTTTTGCAGTACTCTTCACTTCTATCCGTCATAGAAAGTATGCTTGCTTGAACGGGCGCCATCCAAAGTGGAAGTGCGCCTGCGTATTTTTCTAAAACGAGCGCAAGCGTTCTTTCGTAACAGCCAAGGCTAGTTCTGTGAATAACGTAGGGGTATTTCTTCTCCCCGTCACTATCCGTGTAAACCATTTCAAAGCGCTTTGCGAGTTGGAAGTCGATTTGAATAGTAACGAGCGTGTCTTCTTTACCGTAAACGTTTTTAATTTGAACGTCAAGTTTTGGGCCGTAGAAAGCGGCTTCACCGTCAGCCTCGGTGTAATCGATACCCAAGTTGTCGAGTATGTCTTTCATTACGCCTTGAACTTTTTCCCACTCTTCTTCCGAGCCGATATATTTTTCCTTGTTGTTTTTATCCCACTTGCTAAAACGATAGGAAATATCTTTATCAAGACCGATTGCCTTCATCATATAAAGCATAATGTCAACGCAACCTTTGAATTCCTGTTCTAACTGTTCGGGCGTACAAGCGAGGTGACCTTCCGAAATAGTAAACTGCCTTACTCTTATAAGACCGTGCATTTCGCCACTATCTTCATTTCTAAAAAGGGTTGAAGTTTCGCCAAGGCGCATAGGTAAATCACGGTAACTTCTAGGCTTGTTGAGATATACTTGGAACTGGAAGGGGCAAGTCATCGGGCGGAGCGCGAAAACTTCTTTATCCTTTTCTTCGTCACCCATAACGAACATACCTTCTTTGTAGTGGTCCCAGTGCCCTGAAATTTTATAGAAATCACTTTTTGCAAAAAGCGGAGTTTTGGTTAAAATATAACCGCGCTTTTGCTCTTCGTCTTCAACAAAGCGCTGTAAAACTTGAATAGTTTTCGAGCCTTTTTCTAATAAAACGGGAAGACCTTGACCGATAGTATCAACCGTGGTAAAGTAACCGAGTTCTCTACCGAGTTTATTGTGGTCGCGAAGTTTTGCTTGTTCAAGTTTTTCAAGATATTCGTCAAGTTGGCTCTTTTTCTCGAACGCCGTACCGTAAATGCGGGTAAGCATTTTGTTCTTGCTGTCGCCACGCCAGTACGAACCGTTGAGTTGAGTGAGTTTGAAAGCCTTTATTTTGCCCGTTGACGGAAGGTGCGGACCACGGCAAAGGTCGGTAAACGCGCCTTGCTTATAAAAAGATATTTCTTCGCCTTCGGGTAAATCTTCAATGAGTTGAACTTTATACGGTTCGCCGTACTTTTTCATAAGTTTAATAGCGTCAGCCCTAGGAAGAGTAAATCTCTCAATAGGAAGGTCGCTTTTAATAATTTTTTTCATTTCCGCTTCAATCGTGTTAAGGTCTTCAAGCGTTATAGGGGTTTTGAAGTCAATATCGTAATAAAAACCCGTAGCGGTGGTAGGACCTATCGCTAAGTTACAGGTAGGATATATTGATTTAATCGCTTGCGCTAAAACGTGTGACGCGGTGTGACGATAAACGTCTAACCCCTCTTCGTCACGAAGGGTTAATATAGATACTTTTTGACCTTCGCTAACTTTATGCGATAAGTCAACCACTACCCCGTCAACCTTACCTGCTACCGCGTTTCTCGCTAAACCTTCGCTTATTGCGAGCGCAACGTCTAAAACGGTAGCGTTTTCGTTTACTTGAATTTGAGAATTATCAGGTAAATAAACTTTCATAATAAACTCCTTATAAATAAAAAAGCCCTTAAACTAACGTTTAAGGACGGATAATATCCGCGGTTCCACCTTAATTGCCTAAAAAGGCCACTTTAAGAAAGGGAAATATCGTGGGTGGTTTTGCTTACCGCCATCGATTATTGCCTTACAGCCAAAGGGCAACTCTCTAAAAATCTACTGCGGGGCTACTTGTCCCATCTTCCGTATTTGGTTTGAAAATATTATAGTACCGATTTTTGATTTTGTCAATAAATTTAATACTTTTTTTATTTTTTGTACGCCGTATAAAATCACGATATTATATGCGACTTAATAAACTAGTTAAAAGCGACGAATTTTCGTCGCTTTACTTTTAACCGTTTTGACCTTCAAAGTAGTTAGAGTTAAACCTTACCCTATCGCCGTAAAACTGTTTGAGATAATATTCGTCTTTTTCAGGTAGTGGCGAGCCGAGTTCAATTTCGCCAGCGCCGGATAATAGAATTTCCTTTACGATATTGAGTTCCCCACTATCGCCGGATAGTAAATCCGTTCGCTTTAATAGGTTATAGCGTTTATCGTAGACTACTCCGCCGTCAAAATACACGCGTTTGCCCATTTTATCGCGTATTAGATAGACTATAAAATCTTTTAGTTGGGTTGACTGAAATCCCGGCGGTATATAACTAATAATATCTAGCCACTTTTCTTTGAGCGCTTTTAGGCGGAAATTGAAAATTCCGTCAAGCGTGTATTCAAAGTAACTTTTAAGTTTTTTAACTACGTATTTTTTATCTTCGTCGATATCGGCTGATATTAGCGAAGTTAAAAGTAGTTCGCGCTCTACGTTAGATAGCCCGCTAGAATTTATTCTCTTATTGAAAAAGGTGTATTTATAGTTTACTGAAATAACGTCTGCAATTTTATCTTCAACTTCGTTAACTACTAGTTCTTTATATGACGACGGAACGTCAATTACAAGTTCGTATCTGTTTTTACCACCACGCAAATCACTTAAACAACCTAGTTGCTTAATTACCGCGGATAAATTCTCGTAAATATATAAAACGTTTTTGCTTTTACTAATTGATTCGGTTATTTTTATTTGGCTCATATTCATAAGTCTATGCATTATTTTTATTTTTAATTAAAAGTTTACCGTGTTTTTTCGAGTTATAAACTCTTTTTATGAACTTGTATATCTCGGAAAGTAAAACTATACTAAACGCGGTAACTATCATTTTTACCCAAGTTATAAAAGGTAGCGCCACCGTACCGAAAAACCCGCCCAAAAACTGCGACAAAACAACTTGTAGTAAAAAGGTTATTCCAAACACTAAAAGCATAGGCTTATTGCTTTTTAAGGCGGAGAAAACGCTTACGCTACCAAGTTCCCTTGCGTTGAAGGCGTTAAACAGTTGAAAGAGTATAAAAGTTGAAAAAATAACCGTTTTCATCCCCTTACTTCCGCAACCGATAAAGTCTAGTTTTAACTGTAAAATTAAAACCGCGCAGATATATACGGCGTGAAGTAATACCCTAAACAGCATTTTTTTAGTAACTATATCGTCACTTCGCTTTACGGGTTTGTCTTCCATAAAGGTATCGCCGTGATTTTCAAGCCCTAGCGTTAGGGCGGGCGGTCCGTCCATTATGATATTTATCCAAAGAATTTGTATGGTGGTAAAAGGCGATTCTATGCCAAGTAGTAGCGATATAACGATAAAAAATACAGACGAAAAGTTTACCGATAATTGAAACATTATAAAGCGTTGAAAGTTTTTATAAATATTTCTGCCGAACGATATCGCTTTTACTATCGTTGAAAACGAGTCGTCAAGTAAAACTATATCGCTTGCCTCTTTGGTTATTTCCGAGCCACTACCCATAGAAATACCGATATCGGCGTATTTTATGGCGGGCGCGTCGTTAACGCCGTCACCGGTAACGGCAACCACTTCGCCAAGTTCTTTTAGAAGTTTTACTATTCTAAGTTTGGTTTTGGGGGTACTGCGCGCAACTACGCTTACTTTTTTTAGAATTTTTTTAACCTTTTCGTCTGAAAGCCCGTCTATATCGAAAGCGTTGATAACTTCGCTTTTGCCGTTTACTAAATTAAGTTCTTTTGCAATAGAATAAGCCGTTTCAATATTATCGCCCGTAAGCATTTTAACGGTAATTCCCGCCTTTTTACACTCTAAAACCGAAGATAATACGTCGCGCCGAATAGAATCGAAAATAACTACGAACCCGTCGAAATTAAAACCCGATAAGTTAGAAGTTATCTCGCTTTTATGCGCAAAGGCTATAACTCGTTTTCCTAGCGACGTAAATTCGTTTATTTTAGATAAAACCTGATACGTTTCGCTTTTAGATAGATTGCACGCCTCTATTATTATTTCGGGCGCGCCTTTAATATAGGTTATATCCCCGTTTTCTCCATTTACCGAGGTTAGCATATACTTATTTTCAGACGAGAACGGAACGCTATTTACGACATTATAGTTTTGGCGAATTTTTAAGTAGTCTTTTTTTAGTTTTTTAAGGTGTAAAAGTAGCGCCGTTTCGGTTGGGCTACCCACGCTAACGCTTGCTTTTGACAAATGCGCCGTGCTGTTTACCGCCGAATTTACGATAATTTCGCTATCCCCGTTATTATAAGGATAAACGCCTTGAACTTTCATTTTGTTCTCAGTTAAAGTTCCCGTTTTATCCGAACAAATTACGCTAACGCACCCCACCGTTTCCGCAGCAACTAGTTTTTTAATTAAGGCGTTTGACGACGACAGTTTCACAACGTTTAGCGTAAGCGCTATTGCTACCGTGGTTGGAAGCCCTTCGGGAACTGACGCTACTATTAGGATTATTGATGATAAAAACGCGTCTTGCAAGGTAAAAAAGTTAACCGCACCCGTTGAAAATTGACGGGCAACCGTTAAAATTAAAACGAATACCGCTGAAATTACGCCGAAGGCGGTAACTAATTTACCTAAGCGGTTTAACTTTTCTTGTAGCGGTGCTGAAACGCTAGTTTGGGCTTGTAAATCACTCGCAATTTGCCCGATTTCGGCGTTGTCGCCAACGGCGGTAACTATATACTTTCCACTGCCTGACGTTACGAAAGTTCCGCTATATACCGAGTTTACCCTATCGGCTAGCGGTGAGTTTATATCAAGAGTTACCGCGTGAGTTTTTTCTAAGGGGTTACTTTCGCCCGTTAAGGTAGATTCGTCAACTGAAAGTTTAACGCTTTCTATAAGTCTACCGTCTGCAAAAATTTTATCGCCCGATTGTAAAATTACTATATCGCCGACTACTAAGTCTTGTTGGTTTACGAGCGTAGTTTCGCCGTTACGTATAACTTTTACGGATACTTTGTTAGAAATGTTTGATAAAAGTTCAAACGCCTTTTGCGACTTTCCTTCCATATAAACGGTTAATATAACGCTTATTAAAATGGATAGAAAAATTCCTATACACTCTATAAAATCGCCACCCATACCGCTTAGCGATTTACCTAAGTTTACGCCAAGGGTTATTAGCATAGCGATTTCTAGTATTATAAGCATAGGTTCAAAAAGCGCGTCAATTATCCTTTTTATAAGTGATTTTTGCTTTTTTTTGGTTAAAAGGTTACTGCCGTATACCCTTTTAGAGTTTTTAACCGCGCTAGGCGTTAGCCCGTAAATAGATGAGTTTAGGTTTTTTATTACAGTTTCATAGTTTAGAGAGTACGCTTTCATAATTCACCACTTCTAAACTATTAGAAAAAGTAAAATTTAATGATAAATTAAGGTATAAATTTAACCTTTTTGTTTACTTTTTTGTCATATCGTGTTAAAATATAGAAGTTGGAGGTAACCGTTATGAGTAACGTTTTGAAATTAAACATAAAAGGCTACGATGCCGAATTACCTATTCTTCCATTACCGTCTGGAATAAATATTGCGTTTTTTAATCTTCACGGCAATCAGGAAATGACTGAACATTGCGGTAAAGCGCTTGCTAAACTTCTTAACGAGTGCGAAGTTTTAATTACTGCCGAATCAAAAGGTTTACAACTTTGCCACGTAGTCAGCCGTGAACTCAAACACCCCTACTACGCAGTCGTTAGAAAGGATAAAAAACTTTATATGCAAGACGGAATTGAAGTTAAAATCGACTCGTCTATAACGACCGGTAAAGAACAAAACTACTACCTATCTAGGCATGACGTTGAACTTATCAAAGGCAAAAAAGTCGGCATTGTTGACGACGTTGTATCAACAGGCGCATCGCTTAAAGGATTAGAGGCAATAGTTGAAAAAGCAGGCGGTATTATTTGCAAAAAGGCTTTCGTTTTAGCCGAGGGTGACGCTGCCGATAGAAAAGATATAGTATACCTAGAAAAAATACCTTTATTATAAAAGTAAAAGAGCCTAAGTTTTTAGGCTCTTTCTTATAACTTAAAAAGCACGCCGTAGCGTGCTTTTTTTAATGTCTTTTTCCTTCTTGCCAGTCTTTAATATCTTGCTTTACTTGTTCTTTTCTTCCTTCGAAGTCGCGCTTGTGGTCTTCGAGTTTTTGTCTGTTTTCTTCACGGCGACGGTCAACTTCTAATTCGATATTTTGCTTAACTTCATCAAGTTCTAACTTGATTTGCTGTTTAATTTGTTCAAGCGCGGTTTTATAATTTTGCTTTAACGTTTGAAGTTGAGTTTCTAAACTATCAAGCATACCTTCGATAAACTGTTTTTGAGTTTCAGTTAAAGAAGAACTTGCAAGTTGTTCTTTATAGTCCTTTATCATATCTTCGATATTGAACATTTCGTCAAACTGAGTGTTTAACGCCTCAACGAGCCTATTGTATTCTTCTTGCATTTGTACGGGAATACCGTTATTTTTAACGTTTTCTTTAATGAGTGCAAGTTTTTCTTCAAAGGTAAGTGCTAAAATTTCATCAACCGTCATTTCAGGGTATAAAGCCTGAATTCTAACTACGACTTTTGCCTCTTTAAGGTCGATATTCCACTCGGTTGCTAGTGCTTGAAGTTCTTCAAAATTTTCAAGTTTAACCTTGCCGTAAATACCGTTTTCTTCAAAGTATTTGTTAACTTTGTTAGTCATCTTATCTTGAAGATTTTGCGCTATACTTTCAACGTCGCAGTCAGCAGAAATATAAAGGGCGTTTTCGGTGGCGGTTACGTCAATATAGCCAAGTTCGGTTGCGATATCGGTAAACGCCTCGGCAGCGTCTTCCGCCGTCATACCAACTAGCGTAAGTTCAGCAAGAACGGTTTCACCGTCTTCATTTATAGCGTTAACGGCTACTACCACTCCCTCTTCGTCAACCACGATTTCAATTTCGGGGTTAATTCTCATACTAACGTAAGTTAGGCTTTCTTCACCGCTGTCGTCGTCACCTAGGTTACAACCTATAAAACAGGTTGAAAGCATAATGGTTGATAACGCAAGTGCTAAAATTTTAAGGAATTTTTTCATAACTTATCTCCTTTTTATTATTGCCGTTTGAACGGTCTTTTCACTATATAAACAATTGAAAACCTATTTTTATTGCAAAGTTTATAAAATTTTTTTATCTACCGCCTTCTCCGTGGTTGCCACCCTGCCCGTTTGGGTTGGGTTCGTCTTGCGCGGGCGGAGTTTCTAAAAGTTTAACGTCACCCGTTTTACAGTCTACTTCAAACTTATATTCGCTACCGCTTTTAAGCGTGACGGTAACTTGATACTTTAACGATATCCCACCTATTATAGACGGTTTTATTTTTACAAAATAATTTTCAATCTCGCTAACGGCAACTTGAAGGTACTCGGTTACCGCTAAAAGCGCGCCGTTTTCATCTAAATAACCGCCAAGTATCCCCGAAACGATATCGCTAACACCGCTATTTTCATCGTCGCTAGGCTTATTTTTATATATAAGGTTGAGTTCTTTAATTGTCATTTTACTAAGGTCTGAAACGCTAGTTTCGTCAAACTCGTCAAAACTACCTATAAGTTTATCAACGAGTTGCATTTTGCCTATTGAAACGCCGTTATCTTTGGCGCGCTTTACAAGTTCACTTTCACCTTTAACGCTTTGGGCGATAATAGAACAGTCAACTTCGCTATTTTCAAACACTTTATTAACTTTTTGAGTTATTAAATTGAGTAGCGTGTTAGTTTTTTCTTCGGTAACACCGTCAACGCTTATTAGCATTGAGTTTTCTTCAAGCGATAAATATCCGTTAACGTACATAGCCCCGACTATCGCGCTAAGCGCGGTGTTGAGTTCAACGCCTGAAAGAGTTAAACCTTGAAGAATTTTTTCCGCGTCACTATTACCCGCCGTGCAAGAAACTACTATATTATCGCTCGTTAAAGACATCTCTACGCTAGGATTAACGTCTAAATACACGAAGTTTTCGGCGGATAGTGGAACGACCTCGTCGTTATTTTTAGGAATAAAATATCCGGATACTATACCAACTGCAAATATTAAACAAAAAGATAGCGCCACCATAATACGCCTAAATAAAGTTGATATTGCGCGCGGTTTTTCTAAAACGTCATAAGGGAGTTGAACTTCGTTTTCAATAGAAGTTAAAACTTTTGATTTTATATTTGGCGTTTCGTTTTCAAAAGCCGTTTTTACTTTATCTTTAACTTTGCTCATCTTCTCCCTCCTTTATAATAACTTTTAACTTTTTAATTGCTCTGTTGTACTTTGATAGTATCGTTGAAAGTGGTTTATCTAGAATTTTCGCGATTTCCTTATGCTTAAAGCCGGAAACTACGTGAAGTGATATAATTTCGCGTTCACTCTCACTAAGCGATTTTAATAGTTCTTTCAAAAAAGCCGAGTTTATTCTTTGGCTTTCAAAATCACCGCTTGATATAGTGTTTTCTAAACTCTCGTCAAACACAGCCGTACGCGACTGCAACTCAAACCGCCTTTTTATAAGGTTTAGTTCTATCGTTATTATCCACGACATGGGCTTGCCTTTCGGCGTGTATTTTCGCGCGTATTTATATACGTTTACGAAAGTGTCGTGTAAAACGTCTTCCGCGTCAGCCTTGTTTTTTAGTTTGGAAAGAGCAAAAGCATAAACGTCAGTTTTTATAAGTTCGTATAAATCGCCAACGGCGGTTTTATTGCCGTTTGCAATTTGTAAAATTAAGTCTTCAACCCTTTCGTTTTTGGTATGTAGTTGTTCTTCTGTTAAAGTAAATACCGTTATCACTACTCTGCTTTCTCACTTGTTTTTTTATATAATTATAGCACAAAATAACGACTAAAACAACGGTAATTTTTTGCCTTTTCAATATATAAACAATTTAAGTTGCTATTTTATCGCATAAATTATAAAAAAATAAAAGCACGCTAGTCGCGTGCTGTTTAAGATATTAAGTTAGATAGGTCAACAAACTGCTTAACCGAGAGTTCTTCTCCCCTAGAAGTTATAGGTATATTTAACTTTGTTAAATATTCTTCGCATATAGACCTTGAAAAACCGTAGCCTTTCATAAGGTTGTTAACTAGCGTTTTTCTTCGCATCGTGAAAGCGTTTTTTACGAGTTTTCTAAACGCTTTACTATCGTTTATATCATACTTAGTTTTGTTTATATCAATTTTAACTACGGCTGAATCCACGTTGGGGGCTGGGTAAAAAAGTTCCCTTGGTAAATATTTAACTATTTTACTGTCCGCAACCGCGTTGATGCCTACCGTAATACTGCCGTAATCTGCGGTTTTTTCGCTTGCAACTATCCTTTCGGCTACTTCTTTTTGGATAGTTATTACTATACTTTCTACCATTTTAGCATCTTCGATAAATCGCATAATGATAGGCGTAGTTATGTAGTATGGAAGATTTGCAATTATGGTATACTTTCCTCCAAGCAATTCTTCAATACGCTCGATATCCCACTTCATAACGTCTTCAAAAACGATTTCAACGTTAGAACAGTCTTTAAGCGTTTTTGAAAGAACGGGTTTTAGGTTTTTATCAATTTCAAACCCTACTACCCTTTTTGCCTTTTTTGAAATAGCGCGAGTTAGCGTACCACCGCCAACGCCTATTTCTAAAACGGTAGTATTTTCGTCAATACCTGATAAATCTACTATTGAAGATAGAAGTTCGTCGTCAGTTAAAAAGTTTTGACCGAACGCCTTTTTGAATATAAAATTTTCGTCTTTTAAGATTTTTTTAATATCCATAATAATATTGCAAATACTAACTTTTGGGCAATAACGCCAGAGCGTTTTTGGTGGTTTGTTTCCAAATTAACAAAAGTTAAAGCCAAACCGTAACGGTTTGGCGTTACATAAATAACTCGTTAAAATTTTTTCTAAGCCTATCTATAAGCGTAGGCTTATCTACGCCGTAAATATCCTTAACTTTATCGTACACTAAACTCACGTATTCAGGCTTATTTAGTTCACCGCGATAAGGTACGGGCGCCATATACGGGCAGTCGGTTTCTAAAAGTATTCTATTTATAGGAATACTTTTTATTATTTCTTCCTTTTTAGCGTTTTTGAAAGTTACTACACCACCGAAAGAAAAGTACGCGCCTAAATTAAGTAGCGTTTTAGCAGTTTCTTTACTTTCGCTATAACAATGCATAATAAAGCCTTTTAGTTTGGGCGCAAAGTCAGTTAATATATCAACGGTGTCCTTGCACGCATCTCTCGTGTGGATAACTACCGGCTTTTGAACTTCAACCGCTATTTGAAGTTGAGAAATAAAGGCGTTTTTTTGAACGGCTTTATCAAAGTTTAGATAGTGATAGTCAAGCCCTATCTCGCCTATTGCCAAACACTTTTTATGAGATGATAACTCTTTAATTTGAAGTAGCGTGGTAGCGTTTACGCTACCAGCGTCGTCTGGGTGGCAACCTGCGGTAAAATACACTTCGCTAAAACTTTCAGCGTTTTGTTTTGCTAAAAGTGACGAAGATACGCTACACCCAACGTCTAAAACGGTGGTAATTCCGCTTTTAAGATAACCACTTCTCACGTCTAAAACGACGGGGCTTATACGCCTATCGGTTAAATGGGCGTGCGAGTCAATCATTAGCCTACCACCGAGCCTGCCGGCATATCAACTTCGGGCGAAATAAGAACTACTTTATCGCCTTTTTCAGCGCAAAGAATCATACCTTCGCTGAGTATTCCGCAAAGTTTAGCAGGTTTTAAGTTGGAAACGAGAATTACTTTTTTGCCGATTAACTCTTCGGGCTTGTAGTAGTTTTTAAGACCCGATGCAACCGTTCTTTCCCCGTCGCCAACGTCTAGCGTGAGTTTGTAAAGTTTATTAGACTTTTCTACGTTTTCGCAAGTTTTAACTACCGCAACGATAAGTTTGGTTTTAAAAAATTCGTCAATAGATATTTCTTTAACTTCTTCCACGGGTTTTTCTTCCTTTTTCGTTTCTTTCTTTTGTTCTTGGTGGCGCAAAGCCATCATTTTTTCAATTTCTTGAATTTCCTTATTTACGTCGATACGCGGGAAAATAGGCGTAGCCTTTTCCACTTTTATACCGCCTTGTAATACGCCGAAATAAGCGTTGTCAAAGGTGTTTTCACTCTTTCCGTCAATACCGTAAAACGCAAGAATTTTATCTGGCGCTTTGGTAATAAACGGCTTTAATATTATTGCCGATACGCGTATGCACTCGGATAATACGTACATAACCGTTTTAAGCCTATCTCTCATTTCTGGAATTTTGCTAATCTTCCAAGGCTCGGTTTCGTCGATATACTTGTTTGCCCTTTGAATAAGTTTGAAAATTTCTAAAAGCGCGGTAGGAACGTCAATAATTTCAATTTGCTTTTTAACGTTATCTAGCGTGCTATTGCAAAGTGCGATAACTTCGTTATCAAGGTCGCTATACTCAGTTGGGCTAGGAAGTATTCCGTCAAAGTATTGATTTATCATAGCCGTCGTTCTAGAAACCAAGTTGCCAAGGTCGTTAGAAAGGTCGCCGTTTATGCGCTTTAATAAACTTTCGTTGGTGTAAACACCGTCGTTCCCGAAAGGAATTTCGCGAAGAAGGAAATATCTAAGCGCGTCACAACCGTAACGGTCTACGAGTTCCTTGGGGTCGGTAATTTCGGTCTTTATCTTTTCGCCTTTACTCTTTGAAAGTTTATCGCCACCGATTAAAAGCCAGCCGTGGCCGTATACTCTTTTTGGCATTTCAACGCCAAGCGCCATTAAAATTGCAGGCCAAATAATGGTGTGGAAACGAACGATTTCTTTACCTACCATTTGTATATTTGCAGGCCAGTATTTTTTGAAAAGTTCGTCGTTATCCGTGCCGTAACCAAGCGCGGTGATGTAGTTCGTAAGCGCGTCAACCCAAACGTAAACGGTGTGCTTATCGTCAAACGTAACGGGTATGCCCCACTTTATAGTCGTACGAGAAACGCAAAGGTCTTGAAGCCCCGGCTTTATAAAGTTGTTAACCATTTCGTTAACTCTTGACTTGGGCTGTAAAAATTCGGGGTTATCTTCGTAGAGTTTTAAGATGCGGTCGGCATACTTAGAAAGGCGGAAAAAGTAACTTTCTTCTTTGCCTTTTTGTACCGGGCGACCACAGTCGGGGCACTTGCCGTCTATAATTTGGCTTTCAGTCCAGAAAGATTCGCAAGGGGTACAGTACCAACCTTCGTATTGAGATTTATATATTTCGCCTTTATCGTAGAGTTGCTTAAATATTTCTTGCACGCCCTTAACGTGATAATCGTCAGTCGTTCTAATGAACTTATCGTAACTTACGTCAAGTTCCTTCCAAATTTCTTTAAGCCCGTCAACCAAAGGGTTGATGAACTCAATGGGGGTAAGCCCCTTTTCGCTCGCCTTTTTTTCTATTTTTTGACCGTGCTCGTCAGTTCCCGTTAAAAAGAACACGTCTTTTTTAAGCATGCGGTTAAAACGCGCAAGCGCATCGCAAACGACGGTGGTATAACAATGGCCTATATGCCAGTTACCGCTGGGGTAATAGATAGGTGTTGTAATGTAAAATTTGTTGTTATCCATAAAAAACTACCTTAGTTATTATATTTTTAGTTAATTATATAACATAAAACGAATTTTGTAAACTTAATTTTAGGATAATTCCTTTAAGGAATTCATAACTTAAACTATGAACGCAATTTTCCCTGTTATTATAATACTTTCAATATCCGTTTTAACTTTTACCTCCCCCGAAACCACGCTAAAAGCGTTTACTTCCGCCACGGAAAAGGCGGTTGAACTTTCGTTTACGCTAATAGGCGTTTACGCGGTGTGGCAAGGCGTATCTTTTTTACTTGAAAAAAGTGGAATAAATAGAAAAATTGCAAAAGTTATGAAAAAACCCGTTCAAAAACTGTTTAATACGAGTAGCGACGAAACGGTGTATCAACTATCGCTAAATTTAACGTCAAACGCGCTAGGACTTTCGGGCGTTGCAACCCCCGCCGGCATTGAAAGTATGCGCCTACTAGATAGCGAAAACAACGAGCACGGCAAAACGCTACTTACGGTTATATCTTCAACGTCTATACAAATACTGCCCGTATCCGTCGTACAACTGCTTGCAAATTACGGACAAAACCCGTCGCTAATTATAATAGTTTCGCTAATATCTACCGCCTTTTCAACCGCGATAGGAATACTGTTTTGCAAGGTGCTTAAATGATAGTTATAAACTCAATTTTGCCTATTTTCGTAATATTTACGTTCGTTTATTCGCTAGTTAAAAAAGTACCCGTTTACGAAGTTTTTACCCAAGGGGTAAAATCTGCGCTTTCAGTTATTTATTCTATATTTCCCTCGGTACTTGCGGTGCTACTAATGAGCGAACTTTTTCGCCTTAGCGGAGTGTACGATTTTTTACTAAAACTGCTCTCGCCCGTCTTTTCGTTTTTTGGAATTCCTAGCGAACTTATGGAACTTATAATCTTAAAGCCATTTTCAGGTAGCGGTAGTTTAGCGCTACTTGACGAAGTTTACAAAACTTACGGAACGAGCGGATATATTCCGCTGTGCGCGTCTTGTATATTCGGCTCGTCTGAAACGACTTTTTACGTAACCGCCGTGTACTACGCTAAATGCAAAAATAAAAATGCTGTGAAAGGGATAGTAATCTCTCTCACAGCAACTTTTATAACTACTTGTCTAGCCTGTTTAGTTTGTAGATTTCTCGTATGAAACACACGTTTTAAGCCGTTAGAAACAAGCAAGACGAGGCACAAGATTTTTTAGCGCAGAGATAGACCTTTTGGTCATCGAGGTGATAAAAAATCGAAGTAACAAAGTATTGCGCCGTTTATGACGGCTTAAAATTAATCATCGTTATCAAAGTTTTCTAAAACGGACTTTTTAGTTTCGGGCTTGCTATCGCCGTGTTTAACGAAGAACATAGTAACGAACGCAAGCGCTACGCAGATTGACGCGTACGGGAAAAGCGGGCTCATATTGCCAACTAAATCCATAATTGCGCCCGACAAAATAGGCGTTAACACTTGCGCCGACATTGACGCGGTGTAATACCAACCCGTGTATTTACCCGTATCGCCCGATTTTGCAAGTTCAACGACCATCGGGAAAGAGTTTACGTTGATAGTTGCCCAAGCAATACCTGCAATAGCAAATAAGATATACATAAATATCGGGCTACTGTTTTCAGTCATAAATATTGCGATAAAGAAAGCGGTTGCAAGCATAGCAACGCCCGCTAAGATAGTCTTTCTTCTGCCGAATTTCGACGCTATCATACCAACTGGGATATACGCTACTATCGCACCTGCTTGCGCAATTAAAAGCGTTAAGTCGTAACTTTGTTTAAGAACCCTATCTGCGTATAAGGAATACTTTGACGTAATGGCGTTATAGCCCATATACCAAAGCGCAACCGAACCCAAGATAAGTAAAAGCGAAATAAGTTTATCCTTAGGAAGTTTTTTGCCAGCGTTTTCGCTATTATTATCAACCACGTCTTCAATGCCGTATTTAACGGTGTCTTCTTCCATTTCTTTAACCCATTTATTTTCCTTAACGGTTAAAAGGAAGATAATTAAGCCGACTAGCATAATACCGCAAACGCCTATGTAGTATGGGAAGAAGTTATTCATATGTTCTTCGCCAACGGTAATAATCATACCGAGTACGAGAACTAATAAACCACCTGCCGTACCCATAAGGTTTATAATTGCGTTACCCTTTGAACGAAGGGGTTTAACGGTAACGTCAGGCATAAGTGCTACCGCTGGTGAACGGAAGGTTGCCATCGAAATTAAGGTTATAAGCAAAACGCCGATAAATAGCCACATATTGCCTATAAGGGGAATAAAAATAAAAGAAAGTACCGCGCAAATCGTACCGAAGAAGATAAATACGGTGCGCTTGCCGTATCTCGTTTTAACTTTATCCGAAAGCCCACCGAAAAGTGGTAACATAAATACTGCTAAAACGTTGTCGAGCGCCATTATTATACCCGACTGAGTTTGTGTCATACCAAACTTATAAGTCATAAGTAGCGGAATAGTTTTGTCGTACGCTTGCCAAAAGGCAGAGATTAAGAAAAATGCAAAACCAACGAGTATCGTTCTTTTATAATTGAGTTTCATTAGTGAGTCCCCCTAATTATTTTTTGCTATCAAAGCCGTAGATAAGTCTATGGCAACTTTCACATTCTTTAATTACGCCTGAACTTAATTCTTCCATAAACGTCATCGGCATTGACGTTGCGCAAAACGGGCAATAATTTAACTTTTTAGATAAGTCAAGCCCAAACACTATCGGGAATTTTTTATCCTTTCTGCGAGTTAAATATTTTTCCATTAAGGTTTTATCTATTTTATCTTCAAGTGCTTTAAGTTCTGCCTTTAATTTTTGAACTTCGTTCTTTTTAGAGTTTTTAAGTTCTTCAAGTTTTGGCGCGAACTCGTCGTACTGCTCTTTCATAGCCTTGTTTTGTTGACCGAGTTTTCTATACTCGTTGTAAAGGTCAGTCATTTCTTTTGAAAGAGAGTTTACTTTTTGTTCAGCAACTGCGATTTTTGCGCTAGCGTCTTGATATTTCTTTTTAAGGTACTCTACTTCTTCTTCCGTTTCGCAACCGTCAAGCGACTTTTCAAGTTCTTTTGCAAAACTTATAAGGCTTTCGAGTTCTTTAACTGCCGAGTTGTAGTTTTCCGTTGCAACTTGCGCCTTTTTATCAAGTTCTAAAAGACTTTCTTTTACCGTTGATAAAAACTTGCGGGCAACCAAATACTTTTTGGCAACTTCACTGCCGTTAAGTTCGTCTTCGATAGCCTTTAAGTTTTTGTCAAGTTCTTGATACTCGACGATAAGTTTAGTGTTTTCTTGCATAATATACCTCCAAACGAATTAAAGCATTTTACCGTTTTCGTAAAAAAAGCAATTTAACCCGTTTAATTTTCCTTTTATTTGGTTGAAAAACCGTTTATAACCGTATACTTCGCTAGAATAGTGCGATACGCTCATTACGCATTTGCCACTTTCAAGCGCGTGTAGTATTACGTGGTGTTTTATATCCGCTGATATATAAATATCCACGTCTTTTGCAAGTTCAATTTCGGCTATATCAAGCCCCGAACCGCAAAAACTTGCAACCTTATTTATTTTTTTATTCGTATCGCCAAAAAGCATAACGTTTTGAGTTTCAAAAGTATTTATATACTTTTGTTTAATAGATTTAGCAGTTTCGCTAGTTTCAAAAATTCTACCGTAACCCGTGCCGTTACCCAAATCGTAAATAATTTGCTGATTTTTTGCACCTAAACCGCTAGCCAAATAGTAGTCTATCCCCTCGCTGGCACAGTCGAGATTTAAGTGCGCGGATATTACGCCTATATTTGACTGAATAGCGCTAAGTAGAGCCCCGTCTACCACCTTTATAGGCGAGTAAATTGCAGGGTGATGAGTAACTATTAAATTGCAGTTGTTGTCTATTGCTTTTTGAACGCTTTCAAGCGTTAAGTCAAGCGTAAACAAAACGCCTTTTATATCGCCCTTAACCCCTGCTATTATTCCGCTGTTATCGTAGCCGTTTATCACGGCTTGAAAATCGCTTGATAGTTGAAAAGGTGCGTACTTTTCTATTATTGAAAAAACGGTTTCAGTCGTCATTTTACAATATCCTTTAATATAGTTAGTTTTATCTTCGCCATTTCTTTACTGAGTTTAGACGCGTTTTCATCATCAAGCACCGAAGTTAAAACGCCTATATCGTAATTGATTTTTTTAATAAAACCCTCGGGCTTTTCTTTCAAGTTATCCCGCCCGAAAATTATTTCCTTTGGCTGGTAAAAATCCTTTCCCTTTTCCGCCTTTATAGCATCGTAAAACTTGCCTTGCGAGTAAAAAGTAAAATCTTTTAAGATTTTATAGCCTTTATCCAAAAGGTGCATTCTAACCTTATCGGTATTTTTTTGCGGTGCTAAAACCAACTCGCTCGGCAAAATATCACCGCTTAGAATTTTGATGATTTCTTCTCCGCCCATACCTGCGATAATTGCAGAGTTCGGCGTGGTTTTATAACCGCAAAACCCGTCAGCCACCACAAATTCTACCCTATCGCCGTACGAACTTAATAAAGTTTTCGCCTTTTCTAAACTCTTTGCCGAAATATCCGATAAAATCACCTTTTTATACTTACCGCCGTCAAGCACCATTTTTGAAATGATGCCGTGGTCACACCCAACGTCGGCTAATACTTCGCCGTTACCTATAAGGTCGTATAGTATTTCAAAGCGCGACATTATTCAAGATACTCTTTAAGTTTTTTAGAACGCGACGGGTGGCGGAGTTTTCTAAGCGCTTTCGCCTCGATTTGACGAATTCTTTCACGCGTTACGTTAAATTCTTTACCAACTTCTTCGAGCGTTCTTGGCTTACCGTCGTCAATACCGTATCTTAAACGAAGAACTTTTTCTTCTCTCGGCGTAAGCGTATCGAGTATTGATATTAGTTGTTTTTTAAGCATAGCAAAGGCAACTACGTCACTCGGGCTTGCCGACTTTTCGTCTTCAATAAACGTGCCTAAGTTACTGTCTTCTTCCTCGCCGATAGGCGTTTCAAGTGAAACTGGGTCTTGCGCGATAGTTTGAATTTCAACTACCTTTTCAACGGTTATGCCCATAGCCTCGGCAATTTCTTCGGGGGTTGGCTCTCTGCCAAGGTCTTGAAGTAATTGACGGGAAATTTTTATAAGTTTATTGATGGTTTCAACCATATGAACGGGAATTCTAATCGTTCTTGCTTGGTCGGCTATCGCACGAGTTATCGCTTGGCGTATCCACCAAGTCGCGTAGGTTGAAAACTTAAAGCCCTTAGTGTAGTCGAACTTTTCATCGGCTTTCATAAGACCTAAGTTGCCTTCTTGAATAAGGTCTAGTAGGTGCATACCCCTACCCACGTATCTTTTTGCGATAGAAACAACGAGCCTTAGGTTTGCCTCGGACAAGCGCTTTTTAGCCCACTCGTCACCCTGCATCATCTTTTCGGCAAGTTCGGTTTCTTCTTCGGTAGAAAGTAGTGCTACTTTACCGATATCTTTAAGGTAAACTTTAACGGGGTCGTCCATCGAAACTTCTTTTTCGAGTTGGTTAAGAAGGTCGTTATCCCTTGCGGCGATATCGTCGTAACTGTCAACTACTTCTATGCCCTTTTCGTTAAGACCTGCATAAATAACTTCCATTTGTTCGGGCGCAATTTTATGCTTGTCAAGTCTATCTAAGAGTTCGTCTGCCTTGATAAATTTTTTATTGTCGAAAAAACTTACTACTTCTTCTACTATTTGAGTTAATTGTTCTTTGGATACGCTCATTTTTTCCTCCGTTAAATTTTTGATAGTTCTTTGGTCTTTTGCGCTATCATAAGCGCAAGTTTACTTTTTTCGTTTACGTCAAATTCAGTCTTGTAAAGTTCACTTAAATTTTTAAGGTCCTTTTCTAAATTGCTTTTGTAAACTACCTTATAGCAGTCGTCAAAATACCGCTTTTCTTGTTCTTTATTAGGAATAACGTCACCCGCGCTAAGCACCGCGTTGAGTTCTAAAACGCCTTCTTCACCTACTATGCTATAAAGTTTACTCTTTATATCCCCGCCTTCAAACAAAACGTGTTCGGCGATTTTTTCGCGCGTTTTATCGCTAAAATATATAAGTGTTAGGTCTTTTTCGCCCGCGTAGTCTTTATCGTTAAGATAAGCCCACAGTACCGACCTTTCAGCAAGGGAAAGCCCGTCTAACTTCACCGCCTTATTTTCTATAACTACTTGCGGTTTTTCCGTTTGAACGGTTACGCTTCCGCTTTCTAAGTCGCGTTTGAGCGACTGGTAACTTATCCCCGTGCGGTCGCCTACCTTATGTAAAAGTTCTTCGCGCAAAAATTCGCTCTTTACCGTTTTTATAAGCGCTAAGCACTCGGCTAGATATTTGCGCTTGTCCGCCGTATCGTCTAAATCTTTGCCACTTTCTATAACTTTTAACTTAAAGTCGATAAGCGGAATTGCTTGGCTAAGTAAATTAGCGTAAGTTTCCTTGCCGTGCTTTTTAATAACGTCGTCAGGGTCTAGCCCGTCGGGTAGCGTTACTACCTTTACTTCAAAACCTTCGTTTTCAAAGATATCTAAACTTCTAAGCGTGGCTTTTTGACCTGCCCCGTCACCATCGTAACTGACTAAAACCTTTTTAGTGTAGCGTTTTAGAAGTTTTGCTTGGCTAAGCGTTAAACTCGTACCCATCGACGCTACTACGTTAGTAAATCCCGCCATAAATAGCGATATAACGTCCATATACCCTTCAACCATAATAACGTAGTCAAGGTCGGTTTCTTGGCGAATTTTTTTAAGGTTATTAACGTTAAATAACGCGTTCTTTTTATTAAATAGAATGGTTTCGGCAGTGTTTTTGTATTTTCCAAACCCTTTGTCTTCTAAAATTCTACCGCCAAAGGCAATAACTTTGCCCATAGAATTTATTATAGGAACGATTAACCTTTGCGCTTGAAAATCGTAAACGCCGTTATTTCCCTTTTGGCAAACGCCCGCGTCTAGCATTTCGCTTTCCAAATACCCTAAACTTTTAAGGTGATTAGGTAGCGAATAAAAGTCAAGCGACGCGCCCATACCAAACTTTCTCACCGCGCTTTCGTCAATACCACGGCGGGCAAGATATTCTAGCATATTATCTGCTTTCGGTAGGTTTTTAGCGTAAAATAACGCCGTTTCACGCATTAAAGAAAATAATCTTTCTTTTTTGTTGCGGGCTTTTTGGGCTTCTTCTTCACTTTTAGTGTCAATTTCAGGGATAGGCATTTTAACGCGTTCGGCTAAGATTTTAACCGCGTCTATAAAATCAACGGTTTCAACTTCTTGAATGAACTTAATAACGTCGCCACCCTTACCGCAACCGAAACAGTGGTAAAACTGCCCCGGCTCGTTTACCGTAAAAGACGGGGTTTTTTCAGTATGACCGGGGAGTGGACAACACGCCCAGTAATTACTAGAACCCTTTCTTTGTAGGTTACAGTACCGACTAACCACGTCAACTATGTTGTTTTTACTTTTAAGTTCTTCTATGAACTTTTCGTCGATAATCGGCATTTTTTCTCCTTAAAAACTTTGCGGAATAAATATTTGGGTAAATATTTTGATAGCGTACCTATCCGTCATACCCGACAAGTAGTCGCAAATAACGGTGGATAAATCGTAACTATCAAGTAGTTCTTTATACATTTTGGGAAGTTTATCTTTATTACTATAAAAATAATCGTACATACACGACAGCATATGCCCCGCCCTTTCTTCTTCCCTTTTGGCGGTATCCATCATATATACTCTATCGAACATAAAATTTCTAAGTTCAGTCATAGCCTCGTCAACTTCACGAGAAAGTGAAACTTTATCTTTACCAAAACTGTTTTCGTACGCCGAACTTATCATTTTGTTAATTCTCTCTCGCGAAGTAGCACCTAAAACGTCAAGCACGCGTTTTGGGAGTTCTTCTTGCGTGATAACACCTTTTCGAACTGCGTCGTCAACGTCGTGATTAAGGTACGCTATACGGTCTGAAAGTGAAACCACTTGCCCTTCCAAGGTTTTAGGGTGAGTACCCGTTTTGTGATTGAGTATCCCGTCACGAACCTCAAAGGTAAGGTTTAAGCCTTTGCCGGAATTTTCAAGCACGTCAACCACCCTTAAAGACTGTTCGTTGTGCTTAAAGCCTTTTGGAGATAGTTTTGATAAAACCCTTTCCCCAGCGTGACCAAAAGGCGTATGCCCTAAGTCGTGCCCGAGCGCTATTGCCTCGGTTAAATCTTCGTTGAGAGATAAAGCCCTTGCAATAGACCTTGCTATCTGCGAAACGTCCAAAGTGTGGGTAAGGCGGGTCATATAATGGTCGCCTTCGGGCGAGAAAAATACCTGCGTTTTGTTTTTAAGCCTTATAAACGCCCTTGAATAAATAATTCTATCCCTATCGCGCTGATATTCCGTTCGCATCGAGCAGGGAACTTCACTATTTACTCTACCCAAAGTGTTTTTCGACTTAACGGCGTAAGGCGATAAAAATAGTTCTTCTTTTTTTAGGGTTTGTTCTTTAACGGATAATAACTGCATAACTGCTCCTTTTACCGCCGATTACTTAATATATACAATAATTTTACGAAAAAACCTTTTATTTTTTATAAAAAAATTATATTTTTTTAGCCAGCGAAAACGGTTATGATTTGACCGTTTAGGTTTTCACTACTTGATATGATTTTATATAGTTCGTTAGCCGTGTCGCTCGCCGAAGGAATTTTATCAAGATTACACTCTTTGCAAAAGTTTAGTTTATCTTCGCTAGATAAGTGCGCGTTCATAGGCGTATCAACAAGACCTAGCGCAACCCCTAAAACTTCTATGTTTGAAGACGACGTTTCCTCAGCAAGCGCTTTCGTTAAACCTATAACGCCCGCTTTCGTTGCAGAATACGGAACTTCGCAACTCCCGCCCGACAAACCGAATATTGACGAGATATTAACTATTCTACCGCCACCGCTTAGCATTGATAAAACGGCGCGTTTATCCGTTAAGATAGTGCCTTTAAGGTTTACTGAAATTACCCTATCGATATCTTCTTCGCTAACGTCTAAAAGTGGGCTTTGCTTTAACGCCACGCCCGCGTTTGCAATAACTAAGGTAACCTTTCCGTAAAGTTTTTCGGCATAGGAAAACAACGCGCCCACGTCGCTTTCACTAGACACGTCACACCGAATAAACGGTATGCCGTATTCTAGTTCTACGGCTTTGGCGGTTTCTTCGTTAGTTAGATAACTTCCAACTACGTTATAGCCTTCGCTTTTAAGTTTTATTGCGGTTGCAAGACCTATTCCGCTACTTGCACCCGTGATAATTGCAGTCTTCATAAAAATTGAAATACCTGACAGGATAAATCACCGTCAGGTAAAATGAATTATTTTTTAACTCTTTCCATATAGTCGCCCGTGCGGGTATCAATACGAATAACGTCACCTTCGTTAACGAACATAGGTACTTGAATATAAAGACCGGTTTCGATTTTAACTTGCTTGGTAGCGTTAGTTGCCGTGTTACCTGCAACGCTAGGCTCTGCTTCGATAACTTCGAGTTCAACGAAGTTTTCGCATTCTACCGAGAACGCTTTACCCTTATAGAACTTAACGGTTACGGGGTCGTTTTCTTTAACGTATTTAAGCGCGTCTTCAACTTGGTCGTAGTTGAGCGGTTCCATATTATACTCTTCGTCCATAAAGTAGTAAAGTTCACCGTCGTTATACGAATAAGTCATTTTCTTAGTTTCGATTATCGCGTTTTCAAACTTTTCGGTCGGGTTGAAGGTAATTTGTAAAACCTTACCGTCAACAACGTTTTTAAGCGTAGTTCTTACGAACGCTGCGCCCTTGCCGGGTTTAACGTGTAAAAAGTCAACAACCGTGAAGATTTTGCCTTCGTACTCGATAGTTACGCCCTTTCTTAAATCGCCTGCTAATACCATATTAAAATTTTCTCCTTGAAAAATATTTTTTTATTTTACCGATAGAATAATCGGTTCTTTATCGCTTGTCATTAGTGAAACGCACCTGCCGTTTTGTAAAACGACCGTGTCTTCAATTCGAACGCCGAACTCGTTTTCTAAGTAAACGCCCGGCTCGATTGAAAATACCATACCGTTGTTAAGTACGGTTGAAGATTTTGGGCTAAGCGTTGGAAATTCGTGTATCTTAACGCCTAAGCCGTGACCTAACGAGTGGGTAAAACACTTATCTAACCCGCAACTTTTTAGGTAACTTCTAGCAACCCCGTCAGCCTCCATACAAGTCATACCCGACTTTATCTCGCTATACGCCTTGTGCCACGCCGTTTTTACGCTACCGTACACCGACAAAAACTTATCTGTTGGTGCGCCGTAGTAAAACGTTCTAGTCATATCGGATAGATAGCCTTGATACGAACACCCAAAGTCCATTAGTATCGGGGTATTGGGTTCAAGTTTTTTATCGCTAGTTTTATAGTGCGGAACTGAACCGCCACTAGAAAACGCAACTATCGTTTCAAACCCTACTTGACCGCCCAGCATCTTAAAGTTGTATTCAAGTACTGCCGAAACTTCAAGTTCGGTAACGCCCGTTTTTATAAAAGGCAAGGTCTTAAAAAAAGCAGTTTCGGTAATTTCACACGCCTTTTTTATCTTTTGAAGTTGGCTTACCGTTTTTATCGACGAAAACTCTTGATACTCGCTTTCCGCATCGTAAACTTCAAACCCACCGTTTATTAAACGGCTAAGTAGTTTTGCCGAAGTGTTTTTATATACGAGCCCTACCCTTTTAACTCCGTTTTCGTTAAGCGCTTTTTCAAGCGAAAGTTCACTTTGAAGGTAAGAGTTAGCGCTTGCCTTTAATTTGGCGTGTTCTATATATCTACCGTCTGTTAAAAGTAGCCTTTTATCGCCTATAATAACTAAAAACCCGTCGTCAACGTAGTAGTTTACGTAATTAAAAATTAAATCCCCGTCTTCAATAACGAGAGCCGACTTTACAATAGTTTTCATATTGACCCTATATATATTAACATACTTAATATATTTAGTCAACTTTACGAGTTAAATTTTTATTTAATTCGATAATATTTGTCGAAAATATTTATCTAAATTTTAGGTTTCATCTAATTAACACTTAAAAACACTTGAAATTTTTATAAAATCCGCTATAATTTAAGGTATGAAAAACAAAGAACAGTTCAACCTAGTGGTTGCTAAAAACATAGCAAAATACAGAAAATACCACGGGTTGACGCAAGCGTCTCTTGCGGAAAAACTCAATTATTCGGATAAAGCGGTTGCCAAGTGGGAAAGCGGTGAAAGCCTGCCGGACAGTTACGTTCTATACCAAATTTCTCAAATATTCGGCATAACGCTTAACGATTTATTATCCGAAAAAAAACGCGCTAAAATGCCTATAAATAAACTGCGTTCGATAATTATTCCACTACTTGCCGACTGTATCGTGTGGCTAGTTTCTCTAATCGTTTTTATCACGCTAAGCGCGTTTGATATAAACGGTAGAATTTGGCTTTGCTTTACAACTGCCGTACCCGTGTCGTTTATACTTTTTTTGGTGTTTTCGTGCGTGTACAAAAACCCGTTGTTCGAGTTTATTTGCATTTCTGGAATTATTTGGACAACGCTACTTAATTTCCACCTATATTTAATCTACGTAACGCCGATAAGCGCGCATTTATACCTTATAGGTATACCCGTTCAAATAGCGTTTACTTTAACTTACGGCTATATATTTATTCCCAAAATAAAATTTAAGAAAAAGAAAAACGAAGTCAACTGACTTCGTTTTTTTACATTAACGGCGCGAATATCTTAACTAGCGAACTTATAAACCTTTGTAATACCGTGTTTTTAAGTTCTTCTTTTTTTATTTCTTTTGACTTATCTATTACGGATAAAACGTCGCTTTTTACGTCGCTATTAAAACTAGACTTATACGACAAAACTCCGTTTTCAAAGTGATGAACTAGCGAGCGATAGTCTAAATTTACCGTTCCTATCATAGCGTAGTCGTCGTCAACTAGATAGATTTTAGCGTGCATAAACCCCGGCGTGTATTCGTAAATTTTAACCCCTGCGCTAAGTAGCCTTGAATAGTAACTTTTCGTCATTGTGAAAATGAGTTTTTTATCGGGAATAGCAGGAACTATAATTTTAACGTCAACCCCGCGTAGCGACGCGTTTTCTATATCCGTTAAAAGGTCGTTGTCTATGATTAAATACGGTGTGGTTATATAAACGTAACGCTTAGCGCAAGAAAGTAAATTTTGTATAACCGATTTAGACACTCGCCTAGGATATAGCGGTTTAGGTCCGTCGCCAAAAGGCATAATAAAACCGTCGCTATTTGAAACTGTTACTTTTGGAAAACAGTTATTTGGCGCTGGAATTAGTTTTTTGGTGTTTATGCCGAAGTCTACTAAAAACAGTTTTGTAAATTCCCAAACCGCCTCGCCGTAAATTCTAACGCCACAATCTTTCCAATGCCCGAACCTTTCAACTACGTTTATATACTCGTCGGCAAGGTTAAAGCCACCGGTATAGGCAATTTTACCGTCAATTACGGCAATTTTACGGTGGTTGCGGTTATTAAACTCGCTGTCGGCACTACCTTTAAGGCGTGAAAACGGTATTGCTTTAATGCCGTAGCCGTTTAGCGTTTTAGAATAGTTTGATGGTAGCGTTTTCATACAACCTATGTCGTCAAACACCACTCTAACGTCAACACCGCACTTTGCCTTATCTATTAAAACTTTTAGTATCGAATTCCAAAAAACGCCTTCTTCAATAATAAAATACTCTAAAAATATAAAGTTTTTTGCCGATTTTAAGTCCTTAACCAACTTATCAGCAAGCGGTTTTATATCGCTAAAATATTCGGTGTTACATTTAGCATATAAACTAGCGCCCGAAATTTTAGATAGCATTTTGAACTGGTTGTACGCGGTAACGCTTTGAGTTTTTAAGGCGTTATACTCTTTATTGCACGAGCGGTCGTAAGTGTTTTTTACTATGTCTTTTAGTCTTTTAACGTACTTTTCTTTAAGTTTTCTTGACGAGAATATAAAGTAAAGCATAAACCCAACTACGGGGAGTATTAAAACGACGACTAGCCACGGCACTTTGTAGTCGGGATTATCGTCAGACGCTATAATTTTAACCGTGCAAGCCATTTGAGTTAGTAACGCTAACGCATAAAAGTAGGGAACGTAATAGCAAAGTGAAATAACTATGCCTATAATCGCAACGATTTCAAGTATCGTTATAAGCATAGCAAAAACGTATCTTAGCGGAATATATTTTATTCTTTTACGCTTTTTCATAATCGTACCCCCACTTATATAATATTTTCAAAATGTGTTTAATATATGAAAAATAGTAAAAACATTTTACTTAATCGTTGTTAAAAGTTTAATAATAAAATTTAAGCGTTTTGTAAAAATTACGTAAAAAACCCGACTTGAAGTCGGGTTTTTTTACAAACTATAATAAAAATCTTTCATAAACTTAGCGTCAATATCCTGCGTGCCTGCGCTTTCGGATACGATATAGGGGTTTATATTTTTTTCTTTTACCGCTAACAAAAAGTCTTTTGGGTTTGGGCCGTAGGTGGTATCTTCAAAGGTAAGGTGTTTAACTTCGCCCTTTTGCGAATACATTATCTTTGAAAAGTGAACGTGCATATCGTCTAGTTTTTCAAAACCGCAAACGCTTTCTATGGTTGAAAAAATCTCTTGATAATCGCTTGGCGATTGCAATTTCCCCTGCCACAAACTGTTTACGTGCCCAAAGTCAACGCACGGATAGTAAAAGGGGGCGATAGTACAAAACTCGGCAACTTCTAAAACCGTGCCTATTTGAGCCGACTTTCCCATCGTTTCAGGGCAAATTATCATATCGAAGTAGCCTTCGTCTTGAATTTTTTGAGCGAGTATTTCTAAACGCTTTTTGGTGAGATTAACCGCGTCTTCTCGCTGTTGTTTTCCAAGCGACCCCGGGTGAAAAACCGCACGCTTTGCACCCATTAAACGCCCTGCTTTTAGCGAACTTAAAACGTAGCGATAGGAGTTTTCTATCTTCTCATCGTCAAGCCCGGCAAAGTTAATAAAGTAGGGACAATGAACGCTGATTTCTATATTTTGAGCCTTAAATAGTTCGCCAATCTCTAACGCCTTTTGCTCGGTTATATTTACGCCACGCCCAAAGGAATATTCAAAGCAGTCAAGCCCCGTTTCCTTTACCCAAAGCGCGGAATTTCCGCTTCCTTGATAGCCTGCGCCGTGGTATAATTCGCTGTTACCACTTGGCCCGAATTTTATCATCTTATGCTCCTTAAATCTTTTTCGAGTTGTTCTTTTAATTCTATAATAGAATTAAACTTTTTAATATCGCGAAGCCTTTCAACGAAATACACCGTTAAACTTTTGCCGTATAAATCGCCGAAAAAACCGTCGATATACGTTTCGATAACCGTATCGTTTCCGTCAACGGTAGGTTGTGCGCCAACGTTGGTTATGGCTGGATATATTACCCCGTTTATAACGGTAAAAGTAACGTAAACGCCCGAATTTATAGGGTGTTTATTGTTATCTAGCAAGATATTAGCAGTTGGAAAGCCCAAGTCGCGACCTAGCCCCTTTCCCCTTATAACTTCACCGCTTATAAAATAATTACCGCCAAGCAAGGTGTTTGCCGTTAAAATATCGCCTTTTAATAGCGCGTTTTTAATGCTAGTTGAAGAAATCTTTTCGCCATTTTCTTCTTCTAAATTTTCAGTATAAACGTTATCCGTGCCAAAAAATTCTTTTAAGGTTTCTACGCTACCTTCCGCGTTTTTACCAAAGGTAAAATCACTTCCCGACACCACCGCTTTTATATCGTAAAGGCTAGATAGTTCTTCTAAAAATTTAAGTTTAGAAAGCGCCATAAAATCTTTTGAAAGTTCTTTGACGATAACCGTTTTTACGCCCGTTAAAAATATACGCCTTACGCGCTCGTTTAGGGTAAACACGTCTTTCTTACTCTTTCCGCCAACGAAAATTAAAGACGCTGGTGTTAACCCCTTTTCACTCGCCACCGAAACGGCTTTTTTAAGCACTTTTTGGTGACCTTTATGAACCGCGTCAAAATAACCTAGGGCTAATATTAAGTTTTCGGGGCATTTGTCGCCGTATAGAATTACTTTATTCATTATCTTTTATATACGCTTTAATTTTTAGGCGGTTTTCTGTTACTATTCCAACGCCTAAAAAAGTGTTTTTATCGTCGTAAACGGAATACGTTCCGTCACTAACGATTATATCGTACGGTCTACCGTTTAATTGCTCTACCGTTTGATAACTATCTAGATAAATTTTATCAAAACTCAAAACGCTGTCAGGCGCGATTAGTAAACTTTTTATATCGGTTGAAGATAAAATATCACTTTCTAAAACGGAATTATCAAGCGTAAACTTTCCGCTTTTTATTCTTTTAAGCGCCGTCATAGTAGCGAAAGTTGAAAGTTTTTCGGCTAAATCTCTACAAATCGAGCGAATATACGTTCCGCCTTTACACGTTATTTCAAAGGTGTAAACCGCACCGCTACCTGAAAGCATTACGATACTATCTATCTCAACTTGCTTAGGTTTTAGTTCAACCACAACGCCACGGCGCGCCAAGTCGTAACTGCGCTGACCGTTTACGTTTTTAGCGCTAAATATAGGCGGTACTTGCATTATCTTTCCCGTTAGCGAGTTGAGAACGCTATTTATTTGGTCTTTCGTGGGAACTTTGCCGTTATCTTTTATTATTTTACCGCCTCTATCTAGCGTGTCCGTTTGATAGCCGAAGGTAAATTCGGCAATATATACCTTTGTTTTATCAAGCAAAAAGTCGAAAAGCCTAGTAGACTTTCCAACCGCAATAGGCAAAACGCCTTCGGCAAGCGGGTCTAACGTACCCATATGCCCAACTTTTTCACCCTTGAACAGTTTTTTTATTCTGTTTATAGCATAAGCCGAGGATATTCCACTCGGCTTGTAATAATTTATAAATCCGTTCATATAGTTAAAGCCTTTGCTCAACGTTAAAGCAAAGTTTGTCGATAATATCTTCTAAGTAGCCGTTAAGCACCGCACCACTTGCTAACACGTGGCCACCGCCACCGTAGAGCGACGCTATCTCGTTAACGTTCACTTTCCCTTTACTTCTCAAACTAATTTTATAGCGGTTTTTACCCGTTTCAAGAAGTGAAATTGCAACTTCAACCGTGTCAACCGTAAGGGGGTAATCGATAAAACCTTCTGTCATATTGTCAACAGCGCCGGCATTTTCAATATCGCTTTTAGTAATTACTAAAATTCCCACTTTCCCGTCTAAACGATAACGCATTTTACTTATGACGCTAGCGTATAAATCTGAGCGCTGTTTGGTTTGGTTTTTGAAATTGAGTTTTATTATCTTGTGAAGGTCTGCCCCCGCCTTTTTGAGCATTGACGCAACGTATAAAGTGTTATCAGTTACGTTCGAGTGGCAAAAAGCCCCCGTATCGGTAACTATACCCGTAAGCAAACACTCTGCAATATCTTTATCAATTTCAACGCCTAGCGCTAAGATAAGCGAATAAATTATCTCGCAACAAGACGCTGTGTTTTCAACGTAGTTAAGTTTTGCGTATCTAGTGTTTGAAACGTGGTGGTCAACGTTTATAGTTAGCGTAGACTTTTCGTAATAAGAATATAAATCTAAAAACATACCTTCCGTCGAACAGTCCACCGAAACGTGAGCCGAATACTTAAAATCAAGGCAAGGTTTTTGTGTGATAAACTCAACGCCATTAAGGTATTTGAGTTTATCGGGTATATCGTGAAAACACACGATATCCGCCCTAACGCCTAGTTTTTGAAGCGCTAAGCGCAAAGCGGTAGCCGAACCCAAAGTATCCCCGTCTGGGCGATTATGCGAAAAAATCAGTACCGATTTTAAGGTTTTTAATTCAGTTGCTATCTCCGTTATCGTCATCGTCGTCTCCACTCGTTACGTAGGTTAAACCCGATAAAATTTTATCTATTTTGTTACCGTATGCGCTAGCCCCGTCGTGATAAAATCTAAGTTCGGGAACGTAGCGTATGCTTGAAAGCCTTGCAAGTTCACGCCTAATTTCAGGCGAAGATTTTGAAATAGCGTCAAGCGTTTTTTTTGCCTTTTCCTCGTCTGTCGAATACACGCTAATATAAACCTTAGCGTGTTTGAGGTCGGGCGAAACGTCAACTTCCGTTACCGAGAACATCTCGGTAATATCGGGTGAGTTTATGCGGTTTTTAATAACTTCGTAAATAAGTTTACGAAACTCGCTGTTAAGCCTATCCGTGCGCTTTCCTTTCATAGTTTACGCCTTTTGCTCCTCTACGATATAGCACTCGATAAAGTCGCCGATTTTAATATCGTCAAACTTCTCGATAGACATACCGCATTCAAAGCCCTGTTGAACTTCTTTAACGTCGTCTTTGAAACGTTTGAGTTGAAGAACGTTTCCTTCGCAAATCATAACGTCGTTACGGTAAATTCTAAGTTTGCCGTTACGAACGATTTTACCGTCGGTAACGTAACAACCTGCAACCGTGCCGACACCCGTGATTTTGAACGTTTCACGAACTTCGGCTTTACCCATATAAACGTCGCTAAACTTGGGCGCAAGCATACCTTTAAGCGCTTTTGTAACGTCGTCAATCGCCTCGTAGATAACTCTGTATAACTTGATGTCGATTTTGCTTTGTTCAGCAAGCGCTTTCGCCTTGCTATCCGGTCTAACGTTAAAGCCGATAATAATTGAGTTTGAAGAATCCGCAAGGTTAACGTCAGTTTCCGAAATAGCGCCTACCGCCGAGTGTATAACGCTAACTTTAACTTCTTCGTTAGAAAGTTCTATAAGCGATTGTTTAATTGCCTCAACCGAACCTTGAACGTCGGCTTTTACGATTATATTAAGAGTTTTAAGGTCACCCGAAGATACCTTTGAGAACAAGTCGTCAAGCGATACTTTTTGTTGTTCTCTAATCATATCTTCTCTTTCTTTATTTTTTCTTTCACTTGCAACGAGCGCGCCGAGTTTAGCCTCTTCTACTGCAAATATACTGTCGCCAGCGTTGGGAACTGATTCTAAACCTAAAATAGATACGGGCATAGACGGGCCTGCCGATTTTACGTTTCTACCCTTGTCGTCAACCATCGCTCTAACTTTACCAGTTATCGTACCTGCAACTAAGTAGTCGCCAACTTTAAGCGTACCTTTTTGAACGAGTACGGTAGCCACGGGGCCTTTGCCCTTGTCGAGTTTAGCCTCTACGATAGCGCCCTTAGCCATACGGTCGGGGTTGGCTTTGAGTTCTTTCATTTCAGCGGATAATACGATAGTTTCAAGGAGTTCGTCAATACCTTGACCGGTTTTTGCAGAAACGGGAACGAGCGCAACGTCGCCACCCCATTCTTCTACTAAAATTTCTTGGTCGGCAAGACCTTTTTTAACCCTTTCGATATCCGCAGTAGGTTTGTCTATTTTGTTTGCCGCAACTATAATGGTTACGCCCGCCGCTTTTGCGTGGTGAATAGCCTCGACAGTTTGTGGCATAATACCGTCGTCAGCCGCAACTACTATAACCGCAATATCGGTTATTTGAGCACCGCGCGCTCTCATAGCCGTGAACGCAGCGTGACCTGGCGTATCTAAGAAAGTAACGGTTTCACCGTTAACGCTTACTGTGTACGCGCCGATATGTTGGGTTATACCACCCGCCTCGCCTGCCGTAACGTTTGCGTTTCTAATTCTATCAAGAAGTGAAGTTTTACCGTGGTCAACGTGACCCATAACGGTAACGACGGGTGGGCGCTTAATAAGTTTAGCCTCGTC
Source organism: Christensenellaceae bacterium (assembly GCA_045646405.1). Taxonomy (GTDB): domain Bacteria; phylum Bacillota; class Clostridia; order Christensenellales; family Borkfalkiaceae; genus HGM11412. The sequence goes on along the minus strand of JAZRKO010000031.1, from coordinate 208,283 downwards.
TTCTTCGTCGTCTTTGAAACCTTCGCTTAAAACGTCTTCCGCGGTCTTGTCGAGTTTGAGTTCTAGTTCAATGCCGAGTTCCGCCGCGATAAAGCCTGCCGTATCGTAGTCGATAGAGTCGTTAATGGTTTTTAAGATACCTTCTTTGAAAAGGCGCTTGGTAATTTCTACCGCGGTTATTCCTAAGAGTTCAGAAAGTTCTTTTACGGGAATAATTTCCTTATTTATAACTGCTTTTTCGATTTTAATACCCGACGACGTTTCCTCTTGGCGCTTATCTTTTGCCTTTCTCATCTTTCTATAACCAGACTTATTCTCGTCAAAATCGTCGATAGATACTTGACCTTTGATAAGCGACTTTTTATTGATAGCCTTTTTATCGTCGTAATTATTTCTTTCGTTTTTCTTCTTGCCTTGTTGCTTAGTGCTTTCCTTGGGAACGTACGCAGGCGGAGCACTCTTTATAGACGGCGTGAACGGCTTTTTGTCGCTGGGCGCTACGTACTCGCGCTTTTGCGGTCTATCACCCATAGGTTTAGAAGGCTTTTTATCGAAGTTTTTACCCCTACCGTCGTCTTTTGCAACGTATTCGCGCTTTTGGGGTACGAAAACCCTTTTACCGTCGATAATAACGATATTTGGGTTATCCGTTTTTTGTATGGTGGGAGTTTTGGGCTTTTCTTCCACAACTTGCGGTTTTTCTTCAACCTTAGGCTCTACCTTAACTTCTTTTTTAGGCTTTTCTTCAACTTTTGGTTCAACAACTTTAACCTCTTCTTTTTTAGGCGCTTGTTCAACCTTTTGTTCTACCACTTCGGGCGCGGGAACAACGGGGGCTACTTCTTGCTTTTTAGCCTCCTCTTCTTGCGCCTTTTTAGCGCGCATAGCCTTTAACTTTTCACTAATCTTTTTATCAATAGATTTTTGAAAAGCCTTATAATCGCCTACTATTTGAGCGCCTTTATTCTCTTTGAGAATAACGGATAAATTTTTAATACTACTAAATTCTTTCTTTTCTTCTTTTTTAATTTCCATATCAGGTATTATCCCTCCACGAATACTTTTGAAAATGACTGTCTAAATTTTGCAAAACGGCATTTCCAAGCGATTCGTCCTGTATAGCCAGAAGTTTGCAATTTTCTTTTTTAACTAAATCTTGTACCAAATAGGTGTTGCTTATAACTATCGGGGCGTTGAATTTTTTTGATAACTTAACGGCGTCGTCAAAAGTGTTTTTCGACGCTGTCTTACAAATTATCAATAAATAAACGTTTCCTTTAAGCGTTTGTATTGCGTTAACGCCTGTACGCACCTTTCTTGCTCTTAAAGCAAAACCTATATAACTAAGCGGTTTACTCTTTTCCAAAGAATTCCTCCGTAAGTTTGGCGTAAACGTCTTCGCAAACTTCTACGCCGAAAGCGTGCTTTAATAACTTTTTCTTTATAACCTTTTCGGCGCACGCCTTATCGTCACACAGATACGCCCCACGGCCTGAAACTTTACCCGTTTTATCTACCGTAAAAACCCCGTCTTTGGTCTTTACTATACGAATAAGTTCTTTCTTGGGCTTTTCCGCTCTACAAGCGATACAAGTGCGCATAGGTACTTTCTTTTCAGCCATACCTACTCCTTATTCTTCTACGTCAATCTCCAAATCGCTTTGAAGTTCTTCCGCCTCGCGAAGTTCTTCCATAGCCTTTGACTCACTCTTAACGTCAATCTTCCAACCGGTAAGGCGTGCCGCTAAACGAGCGTTCTGCCCGTCTCTACCGATAGCGAGCGAAAGTTTATCGTCGGGAACTACTACTCTTGCCGACTTTTCGTCAATAGCGGTAACCCTTAAAACCTTAGCGGGCGCTAATGCCTTTGCTATAAATTCAAGCGGGTCTTCACTCCACGGAATAATGTCGATTTTCTCACCGCCAAGTTGCTCGATAACTGCGTTTACGCGCATACCTTTATTACCTACGCACGCACCAACCGCGTCAATTTGCGGGTCGGAACTATAAATCGCGATTTTACTTCTTTGACCAGCCTCGCGCGAAACGGATTTAATTTCAACGATACCTTGCTTGATTTCGGGAACTTCGTTTTCAAAGAAACGTTTAACGAGCCCCGTAGCCGTACGAGATACGAGAATTTGAGTGTTTTTACCGATTTGGCGAATTCTCTTAACGTAAACGTTGATTTTTTGATTAACGTCGTAATTCTCGCCAACGATTTGGTCTTGCGGAAGCATTACGCCTTCGAGTTGACCGCCCGAAAGTTCAACGTAAACGGTGCCGTTTTCAACCTTTCTAACGATAGCCGACTGAATTTCGTTTTCCTTGTCTTCAAACTCGGAGATTGTATTGTTTCTTTCAGCCTCTCTAATTTTTTGCATAACTACTTGTTTTGCAGTTTGAGCGGCAATTCTACCAAAGTCTTTGGGGGTGAATTCCTTTTCGTAGGTGTCACCGAGTTTATAAGTCTTTTTAAGTTCCTTTGCCTCTTCAAGCGTGATTTGCTTATCAGGGTCTTCAACCACGTCAACTATCTGTTTGGTGGCGAAAAATCTTATAGAACACTTTTCGTCGTTAAGTTTAACTACGACGTCACTCGCGTCGCCTTTGGCGTATTTTTTATACGCAGACGTAAGCGCCGATTGCAAAGTGTCGATAAAAGATTGCCTTTCAATACCCTTGCTTGCGCAAAGTTCGTCAAGCGCTGCAAAAAAATCTTTGTTTACCATAATTTTCTCCTTATATATAAAATTCTAGTTGAATTTTACTGCTTCGTTTATTTTTGCAATTTTTGATTGCTCTAATGAAATTACTTCGCCCTTTTCGGTTTTAACGGTTACAACGCCGTTTTCAAAACCTACTAGCGTGCCTTCAAAATACTTAACGCCTTTTTCTAGCGGGGCGTAAAGTTTAACTTCAACATCCTTTCCCATCTTTCTTTCAAAATCCCTTTGGGTTTTGAGCGGTCTATCAATGCCGGGGCTAGAAACGTTTAAGGTGTAAGGGCTATCGTACGGGTCAAACTCGTCAAGCGGAAGGTTTATAAGATTGTGAAACTTTTCAAGCGTGTCAAGATCAACGCCACCGTCACGGTCTATAAAAACGGTTAAATAGGGGTTTTTGCCTGACTTTACTTCAACGTCAACAATCTCAACGCCTAACTCGCTTGCGTATTTAGTTAAAAAATTGATAATTTCTTCATTAGGTTTGAACTTCATATATCCCTTATAAATAAATTTGAGAGTGCCTTTTGACACTCTCAACTTAGCCTATCGTATTAAATCATATGTATTTTAACATATAAAACGCCGTTTAGCAAGCGTTTTTTATAATTTATTATAAATTTGTTTAGTTTTTATAACAAAACTTCTCCGTCAGTACAAATCACCTTCGTTGCAGGAACACAATAAATCCAGTCATAATTCTTTTCAATTTTATTCCACTCTCCAACAGTACCGTTAAAGTTAATAGTAGTTAGTAATTCACAATCAGCGAACGCATAAAAACCCATATTAGTTACACCTTTACCTATAGTTACACTTGTGAGTAAATCACAATTAATAAATACCTTATGACCTATGGTTTTTACACTGTCGGGCAGTACTATTGATGTGAGTGAAGTGCAACCATTGAACGCACAATCACCTATACTCGTTACATTATTACCTAAAGTTACTTTCGTAAGTGAAACACAAGAAAAGAACATATAATCACCTATATTTGTTACGCCGTTGCCTATTGTTACACTCGTGAGTGAACTGCAACCAGAGAACGCAGAATTACCTATCCTTGTTACACTATCAGGTATTTCTATTGACGTAAGTGAAGTACACCCATTGAACGCATAACTACCTACTAATTTACAGTTTTTATCAACAGCAACAGTGGTTATACAATTAGAAAATGTACCTATTAAACATAGATAAGGGTTTTTACCATTTCCCAAATATTTAAGATTGTCTTTTATGTTATAGTTAAGTGAACTGCAACCAGAGAACGCAGAATTACCTATACTAGTTATACTTTTGGGTATTACTATCGACGTGAGTGAAGAACAACTACTAAACGCATATTCACCGATACTTGTTACACCTTCGGGTATTTCTATCGACGTGAGCGAAGAACAACTACTAAACGTAGAATTACCTATACTAGTTACACCTTCGGGTATTTCTATTGACGTGAGCGAACTGCAACCGTAGAACGCCGTATCAGCAATACCCGTTACAGGGTATCCTCTATAAATTGACGGTATAACAACACTATTTTCAAAATGCATACCTATACCAGCAACTGATACCGTTTGATTATCTTCGTTCATGGCAAATTTTAATAATGAGTCGTTTTGGGTATTTGGCGCAACGTTACCAACTACTACGTATTCACTAGAATTTGTATATTTAACCATAACATCACCGTTATCTGCAACGTAAATATCGGCTATGCCTACGCCTTGGGCACCAGTGTCGCCTTTGTCACCCTTATCACCTTTTTCGCCTTGGGCACCAGTGTCGCCTTTGTCACCCTTATCGCCTTTTAGACCTTGGGCACCAGTATCGCCTTTGTCACCCTTATCACCTTTTTCGCCTTGGGCACCAGTATCGCCTTTGTCACCCTTATCGCCTTTTAGACCTTGGGCACCAGTATCGCCTTTGTCACCTTTTATGCTTGAAATCCAATCTTCGTAAGATAACGGCTCAGCGCCACTTTCTTGCGCCGACACAACGTACATATTATAGATTGATAAAATGTCTTGGTACTTATTATTGCTATCATCATTACCACAAGCGGTAAAGGTAAATAAACTTAACGAGATAAGCAATAACGTAGTTAAAATTGTAAGTAGTTTAGTTTTCATAAAAACCTCCTTAAAAATAAAAAGTGCCACCCAAACGGATGACACCTAGCAAAAGTGACTATCCGCATTGTTGCGACACAATTATCCACAAAAGATATAGCGCGAAAACAGTACACCTCTACCCTAGAAGTATACTTTTGTGGATATAAAATTATGTCGCAAATAAATTATATCATTTTTTTATTTGTTACGCAATATTTTTAATAAGATTTTTATAAAATAAAAAACACCCTACCCCCTTAAAGAATAAGGGGAATAAGGGGTTTTGAGGAGTTTTAGGAAAGGGGTGATTTTTAAGTGGGGAAAACGTAATTCCGGAAAAAAGTTGTCCCCACTTAAAATAAAATTCCTTAAAGTTTAGAAAGTTCTATCAAAGCCTCGGCGGTGGCAAACGCGTCACTTAGCGCTCTGTGATGGCGGAATTCAATATTAAAATAACCGCAAACGGTGTTTAATTTGTGGTTAGGTAGCCAAGGAAGTTTCTTTCTTGAAATTTCTAACGTGTCGACACACTCGTTTTCAATATAATAGCCTAAGGGTTTGCCTGCGTTTTTCAAAAAGCGATAGTCAAAGTCAGCGTTATGTGCAACGAAAACCGCGTCGCCTAAGAACTTTATAAAGTCGGGATACGCGTCTTGAATTTTGGGTTTACCTACGAGCATTTCGTCGGTTATCCCTGTTAGTTCTACTATGCGCTTAGAAAGCGTTACTTCGGGGTCGATAAGAATTTGAAAGGTTTCGCGTATTACTCCGTTTTTAATTCTTACCGCGCCGATTTCAGTAATTTTATCACTAGTAACGTCAGTTCCCGTGGTTTCAATATCCACTACCACGTATTCCTTTTCAGTAAGCCATTTAGGAAGGGTGTTTGACGAAGTAAAGAAATCGTCTTGCTTAGACGTTTCACACGGGGTTGGGAAAGCGTAAGTGTACTTTTCGGGCGGTTTTTTTGACGGGCGAGGCTGAGGTTTATATCCGCTTGGGAACTCGCATAAGTGATAGCCTTTTATTATAAAACTAGTTCTACCACCAAACTCGTCAATCTCGCCACGGGCAATTATTACGCTACCCACGTCAATCTTTTGAAGTTTTTGTAGTTTTTGCTTGTCACTAGTAAAGTAACTGCCCGAAATTTTTGACGACTTGTCGTCGAGAGTAAGCCTATAATAGGTGTTGCCTTTTTTGCTAAGGCGTTCTTCTTTTTCAACGACAGTACCTGCAAAATAGCACTTGCCTAAAACTTCTTTTCCGTCTTGAATATAGGTTGCGGTATCGTAAAACTCGTCGTCGCAAAATCTAACGACTTCCGCCATTTTTACCTTTCTTTGTTGAAGGTCTAAAACGTCACTTTCTAAAACGCTGTAATCTTCAAGCGTGGGCGCGCTTTCGTCGTGCGACGACGCGCGAATTTCACCTTCGAAAAGGTTACAGTACTCTCTATGTAAATAGTCGTTAAGCGACGGTATTACCCCCGTTCTTTCTAGATATTCCTTAACGGTGTCTAGCACTACGATTTCGTACTTAATTTTCTTGCCACCCGATATTATTTTAACGGAATTTTTGTCAATTGCGTGAGCAACCGAAAAACAGTGGGTTTGAAGGTAGTTAAACACCGCCGTTTTGCAAATTTCGGCATCGGCTATGGACTTTGAAAAGTTAAGGTTTATCGGCATAGCGGAAAATTCGTTTTCAAACGAACTCTTTATTAAATTCTTATCGCCTTCACTCACTACCGAGTCGCATATTAAATTGACGGTAACTTCCCCGTTTTTTATAACGGCTGAATTTATTCTTATATCTATCGTATCGCCAAGGAAGTTTTTTACCGCTTCTAAAACTTTGTCACAAGGATTTTGCAATTTCTTCTATCTCTCTTATAAATTCTTTTTCTGCATTTTCAAAGGGAACTTTCTTGTAAATTTCGCCTTTTTTGAAGATTACACAGTAATCTTTTGAACCTGCGATGCCAACGTCACAGTCCTTTGCCTCGCCGGGGCCGTTCACCACGCAACCCATAACCGCAACTTTAAGGGGTTTATTGATGTTTGCGGTTAACTTTTCTATCTTGTTTGCAAGCCCTATCGAGTCGTATTCCGTTCTTCCACAAGTTGGGCAAGAAACCACTTCGCAATAGTTGTTATCTAGCCCGCAAGAACGAATAATTTTCTTTGCTATTAAAGGTTCTAAAATAGGGTCAGCGGATAGACTTACTCTTATCGTATCCCCTATCCCATCAAGTAGTAGCGAGCCTATGCCTACGCTTGATTTTATCACACCGCTTTCGTAAGTGCCAGCCTCGGTAACGCCAAGGTGCAAGGGGTAATCGGTTTTTGATTTTAAGTATCTATAAGTTTTAACGGTTAAGGGTACTGACGACGCTTTTGCCGAAATAACGATATCCTCTACGCCGTACTTTTCTAGTATTGAAACGTTTTTAAGGGCGCTTTCAACGAGCGAAACTTCGTTTTTGCCGTACTTTTTCAAAAACTCTTTTTCCACGCTACCCGTATTAGAGCCAACGCGAACGGGAACGCCGTGATATTTTAGGCATTCGGCAACCTTTTTAACGTTTTCTTCACTCCCTATATTGCCGGGGTTTATCCTTATTTTATCAGCGCCGTTTTCAATAGATTTTATCGCAAGTTTATAGTCGAAATGGATATCGCAAACTATCGGGCAAGAAACTCGTTTTTTAATTTCTTTAATTGATAACGCGTCTATCTCGTCTTTCACGGCAACCCTAACTATATCGCAACCGTTATTTTCTAGCGCGAGTATTTGAGATACTACCCTATCTACGTATTCAGTTTTAATATTCGTCATCGACTGAACGGCAATTTTATTGTTACCGCCTATCGTAACGCTACCTATTTTAACGGTTTTCATTGTTTATCTCGTAAAGGTGTTTTAAGCCTTGTAAAGTTAATAATCTATCAATTCTAGTAATACACGAAACTTCTTTTGCGATAATTTCGCCCATACCGCCCGTTGCGGTAACTGAAATTTCTTCTACGCCAAGTTGCTCTTTTATTTTTTTAACTATATTTTCAACCAAGCCAGCAAAACCAAATATTATACCCGCTTGCATTGCCGTTTTGGTGTTTTTAGGTATTGCAGTTTTTGGGGCTTGAAGTTCTATCATAGGAAGTTGCGCGGTGTTACTTACTAAACTTTCAAGCGACGACTTCATGCCCGGCGCAATAACAACGCCGATAAGTTCTCCTAATCCCGTCAACACGTCAAAAGTGGTGGCAGTTCCAAAATCTATAACTATCATAGGCTTGCCGTCACCGTATTTTTGGTATGCGCCTACGCAGTTTGCAATAATGTCAGCACCGACTTCTTTGGGGTTATCTGCCTTTACGTTAAGCCCGGTTTTTATGCCTGCGCCAACCACCATAGGCTTGATACCGAAAAAGTATTCGCACATATGACTTATCGTGTAGTTAAGAGAAGGTATAACAGAAGACATTATAATTCCCGCTATATCTTGCGTTTTAATATCTTTACTTGCAAGAAGGTTAAGTAAGGTTGCACCGTACTCGTCGGCAGTTCTCGTGTGGCGTGAAGAAACGCGGAAAGACGCTTTTAATATATCCCCGTCAAACACGGCGTATTTTATGTTGGTATTGCCAACGTCTATACAAAGTATCATAAATTACTCCTTATTAACGATTTTTATTACCCTTTTAAGCGCAGGGGAAACGATAACGTTTACTAAAAATTCAAAGAAGAAATTAAAAGTTACAAGCCCAACTAGTATAAATACTAGAACGTTTTGACCTGCGCTCATACCGTAAACCGACGACATAAACAAGCACCCTACTATAAACAAGCCGGTGTTTACGACGGGAACGATAGCAGACGCGGTAAACAAAGCAACTACGGGCGATTTTTTACTAATTAACTTATACGCTATACCGCACAATATTCCCGCAACGGTGGTTTTGAGTATGCAAGTTAAAGTGGTAACTACGGGGTCGTTTGACCAAATAGCAAGATAAAATGGGTTTAAGCCCATAATTACTTGAATTAAAACTACTATTCCGCAAGCAAAACCTAAAATTCCGCCAACGGTAGCGCCAAATAAAATACCGCCTAGCACTATGGGAATAAGCGTAAAGTTAAGTGAAACTGCGCCGATAGTTATCGACCCGCCAACCGCTTGCAATACGATAACGAGTGCAAGAAGTACTGCTATTCCCGCAATTTGCTTTGCGGTAAAGTTAAATAATTTTTTCATAAAAGCCTCCAATCGGGTTCGCTAAGATACCCGTAAGAAAAATAAAAAAACGTAAAGTCAAGCCCAATATTTAGGTGCTTGCTATAATTATGTTAACATAATTTGATTAAAATTACAACAAAAGTAACACTTTTATAAAAAAATAAATACTATGTAGTGATAGAAATATCACCTTAAAAATATTTTGGAGGAAAAAAATTATGATGAACCTTTTTGGATTCGGCGGTGATAACTGCTGTTTGTACATACTTATTATCTTACTCATTCTCTGTTGCTGTGGTAACGGTTGCTTAAACGGTATAATCGATAAGATTTGCGGTTGCGGTTGGTTACTTCCGTTACTTCTCGTTTTATGCTGTTGCTGTGGCAATAAGGGTGGCTGTGGCAAACCCTACGGCTTAGGTTGCGGTAAATAATAAGTGAAAAGCGGTGGCTTGCCACCGCTTTTTTTAGTTATGGTTTTTGCCGTAGGCAAAAAGTTATGATGCTTACGCAGTTATGGTTGCCTATCGGCAAGTTATGAGTTGGCTAACGCCAACGCTGTGGTTGTTTTTTATTTGTAAAGCCTATTACAACTTGTTTTAAGACCTTAGTTGCAAGTTAGGCTAAACGCTAAACTTATTCAAAGCGATATTTTAAGACCTTAGAAACGAGTTAAAGAAGGCTCGCCTAGACGGGTGGTTGCAATAGACCTTGTTGGTCATTGCAGACACACGGCGACGGCAGAAACGCACTTTAACTAAGTTTATAAGGGATTAAAATTTAGTAACCGAGAAACTCAACGCCTTTTAATAACACTTCGTTTATCACTTCGTTTTTAAGTGAATATAAAATAATTTTACCAACTCTGCGATACTTTACTGCACCGATATCGCGAAGAGTTTTTAGTTGATGGGATACGGTGGTTTGATTGATTTGAAGAAGCGTAGATAAATCGGTTACACACATTTCGCTAATTGCTAAGGCCGATATCATACGCAGTCTTGTTAAATCGGAAAAAACACTAAAAAAACTTACTAATTCTTCAAGCGTTTCGTCTGACGGAACGTAGTTTTCTATCATATTTTGAGTTTTTTTATCAAGCAGTAAAACAGGTTTAATGGCGTTCATAATTATTCCCCCTTGATTTTACAATTTTATGATAAATGAAGAAAAGAAAATATGTCAACTTTAACATATTGAATTAAAAGTCGCATATTGTAGTAATATAGAAATTTTTGTAAAAGGAGTAAAATATGAGTTCTACTAACCTTGTTTTTTTAGGTCTTTTGTTTTTACTTACGACAAATTCTACGATAACGTCAACCCAAGCGCTACTACTTCTCGCGCTACTCACTACCACCACTTGCGGTTGCCTATGCGGTAACACTACTACAAATTAACGGTTGACAAAACAAATTCCATAGCAAATCACTTAATCGTAATGCTATGGAATTTGAAATTATCGTAGTTACGCTACCCTATTAAAGCAAAATTTTGCTAAACGTATGAACTTATAAAAACTAAACTGTAAAATTAAAGCGGACTTAAAAGTCCGCTTTTTTAATTTAGCCTTTCTACGTTTTTACCTACGACCGCGGTTGAAACGTCTAAACTATTAAATTTTTCAAACTCATTATTAACGTCGTCTAACGAAACGCTTTCAATTTGTTTAATTCTTTCATTAAAATCGTAAATAGTTCCCGTTTTTAGGTAGTGTGACGCGTAAAATTGCGACAGCCCTAGCGGGCGCTCTTGCGAGTAAACGGTTGACGCTTTTAATTGAGTTTTAACCTTTTCAACTTCGCTTTTAGTTACGCCTTTTCGTTTTAGTTCGTTTATAACTTCTAAAATCGCGTCGAAGGCGTTTTTGTATTCGCTTAAATTAACGCCTGCGTAAACGCTTACGCTACCTGCCGTTTTGTATCTTGACGCGAACGAATAAACCGAGTACGCAAGCCCCATTTCTTCTCTAACTTTTCTAAATAACCTGCTACTCATACCGCCACCCAAAACGCCTACCGCTATTTCGTTTTTTACGCGGTTTATATCGCCGTAGGGATACGTTTCAAAAGCAAGCGCGATATGGGCTTGTTCGATATCTTTAATTTTAACTAGATTTTGGCGCAAACACTTAGTGTTATGCTTGGGCGTTTCCACCTTAGCGCCTTTATTTATTATGGGTAGAACGTATTTTTGAACGAGATAGTCCGCCCTTTCAAGCGTTACGTTACCAGCAAAGGAAATTACGGTGTTTTCGGCTACGTAGAAATCTTTTAAGTAGTTAAAAACCGCCTTTTTATCAAACGCCGAAACGTTTTCCTTACTGCCTAATATGGTGCGACCGTAACCGTCTTCCCCGTAATAGGCTTTCATAATTAAGTCGTAACAAACGTCGTCGGGCGAGTCTTCGCTCATATTTATCTCTTCGATAATTACCGCCTTTTCTTTTTCCGCCTCGTCGTCGGGATAAATTGAGTTGAAAGCAGACTCCGCCATAACCGAAAAGGTCTTTTCAAGGCTATCTTCTATCGTTTGAGCGTAAAAACACGTGGTTTCAAGCGAAGTGTAGGCATTAAAGTTAGCGCCGTTTGATTCCATAATATCGGATATGTCGTACGAAGAATAGGTTTTATTCCCCTTAAAATTCATATGTTCGATATAGTGAGATATGCCGTTTTGCTTATCCGTTTCGTTTATCGAACCCGTTCCTACCATTATTGAAAAGGAACACGATATAGCACCGCCTTCACACACTATTAAGTTAAGCCCGTTTGGGTACTGTTTATATTTGACCATATTTCTCCTACGTTAGTTTTTGATTATTTTGTAACTTTTATACCTTTATAGGCGTAAGCGACGCGCACTGCGAAACAGTTAAAAACTTTAAGTTTTGCTCTTTTATTTTTTCAATTATTATAGGTAACGCCTCTAAGGTATGTGGCTTTGGATGCATTAAAATTATATCGCCCGCGGTAACGCCTTTCGTGGCGCGCTTTACTAGCGTGTTTATATCGCTATCGCGCCAGTCGATAGTGTCTTTCGACCACATTATAGTAAAGTAGTTTAATTTCGTAGCCACTTCTATCGTGGTTTTAGAATATGCGCCTGATGGTGGCGCGAATAAATTCATATTATACCCCGTACTTCTTAAAACTACGTTGTGGCAATTTAGTATTTCTTCACGATTACTTTCATACGATAGTTTTTTATGGTCTTTATGAAAATAGCCGTGATTGCCTATTTCAAAACCGTTATTAACGATATCTTTAAGCGTTTTATCGTTATCGTCAGCCCAGCATCCGCCTACGAAAAACGTAGCGGTTACGCCGTGCTTTTTAAGAAGACTTATAATATCCTCAACTACTAAGGTGTTTTCGTATACGTTAAACGTTAACGCAACACCCGAAGACGATGGGTTACCACGGTATATAACACCGCTACCGCTCGACGAAGATATCGTTACGCTACGTTCTGAATAAATGCCTACTGCTAGCACTGAAAACACTATAAAAACGAGCAATAGGTTGGTTATTAGGGTTATTTTAGTATTTTTCAAAATAAAACTCTCCGCTTATAATATATACTACGGAAAGTTTATAATTATTATCTTTTTTTGATTTTTATACCCGCGTTTTTGAAAATTCTAAGTAGCATTTCCATATCGCCTACGACAATTTCGTCATTGCAAATATAATACATATTTTCGTTAAGGTATATACCTATACCGTCTGCGTGCGTCTTGATTAAAGATAGGTTTCTTATAAGGATAGTATCGTTTTGCTCTTCGCCGTTTTGTATTGCTTTGAGTTCTATCTTTTTTTCTTTTATTACGAACTCTAAGATAAGTTCGCCCTTATCTAAACTCATAGCCTCTAACGTATCGCGATAATTTTTTTTGTTGGTTATTATTGCGGTTATTATCGGGTAGAAAGCAAATAGCGATATAGCAATTCCAAGTATTAAAAATATCCATTTTTGAACTTCTTGTTGCTTAAACGACGATATAACGTTTACAACGCCCATTACTAAAATTATTAGCGACATAAGTGATGCGGTAAGCATAGAACTTATACGCATGCGCCTACTCATTTTTTTAACCTTTTCTTCATTAAAACGGCAAACTGCTTTTACCATAATTAAAACTCCTTAATAATTTCATTTACCGCTGAAACGTAAGCCGTGCTTGCCTTGTGAACGAGAGCGTTAAATTCTTCTGCTCCACCTTCCCCGTCAGACACCGCTTTTATAATAATACACGGAATATTCGCGCCCTTTGCAGTTAGTAAAACGCCTGCGCATTCCATATCGCAAACTTCTGCGCCAAACGTCGTTTTAAGGTAATTTTTAACGCCTTTATCCGCAACGAACTTATCCGCCGAAGCGCACACTACTTCGCAAACGTTACCCATTACCTTTTTAATGAGTGGTAAATACTCGTTTTCGGCTGAAATTACGGGCGAATCGTAACCGGGGTACTCGCCCACCTTAACGTCGTCAATCGCGGAAAGGTCAAAATCGTAGTGAACTACGCCTTTTACGATAACCGTTTCAAGTACGGAAAGCGAGCCTAAACTACCGCAAACGCCAAAATTGAGTATCAACTCGACTTTGTATTCGCTAATTAAAAGTTGGGTTGCACTAGATGCGAAAATTTCGCCTATTCCGCTTTTTACAAGGTAAATTTCTTTATCTTTTAACTTATAGCCAAAAACTTCAAACTGCCCCTTTTTCTCGCTTAAAACACACTCGCCTACGCTTGCTAAAAAGGGCTTAATTTCTTTATCCATCGCAACGACCATACCTATGGTCTTAATTTTTTTACTCATAATATTTCCTTATCTCACTTAAACCAAGTAGACGTTTTTTCAATAAGTTCTTGATTGTTTTTAGTGTTTTTAAAAGTTTCAATAAGTGAAATCTCCGCGTCTTCGCGACCGCTAAGATATCTCCTTAAACCGTAAGCACAGTCAAGTTCTTGTTCGCTAAGTAAAAGTTCTTCCTTTCTCGTTCCCGAACGGTATAAATCTATCGCTGGAAATATTCTGCGCTCGGATAAACTTGATTTTAGAACGATTTCGCTGTTTCCCGTGCCTTTGAATTCTTCGTAGATAACGTCGTCCATCTTAGAACCCGTTTGAACTAGCGCGGTTGCAATTATGGTTAAACTGCCATTTCCTACGTTTCTCGCCGAACCGAATACGCGTTTTGCTTCTTGTAGCGCGGTTGGGTCGATACCGCCCGTTAGCGTTTTTCCGCTTGACGAGATGGTTTCGTTAAACGCGCGAGTTAGCCTAGTTATTGAGTCAAGCAAAATAACTACGTCTTCCCCGCACTCTACCATGCGCTTTGCCTTTTCTATTGCTAAATTGCAAATTCTAACGTGGTTTTTGGGCTTTTCGTCAAAAGTGGAATATATAACTTCGGCAACAACCGAACGCTTTATATCGGTAACTTCTTCGGGGCGCTCACCTATTAGTAAAACGATAAGTTTAACGCCTTTATGGTTTTTAGATATCGCAGACGCTATCTTTTTAAGTAGCGTGGTCTTTCCCGTTTTCGGTGGCGCTACGATTAAACCCCTTTGACCTAAGCCGATAGGTGACAAAAGGTCTATTTCACGAAGTGAAATATCGCTAGAATTTTCAACTTCAAGATTGATTTTTTTATCGGGATAATACGGCTCTAAATCGCTAAATTTACGCCTTTTTTCTAAACTGTACGGCATGCCGTTAATTTTATCTACCGTTTGAAGTGAAGGCGCGCCGTTATCTCTACCGTATACGGCAGTTCCTTCAACGAAATCGCCTTCTCTTAATCTAAACGCCCTTACGTTTTGCGGTTTAACGTAAACGTCTGACACCGAAGTTACCTTGAAATTTTCCCCACGCAAAAAGCCGTGGTCAGCATTTTCATACTTTTCAAACGTACCCGATACCTTTATCGCTTCACCAAAATTATAGGTGGTTTCGATACTTGGCGTTTCACGGTCGGATACTTGGGTTTTAGAAAACTCGTCAACCTGATATTCGCGCGCTTTTTCTAAGTTGCTTTTGCGCCCCGCCGATTTCTTTTGCGGTACCATTCCGTTTTGTATGTCGAGAATAAGTTCAATAATCTGGTCTTTTTTCTTCGTTCCCGGCGTTCCGCCTAAACCGATACAAATTTCTTTGATTTTGTGAATATTATAATTCTTTTCTAATTCTTCACGAGTGTAACTCATAAATTCTCTCCTTCAAACTCAACGTGGATAACTCCCTTTTCTCCGCTATATTTATACGGACTTGATACTTTTTTATAAGTATCAAACTTATCTAGAAACGGCTTAACGCCTTGAATATCTATCTTAGAACTTCCCGCTTTATAGTGCATAGGAATAACCGCTTTCGCACCCGTTTTTACCGCGTATTCGTACGCGCCAACGCTATCTATCGTGTACTTTCCGCCAACGGGAATAAAAAGCAAGTCAACGCCTTTCAGTTTGTTTATAATATCTTGGTTTTCATACTCGCCAAGGTCGCCAAGGTGCGCGCACCTAAACCCGTCGATTTCAAAAACCAAAATATCATTTTTACCGCGTAGCGCTCCACCCTTTTCGTCGTGATAGCACGAAATTATTTCAAACGGATATCCGTTTTTAACAGGTTTTGCTCCGCTTGCTAGACTTGCGTTTTGATGGTCGAAGTGGTTATGCGAACAAAAAACGTAATCGCTATTTACCTTAATTTCGTCAAGCCCTACGTTTGAAAACGGGTCTATGGCGATAGAATAATCCTTCCCTTCAATAAAAAAGTACGAGTGACCAAAATAGTTAATTATCATAACTCCCCCTTAGCGTAAACGAAAAATCGTTTGCGTTACCGCCAACGTCTAATTTATACTTTCCACTTGCAAAAATCTTGCCGTTACGAGCGCTAACGCTCAACGCGGTGCAGTAAACTTCGCAGTCAATAGGCGAACCAAGTAGGTCGATACTGAACCGTGAATTTTTGTTTTTGATAAGCGAAAATGAATAGTTTATACTTCCACCGCAAGCAAGGGTAATTTTTTCACCGCCTAATAAAGTTACGGTATAGGATATCCCACCGTCGTCAGCACACGGAAAAGAGATGCGGAACATCTCTTTATTCTTTTTTAATTCAGTTGCCTTGTAAGTTTGGGTTTTGCCACTTGAAGTGACTGAAAAAACAACGTTAAAATCGTTCATAAAAAATAGTTTTGAAAAAATATAAATTTAACGATATTAGTTTAACATATTAAAACGAAATTGTAAATAATTTTGTACGAAATAATTTTTTATAATTCTAGCCCGTATTTTATAGCAATTGCCTTGGCTACCCTTTTACCGTCAGCCCCGGCGCTGGTTATACCACCGGCGTATCCGCAACCTTCTCCGCACGGGTATAAATTACTAGCCGAAACGCTACATAAGTTTTCGCCCCTTAAAACCCTTATGGGCGACGACGTTCTACTTTCAACTCCCGTAAGCACCGCGTCATACCCGTCAAAGCCTTTTATTTTTCTGCCCATATCTAATATTGCGCCTTTTAACGCGTTATTTATATCTTGTGAAAACAGTTTATTAAGGTCGGCTTTCTTTACGCCAAGGGCGTAAGTTGGTTGAACTTTGCCAAAACTAGTTGAGTTATTACCGCTTAAATAATCACCGACAAGCATTGAAGGAGCGCTATAATTCTCCCCACCTAATAAAAAGGCTTTCCTTTCAAGCGTTTCTTGAAATTCTACACCACTAAACAACCCGTTACCAAAATCTTTTTTCCCCACTTGGCATATTATTGCCGAGTTTGAGTTTTCACCGTTTCTTAAATAGTTGCTCATACCGTTTACGACCACGGTTTCCCTTTGCGAACTCGACGGCATTACGTACCCGCCCGGGCACATACAAAAAGTGAACACTCCCCTGCCGTTTTGGTTGGTTACTAGTTTATAGTCGGCAACGGGCATACCCTTTGTTTGGGCAAATTTTCCGTATTGCGCAAAATTTATATCCTTTTGAAGATGTTCTATTCTAAGCCCAACGGCAAAATCTTTACTCTCCATCATAACTGCGCGGTTGCTTAGCAGGGCGTACACGTCGCGCGCGCTGTGGCCAACGGCAAGCACTACGTCGCTATACGTTTCGGTTTCGCCGTTGATTTTAACTTTTGATACTTTTCCGCCCGAAATTGAAATATCGGTAAGTTTTTTAGAAAATAAAACCTTTCCGCCAAGCCTAATTATCTCGTTGCGGATATTTTTAACTACGTTTTTAAGATTATCGCTACCGATATGCGGTTTTTGAAGGTAGCCTATATCTTTCGGCGCGCCGAAAAGCAAAAAATCGTCGATAACTTCGCGGGCAAAATTACCGCCGACGCCGGTGTTCAACTTCCCGTCTGAAAATGCGCCAGCACCGCCTTCGCCAAACTGAACGTTACAATCTTCGTCAAGCACTCTATCGTTGTAGAACTTAGAAACGCTTTGAACTCTTTCATCAACCGCTTTTCCGCGTTCGATTAAGGTAACCGCTACGCCGTAGCGCAACAAATCAAGCGCGCAAAATAGCCCCGCAGGACCCGCACCGACAACCAAAACGTGCGACGATTTCTTTACTTTGCCGTACGTTTTTTTAGCGGGAGCGTAAGGCGTTGTTGAGAGTTCTACCGTGCAAGTGTAAAACACGGCGTTTTTATCGCGCGCGTCAAGTGATTTTTTTATGAGTTTGAAGTGCTTTACGTCGCTTTCTCTTACGCCCGCTTTCTTGCAAGCCTTAGATAATAGCGCCCTATCGTCTTCAAACGGTTTAATTTTTATATTTGAAATTTTTTGCATAATACTAAATCGCGTCACTAACGGCAAAGGCGGAAGAAAAAGCCCAAGTTAGGTTGTAACCGCCACAGTCCCCGTCTACGTCTAAAACTTCGCCAACGGCGTATAGGTTTTTTGAAAGTTTGCTCTCCAAGGTTTTTGGGTTAAAATCTGTTACCTCAATACCGCCTTTCGTAACTTGCGCGGTATCAAAACCCAAAGTGCCAAGTATTTTAATGCGGTAATTTTTAACTATATCTAAAACTTTATCAATATCAACGTCGTTTATATTTAGCGATAAATCAACGCCCGAATTTTTAAGTATTGCCGACGCTATCTTCCCGTTCATTATTCCTTGAAGTATATACTCCGCCGTCAAGTACGAACAGCCTTTTTGCTTTTTAACTAATACGGTTTTAAGTTCTTCTTGGCTAAGTTCGGGGCAAAAGTCAATTTCCATTTCGCAACTAATAGAACCTGCAAAGTAGGAAGATAAATAAAAGGAAACGTTACCGCTTAAACCGTAATCGGTAAACATAATATCGCCACAAGTACTAGATACTAGTTTGCCGTTTACAATTGCGTTTGCCTTAACTTTTTGTTTAAGCCCCTTTAAGCCTTTTAACCTTTTAACGTCAGCCTTCAATTGAACTATTGAAGGGTATATTTTAGTTAATTTATGCCCGAAATTTTCAAGTAAAAAATACGAGCCCCCGTCAGTTCCCAAATGCTTTTGCGCACTTCCGCCAACGGCTACGATAACGCTTTCAGCCACGAATTTTTCACCGTTATCAGTATCGATATTGTAAACGCCGTTTTCCCTATTTAGCCCTATTACTTTTTTGCCGAGAAAAACTTTCGTGTTAAGGCTTGCTAGTTTGAATCGTAGCGCGTCTAAAACTGACGACGCTTGTTTGGAAAGGGGGTACGCCCTATCCCCGTCAAAACAAATAGGAATACCTAAACTTTCAAAAAAGGAAACTACTGCATTTTTGCCGTAATTATTTATAATGTTAGCAAAAAAGCCGTTATTTTTGCTATGAAAGTGGCTCAAATCACAGTCAAAATTAGTTAAGTTGCATTGACCGTTACCCGTGGATAATAGTTTTTTACCAACTCTATCAAGCCTTTCGATAAGGGCTATATTTTCACCGCCGTATTTTTTTGAAAGGTTTATAGCAAGCGCTAAACCTGACGCGCCCGCCCCTATAATTACCGCTTTGAAAATTCCAAAATTTTCCCTATTCATTCCCTATTTCTCCTTTATCGTTCTTATTTTAACATTTTTGTAAAATTTTTGCAATAATACCGTTGACTATTTATAAAAAAAGTATTATTATATTTACCGTAAAATAGTATAAAGTGGTGAAATATGGAAACGATAAAGGAATTTTTATATAAACTTGGTAACGAGTATATTTATTTAACGCTAATTAGCATAATAGCGCTAGTAATTATTATATTTTTCAGTATCGTTTTGCACGTTTCTAAAAAGAGAGCACGCGCTGAAAAAACTAAGGCTCAGTTTAAGCAGTCGTCACTACAATCGTTAACGCCTGAGGAAATTGATAACATTTCAAACAACTCGGCAAACCCCGAAGAAGTTAAAGAGTATTTAACGCAGGAAGTTGTTCCCACAGAAGAAGAGAAGGCTGAGAAGCCTAAACAAACTAAAAAGCCCGCTACTAAAACTAAAAAAGCCCAAGTTAAAAAAGAAGTAAAAAGCGAAGAAAAGCCCACTAAGGCTAACGCTAAAAAAGTGGAAAAACCTACTGAAACAAAAAAGGCGGAAGTCAAAAAAGCAGAGCCTAAAAAAACACAAAAGGTAGTAGAAGTTAAAAATACGGAAAAGGCAACCCAAACAAAAAAGGTGGAAAAGCCTAAAAACACTGCTCCTAAGAAAGTAGAACCCGTTAAAGAGCCGGAAAAGAGAAAGTACACGGGCAAGTGGAAAATTTCTCAGGAAAGTGACGGTTATACCGCTACCCTATCGGCATCAAACGGCGGTACTTTACTTAAAACCGAAAAATACAAATCGCTTTCCGGCGTTAAAAACGGCATTGAAACGATTAAACGAAATATTGACGGTGGCAATTTCGCTATAAGCGTTGATAAATACGGGCATTACCGTTTCAAACTCTTTAACCAATCTAATCGTTTAATTTGCGTTAGTGAAGACTATTCTAGTAAAAACAAGTGTGAAAACGGCATAGAATCGGTTAAGCGCTTTGCTAAAACTGACGTTGTAATTATGGAAGAAAAATAAAATAGGTATAAAAAAAAGATAATCAGGCAAATATCAAACTAAAAGGAGATTTTTTTATGTTTGAAATTTGTCTGATTTTTAGTGGAATCGCATTGTTTTTGAACGGCTTTTTACCGCTCATTGACAAAAATGATAACGGCGAAGTAGTCGTTATGAACGTACTGTCGGGTATTATTATCGCGCTCGTGTCGCTGTATGGAATATTCGTTGTTATCGAGCCTGTAAATTACCTTAAAATAATGGCGCTTATGCTACTTGCATTTTTGCACCTTTATATCTCGGCAACGTATATTTGGGATTTGCAAGAAGAAAGCCTTGGCTGGTTTTCGGCGGTAATTGCCCTTATCTTTATCGGGCTTGGCGTTTACTTTATGCTTAGCGGTAATATGATGTTTGGCGCAATGCTTTTAATTTGGTCGGTTCTATTTATCGCCTACTTTATCTCGCGCGGACTCAACGCCCTTCAAACGGTATCTAGTTGGGTAATTATGCTTGAAGGTTTACTCGCCTTTTTACTCCCCGGCGTTTTAATTTTACTAAACGTAATAACCCTATAAAAAAAGCGTGACTTTTCGTCACGCTTTTTTATTTTGTTAAACGGGGTCGTTGTCCCTAAGTTTTAGAACTAGCGGTAAGATAATTCCGCCTATTAAGTTTCCTAATATCGTAAGCGATATATAGCCTATAACTTTCCAAGAAAACTCGCCTAAGCAATAAAAGTAGAACATATTTGCTATCGAGTGGTCAAACCCGCAAAATACGAAAACTATTATAGGGAACATTACGCCAACGTTGGCGCTAAGCCCTTTTTTGTGAGAGTGGTCAACGCTTAGAATTGATAAGGTTATTAAAATTCCACAAAGTACGCCCGACGATAACGAAGATAGCGCCCAGTTATCAAGGCTTAGTTTGTTTGCTATTAAATTAGCGCCTTGTAAAACAACTTTATCTGCAAAGTAAGTTTGGCTAACTAATAAATAAACTATATAAACGCCTACAAAATTACCTATTAAGCAAACGGGAAGTTGCCAGTAAGACTTAGGGCTAGTGTGCGGAATTTTAGGAATAAGCCCTGTAAACAGTTTCATTTCAAACGCTAATATCACGAACATTCCTAGTGAAAATAGTAGCGAACCTATAATTCGCCCATCGTTAACTATTGCCGTTGCCGTTAGTGATGACGTTGCGCATATACCTATCATAGCGCCGGATAATAACGTCATAAATAAAAAGTGGATAAAATCGTTAAATTGACCTTTGTTTGATTTTTGTATCATATTATACCCTATTATTTTTTATATTAGTTTAGCATATAAATTTATATCTTTCAATACCAAAAATGCAAAAACTCCGCAAAAAGCGGAGTTTTTTAATTAAAATATTACAGCCGAACCACTCATAGGCGTATAGACCTTAGCGCCGTATTCAAAACCGAATTTATCATAATATTCGCTATTTATTCTTTTAATTACCAAATCAGCCACGTCTTTTTTCACGATAGCAACTACGCAACCGCCAAGCCCTGCGCCAGTAAGTTTCGAACCTAGAACTCCGTTTGACGTATTAAGTATTTCGACTAAATAGTCGATTTTATCGGTAGAACAACCGTAAGCACCCGTCAACAGTTCAAGGTTTGCCTTTTGGTTTTTAAGTTCTATAATTTTACTATCGCTAACGTCAATGGGGTTAACCACTCTATCCCCGTCGTGCGAGAGTTTCATAAGTTTACCTATCAATTCGTAATCGCAACTAGCAAGTGCTTTTAGGAATTTTTCAGCACGGTAACACTCGGTTATACCAAACATAGTTACCCCCCTTAAATCGTAAAAGCCAGGGTCTGCGTGGTTGGAAAATATTCTATTAAGTCTATCCTTTTCTTCGGGAAGAAGTTGAAGCAATTTCTCTCTCGTAATTTTTTCAGGAAGGAACAGTAGCATTTCATAAACGTCTTTTTGTGAAACGTTTCTTGCGATATCTCTAAACTCAACGAGATTAAAGTCGGGATACTTCTTTTTTAGTAGCATAAGCGAGAACTCGTAAGCCATAACTTTGGCGTTGAAGGTATCCTTGCTGTTTTCAGACTTTTTAGATTTTATCATACTATCTGCAATAATTACAGCGTAGTCTTTCGGGAATTCCGCACTACTTCCTATTGCAAACGGCTTAAAGTCAAGGCGAGTAATTTTACCTTTTTTAGAACATTTCATAGCGCCGTGGTCGCCTGCGCCACCGCGCGAACCTACGTACCACTCACCTTCACCACAAAGTTCAACGAAGGTTTTATCCGTAAGATTAAGCGAGTTAATCGCAACTACCGCCTCCGCCGTTGCCACTACTATACTTGACGACGACGATAACCCCGCTGCAACGGGGATAGTACCGTCTGCCATAACGTCAAACCCAACTAGCGGATTAGCAGATACAAATTGAAACCTAAGCACCGAAGATTTTACGTAGTTAACCCAGTTACCTTTTAGAGATTTTACCTTGCTAGTAACGGGGGCTGAATTGATATAGTCAAGCCAGTTGTCCGTTTCGTATAAAGATAGTTCTTTTGAAATCGAAAAACTCTCTAACCCGTATTCGTCGTTGGTGTTAAGTACGTTTACTATATCGTCACTTCTTGGAGATACTACTAATACGGTGTCGTTTTTAATTGCCATTACGTTTATAGCGCCACCGCGGTGGTCTATGTGCGTACCCATCAAATTAACTCGACCGGGCGCTCTCGTAATTATTACTTTCTTATCGCCGTAACTATTGATAAATTTAGAAATAACCGCCCTATACCTTGGTTTTTGGTCGGCATACTCTTCACCGTATATCTTTTTCAACTCACTATCGAACGTGCCGTTATCTATATTATTTATAAACTCGCTAGCAAGTTTAAGATAGTTTTTTGACATTTCAATAAGTTCTTTTTTAGTGCTGTAAGTTAGAATTTTTTCCGGGTTATCAATTAAAAAGACCGAGGCTTGATTTTTGCCAGCGTAGTATTCAAGCGTGTCAGTTAGATATATTTCACCTTGCGCGTTTTGGCTATCACAAGACGAAATTGCATCTTTCAAACTCTTAGCGTCAAACCGATAAAGCCCTGCGTTCGAGTATGGGGTTTTAGAAATTTCTTCCGCGGTAAACGCTTTATTAGATAAAACTTTACAGTTTCCACCTTTATACGTTTCAACTTGTTCAAGTACTTTTTGTGCCTTTTTGGCGTTAAGCCCCGAATTTTTAAGATAGTTTTCGCGTTCACCTGCGGAAAGGTTACTAATTGCCATTAAGCAAACGTCAGCAAGTTCAACGGTGCCGTAGGGCTTTCCTAAATCGTCAACCACCACTCTACCGCCACCCGGGTTATCACTAACTTTAACTACGCCATTAACGAGTTTCTTGTCTGGGTCTTGGTTAAGAAGGTTTTTAATAATGGTCCTATCTACGATTTTATCGCCCATCGAAACGATAACGGGCCCGTCGTAACCGTAATCAAGCAAGGCTTCAAGACCGCAAAGCGTAGCATGACCCGTGCCTTTTTGTTCGTGTTGGTAGGCGTAAATAACCCCGTCAACCCCACGAAGCGCTTGCTTAACACTTTCAGCGTTGTGGCCAACTACTATAACGAATAAGTCCACTCCGCCCATTTTCATTTCTTTTACGAGCCTTTTTATTACGGGAACGCCCGCAACTGAAAAGGCAACTTTATTCTTACTGTCGTCGTTCATACGAGTACCTTTACCCGCACATAAAATAATTGACGCGCTCATATCTCTCCTTTTTACCGTATTTTATCATACGTATAAGAAAATTCTTATCGTTATTATATTTGTTTTTACCTTATTTGTCAATATCTATACCTTCTAAGTCTTTCATAAACGCGGTGGAGTACGCGTCACTCGGCATAGAGAAATC
Source organism: Christensenellaceae bacterium (assembly GCA_045646405.1). Lineage (GTDB taxonomy): Bacteria > Bacillota > Clostridia > Christensenellales > Borkfalkiaceae > HGM11412. Next base: position 184,220 of record JAZRKO010000031.1, on the reverse strand, counting down.
ACCCCTAGGCGATAGCGATACCGAGCCTACCTTAACCCCGTCTGGAAGGCAAGAACGCTTGAACTGTTGCGCAAAAAATCTTTTGTAGAAGTTAACTAGCCACTTGTGTAAAGTTTGAGGCGTGAACTCTTTTTTGAAGGTGTTTTTTGCTATATAGAAAATTTTAGACGGCATACTGCATCTTTTTATAGCGTGATATAGATAAAAATCGTGAAGTATATACGGTCCTACGATATCTTCGGTTTTTTGAGTGATTTCGCCTTCCTTCGGCGGAACGAGTTCGGGAGATACGGGAGTATCCAAAACGTCAACAAGCGTTTTTCTTAGTAGAGCGTTCCCACGTGAACTTTCGTATTCAACCAAACTCCTAACTAGCGTTTTGGGAATTGACGAGTTTACCCCGTAATTACTCATATGGTCGCCGTTATACGTTGCCCAACCTAGCGCAAGTTCGCTTAAATCACCCGTTCCTACGACTAAACCACCCACCTTGTTAGCGTAATCCATCAAAATTTGCGTTCTTTCACGCGCTTGGCTGTTTTCAAAGGTAACGTCGTGAACGCCTACTTCCTGACCTATATCTAAAAAGTGTTGATTTACCGCGTTTTTAATATTGATTTCTTTAACCGAAATACCTAGGGCGCTACAAAGGTCGTAAGCGTTGTTTTTAGTTCTATTAGTCGTTCCAAAACACGGCATAGTTATTGCAATTACGTCTTTAAGCGGTCTAGATAAAAGTTTCATAGTACGAACGGCTACTAGTAATGCAAGCGTACTGTCAAGCCCACCCGAAACGCCTATCACGAGTGCCTTTGCATGGGTGTGTTCTACACGCCTTTTTAAGGCGTTTGCTTGAATGTTTAATATAAGTTCCGCCCTTTCTTGCATTTTTACGCTATCTCTCAAAACGAAAGGCGTTTTTTCAAAATTACGCGTGAGCGTAAATAAATTTACTTGTAAATCGAAAAATACCTCGAATTTATTTATCGTTTCGCAAGGTTCAGCAAGTTTTTGTCTTTGAGTTATTAGATAATCAACGTCAATCTCGCTAAGGGTTAAGCCCGAACTAAACTTTTTGCTATTAACTAATAGTTTACCCCTTTCGCATATAAAGTTTTCACCCGAATAAACGCAGTCGGTAGAAGATTCGCCGTACCCTGCCTCCGCTAAAATTATACCTAAGTTTTGAGAGTAAGAAGTCGAAAGCATTAGGTTTTTAAGTTTTTCTGTTCTAGAAACAGTTTCGGGAATTGCAGATAAAACCGCAACGAGCGTAGTTTCGCCTTTAATATCGCCACTTAATAAATCGGTTGAAAACGCTACCTTAAAATTTAAGCCTTGTACGTTTTCAGCAGTAAAAGTTATATCGCCAAACGGAACGTAGTTTCCAAAAAAATCTATTGTTTGAGTGCCGTTAAAGGTTGAAAACACCTTATTATCAGGCATTTTTTCAGGAACGAACCCCAAAACGCTACCTTTATAAACTACCGCGCCAACGCTATATAGTTTGCCGTTTGCGTTAAGTGGCATACCTATTATAGATACCACTGGCAAATTTTTAGTTGCACTTGCAATTTCTAAAAGGCTAGCGCTTGCGTTACTTATAAGCGCTTGCTGGTAATATAAACTACCTAGCGTTGCGCCCGTTAAACAAAGTTTTGGGAATACGAGTATCGATACGCCATTTGCACTAGCAAGTTTAACACCTTCGATAATTTTATTAGCGTTATCTTCGGGGCTTGCAAGAATAATTTCAGGCGTATATGCGCCAACTTTACAAAACCCGTAAGTTTTAACGATAGATAAAGCGCTGTTATCGTCAATAGAAAGGGCTAAATTTAGTTTATCTAGCGTTTCGGCTTTAATGCTTTTAGTTGCACCCGAGAGAATTTTATTAACCGTACCAAGCGGTACACCACTAATTTTACTAAGTTCAGCGTTAGTAATTTTTTTGTTTGACTTTTCAATTTTGAGTTTGTTTATTATATCTTTCATAATTCACCTCGTGATAATTTTACCATTTTAGATAATTATTGTAAAGCATTTTGCAAAATTTATCGTGAATTTATCCAAATTGTATAAACTAATTATATTTTTTTAGCAACATAAAAGCGACAATCGTTTGACTGTCGCTTTAATTTTCTATTAAGTTTTATTCAGCGTTCTCCACACTTAAAACTTTATTACTCACTTGCGCTATCTGCGCCCAAATTCGGTGGGTACTTGCTACTTGATTAAGCCGAAATGGTTCATTGGCTTACTCCTAATATATTATTTTTTATTGGTAGTAAAATTGAATTTTTTGGGGATTTTCAAGTATTTTATACCTCCTATAAGATGGTAGGTAAGTTTGTTAGTACATCGGTCTGTCCTCCCTTTTGGTACTTTAATTATATAATGGATAGACTTTGCCGTCAATACGTTTTTCAAAAATTTTACACAACTTTATTTTTCAAAAACCTATTTACAATGGGCAATTTTCGTGTTATTATAAAAGGGTGGGAACGATAATCGCAGTAGTTTTAATTAAAAAAGCCGTGCTTTTGCACGGCTTTATTTTTAGGCTTTGAAGTCCTTTATTGCATCTTCCGTTCCTATAAATGCCCACTTACCACTATACCCTCCGCAGTCGTATTTACTATCATACCAATTTTCAGCATACTCTTTAGCCTTATTAGAAGAAGTGAAATACAAAGCAATAAGACCGTCTCCAAGTTTCGTTGCAGTTATACCTCCAATAATACTTTCATCCTCATAATAATTAGGACTATCCGAAACAAAATAACCCGCCTCTTTCATCTTTTCTCTTGCCGACTCAATATCTGACGGAACGCACGCGGTAAATACAAGCATTGATACTAGTAGTACCATAGTTAAGGATAAAATTTTTGCTAATTTTTTCATAGTAATATCTCTTTTTTATTTTATTATATAGTTGTTTTCTTTGCTTGTCAATAGCCGTTTAGCCACAATTTTTTATAATTTTTATTTTAGTTACGTTTTCGGGATACAAGGTCTTTTGCAAACCATCAATAATAAGTATGGGCGCGTAATTTATATCACAACCTACACTTATAACACCGCGAAAAACGTTGCCGTCGTCACAAAGAATTTCAACCGTTTTGTTTTTGTATTTGAATAAATTTTTCATAAGCGCCTCCTATTAAAACAATAAAAATATATCAATAATTATTGCCAAACGCTTGGCGAAATATAAAAAAATTTTTATTTTTTAATTTATTACCCTAAAATAATATACAAAATTAAAAAAATATGTTAAAATACCCTTGCTTGAAAAAGTTTTGAGCGTTCGCTTAAAACTTCGTAAGTTTAATTTTTTTTATTTTTATGGAAGTGTATCGAAGAGGTCATAACGGCCCTGACTCGAAATCAGGTATACGGCAACGTATCGTGGGTTCGAATCCCACCGCTTCCGCCAAAACATAAGGCTACCTTTTGGTGGCCTTTTGTTTTGCACGGTGGGTTCGAACAGTTCGGCGCTTGCGTCAACCGAGGGGACCCCTTAGGGGTTTCGGTTGTATCCCACCGCTTCCGCCAAAATAGTCGGTAGGTTTTAACCCGCCGACTTTTTATTTGTTGCAAAAATAATAGTTTCAAACTGAAAAGTTGCAATTTTTACGCCCAAACACGCTAATTAAGTAAAAATTATAAATTAAATTCGCTAAAAAACTGATTTTTAATTAAAATTACCCCTTGCAAGATTAAAAATATCGTTATATAATATATCTAACGAGCAAATGCTTAAAATAAATTTTAAGGAGTTTTTATATTATGGCAAAATCAAGATATATAGGCGATTATCCGGTTATTGGTATTCGCCCTTGTATAGACGGTCGTCGCGGACCTATGATGCTTCGCGAATCTCTTGAACCTACCGTTTGGGCAATGGCTAACGCCGCTAAAAAGTTGTTTGAAGAAAATCTTTTCTATTCAAACGGCGAACCCGTTAAAGTAGTTTTAGCAGATACTTGTATCGGCCGTGTAGCAGAAGCCGCTGCTTGCGCTGACAAGTTCAAAAAAGAAGGCGTTGAAATTACTTTATCAGTAACTTCTTGCTGGTGCTACGGTAGTGAAACTATGGATATGGACCCTAACACCATCAAAGGCGTATGGGGCTTTAACGGCACTGAAAGACCGGGTGCGGTTTATCTTGCGGCAGTACTTGCCGGTCACGCACAAAAAGGTCTTCCTGCTTTCGGCATTTACGGTCACGAAGTTCAAGACCTTGACCAAGTTAACGAAGTTCCCGAAGACGTAAAGGAAAAACTTCTTCGCTTTGGTCGCGCTGCCGTTGCAGTTGCTACTATGCGCGGTAAATCTTACCTTCAAATCGGCTCGCAATGTATGGGTATTGCAGGCTCGATTATCGATCAAGACGTTATGGAAAGTTATTTCGGTATGCGCGTTGAGTCGGTTGACGAAGTTGAAATTCTTCGCCGTATGGAAGAAGGCATTTACAACGAAGAAGAATACCAAAAAGCGCTTGCTTGGACTAAGGAACACTGCAAAGAAGGTTGGGACGATAACCCCGACACCGTTCCTTTCTTAGGTAAAGACCACAAAATTAAATTCACCCGTGAAGAAAAGGATAAACAATGGGAATTCACGGTTAAAATGTACTGCATTATTAAAGACTTAATGGCAGGCAACCAAAATCTTCCAGACGCTTTCATTGAAGAAAGAGCAGGTCATAACGCAATAGTTGGCGGTTTCCAAGGACAAAGACAATGGACCGACCACTGGCCTAACTGCGACTACCCCGAAGCGCTTTTAAGTTCTACCTTTGACTATCAAGGTGCGAGAGAACCTTACACCTTAGCAACCGAGAACGACGTTCTTAACGGTATGGGTATGCTTATGATGCGCCTTTTAACTCACCGCGCTCAAATCTTTGCCGACGTTAGAACTTACTGGTCTGGCGAGGCAACCGAAAGAGTTACCGGTTATAAACTTGAAGGCAAAGCAAAGGAATCTGACGGTATTATCCACCTTTTGAACTCGGGTGCTGCTTGTCTTGACGCTAGCGGTGTTTGTACCGACGAAAACGGCAACGCCGTTATGAAAAAATGGTGGGAAGTAACCGACGAAGACATCAAGAAGATGACTGACGCTACCGTATGGTGCGAAGCAGGTTTCGACAACTTCCGTGGCGGTGGTTTCTCAAGCCACTTTGATACCTACGCTGAAATGCCCGTTACTATGATTAGACTTAACCTCGTTAAAGGCTTAGGCCCCGTTCTTCAAATTGCCGAAGGTTGGACTGTAAACCTTCCTAAGGACGTTAACGATAAGTTAATGAAGAGAACTAACCCCACTTGGCCTTGCACTTGGTTTGCTCCTCGTTGTGACGGCAAGGAAGGTAGCCCGTTTAGAACGGCTTACGAAGTAATGCAAAACTGGGGCGCTAACCACGGTGCGATTTCTTACGGTCATATCGGCGCAGACCTTATTACTATGTGTTCAATGCTCCGTATCCCCGTATGTATGCACAACGTACCCGAACAAGACATTTATCGTCCTGCTTGCTGGAACGCGTTTGGTATGGATAAAGAAGGTCAAGATTACAGGGCTTGCAAAACTTACGGACCTTTATATAAGAAATAATAAATTTAGCCAAAGGCAAATTGCCTTTGGCTTTTTTATTGCGATTTTTTATAAATAATGTTAAAATATAGATATGTATAACTTTTTCGTAGATAAAAGCGCCGTTTTAAGTGACGGTTATAAAATTTTAGGCAAGGACTATAACCATATTAAAAACGTTCTTCGTATGAAAACGGGTGAAGATATACTCGTTACAAGCAACGGCAAAAGCGACCTTTGCTGTATTGCCGAGATAACGGATAACGAAATCATCGTTAAAGTGATAAAGCCCGATTATCAATGCACCGAACTACCCGTTACTATTTCCTTATTTCAAGGAATTGCCAAGGGCGAGAAGATGGAACTTATTATTCAAAAGGCGGTTGAACTAGGCGCAAGCGAGATAGTTCCCGTTGAAATGAAAAGGTGTATTGCTAAAATTGAAAAGAATAAAGTTAAGCAAAAAACCGAAAGATTTAATCTTATAGCGGAAAGCGCGTCAAAACAGTCAAAGCGCAACGTTATACCAAAAGTTTTAGAGCCTATGGCTTTTGATAGCGCGCTATCTTACGCGAAAGACTTTGATATGCTAATTATCCCCTACGAGTGCGCTGACGGTATGACGGCTACTATTGACTGCCTACGTGAAATTAAGCGCGGGCAAAAAATAGGCGTTATAATAGGTGCGGAAGGCGGGTTTGACGATAGCGAAATAAAAAAGGCAAAAGCATTACCAAACGCACGCGTTATATCGCTTGGCAAAAGGATACTAAGAACGGAAACAGCGTCAATAACCGCCCTATCGGTTATTATGTTGCACGCTGAGAGTTATTTATAGATAAACTAAAAACGGCTTGATACCAAGCCGTTTTTTATATTGATTTTATTCAAAGCCTATATCAACTTGTTTTAAGACCTTAGAAACGAGTTAGGCGAGGCGTTTGGATTTTTACGGAAGGAAACGACCTTGTTGGTTATCGAAGTCCCTTTCTCAAAACCTATACCAACTTGTTTTAAGACCTTAGAAACGAGTTAGGCGAGGCGTTTGGATTTTTGCGGAAGGGAACGACCTTGTTGGTCGTAGGAATTTCGCAAAAATTCAAAGAACAAAGCATAACGAAGTTTATAAAGTCTTAAAAGGCTTGGTCGCCTTCTAGGAACACTTTTTTTACGTTAAAGGCGTTGTCAACTAAGATAATATCGGCTACTTTGCCTACTTCGATTGAGCCGTAGTCTTTATCGATACCGATAAGTTTAGCAGGGTTCAAACTTGCCATACGAACTACTTGACACATACCGTAAGGCGTATACGACATAACGTTTCTACAAGCCCCGTCAAGAGTTAAGTGGCTACCTGCAAGTTTGCCGTTGGGGTCGTAGTTAAGGTCAGGGCCCCACATAATGCCGGCAGATTCGTCGTTCTTATAATCGCCCGTTGACGGGTAACTATCGGTAATTAAGATACATTTTTCATAGCCCTTTGCACGAATAACCGAGCGAATAGTGTAAGGCGCTAAGTGAATACCCGTTTGGTCGCAAATGAGTTCAGCGTAAATATCGGGGTTTGATAAGGTATAATCGTCACACCCCGCACCGTGACGGGCTTGGTTGATTTTTGGCGCTCTACCACCGTCGCCCCAGTGGGTTTGAACTTTAACGCCAAGTTCTACAACCTTTTCGCATTGATCTGCCGTTGCGCACGAGTGACCGAAAGCAAAAATGGCATTTGAATCTACGCTTTTCACGTAGTTCATAAACTCTAAAATACCTTCGCGCGCAGGGTCTATTGCCCAAACTTTAACGTATGATGCGATATTGTCAACCAAGTCTTTATATCTAGAAATATGTATATCGTCGTTCCACTTAAAAAGTTGTTTATTGCTACCAGACGCGCGCATATACGGCGCTTCCATATAAATACCTTTTATAATTCTACCGTTGCCGACCTTTGAAAACTCTTTAAGTTTTTTAGTGCCTTCAATCATTTCTTCGGCGCTCATAGTTTGGTAGTAAGTTGGAAGAACCGTGGTTTGACCGTGTGATAAGAAGTGATTACAACACTCTTCGGGGTCGTCTAAAAAGAAATTATTAACCGAGCCGTGGTTATGAATATCGATAAGACCCGGGCAAGCAAAAAGCCCGTTACCGTCAATAATCTCGGCGCCGTTTGGAATTTCAACGTCACATTTTTTGCCAACGCTTAAAATACGATTCCCGTCTAAAACGAGCGCACCGTCAAATATTATACCCTTTTCTAATACTACGTTTACGTTTATTATCGCTTTCATAATTAAACTCACTTGTTTTGTAAAATTTTATTGTATTTTTCAAACTTAACGCTGTATATCTCGTTATTTTCTAAATTAGGCTCAACCGTTTTACCGGTAAATTCAAAGCGTTCAAAATTACCTTGTTCGCCCTTTTTAGCCACGGAATAAGCACCGAAACAGCAACCGTCGGCTTGCTCGCTAAGATATAACTTTTCACCTAAAACGTCAGCAAGTATTTGCATCCAAATTTTACTTCTAGTAGCGCCACCCGTTACGATAACGTTGTTAATATTAAAGCCTGCGGTTTTGTACTTAGAGATAATCTCTTTAATCTCAAAAGCAACGCCTTCCATCGTAGCCCTAAATATATCGCCTTTTTCGTGCTTGAACGCCGCACCTTCAATAGAATAACTAAGCCTATTCGTGCCACGATATGCACCGCTACCCGATATAAATGGATACACCATCAAGTTTTGGTCTATCGGTCGATTTTCGGCAAGTTCGTCAATTTCCTTATAAGGTATGCCGTAATTATTTTTAGTCCACTCTAAAACGGTGCCTGAACTTATTGCCGAAATGAAATAACCGTACCCACCGTCGGGGTGCTTGCGCCCCGCAAAAATACCTGACTTTTTATCTTCGTTTCTTGCAAACACTACCCAAGTAGTGCCCGTTGAAACGATAACGTCATTATTTGAAAAATAGTTAGCGCCAAGGCTTGCCGAAAACTGGTCGTGAAGCCCAGCGTACACCTTAATATCGCCGTATAGCCCCGTTTTTGACAAGAAATCACTACCCGCAACGCCTATTAACTCGCCTGCGGTTAGAATTTTGGGGAATAGGCTTTCTGAAATTCCAACAAGGTCTAAAAGCGCTTTGTCATAACAAACGTTGTCGTTATCGAAAACGCCCATCATAGCGGCGCTAGTATAGTCGATAACCGCTTTACCCGTAAGTTTATAATAAATATAGTCAGACGTTGAAAGTATAAGTTTAGTATTTTTTATAACTTCGGGCTTATGCTTTTTGAACCATAAAATTTTAGCGATAACCGAGCCGGCGCCAAGCCTTTTAGAAGAAATTTTAGAAAACTCTTCTCTTAGTTCTTCCGCCTCTACTCCCGCGCGTTTATCAAGCCAAGTTACGGCGTTAGTAAGCGGTATGAGTTCACCGTTACTACCGACGTCACAAAAAGTAAAACTCCCGCCTTGCGCCGAAACGGATAAACCCGTTATTTCGCCATTAAAATCAGCCGTGGCAAGTTTAACGGAAGTAATGACCGCGTCGTACCACGCTTCGGGCGATTGTTCGTAAATATTGTCTTCGGGGGTTATTAAGCCGTAGCCTTGATAACCTTTACCTAAAACTTCGCCCTTTTCGTTAAAAAGCAAGGTTTTAGTGCCCGTAGTTCCTAAATCAATTCCTAAATAATGTTTCATAATTAAAACTTAACGTTAAATATTTTTGCGGCGTTGTTACACATTATATCTTCAACGTCTTGCTTAGATAAGGTAAGTGCCTTAGCACAGTCCTTAAACCCACGGATAATTTCGTAGGTAAAGTTGGTAATTTCTTTTTCGTCACTCTCTCTCATATGCTCAGCCTTCGATAAATCGCCGTATGCACCGCGGGGAACTACGTTGACGTAATAGCCGTTTTCAACGATTCTATACATGCGCATTTTAGCAACGGGAAGGTCGGTACCGAACATAACGCGCTTAGTACCAACCGCTTCGATACATTTTTGCGTAGCGTAGCCGAGCGTGTTTGCAGAGAAATCGAAAAGTAGGTTTTTAGAGTGTTTTAAGGTGTCGAAAGCGTTGCCTATATCTTCTTTTGAATACGCTCTACCGATATGCGCAACGATAACCTTTGCGTTAGGATATCTTTCGTCAATATCCATAAGTTGTTTGATATTATCAGGGTTTTTAAGCCTATCAGATTTAGAAACGTGTAAAACTACTTTCCAACCGTATTTATCGGCAAGTTCAAGATGGCTATGGGGTAAGAAATCGTAAATGCAAGCGTCTTTAACGGGTACTTTGGTTTGGTTTACACGATACGGCTTTAAGCCTTGAAAACCACCTTTTATAACTTGCTCTTCAACAAATTCCGGCGACCAGTCGGCATGGTCGATAAATAGTGCGGGATAACCGTACTTTTTAGAATTTTCCGAAGAGTATTCGTTAATTCTTTCAAAGTTACCCCTAGTGCAACCGAACATTACGGGAACTACGTTGTTTTTAGGAAACAAGTCTTTATACGTTTGAATAATGTCTTCAATAGGATTTTCATCCGCAACGAGCCTTGGCCAGTTAATGGGTTTATCGGGGCCGGGCCTAAATTTATCTTCGTATCTATAAACGTGAGTGTGACAGTCTACTATATTTTTGGGTAGAAAGTCAACGAGTTCTTCTTCGTAAACTTTTTTATCGTAATCGGTAAGTGTAAAACCAAACATATAAAACTCCTTTTATATAATTATTATATAAAGTATATACCAACCGCGCCTTAAAATCAACGATTTTTCGAAAAAATAAATATTTGATTGTTTTTAACAAACAAATAATAAAAATTGTTTTTATTTTTTTATAAATTATTAAAAATTTGCCGTTTTTTATTGATTTTTTTCGCCGTTAAAAGTATAATTGAGAAAAGGAGAAAATTTATGAGAAAAATTAGAACACCATTTTTTGAAATAGGCACAAAAAACTACATCTACGGTGACGACGTGTTGAAACTCGCTATGGCGGCTGACGAAATGGCGGAAAAGTACGATATTGACGTTCTTTTTACCACACCTTACGCCGATATTAGGCGCGTTGCTGAAAACACCAAAAACCTTATCATTATCGCACCTTATATGGATACTATTTACCCCGGTCGCGGTATGGCTTGCGTTTTACCTGAAAGTTTGAAAGCGGCAGGCGCTCACGGCGTTGTAGTTAACCACTGCGAAAAGCCTATGAGTTTACCCCAAATTAAAGATACTATCAAAAGAGCAAGGGAACTTGACTTTATAGTATTTGCATGCGCGGATACTACCGCTGAGGCACAAGCACTTGCACACTTAAAGCCCGACATTATCAACCCAGAACCCAGCGAACTTATCGGCGGTTCTGACGGTAAAGTTTCGGATATGAGTTACGTTAAAGACACGATTGACGCTATTCGTTCTATCGACCCTGACATTTACGTTGAACAAGCGGCTGGTATCACTAACGGCAAGCAAGTTTACGACTTTATTATGGCAGGTAGCGAAGGCGCGGGCGCGGCTTCGGGTATCGTAAACTCAAAAGACCCTATCGCTACGATGGAAGAAATGATTAAAGCAACCCGTCAAGCGGCTGACGATTTGAAAAAAAGGAGTTAATTTATGATTTATAAAAATAAGATTTCACTTCAATCTAACGACAAAGTCGTAACCTTTCACGACGTAACTAGTCAAGTTAAAGAAACGGTTGCAAAATCAGGTATTAAAAACGGTATCGTAGTAGTTTACTCGCACCACACCACTTGTTCGGTTATCACTCAAGAGTGCGCGTTCGACTATTCTATGACCGGGCTTGAAACTTTACAACAAGATTTAGTTGACGTAATGGAAAAACTCTGCCCCACTTGTTCAAGAGAAGGCATTTATCTTCACCCAGGTCCAAAAGCGCTTAAATTTGCCGAAGAACACGGTGAAGACGCCAGAGGTTGCCACAACACGGAAGCACACCTTATCTCGTCTATTATCGGCAGAAGCGTAACCGCAGTTATTGACGACGGGGTTATCGACCTTGGCGAATTCGGCTTTATCCACTTTATCGACTGGGATAAAACGAGAGCGAGAAAAAGAAGCGTTCAAATTATGGTTATCGGCGAATAATAAATTATTAAAAGAGTGGCTACTCCACTCTTTTTTCATACTAAAAAACGGCGGATATTCCGCCGTTTTTTATGCAAGTTCTTTATGCGTTTTAAGATTTTATAGTCTGTTAATTTGTTAAGCCGTTACCTTTGTAAAGTCGGATTTCGGGTGGTTACATAGTGGGCAAGTAAAATCGTCAGGAAGTTCGTTAACTTCTTCTTCGTATCCGCAAATATTACATCTCCACACCGTTTTTTCCACTTTTGCTTGCGGTTTTGGTTTAATGTTTTTGAAATAATACGAATAGGTTGCAGACGGGGTGCTAGCCACGTCAAACTCGTCAGTCACCTCGGCGATAAATAACGTGTGTGAGCCAAGGTCGATAGAATTTACCACCTTACAACAAATTACGCTATTTATACCTTCGGTTATATAATAAACGCCGTTACTTGCCGTTTTATATGCGGAAAAACTTTCAAACTTATCAACGTTTCGCCCGCTTTGAAAACCAAAGTGCTTAAACAAGTCAAACTTTGCGCTTTCGTCTATTATTGAAACGTTAAACACACCGCTTTGTTTTATTTGCTCGCACGTGTAGTTTTGGTTGTTAACGGCAAGCGTGATTTGGTTAGGCGTTGTGGTAACTTGCATAGCGGTATTCGTTATGCAACCGTTTTGTTTTTTATCGTTTTTACTAGTTACGACGAACAAGCCGTAACTTAAATTTTTCATAGCGTTACTCATAAAAAAGCCTCCAAGTAAATTTTACCATAAAATATATTCTTGTCAATATAAAAATCGTAAAAATTCAAACGATTATAAGGCGCTATAATATTTGAGAAAATCATTTTATTTTAATATTAAAATAATTTGCATTTTGTTTTTAATAGGTGTATAATTATAAGCCGTAGGAGATTTACATAATGGAAACAAATAACAAGAAAAAATTTGACTACAATTACGTTATAATTGCACTGTGCTTTATGTCGGTGTTGTTCGGCTTAGGGCTTTGGGGAACTAAGAGTTTATTTATCGTTCCTATAACGGAAGCGCTAGGTATAACTCGCGCCGCTTATTCTATCGTGGATACTATGCGATATTTACTTGCGGCAACGGTTGCAATTTTCTTTGGTCATTTAGTAGAAAAATTCCCAACTAAAATACTTCTTTTGGTCGGCTTTTTATCAATGACGGCAAGCGCCCTTATATATTCTTTTTCAAACACCATTTACTTATTTTACTTAGGTGGCGCACTACTCGGTATAGGCGTAGGTTTATCTTCAACTACGATGGTTGGTTACATAGTAGGGCTTTCTTGCAATAAAAACCGCGGAACTATAATGGGCGTTATTCTCGCGGCGAACGGCTTAGGTAACGCCATCGCAACGCAAGTGGTATCGCCAATGATAAACGCATCGACTTTCGGTTACCGCAACGCCTACTTAGTGATGGCTAGCGTGTTCGTAGCGATGTTTATTATCCTTTTAATATTCTATCGCGAACCTCATAAACCCGAAGGTTACACTCATAAAAAGAAAAAGGCGCGCGGTACGGGTTGGGTTGGTATCGATTATAAACAAGCAAACAAAAAAGTTTACTTCTACGGCGCGTGCGTGTGCATATTCTTTACGGGGCTTTGCTTGCAAGGTATCGGCACTTGTAAAGTTCCGCATATGACTGACGTTGGGCTTGATGAAGACTTTATTAAAAACGTTGCGTCTTTCTCGGCGTTGCTACTTACGGTAAGCAAGTTCGCTACCGGCTTTATGTACGATAGATTTGGGCTTAGAATTACCATTACTATCGACTGTGTTTCCGCCGTCGTATTTATGGTAATGCTTTACTTAATTTCTAACTCGACTACGGGTATGGTTTTATGTATTTTACTAACCATATTTTACGCAATTGCCCTACCGCTTGAAACGGTTATGCTTCCTATCTACGCAAACGATTTATTCGGCGATAAGTCGTACGCTAAAATACTTGGCATATTCTCAGCGCTTAACCAACTTGGCTACGCCCTTGGCGCTTTCGTAGTTAACGGCTTATTCGATATGTTTGGAACTTACAAAGTAGCGCTCGTAGTTTGCGGAATAATTATGATTTTAATAGTTATCGGGTTACAATTTATTATAACCTCTGCAAACAAAGTTAAAAAAAGCGTTTTATTAGGTCAATAATTAAAAATACCAACTCGTTCGAGTTGGTATTTTTTTTATAATTCGCTAGTAACTACCGCTAAAAGTTTTGCTGAATAAGTTAGCGATTTAAGTTCGGCATACTCGTCTGGCGAGTGTATTTTTCCACCCACAACGCCAACGCTTTCAATACAAGGTATGCCGTACGAAGTTATATCGGCCGCATCCGACGCACCCTTATTTTTAACGGGTTCTAACGTTTCCATACCGTTGCGCCTTAAAATTTCGTTCATTTTATCAAGTAGCGCGTAGTTCTTATCGCTTTTTACCATAGCCACTCTAAAACCCGTACGCGTTGCAACCGTTTTGCAACCTTTTACGTAAACTTTTTCGGCTAACTCCTTGCAGAATTTTTCAATTTCCTCAACTTCTTCATAAGTAGAAAATCTAAAATTCGCCTTGAATTCGCAGTGCCCCGGAACGGTGTTAGATACCGTACCGCCGTTTATTACGCCTACGTTACACGTAATGCCGTCGTCTTGCTTGTACTTTTCAAGTTCTAAAATTTTGTGCGACGCTTCGCGTATAGCACTTGCGCCCATCGTTGCGCATCTTGACGAGTGCGCCTCAATTCCCGTAATTTCAAAGGTATAAGTTGCTACACCCTTTCTTTCTAAACACGCCTTGCCGTACGCCATTGACTCTAAGTTGAAAAACGCTATCGAGTCTTTCGCCCTTTCGCCTATGTATTTAATACAACCTTTTTTGCTCATCGTATGCTCTTCGTCAGTTTGCAAAAGAAGTTGTAACGGGCGTTTAGCGTAACCGCATTTTGAAAGTGCATCAATAGCAAGCATTGCTGCAACTATACCGCCTTTACAGTCGGTAACGCCGGGTCCGTAGATATATTTATCGTCTTTTTTAACGGGCGGATATCCAAACGCACCTATCGGGTGAACGGTATCTAAATGCCCTGAAAAACTAACGGGTGCTTCTTTACTGTCTGGGTTGGCGGTTATAACGACAACGTCACCAGCAAGTTCAAACGGCTTTACGTCAACTTGAAAACCCTTTGCTTTTGCAAATTCAGCAAAATACGAACCAACCTTGTCAACGCCTTCTTTACATCTCGTTGGGCTTTCAATATTGCAAACGTCTTCCCAAACTTTTACGTATTCTTGTTCTAAACTGTCAATAACTTCAAATAATTTATCTTTCATAACGAATATAATTATAATACTACTTTTATTAAAATGCAATTAAATACTAAATTTTTGATAAAATAATTAAGATATATAAAAACTGCCTAGGATAACCTAAGCAGTTAATTTTAACGCTTTCTAAATTTCTCCACCATTTTAAGAACTTCGTCTTTCTTGTTCTTTTTATAATTTTCACGATCGTAGTCTGGAATATCTGCTAAAATCTTTTCGGCATATTCATCAATAGAACATATGCGCTTTGCTGGAACGCCAGCATATACGGAATTTGGCTCTAAACTTTTATTTACTAAACTGCACGCGCCAACTACCGTATTTTCACCTATTGTAACACCCCTTAAAATCGTAGTGTTTTTACCTATAAAAACATTGTCTTTGATAGTTATTTTACCGTAAGCAACAATATCTTTTACGTCGGGCTTTAAGCCCTTAATTACCCAAACAGCACCGTCGTGAGTTATAAAAGTTGCACCCGTTATACAAACGTGATTACCTATTGAAATTAAGTAAGGTTCTGTACCAAAATTTATCGAGCCTGTAAAGCGAACGTCACTACCCATTTGAACTCCGTTTTTAACCGCCCATTTTTTAGGTTTAGTTTTTAATAAAATTAAGTTGTACATTTTCTTAAAAAATCCCATAAGTATCTCCACATATCGTTTTTTCTAGTATATCATAACTTTAACAGTTTTGCAACCATTTAATTTTTGCACTATACAGATAATCAATTATTGATTTTTTACTAATTTTGAAAAATGTATTAAAAATAAGTAGCATTTTTTTATTTTATGTGCTACAATAACTCTCGTATCGGGGTGTAGCGCAGTTGGTAGCGCGCGACGTTCGGGACGTTGAGGCCGCAGGTTCAAATCCTGTCACTCCGACCAAATAAGAACAAGTTACGTCTTGTTCTTTTTTTATTGATATACGAATTGTTTTGACGTGACAGAATTTGAACCTATGGTTCATCACTCGCCGTGGACGGCAACCCTTTTGTCCTTGCGGACATTTCCCCTAGTAGGGGAATTCCCTGTCACTCCAACCAAAAAAGCAAGGCTAAATACCACCTTGCTTTTTTAGTTAATTTAATGATTTGATTAGGTTCTTTGGGCAAAGTATTCAACGGCTTCCTTATACCCGTCAAACCCCTTGCCTACTATCGTTTTTTCAGCGTACTTAGATACGTAACTTAACTTTCTAAAATCTTCTCTGCCGTTTATATCGGTTAAATGAACTTCAACCGTTAATAAACCTACTGATTTGAGCGCGTCAAGTATCGCTATGCTCGTGTGAGTATATGCGCCTGCGTTTATGATAATACCGTCGTACTTTTTATACGCTTGCTGTATAAGATACACTAGCCTTCCTTCGTAATTCGACTGCAAAACGTCAACCTTAACACCGTTTTCTTTGCCTGCTTGTTTGATAAACTTTACAAGCGCTTTATAGTCCTTTTTACCGTAAAGTTCTGGTTCGCGAACTCCTAGCATATTGAGATTAGGTCCATTTAGAACGAGTAATTTCATAGCCTTTAACACTCTCCTTTACCGCAGTTTCTATATCGCAGTTATTGTCAACCCAAATATCTGCGGTTTCGTATAGCGGTTTTCTATCTTCAAAAAGTTTAGTAACGCCTAGTTTTTGTGAAAGCGGTCTACCTTTACCATCAAGTAACGATAAATCTCTTTTTATATATATCGTAACTGAATTAAGCGATAAAAGTCTTCTATTTTCTTCGCTTAAAATTGCGCCACCGCCAAGCGATATTACAACGCCCGTTTTAAGCAAAACGGTTTTTAGTGTTTGGGTTTCAATTTTTCTAAACTCTAACTCACCGCTTTCGGTAATGATTTTAGAAGGGGTTTTCCCCGTTATTTTAGTGATTTCATCGTCTAAATCAATAAACTCTTTGCCTAAACTTTTTGCAAGTTTTTTACCTATCGTAGACTTACCACACCCCGGCATTCCCGTTAGCGCGATATTGAGTTTACTCTCGCTTATTTTAGAAATAATGCTTTCAGTATCACTTTCAGTATGCGTTTTAGAAAGCCAAATATCTTGGGCTAAAAGCGCTTGTTCTACTAGCATAGGTAGTCCGTTAGAACGTTTAATATTAAGCCTTTCCGCAGTTTTTATAAGCAAGGTTTTTTGGGGGTTATAAATAAGGTCGAAAACGAATTCCAAGTTAGAAAACTTTTCTAAATTTACGGGGCAATCGTCAACTAAGGGATACATACCAACGGGGGTTGCGTTTATAATTACCTGCGCGCTTATATCGTAGCAGTTTTGGTAGTTTATATCGCCGTTGCGACTTACGAAAAAATATTTTGCGCCTTGCTTTTTGCAAACGTATTCTACCGCTTTACTAGCCCCGCCCGTGCCCAAGATTAAAACTATTTTCCCTTCTAACGACACGCCGTTTCTTTTAAGGGTGTAAAGTATTCCGCCTATATCGGTATTATACCCTAAAAGTTTACCGTTTTTGTTGACGACGGTGTTTACAGCGCCTATTTCCTTTGCCTCGGTTGACACTTCGTGTAAGAAAGGCAAAACGTCTTTCTTATACGGAATAGTTACGTTGTAGCCGTGATACGACGAGTTTTGAACGAAATCTTGAACACCGCAACGAACTATTTCTTTTAAGGTGTAATCAAGCCCGCATAGGTTGTGAATTTCTTTTGAGTAACTGTGCGAAAGTTTTTCGCCTATTAAACAAAATTTCATACGTTTTCTTTATACGTTCCAAGTAGAACGAATTTATCCGAGCCGTTGTCGAGTTCGGCAATTAAGTTTCTTACTTGTGGGTCTAAGACGTCGCCTTCGAAATCGAAATAGAACATAAACTCGAAATCCGAACCCTCTATCGGGCGAGATTCAATTTTAGTAAGGTTAAGCCCGAAAGCGTAGAAACGACCGACTATTTTGTTAAGTGAACCGGGGGTGTGGGCTAAACTCGTCATAATACTAATTTTGTCAGCCCCTTTGTATACGCGCAAATCTTTGGTTATACAAATAAAGCGAGTGAAGTTCTTTTCGCTATCTTGAACTCTCGGCTCTAAAATTTTAAGATTATATGCGTTAGCACACTCTTTCGAGCATAATACCGCTACCGTGTTATCGTCGCCTTCGGCAACTTTTTTAGCGCCAACTGCGGTATTTTCAACCCTTTCCTCTTTAACGTTTAACTTCTTGATATATTCCGCGCATTGAGTAAGCGCTTGTGGGTGAGAAATTATGGTTTTAACGTCTTTAAGTTCAGTTCCGCACTTTACGGCTAAGCAGTGGTCGATTTGAATTCTTACGCTTTTTACGATATGGAAATCGTATTTTTTCATAAGGTCGTAAACTTCTAAAACCGAGCCAGCGGTACTGTTTTCAATAGGAAGAACACCGTATTCGCAAAGCCCCTTTTCAACCGCGTTGAAAACGCCTTCAAAGGTTTTGAAATAGGTAATATTCGATATCGGGAATATTTTTTCAGCCGCTTTACCGCTATTTGCACCGTATACGCCTTGGCATGCGACAGTGCCGTCAACGGGGAATTCTTTTAGCGGATTTTTAATAATTTCGTCAAGTTCGTTTTTCACGGGTGAAACGGTTTCAACGAACTTGCTTTGATATGCTTTACTAGCGTAAAAAATTGTATCGTATAACTCTTTTACGTAAAGCCTTATATCTTCCGGGCATTTTTGCGAAAGCCTATACACGATTTCTTTTTCCCTTTTACCGTCGTGAACGGCTTTTTCAGTTTGCGCCTTTACAACGCCAACTTGTTTAGAAAGCGCCATACGCTCAACGTAAAGTTTTATAAGTTCATCGTCAATTTGGTCGATTTTTTCTCTAATTTCAGTTAAATTATTCATAATACCTCGTCAAGTAATGCTATTGCAACCGCACTTTCAATGCACGGAACTGCTCTTACTGCAACGCAAGCGTCGTGCCTGCCTTTAATTTTTATTTTTACGTTTTCTTTATTTATTAAGTCTACCGTGTTCTGCTCTACCCGTATAGACGGAGTAGGTTTCAACGCCACGCGCATCGTTAAGTTAAAACCGTTAGATATCCCGCCGTTTATACCGCCGTTGTGGTTAGTTTTGAGTTTTACGGTATCACCGTCGTAAAAAAGTTCGTCGTTAACTGCGCTACCGCGACTTTTAGCCATTTCAAACCCCGAGCCAAACTCAACGCCTTTTACCGCAGGAACTGAAAATAATAGCGAGGAAAGTTTACCTTCTAAACCCTCGAACAAGTTATCGCCAACGCCTGCGGGCATACCGCATACCACCGTTTCGATAACACCGCCAACGCTATCGCCAACCGACCTAGCACTTTCAATTTCTAAAAGCATTTCTTCCTTTTTGTCAATCGACGGAAAACCGCTAGTTAATTCTACTATTTTATCGTATTCAATCTCTCCGTCACGGTAGGAAGTTCCTTGAACGCCACCCACCGCTTGAAGATAACTTGCTATTTTTATACCCCTTTTTTCAAGGTATTGTTTGCATAGCCCGCCAAGAACGCAGTAAACGGCAGTTAGCCTTGCCGAAAACCTACCGCCACCGGAAAAGTCAAGCGCACCGTCTTTTAAGTGCCACGCGTAGTCGGCGTGCGACGGTCTAGGTTTACCGTAAAGGTCGCTATAATCTTTGCTTTTAACGTTGTTGTTTTTAATAACTACTTCAAAATCGCCGTTTATAACGCCGTTATGAGCGTTTATAAATTCGGGTTCGTCTGCCTCTATTCTCGGCGTAGAAAAAGATGAATTCGTTGCCTTTCTTCTCTGTAAAAACTTCAAAAGTTCATCTTTATCAAACGAAAAATTAGGAAAGCCTTTTACCTTTAACTTCATTTCGGGAGAGTGCGATTCGCCGATAATTTCAACTTTTAAGTTTTTACCTTGTAGTTTCGACATCAATTTCCCCTCCTACCTTTTTATAATCGTTAACGAAATCGGGGTAAGACTTAGTTATCGCCTCGCCACCAAGCACCAAACTATCGCCACTTGCGTTTCCCGCCATTATAGCCGCAGACATTACCGTTCTATGGTCGTTGCTTCCGTTTATTTGAGCGCCCGTAGGCTTTCCGCCTACGATTTCTATCGAGTTGTTTATATATTTTGCGGTTATATTACACGCGGTTAACCCGTCTATCACCGCTTTTATTCTATCGCTTTCTTTAAGGCGCAAGCGGTCAACCCCTAAAATGCGGGTAGTTCCGCTAGCGTACGACGCTACTACCGAAACTATTTGAACAAGGTCTGGAACGTCTTCCATATCAACGGTTATTGCGCTGAGTTTTTTAGCGTTTACCGTTACCGAGTTTTTATTTTCAATAACTTCTGCGCCGAAAGATTTCAATATATCTATTATCTTTTTATCGCCTTGAACGGAACTTAAATTCAGCCCTTTTACCCTTACGCTACCGCCTATCGCACCTGCCGACAGTAAAAACGATGCGCCCGACCAGTCGCCTTCAACTGTGAACTCCGTTTTTTTGGTATCGTAACCGCCTTTGATTTTATATCCGTTTTGAGTTTTAGTAAAATCTACGCCAAACTCTTTTAACACGGATAGCGTTATATCTACGTACGGCTGTGAAACTAGTTTTCCGTTTACTATAATTTCACTCTCTCCGTCAACGTAGGATAGCGCAAGAAGTAGCCCCGTGATATACTGAGAACTAATTCCCCCGTCTATATAATATTTACCGCTAGTTAGTTTGCCTTTAACTAAAAGTCCGTCAATATCCGCGCCGTTTTGATTAAGGGCGGTGGTCAGTTCCTTAATAGGTCTTTCAAGTAGCCTTTTTGCACCCGTAAATTCCGCTTTTACGCCAAGTGCAGATACTACGGGAAGTAAAAACCTAAGTGATGAACCGCTTTCCTTACAGTCGATAACGACTTTTTCTTTTGGAAACTCACCGCGTTTTATAACTACCTTACCGTCAAAAACCTTTACGCTTGCACCAAGCGTTTGAAGTGCGTTTAAGGTGACGGTGGCGTCAACCGACGAGCCTACGTTCAAAACGGAAATTTCTTTTCCCGACAAAAACGCTGAAATTAAAATTCTATGCGCGAAAGACTTAGACGGCGGAGCGTTTATCTCGCCATTTATATTACACGGTTTTACCCTAATATTAAAGCGCTCCATCACAAACTCCTAATAACGTCGTTTAGTAAAACTTTTTTAATAAGCGGTTTTGAAAAGCCCTTAGAGAAAACGAAATTTACCGTGTCCCCGTCTGCTTTTTTATCCGCTTTCATAACCGATAAAATCTCTTCTTTTGAAAAGTCTACGTTAAGTTCCACACCCGATAATTTAAGAAATTCTATTGCCTTTTTATAATCTTCTTCACTCATAAAACCTAGGCTATAAGACGATTTTACCGCATAATACATACCTTTTATAACGCATTCGCCGTGCGATAATTCGTAGTTATATAACTTTTCAATAGCGTGCCCTACGGTATGACCGAAATTAAGTAGCATTCTGTCACCGCTTTCTCTTTCGTCACGCTCGACGATATCTTTTTTAATTTCTAACGCCTTAACTATCAAGTCAAAATAATCTGGGTTTTTAATTTCGCTTGGGGTAATGCGGTTATCGATAAACGCGTACTTCATAATCTCGCCAAGCCCACTTGTTAACTCGCGACTACTCAGCGTTTTAATAAGGTTGACGTTTATATAAACGGCGTCTGGCTGGAAGAACGTTCCTAATAGGTTTTTGCCCGCGTCTAAATCAATGCCCGTTTTTCCGCCTACGGAACTGTCTACCATAGAAAGTAGTGAAGTTGGAATTGCAACGTAACTAACACCGCGCATATAGGTTGACGCGATAAACGCCGATAAATCTCCAACTACGCCACCGCCCAAGCCTATCACGGTTGATTTTCTAGATAGCCCCGCCTTTGCAAGTTCGTTAACTAGGTTTATATAGTTTTGAGCGTTTTTACTTTCTTCGCCTGCTTTTATTACGAATTTATATACCTTTTTACCTTCAAGTAACCTTTCTATTTCGCTGTAATATAAAGGCGCTACGTTATCGTCGGTAATAACGGCAACGGTATCCCCTTTTATCAAGGGAAGAACTTGGGTTTTGAAACTTTCAAAACCATAATCAACCGTTATTTGGTATTTTTTTGATGCGTTTACTTTTATCGTTTTCATTTTTTATTTTTACTATCAATTAAAAGTTTTCTCTCGTTGCCTTCGCTAAGTAGTTTTTCAAGTTCTACTTTATCGCCGTTTTTTAACGCAACGCTGTATTTTTGTACGTTTTCAATAAACTCGTCTAGTTCACGTGATAAGTTATCCCCGTTCTCAATCATAAGTTCAGCCCACATTTTGGGATTAAGCCTTGCTACCCGCGTTAAGTCTTTGTAACTCCCTGCCGAATAGCCGAAGTGTTCGCTTGCAATTTTGTTTTTGATAAACGCGTTAGAAACTATATGGCATAGTTGCGAAGTAAAGGCTATTGCTCTATCGTGATACTCAGGCGTTGTTATAACCACTTCTGCAAAACCTAGCGTTTGGTAAAAGGCTTTGAGTTTTTCAAGGGTGAAAATATCTGCGTTAACGTTAGTTAGTATCATTGACGCTTTATCAAAAAGCCCCGAAACCGACCTATCTATCCCCGAAAATTCCCTACCCGCCATAGGGTGACCACCAACGAAAATAAGGTTTGGATACTTTATAGAAAGTTCTTTCATCTCCGCCATAGTTTTGCGCTTGATACCGCAAAAGTCGGTTATTATAGCCCCGTTTTTAAGAAGTGGTAAGAACCTTTCTATCGACGATAAAAACGAACTTGGGTAAAGCGACACGATAAGCATATCAATATCTTTTGCCGTAGTTTCGTCAAGCGGGGCGTTAATAGCGCCTAGCATATCCGCTTTTAACATAACCGTTTCTTGATTATCGTAGCCGAAAACTTCGTGCCCGCCTATTT
This sequence comes from Christensenellaceae bacterium, assembly GCA_045646405.1. Classification (GTDB taxonomy): domain Bacteria; phylum Bacillota; class Clostridia; order Christensenellales; family Borkfalkiaceae; genus HGM11412. Next base: position 161,186 of record JAZRKO010000031.1, on the reverse strand, counting down.
TTTTAAGGGTTTTGCCAAGGCTACCACCCATAAGCCCTAACCCGATAATGCCTATTTTCATAAATCTCTGTGCTTATCGACAAGCGGAAGCATAACGTCAATACTTTTAACGATATCGTCAAACTGGTCGGGGGTAATTGACTGCGCACCGTCACAAAGCGCGTTTTTGGGGTCGTTATGAACTTCTATCATAAGACCGTGCGCACCCGAACCAACCGATGCAAGCGACAAGGGTTTTACAAGCCTTGAAAGACCAGACGCGTGCGACGGGTCTACCACAACGGGTAAATGCGTAAGTTCTTTAAGAAGGGGAATTGCCGATAAATCGAGCGTGTTTCTAGTGTACGGCTCGAAAGTTCTTATACCCCTTTCGCATAAGATAATATCTTTACCGCCCTCACTCATAATATATTCGGCGCTCATAAGCCACTCTTGAATAGTGTTTGCCAAACCGCGCTTTAATAAAACGGGTTTTTTGGTTTTGCCAACTTCTTTCAAAAGTTCAAAGTTTTGCATATCGCGTGCGCCTATTTGAATAACGTCAACGTCTTTGAACTGGTCGATATGGTTAACGCTCATAATCTCGGTAACGATAGGCATACCCGTTTCTTCTTTGGCTTTAAGAAGAAGTTGAAGCCCCGCCTCTCTTAAACCTTGGAAGGCATACGGCGAAGTTCTAGGCTTGTACGCGCCACCGCGAAGCACGGTTGCACCTGCCTTTTTAACTGCCCAAGCAACGTCGATTATCTGCTTTTCCGTTTCAACCGAGCAAGGCCCTGCTATAATTTGGAAGTTGTCACCACCGAATTTATGACCGCCCACGTCAACGATAGTATCGTCAGGGTGGAATTTGCGGTTGGCACACTTAAAAGGTTCTTGAATTCGCTTAACGTTTTCAACGATATCAAGCGACCTTACTAGTTCAATGTCTATTTTACTAGTATCGCCAACTAGACCTATAATGGTGGAGTGATGACCGTTACTTATGTCAACTTCTAAGCCTTGACCTTTTATCCATTTAACTAAGTTGCTAAGTTGTTTTTCTTCGTGTTCCTTTTTAACGACAATAATCATATTACACCTACTAAATTAAAAAAACCGAACTAAAAAGTTCGGCCATTTTCAATAAAAAATCTTTTTTAAGTACGCAAAAAAATAACCGATATTAAAAATATGGCTTCATAAAGTAATATGCAAAATAAAAGGCAAATACGTTATTTTTCATTTTTTTGCTCCTAATACAATAAATTTTACGCTTTTAGATTTGTTTTGTCAAGATATTTGGCGTTTTTTTTGATAAAATATTGAAAATTTTTAACCGCTATGATATAATCAATTAGATTTTTGGAGAACTGTATGATAAACGAAAAAATGTACGCGCTCGGCTCTACGCGTTCTAAGATTAGAGAACTTTTTGAATACGGAAAAGAACTTTCTAAAAAAATAGGCGCTGAAAACGTTTTCGACTACACGCTCGGTAACCCTAGCGTTCCTTGCCCTAAAAAAGTTACCGAAACTATTATTAGCGAAGTTCAAAACCCGTCTATTCACGGATACACGTCAGCCCAAGGCGATTTAGGTGCTAGAAAGGCTATTTGCGACTATAACTTGAACCGCTACGGCTTTGCCCTTTCGCCCGACCTTACTTATTTAACGTGCGGTGCTGCCGCCGGGCTTGCAATAACTTTACGCGCGCTTATCTCGTCGCCTAGCGATAAAGTTTTAACGTTTGCGCCGTTTTTCCCAGAGTATAAAGTATTTACTGAAAACGCGGGCGGTAGTTTAATATACGCAAAGTGTGACGAAACCACTTTCGATATAGACCTAAACGCCCTTGAATTAGCAATTTCGCCTGACGTGCAAGCCGTTATTATAAATAGCCCCAACAACCCGTCTGGCACGGTTTATAGTGAAGATAGTATTGTTAAACTTGCAAAAATGCTTGACGAAAAGCAAACTGAGTACCGCCACGCTATTTATTTAATTTGTGACGAGCCTTACCGCGAAATTTTATTTGACGGTGCAGTTTGCCCGTTTATTCCTAATTATTATAATAATACCGTTATTTGTTATTCTTATAGTAAAGCGCTTTCTATCCCCGGCGAAAGAATAGGTTACGTATCGGTATCTCCAAAAGCGGAAAACGCTCGAAAACTCTATCTCGCTATCGCGGGTGCAGGAAGAAGTTTGGGTTACGTATGCGCTCCGTCACTTTTCCAAAAGGTAATAGAAAAGTGTGTTGACAGCGTATCCAACTCGTCGATATACAAAGACAATCGCGATTTATTAGTTTCTAACCTTACCCGCTTAGGGTTTACTTGCGTTAACCCAAAAGGTGCGTTTTACGTGTTTATGAAGTCACCCGTACCTAACGCCGAAGAGTTTTGTGACGTTTGTAAAACCTACGGGCTTTTAGTAGTTCCGTCAAATTCGTTTGGAATAGATGGCTACGTAAGGCTTGCAACTTGCGTTAGTACAGACCTTATTAAACGGTCTATCCCCACGTTTGAAAAAATTGCAAAACTATATAATTTATAAAAATAAACCGTGCCAAGTGGCACGGTTTTTAACTTTTAATTAGGTCTATAAATTCACGGCTCGTCATACCCAAAATATAATTTGATACACAAACGCCTTTAAGCGCATTTTCAAGATTAGATATTGCGGTATTTTTTAGATGGTTTTGTAGATCGGAAACGTCGCCTTGCCCGAAAAAGTCACCCGTAATTTTTATAGATTTAATTACGTCACCCGATAGGTTAATAGCAACTTCAACACTTCCAAAGTCATAGCGCTTTGAATTAACTTTTTCATAGTTAATTACCATTTCTTTTTCGCCAAATATCCACTCATAAGACGAATTTCTATTAAAAAGCGCATCAATCTCTTCGTTTTTAGGCACGCTTATTTCCTCGGCGTTAAACTCTTTAATTATAAAGGTTTTAAGGGTTGAAATAAACTCGCTAACCGATTTTACGTTAGATAATTCGCACACGTTTGAAACACGCTTTTTAACTGATTTTACAGCCTTAGATTTAAGTTTTTCAGCGTTAGGGGTTAGAACTTTTGACATAAAGTTTAGGTCGCTTGAATAAAGTAACGTGCCGTGGTGTAAAACCCTATTACCTACTCTGTGTTGAGCGCTACCTGAAATTTTATAACCGTCTAACGTTTCAAGGTCGTTTCTACCTGAAAGTTTAGCCTTAACACCGATAGAGTTAAGCGCTTGTATCATAGGCGCAGTATAACTTAAAAAATCAATTTGGCTTGAATTTGACGATGGGTCAATATATGAATAGTTTACGTTGCCAAGGTCGTGATAGACCGCGCCACCGCCCGTTATACGCCTAGATATTTTAACGCCGTAACTATCGGCGATTTTTTTATCAACCTCAGTATAAGCGTTTTGGTTTTTGCCGATTACTACCGTTTTATCGTTTTGCCACAGCATAAAAACTCTTTCGTTACTGTGGGTAAAAAGATACTCTTCAACTGCTAAATTGTAATATGGATTTGTGGTTGATAAAACTAAAATCTTCATAATTTTTTAATAAAGCGGAAGTGATTTCACTTCCGCTTTTTAATTGTTTTTTCTTGTTGCCTATACTAACTAGTATTTTAAGACGTTAGTTGCAAGTATATCGAGGCTCGCGACGTTTACGGGGTGAGATAAACCTTGTTGGTTATCGAAGTCCGTAAACAAAACAGTTAACGAAGATAGGCGTAGCAAATAACGGATTAAAAATTAGAGGCCTTTTTTGGAACGGTCAATCTTCTCAATATCAGTAAAGTTATTAGTAGGAACGTGACCCGGAAGAGGCATAATTTTTTCGTGGAGCGCGTCGATAATCCAGTCGGGTTGAGGGAAGAAACTCTTTTCAAGTTCGAAAGCAGGAGTAATCCAGTTTCTAGAACCAACTACTACGGCAGGGCCGTCAAGATAGTCAAAGCACATTTCGGTAATGTTAGAAGCCATATCTCTCATAACCGAGTTTCTTTCGCAAGCGTCACCAACGAATAATACCTTACCAGTCTTCTTAACCGATTCAACGACTTTTTCGTAGTTGAACGGAACGATAGACCTAGTATCGATAACTTCTGCGGAAATGCCGTATTTTTCTTGTAAGATTTTCGCTGCTTCAAGCGCTCTATAAAGTACCGCACCGATAGTTACGATAGTAACGTCACTACCCTTTCTCTTGATATCGGGTTCGCCGAACGGAATTTCGTAGTGACCTTCAGGTACACCGCCTTCCATAAATTCTTCGCCGATACCGTAAATTCTTTGCGATTCAAAGAATACTACGGGGTCAGTGCCTTCAAGTGCGCTAGTCATTAAACCCTTAGCGTCAGCCGGAGTTGACGGGAATACGACTTTAAGACCAGGGATATGCGAGCAAAGCGCAGTCCAGTCTTGCGAGTGTTGAGCGCCGTACTTAGAACCAACCGATACGCGGAGTACGATAGGCATTTTAAGAATACCTGCCGACATCGCTTGCCATTTAGCCATTTGGTTAAAGATTTCGTCACCAGCGCAACCGATAAAGTCAGCGTACATAAGTTCAACTATTGCTCTACCACCGCACATTGCGTAACCAACTGCCGAGCCAACGATAGCCGATTCGGAGATAGGCGAGTTGAAGAATCTGTGATAAGGAACGGCTTCGGTCATCTTTTTGTAAACACCGAACGCGCCACCCCAGTCACGGTTATCTTCACCGTACGCGATAAGCGTAGGATCGTCGTAGAACTTATCGATAATAGGTTCAAACAAGCCGTCGCAAATGTTGTACATTTTCATTTTAGAAACGGGCTTGCCGTTCTTATCAGTAGCGGTACGAGTTTTGCCCTTAATTTCTTTAACACGTGGGCATTCTTCCTTAGGCATAAGCATTTCTGCTTGGCGAGAAGGATCTAAACTCTTAACCTTTTGGTTAGAGAACATAATCGAAGAAATAGCGTCAGGCTCTTTGTTAAGGTCCATACGCGGAGAAACTTCGTCGTTAATAGCAAGTTTCATAACTTCGGTCATGCGGTTAGTGATTTCTTCGTGAATTTTAAGGAAATCTTCTTCTTTCGCAACGCCACCCATAATGAGTTTGGTTTTGAATTTTAAGATAGGATCTGCATTTTTCCATGCTTCGATTTCCTCAGCGGTACGGTAGGTAGACGAGTCAGACGGAGAGTGTCCGGATACACGGTAAGTAACTACGTCTAAAAGCGCAGGGCCTTTGCCTTGTAAAAGGAGTTCTTTCTTTCTCTTAACCGCGTCAGCCACTGCTAAGGGGTCGTAACCGTTTACGCGTTCTGCGTGCATTTGGCTGGGGTTGAAACCCGCGCCAAGTCTTGCAGCCATATCAAAGCCCATGGTTTCACCACGAGTTTGACCGCCCATACCGTAGTGGTTGTTGAATACGTTGAAAAGTATCGGCATGCCACCGTCTTCAAACTTACCGTCCATACCCCAAAGTTTGGTAATTTGGTCCATAGACGCGAAGTTCATTGATTCTAAAACGGGGCCTCTACCCGTAGCACCGTCACCAAAGTTGGAAACTACGATACCGGGTTTGTGGTTAGAACGCTTATAAAGTGCAGCGCCGAGTGCGATAGGACCGCTTGCGCCTACGATAGCGTTGTTGGGCATTAAGCCGAAAGGTATGAAGAAAGCGTGCATCGAACCGCCAAGACCGCGGTTGAAACCGGTTTTTCTTGCAAAGATTTCAGCAAGTGCGCCGTATAAAAGGAAGTTGATAGCAAGTTCTTTGATAGAACCTGATTTCATATGCTTTTCAACTACTGATAAAACTGCACCGTCAAGGAACTCTTTCATAATGTCGTAAAGTTCTTTGTCGTCAAGTTTTTCGATAGAAGATAAACCTTTTGCGAGAATTTCGCCGTGGCTACGGTGAGAACCGAAAGAAAGGTCGTTAATATCTAAGTGATAAGCCTCGCCTACTGCCGACGCTTCTTGACCGATAGAAAGGTGAGCGGGACCGGGGTTGTTGTATTTAACGCCGTTGTATTCGCTTTTAACCTTAACTTCGTTAAGCATGGTTTCAAACTCACGAATAATAGCCATATCGCGGTATACGCGAAGCATATCTTCTTTAGAGTAGATTTTTAATTCTTCTTTAATGGTTTTGTTGTATTGACATACTGGAATGTCTTCAAAGTGGATGTAACCCGCATCAAACGCCTTGGCGGGATCAACGTACTGACTCTTTGGCATAATAATTCTCCTTTATATATTAAATTAAGAACATTGATTCTCTAATAACTTCGCAAACGGTGGGGTGCGGGAATACGAGTTTTTGAACGTCAGTCACTCTCATTTCCGTTTCTACCATCATAGCAGCGCCGTAAATCATTTCAGACGCGTAACTTCCGTAAACGTGAAGGCCTACGATATTGTTGTGCTTTTTATCAGTTATAACTTTAAGCACGCCGTTGCCGTGTTCGTTTTCAGCAATATAGCGACCGCTATATTTAAGCGTTACAGTTTGAACGTTTACGTCAAGCCCCTTTTCTTTTGCAGATTCGGTAGTTTCGCCTACGCCTGCAACTTCGGGGTTAGTGTATATTACAGACGGAATTGAATTGTAGTTAATTCTGTCTTTCTTACCTAAAATGTTGTTGATGCAAACTTCGCCTTCACGGTATGCGGTGTGAGCGAGCATCGACTTACCGTTTACGTCACCAGCAGCCCAAACGCCGGGAACGTTCGTTTTGCCGTATTCGTTGGTAACGATTGCGCCCCTTTCGAGTTTTAAGCCGATATTTTCGCAACCAAGTCCTTGCGTTCTTGCACGGCGACCGATAGATACGAGTGCGTAGTCAGACTTAATAGTGGTAACTTTACCGTCTTTTTCATAAGAAACGGCGTTATCTTTAATAGAAACTACTTTTGCACCGAGAATAAATTCTACACCGCGTGACGCGTATTCTTTTTGAAGCATAGTAGAAATTTCTCTATCAACGGGGCCTGCAATGTGGTCCATCATTTCAACTACGTATACTTTCGAGCCTACGCTGTTGAAGTAAGACGCCATTTCAAGACCTATAACGCCACCGCCTACGATAACGATATCTTTGGGAATTTGTTTAAGGTCTAAAACTTCGCGGTTGGTAAGCGCGTAACCCGATTTAAGGCTGTCTTGAAGCCCGTCTATCGGGGGAAGTGCCGGCGAAGAACCCGTGCAGATAAGAATTTGCTTACCTACGTATTCTTTATCGCCTGCCGTGATTACGAAACCTTCGTCGTTTCTCTCTTTAATGGTTGCTTGCGCATTAACTACTTCAACGCCTGCTTTTTTAAGTTTTGCTCCAACGCCCGAAACGAGTTGCTTTATAACTTTGTTTTTTCTTTCAATTACGAAAGAGTGGTCGATTTCCGCACTACCGAACTTAACGCCGTAGTCTTGGCTGTGTTTAGCGTAGTCGTAAATCTTTGCCGAGTAAAGCAAGGTTTTGGTGGGGATACAACCTTCGTTAAGGCAAACGCCACCAAGCGCTCTTTCCTCGATAACGAGTGTTTTAAGTTTTGCGTGACCAGCGTGTTCCGCAGCGTTATAACCGGCAGGACCACCGCCTAAAATAATTAAATCGTACATAAAATCCTCCCAAATTATTTAGTGAGTAAAAGGTCGAAATTTTCAAGCGCGTTGCATACTTCTTTTAAGAATTTTGCAGCGGGCGCACCGTCAAGCGCTCTGTGGTCGAACGTAAGCGATAAGCCCATTGCTGGATACGAAACGTCTTGACCGTTAACTTGCTTAGTTCTTCTAACGATGGTGCATACGCCTAAAATACCCGTTTGCGGTGGGTTGATAACCGGCGTGAACGATTCAACGCCGAGTGAACCAAGGTTAGTTACCGTGAACGATGCGTTCTTCAAAAGTTCAGGATTGATTTTACCGCTTTGAGCCTCTTTAATAACCGTTTTGGTTACCTTAGACATTTCGTTAAGCGAAAGTCTATCAGCGTTAAATACGGTAGGAACGAGTAAGCCCCTTTCAGTATCAACCGCAACGCCAAGGTTAACGGAATTGAAATATCTCATCTTGTCGTCAAGATAGTGAGCGTTAAGGTCTTTGTGGTTTTTAAGTACGCGAGATACTGCAAATAAAACCATATCGTTAAGGGTTATGTTGTTAAGACCCATAGCCTCTGCACCTGCTTTGAGCGACGCGCGCATCGCCATAAGTTTGGTAGCGTCAAACGATGCGTTAAGAGTAAGTTGAGCCATAGTAGAAAGGCTGGCGTGCATAGATTTTGCAATAACCTTTCTAATGTTGGGAAGTTTAACGTCTTCATACTCGGGTGCGGGTACGGAAGATAAAACTTCTTCGGCGGTAAGGGGTTTAGTAAGGTCTTGTAAAACGACTTTACCGTTAATACCCGAACCTTCAACGCTTTGAGTGTATTCTTGCTTAGCGGCAGGAGATACGGTTAAGCCCATATCTACGAGCCTTTGCACGTCTCTTTCAATAATTCTACCGTTAGGGCCGGTAGGAACTGCCTTTAATAAATCAGCGTGAGTTTTGTCAGCCAAAATTCTCGCTCTTGGCGAAATTGAGCCAACGCCCGAAGTTGCTTCAACCGAAACTGCGGTTTCAACTTGAACTTCTTTAACTTCTTCCTTCTTTTCTTCAACTGCGGTAGCACTTTCTTCCGTTTTGGGAACGAAAGCAGAAACGTCTTCCCCTTCTTCGCCGATTACTAAAACGTTTTCTAAGCAGGGAACGTCATCGCCTTCTTCGCGGAAAATCGCAAGAATTTTACCTGATACCGAAGCGGGCTCGTCAAACGAAGATTTGTCCGTTTCATACGAAAAGAGAACTTCGCCCTTTTCAACCGTGTCACCAACCTTTTTGTTAAAGGCGGTAATCACACAACTTTCAACACTTTGTCCCTGACGGGGCATAATTACAACAGTTGCCATAAATTTCTCCTTAATTTTTGATTAAAGGCGTATTTTGCCTTTTTATATATTATTATCTAGTTCATTTTACCACTATAAATTTTCATTGTCAATGCAAATACCCTTAAAAAACGCTAAAAAATAAAAAAAGCACACTAATAGTGTGCAATCATCGTTATAAAAGTTCGGTAAAGTCTAAAATCGTTTTGTCTGCGGTGGCTTTTACTTCGCCCCAGTAATTTTCAACTACCGTTTCGAAAATCCCTATCGTGTAAAACCCGAAATTTTTAGCCGTTTTTATAGCCCCGATACTGTCGTCGATAAGAACGCAGTTTTCGGGTTTTTTACCTACTTTTTTAGATAGTTCTTGATATAGTTTTTCATTAGATTTTGCCAAGTTGAAATCTTCTACCGACCAAACGTTATCAAACAAGTTAAAAACGTTATGCCTTTTTAAGCAAGGGTCAACGAACCTATGCGGGCTACCGCTTATAACGTTTACCGTGTGACCTTCGCTTTTAAGTTTTTTAATAAGTTTTATTGCGCCGTTTTTAAGTTCAAATTCGTTGGCGTATAAAGGTTTTAGCCCTTCCATAAAATAATCGTAGATTATTTGCGGGCGTTCTTTTATTCCCAAATTATCAACGTAGTAATTCGCTATCGCCATAAAGCCCTTGGTTACTACTTCACTTATCATTTCTTTTGGGTATGAAACTCCCCTATCGTCTAAATATTTAAGTATAACCTCTTGCCAAGCGCGTGGCATTGAGTCAACGAGCGTTCCGTCAACGTCAAAAAAATATGCTTTTTTATTCATAAATACCTCTTATTTATTATGCCACAAAACGCACTAAATGTAAAACAAATTATAAAATAAAAGGACACCAAGTATTATTAGGGCTCCCGAAAAGATTTTGTGAAACAAAAGATTTTTGGGAAAAAGGAGAAGCCCGCTGTCTGTCGTGCTGTTTGCAATAGCAAACTGCTGACGTAAGGCGGTGCTTCGACGTGGTGGACTTGGGCGTGCGAAATACGCACCGAGGACACCAAGCATATCAGGGCTCCCGAAAAGATTTTGCATAGCAAAAGATTTTTGGGAAAAAGGAAGGGCAGGCTCATAGGTCAAGCCGTTGCAATAGCAACGGTGGACGAAATAGCCTTGCCCTGACGTGGTGGAGATGGTGAGAGTCGAACTCACGTCTTACACGGCTTAACACCGATTTCTACGTACGTATTCCGTTTTTAAGCCCTTACGGTAAGGAAAGCGAAAAAACCTTATCCGTCGTGTGTTGCTAAATAGTTGACTTTAACCGCAACAAAAACTAAAACCAACGTCCCGCCGAAATTGATGCCCTTTACGGCTTGGCGGTAAACCGTATTGGACAGCCACCATTAGGCAGCGTATGCTAAACGATTATTGTTTGCATTTAATTTTAAGTTTTCCGTTTTAACGAAGGCGGAACTTCGGTACGCTTACGAATGCCTCCCCGCGCAATCAAATCCGGTGCATCCCCATATCAAGCCTAAAACGGCTTATTTTAATAGTTTTTAATTTCCCTTTCCATACTCCTTTTAATATCTCTTTCTTTCAAGGTGGTTTTCTTATCAAAAACGTGTTTACCTTTACAAAGCCCTATCTTTACCTTACAAAGACTACCTTCAAAATAAACTTCAAGCGGAATAAGGGCGTAGCCCTTTTCGCCTATTTTACCTATTAGCCTATTTATTTCCGCTTTATGAAGAAGAAGTTTTCTATCCCTTTTACTATCACGCGTGTTGTACGCGCCCGATTTATCGTATACGGCAATATGCATATTCTTAACGAATACTTCGGCGTTTGATATCAAACAAAAACTATCTTTTAAGTTGACGCTACCTTGCCTAATAGACTTTACTTCCGAACCTTCTAAAACTATACCCGTTTGATAGGTTTCTTCAATAAAATATTCGTGGCGCGCTTGCCTATTTTCGGTAATGAGTTTCATAGTTATATTTTACCAAACCTTATCGTTTTTATCAACTAAAATTTTCATATCGATTTTTCTAGCGCGTTGGTCAACGCCTAAAACGAGAACTTTTACCCTATCTCCAAGCGTATACGAGCGCTTTCCAGAACGAAGTGAAAAGGTCTTTTCGTCAAGTTCGTATCTACCGCGCGGTAGATGTTCTATTCTAACTAGCCCTTCTACCGTGTTTTCAAGTTCAACGAAAACGCCAAAGTTGGTAACGCCGTTGACAACCCCGTCAAACTCGTAACCGATAAACTTTTTCATATATCTACACTTATAAAAATCGTCCATCATGCGCTCAACTTCGTCGGCACGGCGTTCGTTTTGCGAAGATATAACGCTTGCCTCTTGGGTTAGCGTTGAATACTTAGACACAACGTCTTCCCCACTTAGTACGCCCTTAACTATTTTATGCACTACAAGGTCGGGAAATCGCCTTATAGGTGAAGTAAAGTGGCAATAACACTTGCTAGAAAGACCGAAATGCCCAACGTTTTCGGGGCTGTATTTAGCCTTTTGCATCGAGCGTAACATTATCTTGTTTACTACGTTGAAAATAGGCTCGCCACGCATACCGTCAAGCAGTTTTTGATAGTCTTTGGGGTGGCAAGTTTCGGCGTTCCACTTAACGGGTATTCCAAGAACTTTCAAAAAGGCGATAAACCCTTCAACCTTTTCGGGCGCGGGCTTTTCGTGTATGCGGTAGATAAACGGCAAGTTCATATAGAAAACGTACTCGGCAACCGTTTCGTTGGCAAGTATCATAAACTCTTCAATAATTTTGTACGCCTCGGCGCTACGCCTAGGCTCAACTACTATATTTTTCTTATCGTCAACGAAGATATGGCTTTCCTTTACGGAAAGGTCGATATTTCCCCTATCGTTTCTCACTTTTGAAAGTATTAGTTGAAGGGCGCGCATATCTTTTATCGCCTTTACGGTAGTTTCGTCTAAATCGCTATCATTATCTTCAATTACGTTTTGAACTTGGGTATAAGTTAGGCGTTTTTTAGACTTTATATAGCCGTTAAAAAGTTCAAAACTTTCAACTGCTCCGTCGTTTCTAATCTTCATTATTAAAGATAGAGTTAGCCTTATTACACCTTCGTTAAGCGAACATATTCCGTTAGAGAGTTTTTTAGGTAACATAGGGATAACTCTTTCTGGAAAATACACGCTCGTTGAACGAGAATACGCCTCTTTTCCTATTTGAGAGTTTAGGTTAACGTAATGAGAAACGTCAGCAATATGAACGCCGAGTTCATACCCGCTTTTAAGTTTTTTAACGCAAACTGCATCGTCGAAATCGCGAGAGTCCTCCCCGTCTATCGTAACGGTGTAGTCGCTAGTAAAATCTTTTCTACCTACGAGTTCGTTTTCACTTACGGTATCGGGAATTTTGTCTACTTCGGCTTTAACTTTATCGGTAAAATCAAGTGGTAAATCGTATGATTTTATAATGGATAATTCTTCGGCTTTAACGTCAAACTTTTTACCGAGAATTTCTATAATTTTACCTTCGGGGTTACGGCGTTTTTCGGGGTAGTCTGTAATTAACGCAACTACCTTGTCGCCAGACTTTGCTCCAAGCGTTTTCTTTACGGGAATATATACGTCTAAATGGTAATTTTTATCGTCGGGTATCACGAAACCAAAACCACACTCCCCGTCGAAAGTGCCTACGATTTTATCGCGACCACGCTTTACAATTTTTACTATTTCGCCCTCGTCACTAGAACCTCTTGACGATATTGATTTTTTTACTATTACGGTATCGCCGTCAAGCGCGCCGTTTAGGTTTTTAGGCGGAATAAAATAATCTCCACTATCCGTTATAACGAAGGCAAAACCCCTTTCGTTACCCCTAACCGTTCCCGTTTTTAGCCCGCTGTTTTCAAACAGCAAAAACCTACCGTTATCGTAAACGATACGGCAATCTTTTTCTAGGCTAGATAAAGCCTCGATTACGGAGTTTTTTTCCGCCCTAGAATTAGCGCCTAAGATAGAACAAATTTTTTTAGTGCCTATCCCCTCAAACTCTCCACTATTAAATTTTTCAAGCAAAAAGTCTTTTAATATCATAACGTTTCCTAAAAAAATAACGGCTGACGTTAAAGTACAGCCGTTTTATGCTTTTGATTAAATACCGGGGATAATCGATAATACGTAAAATGCAATCATGCAAACCGCTAAAACGATAACCGCTATAACGGTGAGTTTTTTCATTTTACTTTCTAAGGTTTTACCTTTGTTTTTGCCGTAGAAAGTTTCAGAACTACCACTAACGGCGCCTATGCCGTTGCTGTTACCCGGTTGCATAATTACTACTATTATAACGAAAATCGCCGCTAAAATAGAAAGCACAAGACAAATCGTACTTAAAACTAAGTATAATTCGGTATTGATTGCTAATAAGTTTAACATAAATTCACCTACTAAATTGAACTTTTTTTGCGTTTACTTGTAAATTATAGCACAAGGTTTGCAATTTTACAACAGTTTTTACGCTAATTTTTATTATTTTACGATTAAAGACGAACCCGTCATTTCCAAAGGCTTGTCTTCGCCTAAAATTTCAAGCAAGGTGGGGGCAATATCTGCTAAAACACCGTCGTCTCTTAATTTTACGTTTTTGTATTCGTTAGAAACTAAGATAAACGGAACGGGGTTGGTAGTATGAGCGGTAAAGGGTTTTTCGCCACCTTTATCTTCATACATTTTGTCTGCGTTGCCGTGGTCTGCGGTAATAAGTAAACTACCGCCCTTTGAAAGAACTTTATCAACTACTTTTTGAACGCATTCTTCAACCGTTTTAACTGCTTTAACGGCAGCGTCGAGAACGCCGGTGTGCCCAACCATATCGCAGTTAGCGTAGTTGAGAATAATCACTTCAAACTTGTCGCTTTCAATTTCTTCAAGAACTTTTTCGGTAACTTCGTAAGCGCTCATTTCAGGTTGCATATCGTACGTTGCAACTTTTGGGGAATTTATTAAATCTCTAACTTCATTTTTTTCAGGCGCTTCGATACCGCCGTTAAAGAAAAACGTTACGTGAGCGTACTTTTCAGTTTCAGCAATTCTTAATTGATTATAGCCTTTATCCGATAAAAACTTACCTAGCGTGTTTGTAAGTTTTATCTTCTTAAACGCAACTTTAACGTTTTCAAAAGTAGCGTCGTAAATGGTAAAACCTACGTAATAGGGCGATAAATAGCCTGTTTTTCTCTCAAACCCGTCAAAACTTTCAACGGTGAAAGCGCGAGTGATTTCACGCGCACGGTCGGGGCGGAAATTGAAACATATTATACTGTCACCCTTTTCGATAACTGCAACGGGTTTGCCGTTTTTATAAACGTTAGTGGGAAGAACAAACTCGTCGGTAACGCCGTTTTCATAACTATTTCGAACGGCTTTTTCAGCGTTATCGGTAACAACGCCATTACCTATGGTAAGCGCGTCGTAAGCCTTTTCAACTCTGTCCCAACGGTTATCTCTATCCATAGCGTAATATCTACCCGATACGCTTGCGATTTCACCTACGCCGATTTCGTCAATTTTTTCTTGAAGTTCTTTAATAAAGTCTGCACCGCTAGTGGGAGCAACGTCACGCCCGTCTAAAAAACAGTGAACGAACACGTTAGAAAAATCGTTTTTCTTGCACGTTTCAAGTAAAGCGTAAACGTGCGAAGTGTGGCTGTGAACACCACCTGATGAAAGCAACCCGTAAAGATGAAGTTTTTTACCGTTTAATTTTGCGTTGTTTATAGCGGATAAAATTTCTTCGTTTTTATAAAAGTCACCGTCTTGAATTTCTTTGGTGATACGGGTAAGGTCTTGATACACGATACGACCTGCGCCCATATTAAGATGTCCTACTTCGCTGTTGCCCATCTGCCCGTCGGGTAGACCAACGCTCATACCACTAGCGCCAAGCGTGGTGGTTGGGTATGACTTCATAAGGTTATCAATAACGCCTGCATTTGCAATTTCAATAGCGTTGCCAAATTCGGGGGTGGTTAGACCGTATCCGTCCATAATAATAAGTGCTACTGGTTTAGTTTTCATACTATATCTCCAAAAATTTAACCACTCGCGGAGTGGTTAAATAGTAATATTACGCCTCTGGCGTAGTGTTATTTTTTGCTTTGCAAAAAGTTATATTTACCTAACGGCAAGTGATATTTTTTACCTATGGTAAAAAGAAGTTGATAACAAAGCCTATTACAACTTACATTTTAAGACCTTAGAAGCAAGCAGAACAAGGCTCGCCTAGACGGGTGGTTACAATAGACCTTTTTGGTCATTGTGGACACACGGCGACGGCAGTAACGCAGTTATGCACCGCTTATAAGGTATTAAAAATTATTTGTTGTAATTAACAATACCAGCAAAATCGTTAGCCTTTAACGCTGCGCCACCGATTAAGCCACCGTCAATTTCTTCTTGCGCCATAAGTTCCTTAGCGTTGCCCGGTTTCATAGAACCGCCGTATTGAATTCTAACTTGATTTGCACATACGGGGCAGAACTTTTCAGCAAGGGTTTTTCTAATAAAGCCGATAGTTTCGTTGGCTTGTTCAGCCGTTGCGGTTTTACCCGTGCCGATAGCCCAAACGGGTTCGTAAGCGACAACGAGTTTAGTTAAATCTTCAACGCCTTCAAGACCGATTTCAATTTGACGCTTTAACACTTCTTCGGTAATGCCCGACTCTCTTTCTTCTAAGGTTTCACCAACGCAAACGATGGGAATAAGACCTTTTTTAAGAGCGGTTAAAGTTCTCTTATTTACGGTTTCGTCAGTTTCGCCAAAGTATTGACGGCGTTCACTATGACCGATAATAACGTATTCAACGCCGAGTTCTAAAAGCATATCGGCTGAAATTTCACCCGTGTACGCACCGCTTTCAGCAAAGTGTACGTTTTCAGCGCCAAGTTTAATATTAGAGCCTTTAAGCGCTTCGCCTACTGCGTAGATATCAGTTGCGGGAACGCATACTACAACGTCACAATCAGCGTTTGCTACTAAGGGTTTAAGTTCGTTTACGAGCGCTACGCCTTGCGACGGCGTGAGATTCATTTTCCAGTTACCAGCAATAATTGCTTTTCTCATAATCTATTCTCCTAAAAATTATCTTTCGTTAAGACATTCGATACCGGGTAATTTTTTACCTTCAAAGAGTTCAAGCGATGCACCGCCACCCGTTGAGATGTGCGACATCTTGTCCGCAAAGCCTAAAACTGCAACCGCAGCAGCGCTATCGCCACCGCCGATAATCGTGGTTGCACCTTCCGCTTCAGCCATTGCCTTTGCTACCGCCATAGTACCTTTTGCAAGAGTGGGGTTTTCAAATACGCCCATAGGTCCGTTCCAAATAACGGTTTTACCGCTTTTGATTACGCTAGCGAAAAGTTCAGTCGTTTTAGGACCGATATCAAGACCCATCATATCCGCAGGAATTTTATTAGAATCAACTACTGAAACTTCAATTTCCGCATCGATAGGATCGGGGAAGTTTTTAGCGATAACAGTATCGATAGGAAGATAGAGTTTTTTGCCGAGAGTTTCAGCCTTTTTAATCATTTCGTTACAGTAGTCAATCTTTTCAAGGTCAACGAGCGAAGTACCAACTTCGTAGCCCTTTGCCTTTAAGAAGGTGTAAGCCATACCACCGCCGATAATTAAAGAATCGCATTTTTCTAAAAGGTTAGAAATAACGTTGAGTTTATCCGCTACCTTTGCACCGCCTAAAATGCCGATAAAAGGTCTTTCAGGGCTTTCAAGCGAGTCAGCCATAACTGAAAGTTCTTTTTCAATAAGGAAACCGCAAACCGCAGTTTTTACAAGACCGTATTCAACGATAGCAGCGGTAGATGCGTGCGAACGGTGAGCAGTACCGAACGCGTCGTTCACGTAAACGTCAGCAAAAGATGCGAGTTTTTTGCAGAACTCTAAGTCTCTACCCTCTTCGCCCGCGTCAAAACGGGTGTTTTCTAAAAGAAGAACTTCGCCTTCTTTAAGAGCGCTAACCTTTTGGCAAGCGTCTTCCCCAACGGTGTCGCTAGCGAAGGTTACTTTGCCGTTTAAGATTTCGTTAAGTCTATCAGCAACGGGCTTTAAGGTGAATTTTTTAATATCCTTTTTAGCCTTTTCAAGGTACGCTTTCGTCGCTTCTTCTCTTTCGTTTTCAGGAAGGGCTTCAACAGCCTTCTTTTCCTTTTTATTGAGTTTAATCTTCTCGTTGAAGATATTGTGGGGTTTGCCCATGTGCGAACATAAAATTACTTTCGCGCCGTTTTCCATTAAATATTTAATGGTGGGAAGTGCGCCGTTAATTCTGTTTTCGTCGGTAATAACCCCGTCTTTCATAGGAACGTTGAAATCTACTCTAACAAGGCATCTTTTACCTTTAACGTCAATGTCTTTTACAGTTAATTTATTCATAGAATAAAACTCCTTTCAAAATTACTATTAACATTTTAGCCTTTTTTAATAAACTTGTCAAATAATATCGTTATATTTATAAACATTTGAAAGGTTTCTCGTATCGTTTTTCACGTTTTTTTGGTTTTTATCTTTGACAAAGCGCGAAATTAGGTTTGTAAACGGTTTTAGAACGGGAAGTAAAATTAGCGTTACTATTAAATTAAACAAGGTGTGAAAGTTAGCAATTTCTCTTTCGATAGTTCCCGAAAAACTCATAAACGCGCTACTTACTTGCGTTTTTAGTAGCGTTAGCGGTAAAAATAACACCACCGCGCCCACGATATTAAATAGGATATTAAAATACGCTACCCGCCTTGCTTCCGCCGGCTTGTTGCTAGACGCTATAATTACTGAAAAACAAGTTCCTATATTAGCGCCAAGTATTAAAAACATACTACTTTCGAAAGAAAGTAAACCGTTTGACGCAAGTATTATCATAACGCTAGTTACCGCTGACGAACTTTGTATAACGGCAGTTATAATTATTCCGTTAAGGAGTAACAAAATATCGCTTTTCACTAAAAAAATCTTGCGAAACCAATCGAAATTTTTGAAATAGGACACGCTGTCACTAACCACGTCAAGCCCGAAAAACAACATTCCAAAACCCGCCATTACACCGCCTATAAAACTCAGTTTTTCGTTTTTCAAAAAGGTGAATATAAAACCTATAAATGCAATAAGCGAGCCTAGTGCGGTTATATCGAAGGCGTCGCTACCAGAAAGTGATACTAGTTGCGCGGTAATGGTAGTTCCAATATTTGCGCCCATTACGATAGCAGACGCCGAGTAAAAAGTTAAAATATTGCTCGACACGAACCCCACCGTTATAACGTTAGTTGCTATGCTTGATTGAAGTAGCGCCGTGGAAATTGCGCCCGTCAAAACGCCAGAGTATTTGTTTTTAGTAAAGGTTTGAAGAACCTTTTGCATTTTTTCACCGGCGAGTTTTTCCATGTTTTCACTCATAAACTTTAAGCCTAGCAAAAAGAAAGTTATTCCGCCTAGCGTTAGTAAAAGATATCTAAATACGTACATATAAGTAATATACTTAGCACAGTTGAAAATTATGAGTTTTAGGCATCAAAAAAGCACGCTTTCTAGCGTGCTTTTTAAGTTATTAGTCGTTCGTGTAGTTATCAAAATAACCTTGTATAAATACGATAGGCGTACCCTTATCGCCCGAACCTGAAGTTAAGTCGCAAAGCGAACCTATAAGGTCGGTAAGTCTACGTGGCGTAGTGCCTTCACTTACCATATTTCCAACTAAGTCCGCGTCTTTTTCTTGAATTTTTTGGTTGATGGCTTTTTTAAGTTCTTCGCCCGAAAGATTTGCAAACTCGTTGTCTGCAAGGTATTTGAGTTTTAATTCGTTAGGCGTACCTTCTAAGCCCTTGGTGTAAGCGGGTGAAACGACGGGGTCTGCAAGTTCCCAAATTTTACCAACGGGGTCTTTAAAAGCACCGTCACCGTAAACCATAACTTCAACCTTTTTACCCGTTCTTTCAAACACTAACGCTTGAATATCGTCAACCAACTTTTGGCAATCTCTTGGAAATAGTTTGATTTGGTCTTCCGTTGCCTTGTTAGAACCTAATAAACCGTAGTTTTTATTGTAACCGCTACCGTTTACGCTTTCACTTAAAATCTCGTCCATACCGAAAACTTTTTCAGCGCCCGCTTTAAGAAGTAAACGCTTAGTTCTAAAACGAGTGTGAATATCGCAGTTGAGAACGTTTTTGGTGTAACTTAATATTGCGCGTGGGTCGTTAGCAAAAATGATTTCGCATTCTGCGCCCGCTTCGCGAATAAGGTCGCCGTAGTACGCAACGTAGTCCATACCCGTAAACGGGTGCTTGGTGTAACCGAAAAGTTCACGGTATTTTTCAAGCGTCAACACGTCGGTATACGGGTTGATACCCTTTTCGTCAAGCATATCAAGGCTGATTAAATGGTTACCAACTTCGTCAGAAGGATACGAGAGCATTAAAACGATTTTTTTAGCACCTTTTGCGATACCCCTTAAACAAATAGAAAAACGGTTACGGCTAAGTATAGGTAAAATAACGCCAACGGTTTCACCGCCGAACTTTGCCTTTACGTCACACGCGATATCGTCAACACTTGCGTAGTTGCCTTGCGCTCTTGCTACAATAGATTCCGTCATCGCGATAACGTCACGATCGCGGATAGAAAACCCGTCTTCCTTAGACGCGTCAAGTATCGAATCGGCTACGATTTTAACTAAATCGTCACCTTGGCGAATAATAGGCGCGCGTATACCCCTTGAAATGGTACCAACCATACGGCTCATAAGAAAATCTCCTTTTAATTTTTGCCTAAAATACCTATTAGCAAAAATACACGTTACATTATATACTAATTAACCGTATTTTGTAAATTATTTTGATATAAAAAATTTTATTTTTTACAAAAATTTAAGCGGTTGAAAGATAGAAACGAGCACAAATTAAAAACACGGCAGTAACGCCGTGTTAAGAAACAATTCAATAATAAGTTGCAAAAGCGCCAAGTACGGATGCGCCAACGGTAAAGTAGAAAATAAGAGTTAACCCTACCGATATTGCAAACGCTATGCCCCAACCTTTCATAAAGGTTTGTCTTTCAATCGAATCTGCGGGATACATACATAAACCGATTATTAAGCCTATTAAGCCTACAAACACGCCGAGTAACGCACCTAAACCCGTTTTAGACTCTCCACTTAAAGTTTTCGTTGGGGTTTTATCAATAGACGCACCACAATGAATACAAACTACCGCGTTATCGCTAACTTCTTTGCCACAATTTTTACAAAACATAAAATTTCTCCTTTGAATTTTTTAAGATAAATAGATTATAGTATAGAATTTTCTATATGTCAAATAAAATTATAGAAATTTCTATATAATATTTTTATGGAAGTTGAATTCAAAGAAATTTTGAAAGATTTTTTGCAAGAAAAAGAACTAACTCAGGTAGCGTTTGCAAAAATCATAGGCGTTAAGCAAAGTCAAGTTAGCGAGTGGCTTAAAGGAAAGGCAAAACCGGGATACGACATTTTAAGAAGTATGGCAATATCCTTTGACATTTCTGCCGATTACTTTTTAGGGATAACTGACGATTTATAATAATTTTACACGTAAAAACACGGCGCTAGACAGCGCCGTGTTTTTATTTTATTCAATTCTTGTCGTTATAGTCATTTTGACTATAAAGTTAATTTTACACTATCTAATTTATTTTAGTTACCGAAGTCCGTCTATCATAAAGCCTATTACAACTTGTATTTTAAGGGCTTAGTTACAAGTTAGGCGAGGCACAAGATTTTTTACCGCCGAGATTAACCTTGTTGGTTATCGAGGTGGTAAAAAGTCGCAGTAACAAAGCATAACGCCGTAAATAAGACCTTAAAAAAATTAGTTTTTTCGCCCAGTTAAATGCCCCACTTCGTTAAGCCCACCGAAATTATTTTGACGAAGAGCTTCGTACACCGTTAACGCTACGGAATTTGATAGATTTAGACTTCTTAAATTGCCTAGCATAGGAATTCTAAGCGTTTTGTCGTAATGCTTTTCAAGTAAGGGTTCGGGAAGACCGTGAGATTCTTTTCCAAAAATTAAAAAATCGCCGTCTTTGAACTTTGCGTCACTATACACTTTTTGACCTTTGGTTGACATAAAGTAGAAATTATCGCCGTTGTAATATAGGTCGAAAAGTTCTTCGAAACTATCGTAATAATGAACGTCAAGATACTGCCAGTAATCAAGCCCTGCGCGTTTTAAGTGCTTGTCCGTAAGTTCAAACCCAAAGGGTCTTATCATATGAAGTGAACTGCCCGTTGCCGCGCACGTTCTTGAAATATTGCCCGTGTTTTGCGGAATTTCAGGCTCGACTAAAACTATATTTATTTTCATAATTATTCCTTTACCCCACGCCTTTTACTTTTAACCACGATATACTGCTTTTGAGTGGGGATAATAAGTTTTGCAGTATTTTCAATGCTTTTTCCACATATTTCGCCCGACATATCGCTGGCAATTACCCCCGTTTTACTAAGTAGCATTACGGGAACGCCAAACAAATACGCGTACGCTCTTATTAGAAAATTGTACTGCGGTTTTTCTTCGTTTTGAACTACCGCAACGATAAGGTCGGCATCGCAAAGTGACATTGCCTTAACCCCGTCTAAATTGATAATATCGTCACCGACAAGCAAGCCTATTCTGCCAACTTCCGTTTGATATACTTTGAAACTGCCACCGCCTAAATACTCGGTTTGGTCTATTGATAAAGTCATATCCGAAATGCCCAAAAGTTTGCCGTTTTCGGCTATTATTAAGGACTGTTTTAATATTCCGTAATTATCCGTTACCGCGCCCGCGATAATTACTTTTTTAACTCTTTTTGAAAAAGACGCTAAATCAGGTAGTTTATTATCCGCACCGCTTAGTTCGTGCTTGTAACTTACCTTGCCGATAGAGTTAAAACCAAGCACGGTTATTTGAGAGTTTTTAACGCCTTCTAAATCGACGTTTTGAAGTTTTTGACATTTATCTAAATAAATTTTAAGCATTGAAACCTACCACACTGTTTCATTATACTTAAAACTCATAAAAAAGGTGCTTAGGCAAGTCAATATTATCAAAAACTTGATTTTGACTTGCTAATTTTTATTTATACTTTGTTAAAGCCCTAGGCAATAGAGTAAACTATTGCCGTCGGTCTTTGCCTCGCCTAAATCAAAATTTTCTAACTCAAAATTACTACGTACCTTAAATTGCGGAGATTTGAGTGGATTTTGATAAAGACGAGCAAAGTTGTATTAAACATACAACGAGTGAGTATTTGAAGTAAGATACTTTAATATTTGCTTTAAGGCAAGGTTTTAATAATATTTACTTGCCTACTTTGATAATGCGGAAGTTAAAATTGAACAAACTTCGTCTATGCTAGTTGATGCAAAAACCAACTCTTTAAGGCGTTTACTACCCTTTACGCCTTTAAGGTAATACGACGCTTGCTTTCTAAAAATTACCGCGCCACGATTATCGCCGTAACGCTCTTTTATAAGCGAAGTTTGTTCTTTTATTAGGTCAACTATCGTAAAGTTTGGAGTTTCACCTAAAATATTAGCGAAAATCATAGGGTTTTCAAGCGCGCCACGGGCTACCATAACCCCGTCAGCCCCCGTTTTATCCATTAAAACGTCAGCATCGTATTTTGAAAATATTCCACCGTTTGCAATTACTGGGATACTAACGGCGTTTTTAGCGCTTTCAATTTCCTTAAAGTTTACCTCGCCTTGATAGTAGGCGCTACGCGTTCTACCGTGCACGGTTATAAGGTCCGCCCCGCTTTGCTCGCACATTACGGCAAAGTCACGAGTTACGAGTTTGTTTTCAGTTACACCCGTTCTAAACTTTACGGTAACCGCTTTACCGCTCGATTTTACCGCCTTGATGATTTTAGACGCTAAATCTAGGTCGTTAAGTAGCGCGCTACCTTCTCCGTTATTGTATATTTTAGGAACGGGGCAACCCATATTGATATCTATGATATCAAAATTTTCAAGGTAACTGGAACTCGCAACCCATTTCATAACTGAAACGTCACTACCAAAAATTTGAACGGCTTTGACGGTTTCGTCGTCATACGAAAACAAAAGTTCGCCCGACGCTGACGGAGTGTATTTAAGCCCCTTACCGCTAACCATTTCGGTAAAGGCGAGCCCCGCCCCTGCTTTTAGGCAAATTTTTCGCATTGACGCATCAGAAAACCCTGCAAGCGGTGCAAAAAACACGTTGTTTTTTACCGTTACGTTGCCTATTTTCAAGGGTTTAATTATCATCTTTAACACCTTTTACTTGATTGTAAATTTCGTCGAGTTCTAAAAGCGTAAAATCGGTTAATTCTTTACCTTTTGCCATAACCTCACTTTCAACTTTTGAAAAGCGGTTTATAAACTTATCTACCGAGTATTTAAGCGAAAGTTCCGCGTCAACCCCAAGTAGTCTTACTACGTTTACGGCGCTAAATAATAAATCACCGCATTCTTTTTGAATTTCTTCCTTGTCACCGCTCTCTACCGCGATAGAAAGTTCTTTTATCTCTTCTAAAATCTTCTCAGTTGCCGTTTTAGAATTTTCAAAATCAAAGCCGTATTTACCCGCCCTTTTACCTATTTTTTCAGCGCGCATAAGCGACGGCATCGTGGTTGGAACGGCGTTTAGATAATCGGTTGCCGTTTCATAGCCCTTTTCTACGATTTTATTGTTATTCCAAACGCTGAGCGCGTCACTTGACTTAACTGCCTTATCTTCCCCGAAAACGTGGGTGTGGCGAGTGATTAGTTTTTTGCATAAATCACTCAAAACGTCATACCGTGAAAACCTAGAACCTTCTTCGCCAAAAGCAATATAGAAAGCCGATTGAAGTATTAAATCGCCCGTTTCTTCGATAATCATAAAATCGTCGCCACTATTTACAGCGTCAACGAGTTCGTAGGCTTCTTCGACTACGTTTTTCAAAATTGACTTTTCAGTTTGCTCTCTATCCCACGGGCAACCGTTTGGCGAGCGCAAAATTTCTAAGATGGAAAGTAAATCGTTAAAGTCGTAACGCTGTTTTTTTGTTAGCGGTAGTTTTGGAATATACAAGCACGTTGAGTAATCGTAAGATTTTTGCCTATCAAGTTCGTAAAGGAAAATTTCTTTATTACCACCGTTTGACGATAGTTTCACCTTTATTTCTTCACCGAAAACGTCTAGCAAGAAAAGTTTTATTTTACTTGCCGTAATTACGCTATCGATAGCGTATACGACAAGCGGTGCGGATAGCGTATAACTATCGCCTACTTCATATGAAGATATCGCGGTGTAATTGCTTTCGCAAACACCAAGCCTTTCAAGGCATTTTGACGCGTGCGACACCCCAGCGTACATTTTTACGTTTTTACACTTTGAAAGAATATATTTAACCGAATTGTCTTCCGTGGCGCACCCGTCGACAAGATAGCAAACGGGCTCGTTTTTTGCAATTTTAATAACTTCGTTACCTAGGTTTTTGTTAAGGGTATCGAAGTTTCTACTCTTTTCATAAATAAAATCAAGCGTATCGATTTTTTTACCTAAACTAGATAGGTTTTCGTAACTTTTAGTAAGCCCCGTTCTAGCAATCGTTTTTACGCTTGATTTGATAATTGATTCTGCGCTTTTAGAAAGGTCACACCCGTCAACCCCTAATCCTATAATGGTTATTTCATTCATTTCGCACCTTTAATTTTATACTATTATAAATAATATAACTTAAATTTACAAAACAAGCAACCAAATAACAAAAAATATCGCTTATAATCGCCCCGAACACGTTAATACTTGGGTTTTTAAGTAAAATAATTGATAAAATTATTTTAACCGTTGCGCCAAGAACTCCGCCGAGTATCGTAACTTTGTAACTGCCCGTAGCGTTCACGCAGGCAACTAGCGTTTGCATTATAGGTAAAAACAGCACGGATAAAGCCGATAACCTTAGCATTTTAACGGCTATTTCTTTATGCGCGCTAGACAGCCCCGAATACAGTATATTTATAGCGGTATTTGAAAATAAGCAAGTTATTAGTGAAAATGCGGTTGATAAACACAAGGTATAAAACAACGCTTGGTAGATTTTTTTTAGGTAGTTTTCGCCGTTTGCTATAAGTTTTGAAATTATAGGAATACTAGTTACCGCCAACGCGTAGCAAAAGGAAACGGGCAAACTCACTATTGATTCTACTGCCCCAGAATATAACCCGTAATACTCGGTAGCGTTTATCGAATAACTTTTAACGATATTTAGTATTAAAAAACTATCAACCGTTCTAGTTATAGGCATAATAACAGTAGCCACCGCCATAGGAAACACCGTTTTTATAATCGGCAAAACGTTGGTTTTTGCCAAGATAAACTCGCCTTTATTAAAGGTTTTTTTGGTTTTTAATATAAGATATATTAGCGTTACAAGTTCGGATATCGTTACCGCAAGCGTTGCGCTAGCGCTTGCTAGCAAAACGTTATTTCTTAGCGCGTAGCAAAGCCCTAACCCAACTACTAGTTTTACAACTTGTTCAAGTACTTGGGATATTGCAGTTGGTTTCATATTTGAAAACCCCTGAAAATACCCTCTAAAACACGAAATTAAACTCACTAAAAATACTGACGGCGCTATCCCGATATATGCAAGCCTTGCATTTATATCACCTTGAAAAACCGCGATAGATTTAGAAAAAATTATAGTAAGAACCGAAGTTATAAAACCTATAATCGCAAACAGTTTTATAGAACTTTTTAAGGTTTTTTCGGGGGAATTTCCTTCGGCAATAAGTTTAGAAATTCCACTAGGTACACCCGTTGACGAAAAGGTAAGTAGTATCGTATACAGGGGAAATACCATTTGGTAAATTCCTATACCTTTTGCGCCTAGCAAATTAGTTAGCGGTATTCTATACACCGCGCCGATAAGTTTAGTAATTACTCCGCCCAAAGATAGAAAAAGCGCGCCGTAAAGTAGTCCGTTTTTTAATTTCACGCGTCTACTTCCGCAACCAGCATTTTAGATGAGAAATTAGCAAGCGTTATCTCTTTAAGCCCCATTTGCCCACCAACTTTCGTATCTAATATAATAACCGCGCCTAGCGATTCGTTTTCAACGCCTAAAACGGGAACTATAATTTGCGATAAAAACTCTATCTCGTTGCCGTTTTCGGTTATCTTTTTAACAGTTCCACCCTCGCTAGAATTTATTATAAAACTAGACTTATCTTCTATCGTTTTTACCATACTTTCGCACAGTTTTTCGCCTTTTAAGTGCTTTGCTTTGTCGGTAGCGCAAACTACGCTATTTTTATCCGTTATAACCACCGATAAACCAAGTATCTCGGTTAACGAACCTGCTACTGCGCTAGTTGTTTTATCAAAGGTGGATAACGGCGAATACTTTTCAAGTACTATAACTTCTTTCTCTACCGAAATTTCAAGCAAATCGCCTGAGTTTAACTTTAACGTCTTTCTAATTTCTTTTGGTAAAACAACGCGACCTAACCCGTCTATTCTTCTAACAATTCCCGTTGATTTCATATTACTCCTTTAAGTTTTTTAACTTAGTAAAAGTATGAAAATTTTACCAAAAATTATGCAAAAAAAAGCAAGGCTAATTCGCCTTGCTAATTTATTTATGCGTTGAGTTCTTTTTGAACTTCTTCTTTATAAGTCATTTTTGAAACTTCGTCAAAAATATCCGTAACCTCTTTTTCGGGCGCTTTGGTTAAAATCGATACCACTATTGCAACGATAAGCGATAAGATAAACCCGGGAATAAGTTCGTAAATGCCGGTAATAGGCGCTAAGGTATACATCCAAACGACGGATACTACAAAACCCGTAATTATCGAAGATACCGCGCCAACGTAGTTTAACTTACGGAAATATAGCGATAATAGCACCACGGGCCCGAACGCCGAGCCGAATATTGCCCAAGCCGATTCAACTAGCCCCATTATACCGCCCGTACCCGGTAAAAGCGCAATAACGAGCGCAACTACTAAAACTACGATAACTGTAATTCTACCCATATTGAGCATTTGCTTATCGGTAGCGTTCTTTTTAATGGTCGATTTATAAATATCGCTTGAAAAAGAACTTGACGCTGCTAGTAGTTGACTATCCGCCGTAGACATTGACGCCGCAACCACCGCCGAAATAAGTATACCCGACAACACGCCCGGAACAATTGCCCTTGCAAGCAAAATAAACACTTGTTCTTTATTGCTACCGTTTATGTAATCACCAAAGTATTCGTGGCAAACTACCGCAACGACAGACGCCATTATACAAATAATAGTAGTCCACGAACTGCCTACGATTTGTGATTTTCTCATTTCTCTTTCGCTCTTTATCGAGATGTATCTTACGATAATGTGAGGCATACCGAAATATCCTAAACCCCACGCTAAACCAGAGAAAATATCTACGATACTTTTATAATCGAACTTGCCGGTAGATAACAAACTAAAATAACTATTCGACGTAATAACCGTGCCAACCGACGTAAACCCATCGCTATTTATTATGAAAAGCGCTATAATAGGAAGAATTAAAAGTGCGGCAAGCATAAGCATACCTTGGAAAAAGTCCGTCCAACAAACGGCGTTAAAACCACCGAGTAAGGTGTATACGCCGATAACGACAGCCGAAATTATCATACCCCAAGTTTTGTTGATAGCGCCACCCGTTACTAGTTCAAAAAGCGTTCCGCACGCCGAGATTGACGACGCGGTATACACGCAGTACGCTATAACGAATATTACCGCGCAAGTAATTCTTAAAACGTTGTTTTTAGCGTTAACTCTGTTAGATAAGTATTGTGGAATTGTAATCGCGTCACCCGCCTTGATTGCGTAACGGCGAAGGCGTGGTGCAACGAATATCCAAGCGCAAATCGTACCGATAATTAAACCGATAGAAATCCACACCTGACCAAGCCCTAAAATACAAATAGCACCGGGAAGACCCATAAGTACCCAAGCACTCATATCCGAAGCGCCTGCGGATAAAGCGGCAACTAAACCGCCCATATTTCTTCCACCTAAAAAGTAATCTTTCTCGCCACCGTTTTTATTCTTCATAAAGAAATAAATGCCAACGGTTAAAACGATTATAAAATATAAAATAAACGCAATAATTTCGCCTAAATTCATAGTAAGTCCTCAGTATTATTGATTATATAGTTTTTCGGTTAAAAATTCTTTTACTTTTAGTACGGGAACGGCGTAGCCCGAAACGAATTCCGTGCTATCTTCTACTACCGCTGCGGCGTAATTGATACCGCAAATCTTATAGTCTTTATCGAGTAGCACGCCACCAGACGAACCTTGATTTAACGGAGCGCTATGGCGTATTACGTCAAACTTAACGTTAGATATATTAGCGTTTACGTTGCCGTTATCTTCGCCTACGGAAACCGCCATATACCTTTCAACCTTACCTTCGGTTACCGCGTTTATAATGCCCGTTGGTTGACCTATCGCAACTACGCTATCGCCTGCTTTTGGGTTAGCCGTTGCAAAGGTTAAAACCTTGTATTCCTTTTCCGCTGAAAAAGATACTACCGCTAAGTCGTAATTCGGGTCGAACGCTATAAGCGACGCAGTGTATATCAACCCGTAACAGTCACGCACGGTATAGTCAAAGCGGTTGTAACTTTGAACGTCTTGATAAATTACGTGGTTGTTGGTTAAAACGTAGTAAGTATATCCACCACTACCAAGCGCTACTTTATCAAACACTACACCGCTACCTTGCGACGCTATTTCCGCCGTAACGTTTCCAAAAAAATTAGTCTTTTTAGAATTTAGGGTTACTGTAAAATTCGCCTCGATAATACCTTCGGTGATAATTCCGTTAGATAAATCAACACTACCGCTATTATCGCCGTTATCATCGCCGTTGCCGTTATATATTATCGAACAAGACGTAAGCGCCAAGCAAACTGCTATAATTATAGCAAGTAGAGTTATTTTTTTAGTTTTATACGCGAAACCTTTCGTCATAATAATTTATTATATACTAAAAAATTAAATTTTACAAATAAAATTAAAGGGTAGACTTTAACGTCTACCCTAGTTTTTATGCTTTTTTGGGTTTTATAAGCACGAAACTTATAAAAGTTGCTACCGCGTACATAATAGCGGTGAAAATTAAAACGTTATTAAAACTACCCGTAGCGTTAACTATTGCCGACGCTATTTGGTTACCCGTTAAGCCTGCAATTGCCCAAGCCGAGAGCGCAATTCCGTGAATTGACGAGATTTTACCCATACCGTAAACGTCAGATAGAAGCGTTGGAAGGTTACTAAACCCACCGCCGTAACCTGCGTTTACAACGAGCATAAGCGCTATTGCAATAACCATAGCAATTGCACCGCTACTATTAAGTGAACCGGTTGAAAGCGCGATAATGGTAAGCACGAGTTCGCTAATTAAAATGATTTTGTAGATAGTGTTTCTATCTTTTAACTTATCGCCTATTGCCGAATAGCAAAGCCTACCGCCAGCGTTAAATAGACCCGTGATAGTGCCGAGTATCGACGCTACGCCCCCAAGCCCTATCGCAAGATAGATATCTTTTTCTTGTGAGATAAGCGCTAAACCGCAAGTTATGTTTATGTAGAAAACGAGCCATATGCCGATAAACTTAGGGTCAAGGAAGATTTTGAACTTTCCAAAGAATTCTTTAACGGTGGTTTTTTCGTGAGGTTCAACCCAGCCTTCAGGCTTTTTAAGAAGAAGGTGACCCACAAACATCATAACGAACCAAACGATTGCGAGAATATAAAGTGCAAGTTCTACACCTACCGCGTTTATAAGAGCGGTAATAATAGGCGCAAACACCATTTTAGCAGCGCCAAAGCCTGCAACCGCTAAACCCGTTGCTAAGCCTTTTTTATCGCTAAACCAAAGCATTAAGGTTTTTACAGGCGAAAGATAGCCAAGACCAAGGCCGATACCCATAATCACGCCGTAGCATAAAAGTAAAAGCGGAACTGATGCAAACCTAACCGCAAGCCCCGTACCTGCAACGCCGACAGCAAAGCAAATAGTTGCTATTAAACTTGCCTTGTGAATATCCTTTTCAACGAAGTTACCTAAAAAGGCAGCGGACATACCAAGGAAGAAAATTGCTAAACTGAACGCCCAGCCGATAGCGCTTGCCGAACCTACGCCGTTAACTGCTTCAATAGCCTTTGAAATAGCGCCGGAGAAATACGACCAGCAGTAAACCGTGCCGATACTACAATGAAGAAGTAACGCAGGGATAGCCGCCCTAGTCCATTTGTTAGATAAGTTTTTCATAATTACCTCATTAGTTGTTTTTCACAACTATTGATTATACGCCTATATTTTTTCTAAGTCAATAATTTTATCGTTTAATTTTAACAAAAATTAAATATAAAAAACGGAGATTTTTCTCCGTTTTATTTTCGTATATAGTTTTTAAGAACTTGCATAAGTTCAGGCGATATTACGTGTTCTACCCTACAAGCGTTTTCTTCAGCAACTAATTTATCCGCGCCGAGTTTTATAAAAACTTCGGTAATAACTTCGTGCCTTTCGTGAATTTCACGCGCCTTTTCGCTACCTTCACTCGTCAAGTTAATTTCGCCGTTTTTGGCTATCGTTATATAACCGTTATTTTGAAGTAAATTTACCGCCCTTGAAACGCTTGGGCGAGAATAATTAAGTTCAGTAGCGATATCAATTGAGCGAACTATTGAATTTTTCTTTTTAAGAAGAAGTATCGTTTCAAGATACATCTCTTGCGATTCGTGATATTTCATATTTTAATTATATCACTGATTTTTTGATTTGTAAAGGGGAAAAACACGCCGTAATTACGGCGTGTTAACTATTTGCAATCTTTTTTGTTTTTACAAGATTTAGCGTGTGGACAGCCTATACACTTTTTACCGCTTTTTTTGGCTTTTACTACGTAAAAAACCGCAAAACCTATTATTAAAACTATAATTCCTATTGCAATATATTCGCCCATATAAATTCCTTTTACGCATTTAATGCGTATTCTTTTTTGAGTTCTTTATTCTTTTTCATAATTAGCAAGGTTATAATGCAAGCAATTATCGCTACGATAAGCCAGCCCAACCAAACCATCCACGAAGCGCCGAAGTTTGCGCCTGTGAAAAGCGTTCCAAAGAAATATACTAAAAACGATACAGTAAAGCCTACTGCAAACTGTAAGCCGATACCTGCAAAAAGCCATTTTTTGCTCTTTATTTCAGCGTTCATAGCGCCGATTGCTGCAAAGCAAGGGGGCGTGAATAAGTTGAACGTTAAGTATGCAAGCGCGGCAACCTTAGTGATGGCAAAAATTGCAGCAACTTCACTCGCGCCACTTTCTAAAATAAGTTCGTCAACGTTGATAAAGTTAGTAACGCCGTAGCATACTGCAAGCGTGCCTACAACGTTTTCCTTTGCGATAAAGCCGGTAACCGCAGCGGCTGCAAGTTGCCAAGCAACTACGCCAACGACGGGGGCTATAACGTAAGCAAACGGGGTTGCTATATCGTGAAGAATTGATTCGTTTGCATCAACTATATTAAGCGACCAGTCAAACGTTTGCATAACGTGAACTACGAAGTTACAAATAAGTATAATCGTTCCCGCCTTAACTATGTATGCCCAACCGCGAGAAATCATTGATTTACAAGCAGATAGTAAACTTGGAACTTTATATTCGGGTAGTTCTATAATAAAGAAAGATTTTCTTACCTTATGCCCCGTTAAAAGGTTTATAAGAAGCGCGCAACCTAAAATGATTAAGATGCCAACGAAGTACATAATTGCGCCTACCCAAGGCGAATCGCCGAAGAATACGCCTGCAAAAAGTGCGATAACTGGGAGTTTTGCACCACAAGGCATAAACGGTGTAAGCATAGCCGTCGCCCTGCGTTCTCTTTCGTTTTTGATGGTTCTACAAGCCATAACGCCGGGGATAGAACAACCCGTGCCGATAACAAAAGGTATAATTGACTTGCCCGATAAACCTACTTTTTTGAATATAGGGTCTAAAACTACCGACGCGCGCGCCATATACCCACAGTCTTCAAGTAACGCTATTAAAAAGTACATTACCATAACTAGCGGTAAAAAGCCTATAACGGCAATTACTCCGCCGAGAACGCCGTCAACGAGTATTGACGCCCAAATTCCAAGTTCGCCAGATTCGTTTGCGAGCGCGTTTGCAACCAAGCCCTGCCCTGCTTCTAACCAACCTACGAAGGTATCTGCTATCCACGGGCCTAACCACGCTTGCGAAATGCCGAACACTAAAAACATAACTACCGCAAAGATAGGAAGACCAAACCAGCGGTTTGTCAAAACTTCGTCGATTTTATCTTGGAAGTTACTATCTTTCGTGAACACTTTGCGCTCTTCAACTTCGCTTACTATTTTGTTTACGAACTCAAAGCGCTTTCTGTCAGCCGTTTCTACGATAGACTTATCGCTCAAATCAATTTCGCCTTGACTGTACGGCGCTTTTTGAGTTTGACCTTTTACTTTAACTACTTGGTCTATTAACTCTTTTAAGCCCTTTGAAGAAGTTGAGACGGTTTCAACTACGGGGCACCCAAGTTTTTGAGATAACAACTTAACGTCAATTTCCGTTTCCTTTTTCAAGTTAACGTCAACCTTGTTAAGGGCTACGACTAAGGGAATTCCAAGTTCTAAAAGTTGAGTTGTGAAAAATAAACTTCTCGATAAATTAGTCGCGTCTACTATATTTATAATAACGTCGGGGTTTTCGTTTTTAACGTATGAACTAGTTATACTTTCTTCCGACGTGAACGGACTCATCGAATACGCACCGGGTAAATCTACTGCAATAAAGTCTTCCCCACTCGATATAAAACTTTTTTTAATTTGATGCTCCTTTTTGTCAACCGTAACACCTGCCCAGTTGCCCACCTTTTCATTTCTTCCCGTCAAGGCGTTAAACATAGTGGTTTTACCGCTATTTGGGTTGCCCGTTAGTGCAATTCTCATTAAAAATACCATCCTTATAAAATTTGTTAGCAACCGCTAACATTGTTGCAAAAAAATAAACGTTAGTTTAGGCTAACTTTTATTCAAAAAAATAATCTTGCGATTATTCTTTTACGATAATTGCTTTTGCAAGTTGAACGTCAATATTATACCTTGCATCTTTTATAGCAACTACGAGCCCACTCTTTCTTTTAGAAATTACGGTTATAGGCTCGCCCGAATAACAACCCAAAGAAAATAAAAATGAATTTAACTCTTCGTCATCGGTTTTTATTTCTTTAATTATATATTCTTCGCCGATATTTGCCAAAGATAAGTCCATTTTAATCTCCTTAAAAAGTTTGTTAGCCATTGCTAATTCGTGATTATTATATAATAATGAATACGCGCTTGTCAAACGTTTTATGACAATTTTTTTAATTTTTTTAAGTAAAAAACTCCCGCTTTAATCAAACGAGAGTTAATTTTTGTATATTTTTAAGACGCCAGTTTGGGTATTAGGCTAGGCTCACGAAGACGATAGGCTGAGTTAGACCTTGTCGGTCAACGAAGTCTATCGGCTAAGTAGAAACGACGCATAATGCCCGAAATGGTGGCTTAAAATTTAATTTTGCGACACTCTATGTAATAACGCTTGTCGTAAGCGTGACCTATTGAGAAAGTTTTTCTGGGGAGAGCACCGTCGAATATAACCGTTTTGAAAAGTTGAGATTTTTCCATACCGCTGAAAATAAAACCGATAGCGTTTTCTTTACTTGCAAGCGCTTTAACGGAATCTACGCCGTGAATATAGTCAACTTCGCCACCGTGTTTTTTAACGTAAGCGTCGATAAAGTCTTGCAATGTTCCTACCGTGAGTTGTTTTTCGGGGCTATTTACTACTATCGTTTGAGAAGTATCGCCTACGATACACTCGATAGTTTGCGCGCTTTCGCTACCCTTTACGCTTTCAGCGTAAACTTTGAGTTCTTCAATAACGTTACTCGGCGAAACACCAAACATAACGCGATAGATAGGCTCGAATTCGAGCGCGTCGTCGTGAAGGTTGGTAATTTCAACGAGAGCGTATCTCGACGGATGATTTTTAGCCACTTCTTCGCCTAACTTTTCTTTAATTTCAAGGTAAGAAGTTCTTGCCGTTGCAAGCGAGTGATTACCGTCACCCACCGCGAATAAGAGTTTAGACGGTGCGTTTTTACCATATAATCTCTCGGCGTTTTCATCGCTAATTATATCGCTAAGGGCAGACGTGATTTTATCAAACCCGTCTTTTACGAGATAGCCTTTAACGCTACCGCCACCCTGCATCAAGGTAAAGTCGTAAATTTTTTCAAGGCTTTCCTTTTTATCGGCAATAGGCTCGATAACGGTTTTTTTATCGTCGTCAATAAGCACCATTATATGCGGTGATTCGATAGACGCGTCACGCCTAACTTTAACTCTTGGCGGAATTCTTTCAAGTACAGTGCCTTCGGTTGCGCGAATAAGTGAAGTTGAACCCTTAGAAAAGTCGTAATCTTCAAGGTCAACCATAGCGATAAGCCCACGCTTAACTCTACCGTCACGTTGAAGTCTTTCGGTGTATATCATAGAGTTTTTATACGTTTTAAGAACGCTTTTTTCATACTCTATCATTTTTTGGTTTACTTTGG
Source organism: Christensenellaceae bacterium (assembly GCA_045646405.1). Classification (GTDB taxonomy): domain Bacteria; phylum Bacillota; class Clostridia; order Christensenellales; family Borkfalkiaceae; genus HGM11412. Next base: position 126,523 of record JAZRKO010000031.1, on the reverse strand, counting down.
GAATAATAGTATCAGCGCTAGATAGATAAACTTCGGGAATAATGATTGATAAGGTAGAAGGGCTATCCCCTACTATTTTTTTGGTTTCTTCCCAGTACTCAGGCTCGCTAGTATACTGGTCGCACGCGATAACCGCCCATTTTTGCCCGTCAACAACGCTAAAATCAGGCAACATAATATCTGCTGGATAACAAGGTATTTTATTCATAATAACTCCTTTATTTTATTACAATTACCCACTCTTTTGAGTGGGTAAAAATAATTATTCTTCTTCGATAATTTCTTCAAGACTAGTAACTTTAATTTCAACTACTTTTTTCATAGTGGTTTTAGTTACTTCAACTTTAAGGTTTTTGTAGTTAAATTTTCTACCCGTAGTAGGAAGTTCGCCAAGTTTTTCAGTTATCCAACCGCTAACGGTGTTAGCGTCGAATTCCTCTTCGTCGTCGTAAAGTTCAAACTTATCGAAAAATACGGTAAGTTCAGCCGAACAGTTAACTAAATACTGGTTGTTTCCTAGTTCTTTGATAGGCTCGGTATCTTCGTCGTACTCGTCGTAAATTTCGCCAACGAGTTCTTCGATAATATCTTCAACGGTAACGATACCCAAAGTGCCACCGTATTCGTCAAGCACTACCGCCATATGTACTTTTTTGGCTTGTAACTTTTTAAGTAGAACGGATATTTTAGTGTGTTCAACTACGAAAACTACCTTTTGCATAAGGTCTTTAACGTTGAAATCTTGCTTGAAATAATTGCGGTAGAAATCTTTTTCGTGAATAAAGCCTACGATAGAATCGATAGTGTCTTTATACACGGGAATACGCGAATATCTCTCACTGTCAAACACTTTTTTAATTTCTTGCTTGGTCGCGTCTGACGGAACGGCTATAACGTTGATACGGGGAACTAAAATGTCTTTCACTTCCAAATCGTCAAACTCGATAGCCGAGCGTATAAGGTCAGATTCTTCTTCTTTAAGCGTACCGTCTTCTTGCGCTTCGTTAACGATTGTGATAAGTTCTTCGTCAGTAATCGTTTCTTTGCGGTCAAGCCTAAATATTACGTTTAATAATTTTTTGAACAACCCGAGAAGAAAGTTGAGCGGGAAAAATAGATAATAAAACATAGTTATTATCGGGTAAAATGCAAGCGCTAACTTTTCAGGGTATGCTTTTGCTACGTTTTTAGGTGAAATTTCACCAAATAAAAGTACCACGATAGTAATTACCGCCGTAGATACGAAAGACGGGTCTAAAAACGGATCTTCTTTCATAATTAACGTAAAGAACAACAACGCAAGTGATGACGCGGTAAGGTTTACTATGTTGTTACCGATAAGTATCGTCGACAAAAGTTGGTCGTATCTTTCGTAAAGTGCTAAAACTTTTTTGTATCTCGTATCTTTTTGAGAAAGACTTTTAAGTTTTATGGTGTTAAGGCTGGTGTAAGCCGTTTCTGTTGCCGAGAAAAACCCAGACAGAATAACTAGAACGATAATTGCTATTAGCAGGGGTATAGAGCCGTCAGGCATTAGAAAAAATTTACTCCTTTTAATTCCGGTTATATTCTGAAAAATCAGTATCGGAATTCAATTTTTTTATATTCAGCGTACTCGTCGTACGCCTTTTTTCTAAAATAATAGTTTCCTTGTTTTATAAGCGATAAGCCTTTTTCTTGAACGTAAGAAATTATCGTGCTTTCGCTCACGCCGTTTGCCGTTAACACGGCGGTTAACTTTTCAAGGCAGTATTTTTCAAGGTCAAGCGGGTTTGCGTTAGACTTGTTAACTTCCGCTTTTAAGCCGTTTACAAAGGTATTATATTCTTTATCCGAACGGAACTTTCCCTTAAAATTCAATGCGTATTCGTCAAACGTTTCTTTAATTATCTTTTTCATTTGGTTAGGGTTAAAACCAAACGGGCGCTTAACGTCACTAAACTTACCTTTTTTGATAACTGCGAAATATCCGTTTTCGTCTTTGAACAAGGCGTTATACGGGTTTGTAAAGAACGCCTTAATCTCGTCAGTTTCCTCGCCGACGTATTCGATAAGGTCGTTCGTTAACGAAGTTAAAATCTCTAAAAGGTTACCTTCGTTTGCCAAAGCCGATTCAACGGTTTTGATAAAACTACTTTCCCCAGAAGTTAACTTGTTAAAACAAAAAAACTTTTTGAAAATGAAAAGAACGAAGTCCTTCGCCCTACCTTCTTCAAGCGGTTTTTTATCCCACTCGCTATCAAGCGTTATCTCGCTTAAATAGTCTACGGGGGTGAGTTTGACTTCTTCGGTTAGAAAAGACGCGTCATTCGAAAAGCCGTGCCTTATCTCACGCACGGGTACTGCAAGCCTTTGTGCTTCCTGCTTTTCCTTTAATAAAATCTCTTCGATTTCTTTGTACATCTTTTCAATACAGTTCATTTTTCACCGTCACTTAGCGTGTATTATATCATATATTTTATTTTTTTTCAACGGTTTTAAGTATTATTTATATATATTTAACTAATAAAAGCCCCAAAGCGTTACTTGCTTGGGGGCTGTTTTATAAGATTTATTTTGAATTTATTTATAAAGTTACGGTAAAATCTTCAACTTCTAGCCTTGAAAGATGCATATTAGACGGAACGGCGCTATCGCTTTTATACCCTACTAAAAGTATGCCGTAGGGGATATAATTTTTAGGAATATTGAAAACTTCGTATGCTTTATCGCTGGTAAAACGACCTATCCAGCAAGTGCTTAAACCAAGGTCGGTTGCTTTTAGCATCATATAAGTTTGAATAATAGTTGCATCTACTTCTAAAAAGTTCCTGCCGTTTGATTTTAGTATGCAAGCCTTTTCGCTATCGCCACAAATAAGCATAGCAACGGGCGCGCCAAAGCGGTTGGGGGTAACTATATCCATTTTTTCAAGCGCCTCTTTGGTTTTTGCAACGTATATCTTTTGGGGTTGGCTGTTCTTTGCAGTAGGGGCAAGCCTAACCGCGTTAAGTATTGCTTGAATTTTCTCTTCTTCTACGGGAATATCTTTATATTCGCGAACTGAAAATCTTTCACTTAAAACTTTGTCAAATTCCATAAGTATCTCCTTTATTATAGTTTACCACAAATTTAACTCCATTTCAACTATTTTATTATACCAAACGACTTTATCGCCACGGCTTTTGCGCTAACCGTTACTTCGTAACAATCGTTTTTCGGCTCAACTTTTATGGATACGGCACCGTCTAAATTAAAATATTCTAGTAGAGTTTTTTTAAGGTCGTAACAAATCATTTCCGCGGTGTCACTACTTAAAAGCAACCTATCGTTTTTAATTATTTCTTGAAGGCGATTTTTGTTTGCTATCATAACCTGCGCTTTAACTCCTTTCTAATACTTCCCCAAAACCCCGTATACTTTTTAAGATAGTCGTACGGGCGAGAATTCTTACCCATAATTTTAAGACTAATACTTTTTATTGCCTTTCCGCTATCGCCTAGAAAACTACCGAAAGTTATTGAAGATAGCGCGTCGTCATCGGGAACAACGCCTAAAACTTCTACCTTTAAGGTGTTTTCAATGTCCGTTTCGGATAAACTTTTTCCACTTAAAACCAAATCACCGCGTATGCGGTTTACTATAACCTCTATCCCCGATAGCGTGTAACTTTTTAGTATTGAAATAACTTTGTCGGCATCTCTAACGCTAGTTATCGTTGGAGTTACGACTACGATTGCCCTATCCGCGCAAGATACGGCGCGATGAAAGCCTAAATCGATACCTGCGGGACAGTCTATAAAAACGTAGTCGAACAGCCCTTCTATTGAACTTATTGCGCTCTTTATCCCCTGTCCACTAATCTCGGGAGAAGTTAAAGTGTGCGCCGAAGGTAGAACGAATAAATTTTTATTAAGCGGGCTTTCAACTAGCGCTTGCTTTGCCCTACACTTTCCAGACACCACGTCGGATAAATCAAACACCGATTTGTTTTCAACTCCGGTTAAAACGTCTAAATTATTAAGCCCAAGGTCGCCGTCAACAACGGCAACTCGCTTACCGCTTTCGGCAAGTTTAAGCCCTATATTTGCAGTTAGAGTGGTTTTACCAACACCGCCTTTACCAGACGTTACTACGTACTTTATAGCCATAAATAAATTGTAAAATTAAAGCGTAGTAATAATATGCAAAATAATGTAACTTTTTAAGAACTTTTGCAAAAAAAAGAACGAACTCGCGTTCGTTCTAATTTTTATTATTCGGCTTTTTTAGCCTTCTTTTTCTTAATAACGATAATAGTTGCAACGGTAGCGCCACCTAAAACTACTACACCGCCAACTATTCCTAATATTAACCAAAGTGCGTTAGAAGATTCTTCCTTAGGATAGAACACAACGTATGCGTGGTTGTATTTATAATCGTCGTCAGTGAAAACGTTGTATAACTGGTTAGCAGACCAGGTACAATACCCGTCTTGATAATGGTCCCAGTAGTCAGACGAGTCTGCAACGATAACAACGTCGTCATACATATAATCGGTACCCATATCGTCAAACCCGATAACAACCGCCAAGTGACCACCGTTGTTAGCCATTTTGAATACTATCGGGCGGTCTTTTGAAAGGTTTTCTTTCAAGAACGACCTATATTCATAGTACGTCGGGAAATGACTTTCTTCGTTTTTATATGATATACCAACCTCTACGTTGTAACCCCTTGCTTTAAGCGTTTCGTATAACGGAATTATTTGAGTACCGCCGGTGTTAGGATTAAAGCCGGTAACTTGTTGATAATAATTTAGAAAATTAACTTCGTCAGCCTCGGTAATAGGTTCGCCGTAGTATTTTAACGCTGAAATCGTTGAACACATACCGCACGAGTAAGCCATAGTTTGCTGGAACGTTACGTAGTTTTTAAGTAATAAACGGGTGTTTTCGTCGCCTAAATTATAGTAGTCGTTAATTTTATAGTAAGTTGTGAAGGTGCGGTTTCTACTGCCGTTTTTGGTTGTAATAGTACCGTATTTAGACGCGTCACGCGTACCGCCGTAACTCCCGTCTGCATTTAAGATGAAATGCAAATCGTGTAGCGTTTGTTGGGGTGCGGTGTTTCTTACCGATTCGGTAAATACGCGTGTTTTTCCCGCTTTTATTATAACGCTTTGGTTAAAATTGCTTAAATTTAACTTATAGTCGTTGTATTTCCACCATTTAGAAAACATTTCCGCTCTAACGTGAGAATATCCCGTTTGATGATGGTCGGTAGAATCAAAAGGGTCGGCAAAAATAATAACGTCGTCATGAAGATAATCAGTACCCATTTGCTCCCAGCCGATAATAACTTTCCATTGAAAGTTGCTTGCCGACATATATCTAACGAGAATATAATTGCCTTCTTTTAGGTTTTTAATAACTTCGTTTTTAATATAATCACCTGCGCCGGTAAAATTATCTATCTTGCGTGCTTCGGCAGTAAAGCCGAGATTTAGGCTGTTTATAAAAGCGCTAAGATTATAGTCGTCAACGGATAGTCCGTTATTGTAAACGGTTGTATTAAAATGCGTTTGATATTTGTTAAGTAAAGAAAGTTCACTATACTCATCAGTGATATCAAGCCCTAAATCATTAAATACCATCACTAAGCATGCAAAAGCCGAAGAGTCTTGCATGGTTTGTTGATAACTTTTGAATTTGGGAAGTAACGTTAAAGGGTAGTCTTCGTCAGTTGAATTCATATTATAAAAGTCGTTTTCTAAAAAGTATTGAGAATTAGTAACGTCAAACTCGCCGTTTTTAGGCGCGCCTTTACCGTATAACGCTTCGTTTATAGAACCACCGTAACTCCCGTCACTATTCAAAATTAAACTCTCGGGTGCAGTTACTGCGTTAGAAGTAAGCACGACCTCCTCAGCGCTAACTTGCGTTGGGGCGATAAACGCCGTTAAGGAAAAAGATAGGGATACTACAAATAGCCAAGATAATAACTTTTTCATATAACCTCCTAGTAGATTTTGCTGTTTATTATCGTAAAAATTATAACCTTTTTTACTTACAGTGTCAAGTGTATATATAAATTTATACGCAAGTATTTATGCACAAAAAAAGAACGAACTCGCGTTCGTTCTAATTTTTATTATTCGGCTTTTTTAGCCTTCTTTTTCTTAATAACGATAATAGTTGCAACGGTAGCGCCACCTAAAACTACTACACCGCCAACGATTCCTAATATTAACCAAAGTGCGTTAGCAGATTCTTCCTTAGGATAGAACACAACGTAAGCGTGGTTGTTGGTATGAGCGCTATTAGTGAAAACGTTGTATAACTGGTTAGCAGACCAGGTACAATACCCGTCTTGATAATGGTCCCAGTAGTCAGACGAGTCTGCAACGATAGCAACGTCGTCATACATATAATCAGTACCCATATCGTCAAACCCGATAACAACCGCGTAGTGACCACCGTTGTTAGACATATTGAATATTATCGGGCGGTCTTTTGAAAGGTTTTCTTTCAAGAACGACCTATATTCGTAATACGATGGGAATTTGGCCACTTCGTTTTTCTTAGTAAAACCACATTCGCCCTCGTAACCTCTTGCTTTAAGGGTTTGCAATAAAGGTTCAACGTTAGTACCGCGAGTGTCAGGACTAAAACCTGTAACTTGTTGATAGTAATTCATAAAATTAACTTCGTCAGCCTCGGTAATAGGCTCGCCGTAGTATTTTAACGCTGAAATCGTTGAACACATACCACACGAAAAACTCATAGTTTGTTGGAAGGTTACGTAGTTTTTAAGTAATAAACGGGTGTTTTCGTCACCTAAATTATAGTAGTCGTTAATTTTATAGTAAGTTGTGAAAGTACGGTTTCTATTGCCGTTTTTAGTTGTAATAGTACCGTATTTAGACGCGTCACGCGTACCGCCGTAACTCCCGTCTGCATTTAAGATGAAATGCAAGTCGTGTAGCGTTTGTTGAGGTGCGGTGTTTCTTACCGATTCGGTAAATACGCGTGTTTTCCCCGCTTTTATTATAACGCTTTGGTTAACGTTGCTAATATTTAACTTATAGTCGTTATGTTTCCACCATTTAGAAAACATTTCCGCCCTAACGTGAGAATATCCCGTTTGATGATGGTCGGTAGAATCAAAAGGGTCGGCAAAAATAATAACGTCGTCAAGAACTTCTTCCGTACCCATTCTATCCCAACCGATAATAACTTTCCATTGAAAGTTGTTTGCCGACATATATCTAACGAGAATATAGTTACCCGCTTTTAAGTTGTTGGTAACTTCATTTCTAATATACTCGTCTGCCCCGTCAAAATTAGAAATACTACGTGCGTCGGAAGTAAAGCCGAGATTTAGGCTATTTATAAAGGCGCTAAGATTATAGTCGTTAACGGATAGCCCGTTATTGTAAACGGTTGTATTAAAATGCGTTTGATATTTGTTAAGTAAAGAAAGTTCACTATACTCATCAGTGATATCAAGCCCTAAATCGTTAAATACCATTACTAAGCATGCAAAAGCCGAAGAGTCTTGCATGGTTTGTTGATAACTTTTGAATTTAGGAAGTAACGTTAAAGGGTAGTCTTCGTCAGTTGAATTCATATTATAGAAGTCGTTTTCTAAAAAGTATTGAGAATCATTAACGTCAAACTCGCCGTTTTTAGGCGCGCCTTTACCGTATAACGCTTCGTTTATAGAACCACCGTAACTCCCGTCACTATTCAAAATTAAACTCTCGGGTGCAGTTACTGCGTTAGAAGTAAGCACAACTTCCTCAGCGCTAACTTGCGTTGGGGCGATAAACGCCGTTAAGGAAAAAGATACGGCTACTACGCATAACCAAGATAATAACTTTTTCATATAACCTCCTAGTAGATTTTACAGTTTATTACCGCATAAAATTATAACACTTTTTACTTACAGTGTCAAGTGTATATAAATAAATGTATACAATAGTATACGCCGTTAAAAAAGTAGGAATAATTCGTTGTTTTTTCATATAAAAACTCTCGTTTTTATAAACGAGAGTTTATTCATAAGTTTTTACTTTATCTCTGGGAGTGATGCCGCTGCAATAGACTGCCCTACACGCTTATTAGACTCGTCAGGCATAGAAAGGCTGATAGACGAATACTTGGGGAATTCTTCGTTTAATACTTTTCTAGCGTTATCTAAAATGATATCGCCACCTTTACCAGACGTTACGCGCCCTAAAAGTAGTGCGTGCTTTATATCGTAGAATTCGCTGTAATACGCGAGCGTATAGCCAAGATATATACCTATGCACTCGTAGATTTTTTCCGCCATTTCGTTGCCTTCTAGCATAAGTTTTTGAATAACTTTTAACTTTTCGGCAGGAGATAAACCTTCTTCAAACTTAAAGCCTGCGTTTTCGGCAAGTTTAATAACGCTATCTTGCGAGAAATATTTTACACCGCAACCGTAGTCGCCAGACCACTCGTCAACCATAGCGCCTTCGTTGTAGTCAACGGGGGCGAAGGCAAGTTCGTTAAGCCAACCTTCTAAACAACCTTCGCGGTTGATGTAGCCTACCGCTTCGCTAGTACCCATAGCAATACCGAGCACTGCGGTATCTTCAAGGTCGATAGCGCCTGCTAGCGCAGTAACGTCACCGTCGTTAGCAACTTCGATAGGTGCGCCTATTTCCTTAGCAATATCTAAATACATAGTTTTAACGTGCTTTTCAAAATCTTCTTCGGGAACTTTAAGGAAAAGCGACGCTACCATTATTTTATTGTCAACGTAAACGCCGGCAGAAGATACGCCGATAGCGTCAACTCTTGGCATTTTGCTTGCAGCCGTCTTCATAGAGTCCATAATGCCGTTGTATTGATAATGCCAGTCGGAATTGAGTTTGGGGTGCCAAACTACTTCTTCGCTGTAAACAACTTTGCCGTCTATAACTGCGGAAACCTTCCTGTCTGAACCGCCCGCGTCAAAACCGATACGGCACCCGTCTAAATGACCGCCGACTTTAAGCGAACAACTCTTTTTTTCGGGGAAGTTTTCATAGGACACTTTAACTACTTCAAACGGTTTTTCATATACGCCCGACATAAACTTTTCGTCAAATGCGCGTTCGCCCGTTTTTGAGTAAGCCGATTTAATTCTTTCGTAAATATAATCGTCACCAGCGATATAGATTTTGTAACCGCCCGCTACCCACAAGATAGTTTTAATAATTCTTTCGGCTACGCCGTAGTTTTCTTCACGCTTTGCTTCGCTTGCGAAAATATCAAGGTCGTAACAGAAGTTGTAGCCTTTATTTCTTTCAACGCAAATTTTTAATAGTTTGCTTTCTTCTTTCTTAACCGCATCTCTAAACTCGTTGAGTTTAACAATCATGGGATAGTAATTTTTATCATAGATAGGTGTGAATTTCATAAGTATCTCCAAAACACAATTTAGTTCGTTTATATATTAGCATATTCTTTTCAAAATTAAAAGGCTTTTTAACAAAAAAAAGCGGATTTTTTCCGCTTTTTTCTAAAGAACTTTTGATAAAAAGTCTTTTAGTCTTTCGTTTTTGGGGTTAGTGAAAAATTCGCTAGGTGCGTTTTCTTCAACGATTTTACCCCCGTCTATAAAGATAACGCGATTTGCAACTTCTCTTGCAAAACCCATTTCGTGAGTGACTATTACCATAGTCATACCGTCGTTAGCAAGTTCGGTCATAACGTTTAAAACTTCTCCTACCATTTCGGGGTCTAACGCTGAGGTGGGTTCGTCAAACAGCATAATGTCAGGCTCCATTGCAAGAGCACGAACTATTGCAACACGTTGTTTCATACCACCTGACAATGCAGACGGATACATATTCGCCTTATCTTTAAGCCCTACTTTATCAAGTAGCGCTAATGCAAGTTCTTCTGCTTGAGCTTTTGGCATCTTTTTAAGTTTTATAGGTGCTAAAGTGATATTTTTAATAACCGTCATATTATCAAACAAATTAAATTGCTGAAACACCATACCTATTTTTTGACGGTGAACGTTTATGGTTTTATTTATTTCCTTTAAAATTTTTCTTTCTTCAAGTATTTGTTGCTTAAGTTGAGTTTTAAGATTTTCTAACTTTTGCTCAAGATTACTGGAATCTTCACCGTTTTCTTTGCTCTTTTTAATTTCAATATTTAACGATTTAATTTCTTCCTTAGTGTATAAACTATATAGTTTGTACACATATTCGTCTTGAAATACGATTTCTCCAGCTGAAGGCGTTTCAAGTAAATTTAAACACCTTAAAAAAGTAGATTTTCCACAGCCCGACGGACCTATAACAGCAATTACGTCACCTTTATTTATCTCAACGTCAATTTCCCTTAAAACCTTATTGTTGCCAAAATTTTTGCAAAGGGCTTTAACGCTTAAAAATTTTGAAGTGTTATCTTTCATTTTTAGAAAGCCCCCTTTCAATTAATTTTTGAATAAACGTTAAACCTAACACGATTACTAGATAGATTAAAGCAACAGTAAAAATTAACGCCATATATGCACCAGGAACTGCAAGACCTAATTTTTCCGCAATACCAAGTAAATCCCACGCTTGTGCGCCTTTTACCCTTACCAATATATAACATACTATCGAGGTTTCTTTTACTAAAATGATAATTTCGTTAAAAATAGTAGGAATAACAACCTTTATCGCTTGGGGAATAACTACGCTAAACATAGTAGAAGTCCAATTAAGACCTAAACTTCTACCCGCCTCAAGTTGACCTTTATCAATTGAATTGATACCACTTCGTATAATTTCAGCCATATAAGCACCTGAATTTATACCAAACGATAAAATAGGGACTATTAAATTAGTTTCCTGATACTTAAAAGAAACAAGTATTACGCCGTACATAATAAGTAATTGTACAAGCATTGGTGTTCCACGAATAACGGTTATATATAAATCGGCAAATTTATCTAATGCCTTTATAACCACGTTTGTCTTTGGCGCAATCTTGAACATAGCAAGAACTACACCTATTACAAAGCCGATTATTACAGCAGAAAACGCTATAATAAGAGAAATTCCGAGGCCGTCAAAAAGACGACCACGGATTTCAAAAATGTATTCTATTTGTTGTTGAAAAGTCATTTTATATACCTATTATGCTAAGTTACCGCTATGTTTAAGAGTGTAATAATTAATAACACCATTATCAATCATTACTTGAAGAACCTTGTTTACCTTAGCAATAAGTTCAGTTGCATTATTGTTAAAATAAAGAACGTACGATTCTGGTTCAGCGTCTAATTGATAGCATTCAAGAGCATTAGCGTTAGCGCTAGTAATTGATTCAGCAGGAAGTTTATCAATAACAACTGCGCCAATAGCAGAACCAATATCGTTACTTGCAACGATAGCGTTGGTATATTCTTGCAATGCAACGCCCTTACCTTCAAGGTCACCCTCTACGTGAACACCTTCTTCTTCCCAACCCGAAATAGCATCGGCAATAAGGAAGTTACCAGTAGTACCTGCTTGAACACCAATAGACTTTTTGCTAAGATTTTGAAGTGCAGATACAGGAACCTTTCCGTCTACAACATATGTGTCAAGCGAATCCTTAGGTGCAATTACATATTGAACTGAGGTCGTGTAAGAAATAGATGCAGTACAAATAGCGTCACGCTCTGCTTTCTTAGTCATACCAGCGGCGCCAACTGCAAGTGGGTTTTTAGTAACTTCATCAAGAATTTGATTAAATTCAATATCATTAATAACCACTTCGTAACCTAAAACGTTACCAATTTCTTTCATAATTTCAACGTCAACACCAACTACTTTACCATTTGAATCAACGTATTCATACGGAGGGAAGCCCGCATTAGTGTAAACGTACAACTTGGTTGCGCCACCTTGTTCGCCATCATCGTCGTTACAAGCAGTCATTGTGAAAATGCTAAGCACTGCTAAAATTGAAGCCATTAAAATTTTAATAAATTTTTTCATAAGTCTTCTCCTTTATATAAAGATTTTATAATTCGATTTTACAACCATATTTTTATAAAGTCAAGTAAATTGTATAAAAATAAATTTTATTCATTTATGCTTGCATAAATTTATAATTTTATAAATAATATGCGGTTTTTATACATAACTTCTATCTACCGTTACTACCGTATCGAAAGACGGGTAGTTTGATTTTACTAAGTCGTCAAGTCTTTGTTTTAAGTCTTTCTCCGTTAGGTTTGACGAGTAAGGTAAAACGCAGTCGAAAATCACTATATTTCTTGATTTCCCTTCTACGATTCTAACGTCGTGAACGGAAAGCGTTTCGTCAACTAATTTTACGTTGTCGTGCAGAAATTTTCGCATTTCAACGGCTAAGGGGTTGGTGGTTGAAACGGGGTCGAAGTGAATAACTATATCTAACCCGTCTTCTTCTAAAAAGAGTTTTTCTATTTTGTCGATTTGCTCGTGGCTTTCTAAAACGTCAGCCTCCGCTGGCATTTCAAGGTGAACGCTTGCAAAACATCTACCGACGCCGTAGTCGTGCACGATAAGGTCGTGAATACCCAAAACCCCGTCAAAACTTAAAAGTTTGTTTTTTATGTATTCTACCTTTTCTTTTTCGGGCGGTTTACCAAGAAGGCTTGAAAGCGTTTCTCTTATAAGCCCTACACCGCTAAATAGAATAAATACCGCAACGGCTACCGTCATATACCCGTCAAGCGAAAGGCTTGTAAAGTGGGTGATTATTAAAGATACTAGCACCACAGACGTTGCAATTGCATCGTTAAACGAGTCTTTCTCGGTGGCGCGCAAGGTATCCGAATTTATAAGTTTTGCACCGCTTTTATTAAATAATGATAAAAATATCTTTATTATAATTGATATTATAAGAATAATTACCGTTGCGGTAGAAAACTCGATAGCGGTTGGGGTTATTATTTTTTCAACACCGCTTTTAAGAAGTTCAAAGCCGATAAGAAGTATTATTATGCAAACGATAAACGTTGCCAAATACTCGTATCTGCCGTGCCCGTAGGGGTGTTCTTTATCCGCAGGGCGAATAGAAAGGCGAAAACCTATAAAACTTATGACGTTGCTAGACGCGTCAGTCAAATTATTGAGCGCGTCAGCCATAACGGCAACCGAGCCGGACAATATCCCCGCTAAAAGTTTTATAGAAAACAACAGTACGTTTGCCAAAATTCCTATAACGCTAGCAACTTTTCCGTACGCCGAGCGAACTTTGGGGTTAGAAACGTCATCAGCGTTTTTTATAAACAGTTTGAATATTTTAATCATTTTTTTCACCTGAAAGTTCTACGTACGCCTTGGCGTTAAGCGAAAGGTCTGAAAAATTGCGGTTTAGGTATTGAAGGTAACCTTCCGCGCCTATCATACAAGCGTTATCCGTACACAATTTTTTTTCGGGTAGCACGAGTTTTATGCCCCGCTTTTTACACTCTTTTTCAAGTTCTTGCCTTAAATAGCCGTTAGCGGCAACGCCACCGCCAACCGATAACACGCCGTAGCCCCTTTCCTTAACCGCTTTGATAGACTTTTTAACGAGTTCGCCAACCGCCGAAGTTTGAAAGGAACGCGCCACGTCTGCAACGCTATAACTTTCGCCCTTTTGCTCGCGGTTATGAACGTAGTTTATAACCGCCGTTTTAAGCCCGCTATACGAAAAATCGTACCCCTTTTTACCCTTTAACATAATGGGGAGTTCCACGGTGTTTTCACCGTTTTTAGCAACCCTTTCAATATTAGGGCCACCGGGGTATTCAAGCCCTAAAACTCTTGCAACTTTATCAAAGGCTTCACCTACGGCGTCGTCAAGCGTTCCACCCAAAACGTCGTAAGTGTAGTAATCTTTAACGTCGATAACGGCGGTATGCCCACCGCTTGCAAGTAGCGCGATAAACGGGGGTTTTAAGTCTTTATCTGCAAGATACCCCGCCGAGACGTGCCCCCTTATATGGCTGACGGGAATAAGCGGAATACCTAGCGAAAAGGCAAGCGCTTTTGCGTACGAAACGCCAACGAGTAGCGCGCCTATTAAACCCGAACCGTAGGTTACGGCGACAGCGTCTAACTCGCTAAGGGTAACGCCCGCGTCTTTCACAGCCGTTTCAACCGCTTGCGATATTGCGGTAGTGTGTGCGCGAGAGGCAATTTCCGGCACTACGCCACCGAACTTTATATGTTCGGTCATAGAACTTATTATTGACGACGATAATATCTCTCTTCCGCCCTTTATAACCGATGCGGCAGTTTCGTCACAACTAGATTCTATTGCAAGTATCAATGCGCCCTCTTTTAAGGGCGCGTTTTTAATTTTTTCAAAATAACTCATTACGATTTTTTAAGATAATCTACTATAAATAAATCAATATCCCCGTCCATAACGGCGGAAACGTTGCTGTTTTCAGCGCCCGTTCTATGGTCTTTAACGAGAGTGTACGGACAGAACACGTACGAGCGAATTTGACTGCCCCACTCAATCTTTTTAATATCGCCTTTAATCTCTTGCGCCTCAGCCATCTTTTCAGCCTCACGCCTTTCAACGAGTTTACTCATAAGCATTTTCATTGCTTGTTCGCGGTTTTGTATTTGCGAACGCTCGTTTTGGCAAGCGACTATTATACCCGTAGGAAGGTGGGTTATTCTTATTGCAGATTCAGTTTTATTTACGTGTTGACCACCCGCGCCCGACGAACGATAGGTATCTACCTTTATTTCATCTGGGCGAATTTCTATTTCGCCAGCGTCTTCAATCTCAGGCATAACTTCAACGGATGAAAATGACGTTTGCCTTCTAGCGTTAGCGTCAAACGGGGAAATTCTAACTAAGCGATGAACGCCCTTTTCGGCTTTGAGATAGCCGTAGGCGTTAACGCCTTCTACCTTAAACGACACGCTTTTAATACCTGCCGAATCGCCTTCAAGCCTATCGAGTTCAGTTATTTTATAGCCGTGCTTTTCCGAATACATCATATACATACGGTAAAGCATTTCTGTCCAGTCGCAAGCCTCCGTTCCGCCAGCGCCGGCGTGCAACGTCATTATTGCGCTAGACGAATCGTACTTACCGCGAAGAAGTGCTTGTAAGCGAATTTTTTCAATGTCTTCTTCCGCCTCTTTAAGTTCGAGTTCAACTTCCGCCATAAAACTATCGTCGTTCTCTTCTTCGGATAGAATTATCATTTCTTCCGCGTCTGCTATCGCTTTTTCAGCCCTATCGAAAACCTCTATTTTATTTCTTATTGCCTGAGCCTTTTTAGAATACTCAGCCGACTTTTTAAGGTCGGTGTAAACTTCTTCTTTTTCAAGTTCCTTTTCAATATCGCTTAAATCTTTTCTTGCGGTTGAAATGTCTAACGAATATCCCGCCTCTTTAAGCGTTTCTTTAAGGCTTGCTATTTTTTGCCAGTATAAATCAGTTCTAATCATATAATTCCTAATATTTATGTAAAATCTTCTCCCGCTAAAACCTTATCGATTATAAATTTTAGCGGAAATTTATCAACGTGCGGTGCAATAAACTTAGCCGTTTGCTTTAACCTGTCCGTAGCGTTTTCAACGGCTATGCCAAACCCGAATTCAAGTAAAGTTAAATCGTTACTGCTATCGCCTACCGTTATAACGCTATCACTACTTACGCCAAAATACTCGGCAACGCGCTTACTTGCAGCGTATTTGGTAAAGTCAGTCGCCACAAACTCTAAAATCCTAGCGCCACCGCTGTTTGCGATAACTTTACCGCTATACTTTTCTCTTACTAAACTCTCTATCTCGCTAACGTCTTCTTCGAGCGTTTTCGATATTACTAGTTTTTGATACGAACAGCCGTTGTCTTCAACGAATTTTCTAAGGTCTAAAACTTCCGTAGTCTTAACTAGACTTTTATAAAAATCAACGTATCTATAAACCTTGTCTTTCCCCTCGTAATATATCTCGTCGTTAAAAAACGCAACTATTCCCTTGCCGAAGGAACGCATGTCGTCAATGAGCGAAAGCGCCGTTTCTTTATCGATACCGCCCTTTATTATCGGCGTATTATCTACCGTTACTTTCGAGCCTTGATAGGATATAACCGCGTCAGCCACGATATCGTTTTCTTCTATAACCCTCGTTATAGAAGCCTCCGCCCTTCCCGTGCAAAACACGAACTTTCCACCACGGCTTTGATACTTTTTTATAGCGTTTAAGACTTCGCTTGGAATTTTATTACCGATTGCGGTAGTACCGTCGTAATCGGCTATTATCATTTTGTATTTCATTTTTTAGTTTTGACCGCAACAGTTTTTGTACTTTTTACCGCTACCGCAAGGGCAAGGGTCGTTTCTACCTACCTTTTTGCCTTTTACGATAGTGCCGGAAGGCTTGTTTTCCGTGCTACCGCCACCTTCTTGAAGTTCCTTTTTCTCCGCTTGCTTGGTAGGAGTTTTTCTAACTTCCGATTTGAGGAGTATGGTAACCGTGTCGAGTTGAATACTTTCAATCATAGCCTCGAACATATCAAGACCTTCGCGCTTGTACGCGTTTATCGGGTTTTCGTGAGCGTAACCGCGAAGCGATATACCGCGCTTTAAGGTATCCATCGCGTCGATATGGTCAATCCATTTAGTGTCTACGTTTTTAAGTAAAACCACCCTTTCAACTTCGTTGAAATCTATGCCCATTTCCTTGTATCTTGCGATTTTTTCTTCGTAGGTTTCAATTACCTTTTTAATTACCCTTTGTAAAATTTCGGCATAATCCCACTTTTCAAGCCTACTTTCGGTAAGGTAATCCGTACCCTCTGGAAGCACCCTTTCTTCAAGCGCTTTATTGAGTTTTTCTCTATCCCACTTAGACGGCTCTTGCCCGATATTAACCGTTCTATTTATAATGTCGGAAACGATATCGGGAATAAGTTTTAATATCTTTTCGTGAGTGTCTTCTCCGCGAAGTACGGTGTTCCTTTCTTCGTAGATAACTTTGCGTTGAGTGTTCATAACGTCGTCGTACTCGATTATTTGACGGCGAATACCAAAGTTTTTTCCCTCTATCATACGCTGAGCGTTTTCAATTTGGCGGGCAAGCATTTTAGCCTGCATAGGCGTATCTTCGTCTACCTTAAAAGCGTTGTAGATAGCCATAAGCCTATCTCCGCCGAAACGCTTTGCCAAATCGTCTTCCAAAGAGATATAAAATAGCGAAGAACCCGGGTCGCCTTGACGACCTGCACGACCTCTTAACTGATTGTCAATACGGCGTGATTCGTGCCTTTCAGTACCTATTATTCTCAAACCGCCAAGAGCGGAAACTTCTTTCTTCTCAGCCTCCGTTTGCAAGGTGTGTTTTTCTAAGATTTTACGGTATTCTTCTCTAACTTGTAAAACTTCGTCAGTCACGTTTTGAACGTAAGACGTAGCAAGGTCGATAACTTGCGGGTCTATACCCTTGTTTATAAGGTCTTGCTTTGCAAGGTATTCGGGGTTACCGCCAAGCAAAATATCCGTACCACGACCTGCCATGTTAGTCGCTATCGTTACCGCGCCCTTTTTACCTGCTTGCGCTATAATTTGCGCTTCTTTTTGGTGGTTTTTAGCGTTAAGTATGTTGTGTTTTACCCTGTTTTTAATAAGGTGCTTAGAAATTTCTTCCGACTTTTCTACCGTAACCGTACCAACGAGCACGGGTTGACCTTTTTCGTGGGTTTCGATAATGTCGCGTATAAGCGCGCGCATTTTACCCTTTTCGGTAGAGAAAATAACGTCGGGCTCGTCTTTGCGGATAAGCGGGCGGTTGGTTGGAATTTCCAAAACGTCAAGCCCGTAAATCGTTCTAAATTCGTCTTCTTCGGTTTTAGCAGTACCCGTCATACCCGACAACTTTTTGTAAAGCCTAAAATAGTTTTGGAAAGTAATCGTTGCGTGGGTTTTGTTTTCGTTTCTAACGGGAACGTTTTCCTTTGCTTCTATTGCTTGGTGTAGCCCGTCGGAATACCTTCTACCTATCATTAAACGGCCGGTAAACTCGTCAACTATCAAAATTTCACCGCCTTCAACTACGTAGTTGTTGTCCCTTTTGAAGACGTGGTGCGCCTTTAACGCTTGTTGTATGTGATGAGATAAATCGGCGTTTTCAATATCGGCAAAGTTTTCTATTTGGAAAAATCTTTCCGCCTTCATAGCCCCCGATTCGGTAAGTTGAACGGACTTATCTTTGATGTCAACTGTAAAATCTTCGTCTTCAATAAGCGTTTTTACGAAACGGTTTGCCTTGATATAGAGTTCGGAAGACTTCCCCCCCCTACCTGAAATTATAAGCGGTGTACGCGCTTCGTCTATTAAAATCGAGTCAACTTCGTCGACAATTGCGAACTCTAACCCCCTTTGCACCATATCGCTAAGGTTAACTTTTAAGTTGTCTCTTAAATAGTCGAACCCAAACTCGTTGTTAGTGCCGTAGGTTATATCGCAAGCGTAAGCCTCTCTCTTTTGCTCGTCGGTAAGGTCGTGAACGTTCACGCCTACGGTTAAACCTAAGTACTTGTAAACTTTACCCATCCACTCCGCGTCACGCGAGGCAAGGTAATCGTTCACGGTAACTACGTGTACGCCCTTTCCCGTTAGCGCGTTAAGATACGCAGGTAGCGTTGCCATAAGCGTTTTACCTTCACCCGTTTTAAGTTCGGCTACTCTGCCTTCGTGAACGCATATACCACCCATAAGTTGAACTTTATAGTGGCGCATATTAAGTACGCGGTAACTCGCTTCTCTTACCGTAGCAAAAGCGTCTGGCAAAATTTTATCGAGCGATTCGCCGTTTTTTAGCCTTTCTTTAAGAACGCCCGTTTGGGCTTTGAGTTCTTCTTCACTCATAGCCTCGTATTTAGGAGAAAGGCTTAATATCTTGTCGGCAATTTTTCCTATATTTTTAAGCCCTACTCGCGTATCGTGGTTTAAGATGTATCTAATAAGTCCCATAGAAAATCTCCGTGTATATATATAATCTAACTTATTTTACTATATTTTAGCCGTTAAGTAAACAATTTAACTCAAAAAAAATAAACCGCTTTTGCAAAAAAAACGGTTTTTTTATAATTTTTAGGGGTTTTAACTCAAATTTCTTCTTGGTTATATCTTGAAACGCTGGCTACCGTTAAAACGGTAACTTGTTTCGCGCCTGCCTTTTTTAGTAGTTTTGAAACGGTATCTGCGGTAGCACCCGTGGTTAAAACGTCGTCTACAAGCAGTACTTTTTTATCTTTTACAACTTCTTTTTCAACCTTGAACGAAGAACTTAAATTTTTAAGCCTTTCACTAAGCGATAAAGTGGCTTGGCGCTCGGTAAGTTTTATCTTTTTAACGCAGTCGTAGGCGCTAGCGCCTAATTTTAGCGCTAGTTCGTTCGCTAGAATTTTTGCTTGGTTAAAACCGCGCTCTCTTTCCCTTTCTTCGTGCATAGGAACGAAAGTTATAACGTCAAAATCAATATTTTGCGCCTTGCAAAGCGCGAAAAGTTCTTCCGCGAAATATTTAGAAAGGTACTTTTTATTGTCGTACTTGAACTTTTGAATTAAATCGCTTATAGGCGGTTGATAGTTAAATACGCTAAGCGCCCTATCGAAGAAAACGTTCTTTTCGATACACGAATCGCAAAAGTTTACAGGGTACGGCGTAACCCTACCACAATGCAAACATTTGTTATCGCCAACGTATTTGACTTTTTCTTGGCAAGCGCTACAAAAATAACCGCTAAAAATCTCGTTGCCACAGGCGTTACAAGTCCACCTATCGTAAAATAGCGCTTTGTCTAATGGTTTTTTCAAAAAATTACTCATAACCTACTACTTGCATATACGGATAAACATAGTTTATCTTGTTTATTCTAAAAAGTTCGTCTACGGTTAAATTTAGCCGTTTTGCAACTAATTCTGGCGTGTCGCCAACGGCTACCACATACACTTTTTTATACCGCTTGATATATAGTCTATCGCCAACTTCTATCTCACCAGATAAAAAATTGTCTTTCACTATTAAATCTTTTGGCGTGGAAAACCTAATTGCTAAACTATCTAGCGTGTCGCCTTGTTGAACGGTGTATATTCCTTCGTTTTCGATATCAAGCACGAGCGTTAATTTTTTCATAGTTTAATAGTATTCTTTTAAGCCTTTTTCTATTCTATTTGCGAACAACCTTTAATAAAATACTTTTGTGAGGTGATACTATTAAAAAACTTGTTAAAACGATGATGACGGTAACGGTTTTTTCCACTGCCGAAAGACTTTTAGGGTTTATCTACCGTATATTTTTATCTAGAAATTTAGGCTCGGAAGGTATGGGGCTATATCAAGTTGCGCTATCGGTGGTTGGGCTTATTATGACGCTAACTTCGTCAGGAATTCCTATAACCGTATCGAGAATTATGACTAAACACTCGGCTGAAAACCGTGAAAATTTATCATTTGGAACGGTATCCGCGGGTATAATTTTAAGTTTAGTACTATCAATTCCCGTGGTTTTATTATTCTACTTTTTCCCGTCGATATTTAGTTTCGTTTTTGCCGACGAAAGGTGCTATATTATTCTAAAAATTATACTACCCGGCGTTGTAATTACTTCCGTTTACTCGGTAATTCGCGGGTATTTTTGGGGTAAAAAATTCTTCCTAACGTATTCTCTTATAGAGTTTTTAGAAGAACTTATTATGCTAGTTGCAGGCGTTTTACTCATAACTTCTGCATCGAGCGGAATTAGCGGTATCGAAGGCGCTGGCTACGCCGTTACTATATCTTATATCTTTTCGTTCGTAACGGCTGTAATATTGTATTTTATTCGCGGTGGAAAAATTAAAAGCCCAAAAGGTGAACTTAAACCACTTATCTCGTCAGCCACGCCTATTACCGCTATGCGAACGGCAACTTCAATGATAAACACGCTAATTGCAATAATATTACCGCTAAGGCTGGTGCTTGGCGGTATGAGTCAAAGTTTAGCGCTATCTAGTTACGGTGAACTGTCGGGTATGAGCATTCCGCTTATATATATCCCTTCAACGCTAATAGGTTCTATCGCACTAGTACTAGTTCCCGAACTATCCGACAACTACTACCGCCACAGTACCATAACGCTAAAAAACAATATGGAAAAGGGGGTAAAATCGTCAGTATTTATATCTTCGCTTATTATCCCCGTATTTTTGTGCGTTGGAAAGGAAGTGGGCGTTATGGTCTACGACAACTTAAACGCAGGAATATACGTTCAAAAGGCGTGTATTATTATGCTACCTATGAGTATAACGATGATTTCAACTAGTATGCTAAACAGCCTTAATTTAGAGAAGAAAACTCTATTATTTTACTCGATAGGCGCGGTATTTTTAATACTTTGTATATACTTTTTGCCAAAGTATATTGGCGTTTACTCTCTAATAGTAGGGCTTTTCATAAGTTACGTAATAACCGCAACTTGCAACCTTATTTTAATTAAAAAAACTTGCAAGCGCCCACCCAACTACTCGCTTTTTATAATAGCAAGCGTATTTTTTATAGTTCCGTCGGCACTGTTTGGGCATTTGTTAAAAGGAATACTTATAAACTATCTGTCAGTAAATTTAACGGTTATAATCTGCTCGATAGCGGTTGTAATATTTATCTATCTACTTTTCAAAGTGTTTAACCTTTTTAGTTTGAAAGAAGTGTTTGAAAAATAGTTTAATCTTTGAAAAACGGAAGGCGAATAATTATAGGAACTAATATAAACAACAAGGCGTAATTTACTATGCAGTTAAAGATTTGCCCCTTGAAAATTAGGCGGTATAAAACGTAGCCTAAAAAGGAAACGTCACCCCCGAAAAGTTCCTTAACGTAGTTGATAACTGCGGTTGAAAAACCTATTTTATAGTTGTAAAAATAAAACCCGCTTGAATTTATTAAAACCGTTCCAAATATAAAAGAAGATAGACATATTAGCAATAATTTTACCGCTAACCCACCCTTAAATTTGAAGTTTACAAAGTAAAATATAACGCCTGATAATAGCGCGGTAACGCCTGAGGTTAAGCCAACCCAAGGCATATAGGTATACCCCCACGAGTTTATCATAAACCCGATAGCGTCACCTATTACGCACGCGCAAAATCCACTGCCACCGCCAAGAAGTATCCCCGCCAGCATTGACAGTAGCAAAGTTATTGAAAACTGCACGTCTGAAAACTTAATTTCAAGTAGCGTATTGCAAACGATGAGTACTGCCGTTATCACCGCGATATACGCTATTTTTTTCGTGGCGGTTTTACCTTGTATAATAGGCGAAAACACAAACTTTTCCCACGATTTTTTACTGCTTTTAATTTTTTGCATATAAAAAAACCCCTTTTAAGAGGTCCACTAGAAAAAGCCGTTTGGCTATAATAAAGCGGACGCGCCCTCCCACCGCAACGGCTACCGCCGTTTTCGTTTAAGGACGACATCCCATTCCTTAACACTTAACGCAATCGGGCTACTCTTTAATTTTAATAAAATTATTTTATCATAAACCTAGCGTTTTATCAAGCGTTTGAGTATAATTAGCAAATTTTTATAAATAATAACGGTATGGCTATTATATTTTTAAGGTCGGCTATCATCTATATTGCCCTACTTTTTATTATGCGCCTTATGGGTAAACGGCAGATAGGCGAAATGCAACCTTTTGAATTTACCGTAACGCTACTTATTGCGGAACTAGCGTGTATCCCGATGAGCGATTTTTCTATCCCGCTACTATATGGAATTTCAGCGATAGTTGCGGTGTTCGTTCTTCATCAATTTATGGCGTTACTTGATAAATCTAACAAGATTTTTAAGTTTTTGTTTAGCGGAAAGCCGTCAGTCGTGATAAACAAAAACGGCGTTGATTTTTCCGAACTTAAAAAGAACAATTTAGACGTTTCAGACCTAATAGAAAGTATGCGCATTTTAGGGTATTTTTCACTTGATGCGGTCAGTTACGCAATTTACGAGGCAAACGGAACGCTATCTGCGCTTGAAAACGAAAACGTAGAAACGTCGAGCGATTTACCTTTGCTAATAGTAAAAGGCGGTAAAACTGACAAGAAAAACCTTGAAAAGATAGGCTACACCGAAGATAAATTAAATAAGTTTTTAGTAAAACAAGGCATTAAAAAGATAAGGAGCGTAGGCGTTTTTACAGTTGACGGTGGCGGTAGATTTTACCTACAACAGTTTAACAAAAAGTACCAAACGGGAAATTTGAAAATAAATAAGGAGAATATATGATAAAAGCGTTGATATCGGCAATTCTTAGTTTACTCGTTATCGTGGGCGCAAGTTTGTTCGAGCAAAATTACCTTAAAAACTCGTTTGGTGAGTTCGAGCGCGCAGTTACTATAACTTATGAAAAAACACAAAATCACACCGCCGTTAAAGAAGACGTTTTATCCGTTCAAGACCTGTGGGTTGAAAAGAAAAAAACTCTTCACATATTTATCCCGCACAACGATATAAAAGAAGTGGATTTGTGGGTATCTGAGGCGGTAACTCTCGTTGAAAACGAAAAGTGGGAAGACGCGCTTTCTAAACTCGAAGTAGTACTTGAAATGGTAGAACAAATACCCAAAACCTACTCATTAAGAATAGAAAATATACTATAAAAACCGCCCTATCGGCGGTTTTTTATATTTATTAGTTATAATATTAAGGGGTGAGATAAACCTTTTTGGTTATCGAAGTCTACTTAATAAAGCCTATACTAAGCGATATTTTAAGACCTTAGAAGCAAGCAGAACAAGGCTCGCAAAGTTTACGGGGTGAGATAAACCTTTTTGGTTATCGAAGTCTACTTAATAAAGCATATACTAAGCGATATTTTAAGACCTTAGAAGCAAGCAGAACAAGGCTCGCAAAGTTTACGGGGTGAGATAAACCTTTTTGGTTATCGAAGTCCGTAAACGAAGCAGTAACGCGGTTATGCGACGCTTATAAGGTCTTAAAATTTGAAATCCTTTTTCAATCGTTCTACTATCTTCTTCTCTAACCTAGATATGTACGATTGTGAAATGCCAAGTAGGTCGGCTACTTCTTTTTGGGTGAGTTCGTCTTCACCACCTAAACCGAAACGCAAGTGCATAATTTGGCGCTCTCTAAAATTAAGCCTTTCTAGGGCGCGACGTAGAATTTTACGCTCTTCGTTTTCTTCTTGGTGCTTGTAAACGATTTCAGGGTCTGTACCTAAAACGTCGCTAAGTAGTAGTTCGTTGCCCTCGTAGTCTACGTTTAACGGCTCGTCTAAGGATATTTCGCCTTTTATTTTAGAAACCTTTCTTAAATGCATTAAAATTTCGTTTTCGATACAGCGCGACGCGTACGTTGCAAGTTTGATTTTTTTATCCATATTAAAGGTGTTTACCGCCTTTATTAGCCCTACGCTACCTACGGATATCAAATCGTCAAGGTCGACGCCGGTGTTATCGAACTTTCTTGCAATATACACGACTAAGCGCAAATTATGCTCGATTAAGTCTTTTTTAACGCTACTGTCACCGCTTTCTAAGAGTTTTAGTTTTTCGCTTTCTTCTTCGGTAGAATACGCCTTGGGTAGAGTTTCGCTACCACTTAAATAGTAAAGCGAGTTTTGGGTTTTGAAAATGCTTTTTATTAGGTTTTTAAGTTTTGCTATAAAATTCATAATTCCACCTTTACACGAGCGACGGATGAAGTAACAACTCGTACGAATTACTATTAAACCCGAACGGGCTAACGCCTATGAGTACGTTATTAAATATATTCACTTTTATTCCGTTATATATCAAAAGCCTATCAATAACGTAAAGTTCCATTTGCGAAGTTCCGCTTACCGTGTCGAAATTGATTTTCGAAACGCTTTTTTTAACGTTATTTCTTTTAAGTTTTTCAAACAGTGAGTTAGAACACACTATTATAGGTAGCCCGGATTTTGTATCGTATAACCCGTTTCCGCTATCGATAAAGCCTTTTACTACAAACTTTTTTTTATCGATAATTATCGCGCAACTTCGCAAAAAGGGGCGTAGGTTTCGCTCTTTTAATAGTTTGGTAACGGCAAGAACTACGCCTTTACTTGCAAGGTAAACGAGTAGCGCGGTTACGCCTATTGGAACTGCGCTATCGTAACCCGAGATAAAATAGTTTTCGTAGTCTATCATAGCAAGGTTAAAAAGCGCGATTATAAAGCCACCGCATAAAAAAGTGAAAAAGGTAAACAAAAACACCGTGAAAAAGTATTTTTTTATGGATATATACTTCCCACCTACTAGCGTTATTAAAAATGCAAGCGCTATCTTTATTATTAAAAGAAACAAGTTATCTAGATTAAATAACGGTAATATAACCGCAACGGCAGTTCCTAGTAGCGATGCGAGTATCAGCCATAAAAAATTCGTTTTTACAAGCGCGCACCTCGTTGCCGTTTTTATAAGTAGATAATTTATTATAAGGTTATCTAAAATAGCGTATTCGATATACACGGTCATGGTAGCATTTTACAATTTTTAGGCAATAAAAAAAGAGTAGTTTTTGTAAAAACTTACTCTTTTTTGGCGTATTTTATTCGTTTATTTTGAAAGTGGTTTTCTCGTCACCAACGTTTGTCATATCGTTGGGCTTGAACTTATTGTCGTGCGAGTCGGCAGACTTGCCTTCTTCTTCGGCAACGCCACCGTTTGAACAATGCTCAGCCTTAACCGTGCCGAGATTATTATCCATATCAACGACTACGATTTCTCTCACTTTACAGTTACTAGAAAAACTAAACCTTAACTCACCGTAAAAGCCGTATTCGTTAATCTTCAACCCTTCTTCTTTACCCGTGTTGTAAACTCTAAACCACCCGTCTTCATCATTTTTGATATCTAACTTTGAATACGTTCTTTTGGATAGGTATTTGGACTTGCCTTCCCAACCGGTTGATAGAAAAATTTTTAACTCGTCATCATAAACGTCAGACAAATTTATCCAAACTTCTTTAACGTTTACGCTGTTTGTAGTGTTGATTTTGGTGTTGATACAAGAATACTGTTTTTCGCCCGTTTCTATGCTTTTTTGAATTTGAACTTGATAGTAACTGTTTGGTGTGTCTTCCCCGTCGAACGAGCCGAATATCGTAGACAACGCAAATCTATCGTAAACTTTGGGGTTTGCAGGCGCAAAACTATCTAGAACGAAAAGACTTGCCACTAAAAAAAGTACTATCGCTATTATCATAGCAAATACTTTAATATTAAATTTTTTGGCTTTTTGAACTTGTTTTCCCATATTAGCCCTTTGAAAGTTTTTCAAGTTCACGCATAAAGGTAGAAATATCTTTGAAAGAACGGTAAACGGATGCAAATCTAACGTATGCAACCTCGTCAATTTCTTTAAGACCGTTCATAACCATTTCGCCTATTTCTTTCGACGTGATTTCTTGGTCAAGCGAATTATATACTTGTTTTTGGATATCTTCAACTAAATTATCGATTTTGAACATGGGAACGGGGCGCTTTTCACACGCTTTTATTATACCGCTTTTGATTTTGCCCGCGTCAAACATCTCACGCGTACCGCCGTTTTTAATAACTAAAACGGGCGTGGTTTCAACCGTTTCGTAAGTGGTAAAACGCCTACCGCAACCTATACACTCACGCCTACGGCGTATCATAGTATTTTCGTCAGTTGACCTTGAATCTATAACTTTACTTTCAATGCAACCGCAGTACATACACTTCATAAAGATACTCTCCCTATATAGTCCTACTATATATTGTAACACTTTTTAATAATTTTGCAAGTATTTATTAAGCGATTATCGTTTGTTTTTACCGCCGTTTTTCGTTGACGATAAACTTTTTCTATAAACTTCCGTTCCCCTTATGTATTTTACCCGACTATTTTCTTTGCCTTTTGCTTGGTTGCGCTTATCGTTTTTAGGCTTTTCAAGTGAAGTTAAAGCATACGCTTTGATTACCGCGTCTTTATTCTTTGGAAGCCTATATTGAAGTAGCGCGCGTTGCATACTCTTTTCTTCCTTGGTTTTGGGAACGAATACGGGTTTTAGCGTGTCGGGGTCTAAGCCCGTATAGTACATACAAGTTGAACGGGTTGAAGGCGTGGGATAAAAGTCTTGAACCTGTTCGGGCATATAGTTGATACTTTTTAGGTAATTTGTAAGTTCAACCGCATCGGCTAGCCTACAACCAGGGTGCGAAGATATTAAATACGGCACTAAGAACTGCTTTTTACCTAACTTTTCATTGATTTTTTTGTACTTTTCGGCAAACTTTTTATACACGCTGAACGCGGGCTTGTTCATAACTTTCAAAACCCCGTCAGCCATGTGTTCGGGCGCAACTTTAAGTTGCCCTGATATATGGTGTTTTACGATTTCTTCAAGCACGGTTTGGTCGCTATCGTATAATAAATAGTCGTAGCGCAAACCACTTCTAATAAATACCTTTTTAACCCCTTCTATCTCGCGCGCCTTTCTAAGAAGATTTATAAACCCGGAGTGGTCTACCTTTAAGTTTTTACAAGGAACGTTACCTATGCAGTACTTATCTTTACAAACGCCTAGGCATTTTTGCTTATCGCACGCGGGCTCTCTAAAATTTGCAGACGGGCCTGACAAATCGTGAATATAGCCTTTGAAATCTTTATCTTTAACGAGAAGTTTTATCTCTTCTAAAATGCTTTCGTCACTTCGCTTTTGTATTCTTCTACCTTGGTGATAGTTTATCGAACAAAACGAACAACTTCCGTAGCAACCCCTATGGCTAACTACCGAAAACTTAACTTCTTCTAGCGATTTGATACCGCCTTCACTTTCGTACATCGGGTGATAATTTCGCTCGTAAGGAAGGGCGTACACAAAATCCATTTCGCTCTCGGTTAGCGGATACTGCGGTAGGTTTTGAACTACTATTTCACCGCTCAATTGCTCTTGATAGATAACGTTTGCGGATATTGCGTCAACGTTCCTACTTTGCTCCTTAAAGGCTTTGGCGTATTCTAGTTTATCGCTTAAAACCGTGCTATAAGGCGGTAATTTAATATATCCTTTATCAAGTAGCGTATACTCTTTTGACTTATCTACCTTAATAACCGTTCCCCTAATATCTTGCATTTTATCTATGGGAACGCCTTTTTTAAGTAGCGCGCAAATATCTAAAAACGGCTTTTCGCCCGCGCCGTAAATTAAAAGGTCGGCTTTGCTGTCAGTTAAAATCGACGGCATAACCCTATCGTCCCAGTAATCGTAGTGAGCAAAACGGCGGAGTGACGCCTCTACCCCACCTATTATTACGAAACTATCCGGAAACAACCTTTTAAGCGTTTTACTATACACGGTAACTTGCCTATCGGGGCGCTTACCTTGTTTAGATTTTGGGGAATAAACGTCAAAATCTCTTTTACGCTTTGCAACGGTGTAGTTGTTGACCATACTGTCAACTACACCGCCTGAGATAAGGTATGAAATTTTAGGTTTTGGCAAAGCGAAATAGTCCTCGTCTAAAATAGGCTGTGGAATAATGCCTATTGAAAAGCCTTGGCTTTCAATAAGTCTTGATATTACGGCGTGCCCGTACGTTGGGTGGTCGACGTACGCGTCAGACGCGATAAGTACGAAATCGAGTTCGCCTTTTACTTCGCTTTTTTTAACGGGTAAAAACATAATGCAAAATTTTAACCTTTTATACTCATACTTTTT
Organism: Christensenellaceae bacterium; assembly: GCA_045646405.1. GTDB lineage: Bacteria > Bacillota > Clostridia > Christensenellales > Borkfalkiaceae > HGM11412. The sequence goes on along the minus strand of JAZRKO010000031.1, from coordinate 97,851 downwards.
GTATGATAGTTTTAATTAGAATACTTATTGTAGTTTATCTTATCGCAATAAACTTTTACGCTTTTATGCTAGTTCGAGCGCAAAAAATACAGCGTATTGAAGACGGCGAAAGTAAAGTCAAAGACGGAAAGTTATTCCTAACCGGCGCAATAGGTGGCTCGCTTGGAATTTTTATTTCCACCTTTATTTTATCTTATAGAAAAGACAGCCTTCTTCTAATGGTGGTAATGCCACTACTCTTTGCAGTTACCGCCTACTTTTTAGTGCTTGGGTTTATAACTGACTTTAACTTTTTTTAATATTGCCGTTACTAACTAAAAAATCTTTAATCTTTTCGGCAAGTTTTTCGCCAATTCCTTCTACTTCTGCAAGTTCTTCAACGCTTGAAGATATTAGCGTAGAAATATCGCCAAACTTATCAATTAAAGCGTTGCGCTTAACCTTTCCTATACCGTCTATCTCGCTAAGAAGTGATTTTAGCGTTCTTTTAGTTCTTAAATCGCGATTAAAGGTTATTGCAAATCTATGCGCTTCGTCACGAAGGCGAATTAGCATTTTTAAGGCTTGGTCGCCTTTGTCTAGTTTTATAGAAGTATTGCTATAAAGCGTAAAAATTTCTTCTTCGCGCTCGGCAAGGGAAATAAGGTCGATATCCTTTATATTCATCTCGTCAAACACTTCTTTTACCGAAGATAATTGCCCCTTGCCACCGTCAATCACGATAAGGTCGGGCTTTTCAAACTTGTCTTCGCCAGTAGTTCCAAGTTTACTAAGCCTTCTTTTCAAAACTTCTTGTAAGGAGGCAAAATCGTCGTTCCCTAAAACGGTTTTTATCTTGAAACGGCGGTAATTTTGCTTATCGGGCTCGCCGTTTGTGAATACGACCATAGCCCCAACCTTGTCAACGCCTGAGATGTGAGAAATGTCAAAGCACTCCATACGGCGTGGGGTTTTTGATAGCGATAGAAGATTTTTAAGGCGTGAAAGCGCCAAGTCTTTGAGTTCGTGCTTTTTAACGATTTTGTCAATATAGGTGTATAAATAGTCGCTGGCGTTTTTCTCAGCCATAGTTAAAAGTTCTTTCTTTACGCCCTTTTCGGGAACTGAAACAAGCGTTTTTTTGCCTGACAATTCGCGAATTTTTTCTATAACTAACTCGTCAACCGCGTAAGGAATATATATCTCGCTGGGAATTTCACGCTTTTCGTCGTAAAACCTAAGCAAAAACTCGGCTAAAATTTCTTGATCGCTCCCTGAAAAAGTTTCCGCCGAATAGTTTTTAACGCCCATTGATTTACCGTTTCTAACGAATAATACGCTTATTGCCGAGAAAAGCCCGTCGCTTTTAACGAAAATAAAGTCGGCTGAAACGTCGCGGTTAAGCGCGGTAATTTTTCTTTCTTTTATCTCTTCAAGACGGCTAAGTTGCTCTTTGACGGCAAGCGCCCTTTCAAACTCTTCGTGCTCGGCAAAATTTAGCATTTTATTCTTTAATAAAACTTCAACGTCATCGTCGTTGCCCGATAAAAAGTCAACGGCGCTTTTTACTTCTTTAAGGTATTCGTCTTTCGTGCATTTACCTGAGCACGGCGCTAAGCACAAGCCCAAATGGTAGTTTAAGCACTCGCGCTTGTTTCCGCCTTTTATTATTTTCGTGCAAGGTCTAATTTTATAGGCGGTGTTTATTATGTCTAGAACGTCGCTTACCGAAATTTTAAGCATATACGGGCCGAAATATTTCGCTCCGTCTTTTTTTATTCTTCTAACCACGGTAAAGCGTGGAAATTCTTCCTTTAAGTCAACTCTAATATAGGGGTAACTTTTGTCGTCTTTAAGAAGAATATTATACTTTGGCTTGTACTTTTTTATAAGGTTGTTTTCTAGCGACAACGCGTCCCTTTCCGTGTGGGTTAAAACGTAATAAAAATCGTCTACGTTCTGCACCATAACGGCAACCTTGTTGGTTTTTAAGCCGTTTCTAAAATACTGGGTTACGCGGTTTTTTAGGTTCTTTGCCTTGCCAACGTATATAACCGCCCCTTCTTCGTCAAGCATAACGTAAACGCCAGGGCTTTTTGGAAGTAATTTAATTTTACTTTCTAATACTTCTTTCATAGTTTAACCTATCGAGTAAAACTTCCCTTTCGTTAGGAATTTTATCAAACGTAACGTCAAGCAGAATTTTATTTAGAACTTCACTAATTTCAACGCCCTTAAAGCCGAAAGACTTCACGTCGTTTCCGTTAATTTTAAGTTGTTTAAGTTTATAGCACTCACCGCGATTTTCAATGTCGTCAACCTTGCTTGAAAAGTCGTTTACAAGTTCTACGCGCATCTCTGCATACGGCGAGGCGTGGGAGAGTGCGTCGCCAAGTTTTACGTCGATTAACTTTTTAATAACGCTGTAACCAAACGATTTAAGTAGCCTTTTAATCTCCCCGCGCGAGATTTCGGTTTTACAGTCGTGTAACATTATAAGCGCCGAGCAATTGCTGATTAAATAATTGTCCGCCTTAAAGCGTTTTAGTATTTTAACCGCCCTATCGGTGCTTTTTTTCTGGTGACCGTAGAAATGCCCAGCCCCGTCTTCACCCACGGTGTAGCACGAGGGTTTTTCTATATCGTGAAGAAGTAAAGCCCATCTAACTACCCTATCTTTTTTAGATAACGCAACGCTTTTAACCGTGTGGGTATACACGTCGTACGCGTGATATATCGAGTTTTGCAAAAACCCGTCGCAAGGTTTTAGTTCGGGTATTACTTCGAATATAATTTCTTTATAAAGGGTTAGAACTCTTTCAACCCCGTCGCCAAGTAGCATTTTAGAAAGTTCTTCAAAAACGCGCTCGATAGAAACCGATTTTAATAGAGATTTATTTTCTATCATAGCCTTTGCCGTATTAGGTTCAATATCAAAATCTAAAACTGATGCAAACCGCATAGCGCGAAGAATTCTAAGCGCGTCTTCTTGAAACCTTAAAGTTGGGGTTCCTACCGCGCGAATTATTTTATTTTCAAGGTCGGCTTGTCCACCGTAAAGGTCAACTAAATTCTCCCCGTCGTACGCCATGGCGTTAACGGTGAAATCACGACGAAGCAAGTCTTCACTTAGGTTTTTAACGAATTTAACCGCGTCTGGATGGCGATTGTCTTGATAACTGCCGTCAACTCTAAACGTAGTAACTTCAATGCACTCACCGCCTGCGTTTACCGTAACCGTGCCGTGTTTTATGCCGGTTAAATACACCTTGTAGTCTTTGAAAACTTCTTGAATTTCTTCGGGGGTAGCGCTCGTAGTAACGTCAACGTCTAAAACGGGGATATTTAACAAACTATTGCGCACGAAACCACCCACGGCGTAAGCCTCGTAGCCGTGGTCTTTTAATTTGTTTATTATAGTTTTCGCGCCGATAGTTAGTTCCATTATAAATTCTTTGCAATCTCCGCTATTTTTCTAAATCTGTGGTTTAAGCAACTTTTCGTTAAGCCGGATATTTTCGACATCTCGTCAAGCGTGCTATCTTTGTTTTCAAGGCGAAGTAGCGCCGCCTCTTTTAACGGCTTAGAAAGTTTGTCCAGCCCAACCGTTTCAATAATTAAATTTATATCCTTTACCTGCTTTATAGACGCTTCAATCTGCTTATTGATGTTACCCATATCGCAGTTGCGCTTTCTATTCGTGTCGTTATTCATAACTTTTTTAATGATTATTTCTTTAAGTTCAAAACAACGCTTTTTTGCACCTAGGTAGAATAAAATATCGCTAATTTCGTCACCGTTTTTGAAGTAGATTACGAAACTTTCTTTCCTTTCGGTTAGTTTTGGGAAAAAACCTACGCTTGATAATAGTTCCGCCACGCACGACGCCGTTTGGTATTTTGAAAAAACGAACTCTAAGTGGTAACTCGTTGAAGATTTAACCCCGTCACTCGGCACGGTTACCGAACCGCTACCCATAAACGCGCCTATTAAATACGAACGCTTACAGCACTCGTTTTCGATAAGGTATTTATCTACCCCTAAATTGATTTGAGCACCGCCTGCACCCTCTTCGATAATGCCGAGTTCTTGAAGTATTTGCTCGCTTTTATCGTTAACTAGCGATAAACTGTATTTTACTTTTCCTTTAAGTTTATCTTTTAATTCGTTAAAGGTGGGGCTTGCGCCGTAAAGCGAACTTAGAATTTTAGAAAAATAATCTATCGCCTTTTGATTTTCGCTAATAATCTCAAAACCTATGCGCCCGCGTTTTATAAGTAGCGTTCCCGCACCCCTAATGAACGCCGAAAGAGCCGATACTTGACAGCACGGCTGGGAAATCTTTTTTGATATTATTTCTTCTTTTGCTTTTTCGGTAAACGTCATAAATTTTTCTTTTTGTACTCGCAAAACCTAAAATAACTAGGTAACTTTCCGTCGATATTAACTATTCTATCCTTTGGGATATTAAGCCTATCTATTAGGCTTTCAGCCTCGGCTATCACGCCTACGCTCCTTGGAACGTGCGCGTCGCTATCAACTACGAATTTAACGTTCGTTTTAATAACTTCTTCCCACTCGCTATCTTGAAGATGAGTTTTTCTAGCGTCAATTTCAAAGTACGTGCCGTAGTCTTCACAGCACCTTGCCACGTCGTACGCGTTTATGAAACAACAATACCCCGGGTGCGCCAAAATATCTATCGGGTTTGACTTGATAGCGTTTATATACACTTTGGTATTTCTATCAACTAGGCTCTTTGGCGGAGTTGAAAAATGCTTGTAAAACCAGTTTTTGTATAGTAGATGATACCACTCGCTAAGCGCGTCGTACTTTATATATTTGTGAACGCCCGCTAGATATATATCCATATACTCAAAGTCTAAAACGTTCATATCCGTTTTACCGCTTACGCCGAGAATATTAGACTCCACGCCAAGCAATACTTTCACACCCGTTTCTTGACTTGCTTTATCGCAAAGTTCTTTCATATACGGCACTTTTTTATGCCTTATTCCGTACGCGCGATGCCCGTAGCCGTGGTCGGTTATAGCAACTACTTTTAGCCCGCGAGCCTTTGCGCTGTTGGCGTTATCTAAAATACTGCCTTTACCGTGGCTAAAAGTGGTATGGGTGTGATAATCGGCTGATAAAATCATCTAAAATTCTCCAAGGTACACAATCTCTTCAACGAGAGAAATACCGCGTTTTTCGTAAACTTTTTCTTTAACTTTTTCTATAACTTTGTATATATCTTGCGAGCAAGCGCGACCGCTTGCGATAATAAAGTTGGCGTGTTCTTGCGAAACTTTTGCCCCGCCTATCGATAAGCCTTTCAGCCCGCACTCGTCAATAATTTTACCTGCGTAAAACCCGTCGTTTCGAAATACCGAACCGCAACTTTTGCCCTTTGGGTTTTTGCGGAAAGATTTATACGCCGATAACTTTTCTTCAATAACGTCAGGCTCGGAAGGTTTAAGCGAAAAGCAAACCTTTACGGCTGTTTCTTTCTCGGTTAAGAATTTACTTGAACGGTATGAAAAATCGCAACCGTCTTTACTAACTATTCCGTTTTCGGTTATAACGTAACAAACCGCGTCACCAACCGACTTTCCGTAGCAACCTGCGTTCATACACACCGCGCCACCCACGGTTGACGGAATGCCCACGGCAAATTCAAGCCCACCTAATGAGTTTAGCGACATATCTTCAATTACCGTTTGCATTTTCACTCCGCACTCGGCAATATATAAATTCCCTTTTATTTCTCGATTGTTTAAGTTTTTAGTATGTATAACGGCACCGCGAAAACCCTTATCGCTGACTAAAACGTTATTGCCACCGCCTAGGATAAAATACGGGCAAACGCCTTTAACCGCATTTATTGATTGAACTAATTCTTCCGCAGATTTAGGAACGATTAGTAAATCGGCGTTGCCACCCGTTTTATACCGCGTTAAAGCGCCTACGTTTTGGTCTTTATATACGGCTATACCTTCAAGTTTTTCCGTGATGAAAGCGTAACAATTATTGTCTTTCATCTTCCACCTCCTTTATTTTACTACATTTATTACTTTTTTACAACTGTTTCGTAAAGTTTATAATTTCATTATAATCTCCGCCCGTATTTATTAAATTCAAGGCTTTATCGCAAGCAATGAGCATATTTTCTTTTGCCGAAAACGGCGAAAAAGTATAGTTTATTCGTACCTTTTCAAGCGCGGAAAGGTATTCGTTATCGGGAAACTGCCCACTTAAATTCACAGATAACATTTTAAGGTTTTTTATCTCGCTTTGAACTTTTTCACTAAGTAAAAACTCGATAAACTTATTTGCGTAATACTCGTTGTCGGCTTTATCGCAAGTTAGCGATACGTACTGAAATAAATCGCTGTAACCCTCTATCACTTTTGCGGTAAACGACTCGCCCCTAGATATTAGCCTTTCAATATCGCGTTGCGTACCTATCATCGTGGCGTTTTTTTTGAGTAGAAATAAGGAGTACGCGTCAAGCGATGGTTTTATAGTGATAGACGATATTTCTTCCCCCGAAAACAGCGTTGCAATTTCGGGGGTAACGCCTTCTTGTTTTGAAATTATTATATCTTTCGAGCCTTCGCCCTTTTTTATAACGAAATAACCGCCCTTTATATAACTTACGGCGTAACGCTTATTGCCTACCGTTCCGCCGTCGCGCCCAGAAAACGATATTTCTTTCGCATAGTTTTGCAGATTGAGTAGCGAACCCCCAAAAGATATAAGGTCTGGGTGTTTTCCCTTTTTTATAAGGTCGTTCGCGCCTTCTACGGTGTAACTAGAAACTAGTGGATAAACCCCTTTGTTTTGCTTTGAAAACTTAACTGCAACGTCGCGTAAAAAAGTGTATCTACTTCCCTTTCCACCCTCGAAACCGTCAACGTGCCACACGGTTAAAACAACCGTTTTACTTTGACTTTCAACTTCGCTTGAAGTTATTAAAAACGGCGATATTATAATCGTTATTAAACATAGCGCGCCAGCAACTATGCCGGTGAGATTTTTCATTTTTATAACTTTCATACTTGTAATAAAATATGCAACCTTTCGTTAAGGTATGTTTTTTATTTTGAGTTTTTCTCGTACGAGTTTAAGGTTTTTAAGTGCGTATTCGTAACCGAGTTCGTAAAGGTAGTCGAACTTTTTTATAGAAAGCATTGAATATTTCGTTAAATCAGGCTCGAAAACGCAGTCGGCTAAAACTTTTTCGCTACTTCTATACCCCACCTTAACTCCGTGATAGGGGTAAACTTTATCAAGTAGTTTTACACCGCTTACGTTACTATTTTGGCTTGCACCTAAGTCTATTGCAAGAACCTTTTTAATACCAAGGTTTTTAAGTGGCGCTACGGGAACTAGGTTGGTGTAACCGCCGTCGATATACCTTTTGCCTTTTATCACTACGTACCGATACGCAGGAACGATAGTTGACGACGCCGACAACGCCCTACATAAATTACCGCTAGATAAACTCTCGTATTGACCGCTATCTAAATTCGTTGCAACGGCGGTAAACGGTATTTTAAGGTCACTAAAAGTTCTTTCGCCTAGCACTTTTTCAATGAGTTTTTCTAGGGAAATCCCCTTCATTTTCGCCCTTAGATAAAAAGAAGGTTTACACGCCCCTAACTCTCTAATTAGTTCGCGCATATCCGTACTAGAATAGCCTAGCGCGTAGCACGCCCCAACGATACTACCTATGCTCGTTCCTGCCACCGCACCGAATTTTATACCGTTACGCTCGAAAGCGGATAATACCCCAACGTGAAACAGCCCCTTTGCTCCGCCACCGCCAAGCGATAGCCCTAAAACGTTTTTCATAACTTTATTATTGCCGTTTTTGGGCATAAAAAAACTCTCGGTCAACCGAGAGTTTAATTTATTTATTCAAAAAATACTTGGGCGTTGTTTATAAATAAGTTGTTCGCAACTGTTATACCGAACTTTTTGCTAACCACGTTATACGCATCTTTTAACGAGCATTCGCGCGATTTATGAATATCGGTTGCAACGAAATGAACAAGCCCGCTCTTTATCGCTGCAAACACGCGCTTTTGAAATTTTTTGCCGTGTTCGCCAACCACGCTTGACGCGTTTATCTGCAAAAGCGCGCCCATATGGTGAAGTTCAATCAAAGTATCGGCATCTAAATAGCGGTATCTTTCAATATGCGCAATTACGGGAACGTAGCCCATTTGCGAAACGTTGTAGGCGTAATCTAAAATGTCGGCATAATTAAAGTAGTCGAACTCTAAAAGGATATAATTAGTGTCGTTTATAGTTAAAACTTCTTTATTTTCTAGTAACGTGTATATTTTTTCGTCACAAAACACTTCTTGCCCTAGGTATAATTTAACGTTTAAGCCCCGACTTTTTACCTCAGCGCAAAACCTATCGAACTTATCTTTAAGTTCGGCTTTCGTGGTTTTATATACGCCGTATTTGTAATGCGGTGTTAAAATGATTTTTGAAACGCCTTCAAGTTCTAATTTTTTAATAATTTCAATGGAATTGTCAAGCGAATCACTGCCATCGTCAACAAACGGCAATAAGTGAGAGTGAACGTCAATAAGCATACGTTACTTCTCCTGAGTGTAATGATTTTTTAAGTTGCGATAATAGTTGGTGTTGTAATAGCCACCGTATCTAAGCGAGAACTTACCTTGGTTTCTATACGTCATAACCGTACCTAAAACGTTTGGGTTGCACATTTTAACGAGTTCGTAAGCCTCTTTAAGTTGAGCGCGCGAAGTAGTACCTGCACACGCTACGAATATTACCATATCACTTAGTTTTGAAAAGTGAATATAGTCGGAAACGAGAAGTACGGGCGGACAGTCAAAAAGTACCATATCGTAATCTTTTTTAAGGTCTTCAATCATTTGTTTGAACTTGTCAGACGTGAATATGATAGACGCGTTGTGCGCCGCTTTACCGCGGTTTACAACGTCAACCCCGTAACTAGTCTTTTTAATAAGTGCGCTTTGGTCGCACTCGCCAAGCATATATTCGGTAATGCCTGAAAGGTTAGGAACTTCAAAAATTCTGTGAATTTTAGGTCTTCTAAAATCAAGGTCTACGACTACTACTTTTTTACCGCTTTTTGCAAGCGCAACGGCGGTGTTGGATATAACGGTAGATTTACCTTCACCGGAAACTGCCGATTCTATTTGGAATACTTTGTTCTTGCCGTTGTCAGACGAGTAAATAATATTGTCTTTAAGCCTATAATAACTTTCGCTTAAACCAAACTTTTTACCTACTACGATTTTGGGTACTATATTTTCAAAAGAATTATCAACCGATTTTTTCTTGAACAACATATTACTTGCCCTCCTTCACGTCAGTAGTAGAAGTTTTTTGCGGAGTATCGCTGTTTGAAATATCAACGGTAGCGATAATTTGGTTGCCCGTAATCGCCTCGATTTGCTCTTTGGTTTTAATGGTATCGTCAAACGCGTTTTTAACGAGAACGAAAACAACCGAAAGCGCTAAGCCTATAATGAACGCAATTGCTATAACGCCCGCTTTACCGGTTGATGCAGAAACGTCTTTCGCTTGAGCGGGAGAGAAAATAAATATCTTTTCAGCGTGCCAAGGATAAACGCTGGGGTTTGCGTTGATGTGGTCAATAGCGTCTTCAACGAATTTATTAAGGGTTTCGGCTACTTCTTGCTTGGTTAAAAGCACGTCACCACCCTTTTGACTGTAAGTATAAGTTACGGTAAAGAAAGGTTGTTCTTCTTCGGGAACTACCGTTAACCCCCCTCTAAGTTCCGCACCGCATGCGTTGAGAACGCTGTTGCTCATAATGATAGCGCTACACTTGCCTGCAAGTAACGCAGCGTACTGGAAACGAGTGTGTTCAAGAACGGACTCTTCCTCGTCAGTCGTAGGGTTTTTATAGGTTTCAACGTATATCATAGCGTTGAGTTTTGCCGTGTACGTGGTCTTTTTGAACAAGAAAGCGTACACGCCACCTAATAGGGTACACATGAGCGTTATTACGATAATCCAAATTATCCCGCCTCTTAAAACACCTAAGACGTCGGCAAAAGATAGTGACTTTTCCTTTTCGTTAACTACTTCCATAATTCTCCTATATCGTCGTAAAAATTTACAACCGTATATATTATATACTGTATTTTAACATAAGTCAAGGGCAAAAAACCTTACTTTTTACCCTTTTCGGTACGAATAGCAGATATTTGCTTTTCATATCCGTTATTAGAAGGCTTATAAAATACTTTTCCTTCGAGTTTTTTAGGTAGGTAAGTTTGCTCAACGTATCCGCCGTAGTCGTGCGGATATTTATATTCCGCGCTCTTTTTCTTGCCTTCTTTACTTAAATACGAAGGGTTTATAAGGTATGGCGGAATATCGTCGTCACGCACGGTTTCAACGGCTTCTTCCGCAGATTGCATAGCAGTTATAACAGAATTTGATTTATGCGCCTCGCACACGTAAATTATTGCCTGCGATAGCGGTATTAAACCTTCGGGCGCGCCGATATTCATAAGCGCGGTCATAGCGCTAGTTGCTATAACTAGGGCGTTAGGGTCTGCAAGCCCAACGTCTTCCGCAGAGTGAACCACTAACCGCCTTGCTATAATCATAGGGTCGCACCCGCCTTTTATTAGGCGTTGGCTGTAATATAGCGCCGCGTCACTATCGCTACCGCGCAAACTCTTACAAAACGCGCTAAGTAGGTGGTAATAACCGTTCTCGTCGATAGATAACGCCTTTTTTTGAATTGATTGTTCGGCGTCTTTCAAGGTTACTACAACAACCCCGTCTTCGTTTACGGGCGTTGTTAAAACTGCAAGTTCAATAGCGTTGTACGCCGTTCTTAAATCGCCGGCAGACGTTATCGCTATATGCTCGTATGCGCTTTCGTCAATTTGAAGTTTCATCTTACCAAAACCACGCTTGTCGTCGGCTACCGCTTTTTTGAGCGCGTTTTTAATAACTTCGGTAGATAAACTTTTGAACTCGAACACCCTACACCTTGAAATTATTGCAGGCGTCATAGCCGAATAGGGGTTTTCGGTCGTTGAACCTATAAAGATAATCGTTCCCTTTTCAATTGCGGGAAGAAGACTGTCTTGTTGCGATTTGTTAAAGCGGTGGCACTCGTCGAGAAGTAAGTACGTTCTTTTACCGTATAGTTTTAAGTCGTCTTCCGCTTTTTCGATTGCGCGTTTAACGTCGGCAACGCCACTAGTTACCGCGTTTAATTTAACGAAATTTCCTGCCGTTGAGTTCGCAATAATATTAGCAAGCGTAGTTTTACCCGTACCCGGTGGGCCGTAGAATATACAACTGCCAAGCGTATCCGTCGTTATTGCTCTTTTTAGTAAACTCCCGTCAGCCGCGATTTCCGCCTGCCCCAAAAACTCCTTTAAGGTTGCAGGGCGCATTCTTTCGGCAAGTGGCGTTTTAGTGTTATCTTGTTTTTCAATGGTATCAAATAGCGTATACATAAATTTTCACTTTTTTAATATATTTTAGTATGAAAAAAATTCGTATCCTTAGCGGTGCTAAGGTAGTTAAACTTCTTTTAATCGCATCTATAATTTTTTTGATTATTGCCCTTGCAATTTACCCCGAAAAGTACTCAAAATCGACCTATAAGGGGGTTTTGCTGTGGGCGGTTTCGGTAATGCCGTCACTTTTGCCTTACTTTTTTCTAACGGCGATACTAACTAAAATAAACTGCTTAACTAATGCGTTTACAAAACTTTCAAAAGCAACTGAAAAACTATTTAGGCTTGGCGGTATATCCTGTTACGCCTTTTTTATGAGCGTGCTTTCAGGCTATCCCGTAGGTAGTAAACTCACCGCAGACCTTTATCAAAACAACCTTATAGGAAAAGGCGAGGCAAATAGGTTAAGCCTTCTCTGTTCAACGTCAGGCCCGCTGTTTATTATAGGTGCGGTTGGCGTTTCAATGCTAAATAGTAAAACCGCTGGGTTTATCGTCTATATAGCCCACGTTCTATCTGCGGTCGTTACCGCGCTTATATTTAGAAACTTTTACGAGCCACCTATAAATAGTAGGCTTTTACTAAAAAGCGATAAAACGGATAATATTTTATACGAAGCGGTGTACTCGTCTGTCATATCGGTACTCGTAGTTGGTGGTTTCGTTGCCGTTTTTTACGTAATTTCCGAAATTTTATTAGACTTTAATATTTTATACCCTATAAACTTTTTAATAAACATAATTATAAAACCGCTATCCCGCTCAGGCGAGGAAAGTTTAGGCGTTACGCTTGGGCTTATAGAGTTTACAAAGGGCGCTAAAATGCTATCAGGGTTAAGCCTTTCGCCCTTAACCGTATCGCTTACTTGTTTTATTATAACTTTCGGCGGTGTATCGGTTATAATGCAGTCACTCGCGTTTTTGAAAAAAGCGCGCGTAAAAACTTGGTTTTTCGTACTAGGTAAACTTGTGCAAGGGGTAATTTCTTTTATAATTTGCTATTTTATTTGCCTTGCTTTTTTATGATTTCAATCACGCTAGAAGATAGATGCTTTTCATCAAAATTACCGCTATCTATATCCTTTTTGACGGCGGTGGAAGAAACTTCTTTTAACTCTTTCGAACACGGAATATATAAAGTTACGATATCTTTATATAACTTTTCGTTAAAGTAGTGCATTCCGTTTTCATACTCGTAATCGGTGGCGTTGCGAACGCCTCTAACGTTGTAGGTTGCACCTATTTTTTTCATAAGGTCAACGAGTAAACCTTCGTGGTAGCAAACTTTAACGTTTTTATAGTTACTGCAAACCGACTTTAACATTTCAAGCCTTGTTTCCACCGAAAACAAGGTTTTTTTATCGGGGTTTATACATATTGCAACGGTCAACTCGTCAAAGAGTAAACTTGCCTTTTTTATAACCGATTCATGCCCTTTGGTAACGGGGTCGAAAGTGCCTGCAAAAACAGCCCTTTTCATAATTCCTCCCTGCGGTAAAAATCGAATACCGCTATGCCGTACTTTCTAGTATCGTAAATTTCATAGCCGTCAACTAGCGTTTGAGCGGTTGACGACGCTCTTTCATAAATAAAAACGCCACCGTCTTTTAATAAATTTTTATCTTTTATAACCTTTAAGATACCGCTAATTTCGTTAAACTTATAAGGCGGGTCGAAAAATATTATATCGAACTGCTTGTCCGCCATTTTTAGATAGTTTTCAGCGCTAGATAAAATAAACTCTTTATCAAGCCCGATAGAACGCGCGTTTTCTTTTGAAAGCGCTAAACTTTTTTGGCTACTATCAACGAAAGTAACCGAACTTGCTCCGCGCGAATAACTTTCCAGCCCAACGCTACCCGTACCTGCGCAAAGGTCTAAAAAATCACAGCCTAAAACCCTACCGCTTAAAATGTTAAAAAGCGATTCTTTTGCCCTGTCTGACGTGGGGCGTATATCCTGCCCGTCAAAAGTTTTGAGTTTTTTACCTTTGTTTTTTCCGCCTATTATTCTCACTGTTACTCCAAGTACGAAAACTCCGCGCGCTTAGTCACCGAAGTTAGGATTTCGTAAGGTATAGTTTTTAGTTTTTTAGATATTTCAAGCGCATCCGTCATTACGGGAATATACTCGCTATCAAATTTTCCGCGAACGCCCGATATATCCATACACAACGGCGAAATCTCGCCTAAACTTCTAAAAAACCCGTCTGCATAGCCCATACGAACGAGCGTAACGGCGCTTTCCGTATGCCTTTTATCCCCGTATAAAAACCTTTGGTTTTTAAGAGTTTTTTCGCCTAGGTTTTTGGCGTAAACGGTCATAACTTTTTTAAGGTTTATTTTATCCGTTTTATAAGGCGTATAGCCGTAAAGCATAATGCCCACTCTTACCATAGAAAAAAGGTATTTTTCGCCAAGTAGCGCGCCCGCACTAGAAGATAGGTGCAAACACGCCTTGTCGTTGTAGTTTTTAACGTTGTCGCTTAATCGCAAAAAATTTTGATACTGGCTAGATAGGTATCTTTTATTATTAACCCCGCCAAGATGCGATAGCGCGCCCGTTATAGTTACGCCGGTATCTTTTACCGCGCCTATGATTTCGTTTACCTCAAACACGTTAGACGCGCCCAACCTATTCATACCCGTATTTAGTTTTATATGAACGCTTGCTGATATGCCTAGTTTTTCACACGCCTTTACAACGCTTAAAACTTCCGCTTTACTGCTAACGGTTAAGGTTATTCCGTTTTTAACCAGCCTTTCAACTGAAAACGCAGGCGTTAACAAAATAATTTCTTTATCTATTCCTGAAATTCTAAGCGAAAAAGCCTCGTCTTCCATTGAAACGCAATAACTGTCAACCAGCGGATATAGGCTTGACGAAACGCCAACTATCCCGTGCCCGTACGCGTTACCTTTAACTACGGCTGAAAGTTTCACTTTATTTCCTATAAGCCGTTTAACGGCTAGTGCGTTTTCTTTAAGGTTTTTAACGTTTATTTCGGCTTTAAGTAGGCAAGACAAAGTTGTTTCCCCCCAGTCGTTTAATAGTATGCAAGGGGAAATTTTATTGTCAAACTTAAACGCTTTTGCGTATAAATTGATAGTAAAGGTGCAATAATTTAGATATGGAATTTTTTATAGGTTTAATCATAGGAATTATACTCGGCGCTAACGTTAGTTTGCTCGTTTCGGCAGTTATTTCGGTAAATAAAGATAAAAAGGTTAAATAGTTTTGCCTTTTTCTAAATTTATAACCTTATCTACGAAACTAGATATCGCAGGTTTATGTGAAATTATTACTAGCGTTACGCCTTTAAGGCTAGATAGCGACTTTGCAAATTCAAGTTCAGTGTCCTCGTCAAGCGCAGACGTAGGCTCGTCCATAATAATAACGGGTGAGTTTTTATAAATTGCCCTTGCTATCGCCACGCGCTGTTCTTGACCTTCCGAAAGGGCTGAACCCTCGCCTAAATAGTAATTTTCGCCGTATTTTTCGATAACTTCGTTAAGCCCCGCTAGGGTTATAGCCGTATCAAACGAATTTTTATCGTACTTACCGCTAAATACCACGTTTTCTTTAATAGTGCCTGAAAAAATCATATTGCCTTGTGGCACGAAAGAAATTAAGTCTTTTACGGTTGACGGGTTATATTCTTTTCCGTTTGAGAAAATTATAATATTACCGCTTTTTACTTGGTAAAGCCCCGCAATAAGTTTAACTAGCGTGGTTTTACCCTCGCCAGACGCGCCCTTTATCAAAACTTTTTCGCCACGGTTTATTTCAAAACTTACGCCGTCTAGCACGTTTCCGTTGCCGTAAGAAAAATAAACGCCGTCAAACACGATTTTATCAAACTCGCTAATAGAAACCTTTTCTTCTTCTTTTTCCCCTTCAATTGCAAACAGCCTTTCGCCCGCAACGAGCATTTCGGCGTATGCAGTAAAGAAACCGCTAATTCCTGAAACGGGTGCTTTTATTTGTAACACTAATTGAAGTAGCGCGGTTAGAACGCCAAAGTCAAGCCCTTTTACACCGTAGTACATACCGTACACGCCGAATATGGCGGTGCTTACGTAAAAGGCGGTAAATAAAAAGTTGATAAGCGAACTTACGCTTGATAAAAAGTAGCGTTGGTTTCGCCTTGCGTTTTTATAATTTGAAAACTTTTCATCAAGTTTTTGCCTTGAATATTCTTCGGCGTTAAAAGTTTTAACGGCTAATAAATTTTTAGAAACTTCCGCCAAATACGAGTTTTGCTGGGAATTTTTTTGCCTTGAATTTTTGTGGAGTTTATACGTTACTTTTCTAATTACGAAAGAACACGCAACTATAACGACCGCCACCGCTAAAATAATAAGCGTAAAGGTGGGTTGCAACACAAATAGCGCAACTATCGTGCCTACTAGCCTTACCGCCGTTGAAAGGATATTTGGTATCAAGTTTACTCTAACGCCAACAACGGTAGATAAATCGCCTTCAAACCTAGTGATTAAATCACCGCTAGATATCTTAGAAGAGTTTTCGTATTTGCTACCTAGATAGTTTTTAGCAATTTTATTTTTTAGTTCGCACTCGTAGTGGGTTACGATATTATCGCCAAGAAGTTTTACTAAAACGCCTAGTAAAAACGACGCTACAACCACGCTAACGAGCGTTATGGAAGATAACAGTATCTCGTTTGCGTTTGCGCCGTATTCTACCGAGTTTATAAGGTTTTTAACGGCGAGCGCGAAAACGACGGAAAGCGCCGACTGAACCGCCCCCGCCACCACGAAGGTTATATACTTCACGTTGCCAAGTGGCAACGCTTTTTTAATTTTAATTAAAACGTTATTTTTCATACTAATTTATATTATATACTAACGTATTGTTAAAGTCAATTGCTAACTTTTTGCTAAAAGGGCTTTATTTGTGCTTTCAAATATGGTAAAATGTAAAAAGCGGAGGTTTATATGGCTTACAATATTTCAACTATGCATATTTGGAGATTTTTTAACGGCGAGTGCGAATGCCCTATGTGTAAACTCAAAAAAAAGACGGAGTGCGATATAGCGGAAAGTTATTTATCCGAAGCCGTTATGGAAGACGCCGAGCGTGAAAAGGTTAACAAATACGGTTTTTGTAAAGACCATTACGACCTTTTGTACTCTGGTAAAAACAAACTTGGGCTTGCGCTACAAGCGTCTACTAGACTTTGGAAACTCGATATGAAAATTAAACCCGTTGACGTAAAGCAAGCGGTAAAAACGGCAAAAAAACTTCGCGAAGAGATAAGCGATTGTATAATTTGCCGTAAAATTGAGTTTAATATGAGCCGTTATTTTGAAACGGTTGCAAGGCTTTATGGAGACGACGCTAGGTTTAGAGAGCAATTTAAGTCCGTTAAAGGTTTTTGCTATCCCGATTATATAAGGCTAGTTGAAAACGCGCCTAAGGCAAAAAATTACGCCAAAGAGTTTTTAACGGTGTTATACGAAAAGCAAAAAAGTAGCGCCGAAGAAGTTCAAAAAAACTTGAAAGACTTTACGATGGCGTTTGACTATCGCTCGTCGTCACTGCCACCTAAAAGCGCGTCTTTATCACTAGTGCAAGCAAGGATTAAATTCTATGGTGAAAAACCGTCACTCCCCGAAAGAAAGTAATAAAAAAGCGACCAACAGGTCGCTTTTTTTATTCTTCATCTTCTTCGGGGGAATTGTAAAAATCGTCGTTTAATATTTGTAAAATCTCATCAATTTTAGCAAGCAATTTATCCTTTCCGTAACCGTTTTCAGCAGACGTTGCAATAACTTTATCCATACCGATAGCAAGGTAATTGCCTATTGATTTTACCCTTTCGTAAATTCTAGTTTTGCCTATTTTATCGGCTTTGGTTGCAACCACGGTAAAAGGTAGCGCGTAACTGTGAAGGTAATTTATCATAGATAAATCGTCTTTCGTTGGGTCGTGGCGGATATCAACTAGCATAATAACGTGGTTGAGCGCCTTGTTTGACGCAAAGTACTCTTCCATTAGTTTTGCCCACTTTTTCTTTTCACTGTCAGACACTTTTGCAAACCCGTACCCGGGAAGGTCTGCCAAGATAAACTCGCCGAAATCAAAGTAGTTTATAAGCCTAGTTCTACCAGGAGTAACCGAAGTTCTTGCAAGCCCTTTTTTACCCGCAAGCGCGTTAATTAGCGAACTTTTGCCAACGTTTGATTTACCGCATACGGCAATAATAGGTCTATTAGATACCAAAAAGTTCTTACTATCGGCAACCGACGTTATGAATTTTGCATTTTTAATAATCATTAGATTTCAAACACCTTATTGTAAACTTCATCGTAACTCTCTACGGGGTAGAAGGTAATTTTATCCTTGATTTCCGCAGGAATTTCTTCTAAATCTTTATAGTTACTAGCAGGAATTATAATTTCTCTAATACCAAGCCTAAACGCCGCAAGCGACTTTTCTTTAAGCCCACCTATTTTAAGAACGTTACCGCGAAGAGTAATTTCGCCCGTCATACCCACGCTACGCTTAACTTTTTTATCAGTGAGCGCTGAAAGTAGCGCCGTAGTTAGCGTTATGCCTGCGCTAGGCCCGTCTTTCGGGGTTGCGCCTTCGGGTACGTGAACGTGAATATCCGTTTTTTCAAGCGCTTCACTATCGATACCAAACTTATCTGCGTTAGAACGCAAATAAGATAAAGCGGTTTTGGCGCTTTCCTGCATAACGTCGCCAAGTTTACCGGTTAAAAGTAAATTGCCTTTACCTTTCATAAGCGCAACTTCTATCGTTAAGGTTGTACCGCCAAGCGCAGTCCAAGCAAGGCCCGTTGCCGAACCCACTCCGCTTTCTTCAAGTTTTTCTTCGCTTTCATACTTTTTAGCGCCAAGGTAATTTTTAACGTTGTCTTTTGTTATAATTTGCTTTTTATACTTACTATTTTCAGCAACTTTTACGGCAACTTTTCTACAAATTGCACCCACTTGCTGTTCGAGTTTTCTAACCCCCGCTTCGCCAGTGTAACCCGTAATTATTTGGCGCAAGCCGTCTTCTGTGAAACGAAGATTTTTATCAGTCAATCCGTTAAGCGCGCTTTGTTTAGGCGCTAAGTATTTAAGACCTATTTGAATTTTTTCTTCTTCGGTGTAGCCGGATAAGTTTATAACTTCCATACGGTCAAGTAAGGGGGCTGGAATAGTATCTAGACTATTTGCCGTAGTTATAAACATAATTTTTTGTAGGTTATAGGGAATTTCTAGATATCTATCGCGGAAAGTATCGTTCTGCTCGGGGTCTAAAACTTCAAGTAACGCACTTGCAGGGTCACCGCGAAGGTCGGTTGAAAGTTTATCAATTTCGTCGAGCAAGAACACGGGGTTTATAACGCCGGCTTCTTTCATACCGTAGATAATTCTACCCGGCATTGCGCCGATATAAGTCTTTCTGTGACCGCGAATTTCAGCCTCGTCTTTCACACCGCCAAGGCTCATACGAACTAGTTTTCTATTAAGCGCCCTTGCAACCGATTTAGCAACCGAAGTTTTACCAACCCCCGGTGGACCTACTAAGCAAAGAATAGGACCTTTTAGCGATTTTGTAAGTTTAAGAACCGCTAAATACTCGGTAATTCTCTCTTTTACTTTATCTAAGCCGAAATGGTCTTCCTCTAAAACTTTTTTACAGTCTTTAAGGTCTTCCGTGTCAACGCTTTCGTTTGTAAAGGGAAGGTCTATTATCCAGTCAATATACGAGCGCAAAACGGTGTAGTCGGGAGATGACGGAGCCATTTTGCTCATTTTAGAAAGTTCTTGTAAAACCTTTTCTTCACTTTCTTTGGGCATATTTTTGGCTTTGATTTTCTCTCTTAACTCGTCTAGTTCCTTAACGTCGTCACCTAATTCTTCGTGAATTGCTTTGATTTGCTCGCGAAGATAAAATTCTTTTTGGTTTTTTTCAACGCTTTCTTTTACGCGCTGAGATATAACCTTGTCTGCTTTAACGATTTCCGCTTCGTAAGATAGTAAATCGTAAAATAGCGTCATTTGCTCGCTAACGCTATCGAGTTCTAAAAGGCGCTGTTTGTCCTTTTCCTTAAAAGGTAGGTTAAAAGACGCGGAATTTATAAACTCCGTAACGTTTTCTATCGCGCTAATTTTAAGCGCGTTTTCTTTATTGAATTTTTGAAGAGTTGACGAAGTTTCCCTAAACAACTCTTTCGACCTTCTAAAATACGCTTCCGTTTCGGGCGAAAAATCGTTTATTTCTTCTATCTTTTCAACGTTAAAGGTTAAAAAATCACCATTGTCACTACCGCTTATAACCCTTGCGCGATAAAGCGATTCTACCGTTAATCTAAAATTTTCGGTGGCGATTTTCGCTAAATTTCCAACCTTACACACAACGCCTACGCTGTATAAGTCGCTAACTTTCGGGCTATCTACCCTAACGTCTTTTTGCGTTACTAAAAAGATGGTTCTATCCCCTTTGATAGAGGCGTTCACCGCAGAAAGCGACTTTACTCTGCCAACGTCTATCGTGGTGTAAACGCCGGGGAATATTACCTTGCCCCTAACGGCTACGGTAGGTATTCCAAAGTGGCTTAACACTTCGCTATTTTCTTGTTTATTAGTAATTTGTTCCATAGTTTAGTTATTATATACTATTTACTATATTTTTGCAAGTATTTTGTGAAACTACTATTAAACGCCAAAGTTTTATGCTAAAATGTAGATATGAACAAATATTTTAACGAGCATACGACGGTGCTTGTAACGGGCGCATCGTCAGGCATTGGCAAAGAAATTACTAAAATTTTAATAAATAATTACGGCGCAAAAATAGTTGGCGTTGGTAGAAATAAAGAAAAACTTCAAGCGCTAAATAATGAGTTTGGCTATAAATTTATCCCCTTATCCGCTGATGTTTCAGTTACGAAAGAGTGGCTAAAAATAAAAGAGTTTTTACAAGTTGAAAACGTACAAATTAGCGGACTAATTAACTGCGCTGGTGTTCTACCTAAATTTTCTAAATTTACAAATAGCGCGCTTGAAGATGCTGAAAAGGTACTATCTACTAACTTTTTATCTATCGTAAACTCGGCGGGAACGTTTATGCCGTTACTTGAAAGAAAAGAAAACCCCATAATTATAAACGTATTAAGTTCGTCTGCCCTATGTCCGTTTAGTGGCGTATCAACGTACTCGGCATCAAAGTCCGCAGGCGTTAGGTTTTCAGAGTGTTTAAGTTTTGAAAATAAAAAGATAAAAGTCGTAACGGTAATGCCCGGCTTTACCAAAACTAACGTTATGCGTAGCCAAAACGCAAGCGAAAAAGAACTATTAGTTATCGATAAAATTTCCGCCCCAGCGGATAAGGTTGCTAAAAAGATTATAGGGCGCGCAAGCAAAGGCAAAACTAGAATAATTATCGGGTTTGACGCGCACCTTATGAACTTACTATACAAGTTCTTCCCACGCACCGCTCCCCGCCTTATAGGTTGGTTTTTAAGAAAAACAAAGATGAAACTCTTTGAAGAAATATAATTGTTTCGTTAAGATGGGGCAACTCTTTTCCGGATCTACGTTTCCCCCTCTTAACAATCTCCCCTTTCCTAAAACTCCTCAAAACCCCTACCCCTTAATCTTTAAGGGGATAAGGATAATTTATCTACATTAAAAAACGGCTCAATATTAAAAAGGCACGGCAATTGCCGTGCCTTTTTATCTATAATAGATTATTAAAACTTTTTCATTCGAATAAAAAACATCTTTCTTATTAAATTCACTTTTTCCACCTATACTTATTCTATATATGTTATTACTTTTGAAAATTGAAGATTTATATGTTACACATGTTATATTTTCAAAACCATACGCTTTTAATTCTTTCTCAACTTCTATGTAATTTTTCCCTTTATAATATCTAAACCCGTGTGGCATAGTTATTCTAGTAATTTTTTCAGTAATCAATAGTTCTTGTATTCTTGCATCTGTTTCAATTTTCTTTCTATTCGTCTTTTCTGATGCTGCTGATGCAGCTGCAACAAATCCCACAGTTGCTACATGAGTAACGCTTTTTGTAACACTTTTTGTAACCACCGCTTTTATTATGTTTCCCAATAATCCCATCAAAAAACTCCTTTACTAAAACAATTTACTTCTATTGATAATATATTAACAAAATCTTATAGTCCTGTCAAGACTTTATTAACAAATAAAGTCTAAATAAGACTATACTAATAATATGAAAAATAAGTTTGCGCAAAGAGTTAAAGAATTGCGAATAGAAAACAAGTTAAATCAAGCAAAGTTTGCTGAACTTTGCAAGGTTAAACAATCTTGCGTAAGCAAGTGGGAACGCGCTGAAACGCTACCCGATATTGAAACGCTTATAACTATTGCCGAAATATTAAACGTTTCAACCGATTATTTACTTGGAATTAAAGATTATTAAAATATAAAAACTCTCACGAAAAGTGAGAGTTTTTTCAATTTATTGAATTTATATTAGCCTTTTTTACGTGACCTTTTAAGGCATATTAAACGAGTTAGACGAGGCTTGCAAAGTTTATTACAACATATATATTAAGCCATTAGTTACAAGCAGATCAAGGCTCGCGAAGGCAATAGGCTGAAATAGACCTTGTTGGTCATTGAAGTCTATTGACTAAGCAGAAACGAAGATATGCGAAGTAAATAATGGGTTAAGAGGCCTTAAAAATAATAGACGGTTTCTTATTGCCCTTTATAACTTCTTCGTCTATTATAACTTTTTCGGCGTTTTCGCTTGGGATATCGTACATACAGTCAAGCATAACGTTTTCAAAAATAGTGCGTAAGCCACGTGCACCAGTTTTTAATTCAATTGCCTTTTTAGCAATTTCGTAAACGGCACCGTCGGTAACTTCTAGGTCGCACTCGTCCATACCGATAAGTTTTTTATACTGCTTTACAAGTGCGTTTTTAGGCTCTGTCATAATCTTTACGAGCGCAGTTTCGTCAAGCGGGTCTAAGCATACCGTGATAGGCACTCTTCCAACGAATTCGGGAATTAAGCCGTATTTGGTTAAATCGCCGGGCTGAACGTCGTTAAGTACGGCGGTATTACCGTCGTTTTTACCGTTAACGTTACCGCCAAAGCCTAGACTAGACGCGTCTTTTCTCTTTTCGATAATCTTGTCAAGCCCAACGAACGCGCCACCGCAAATAAATAAAATGTTGGTGGTATCTATTTGGATAAGTTCTTGTTGAGGGTGCTTTCTTCCGCCTTGCGGTGGAACTGACGCTACCGTTGACTCAATAATTTTAAGTAGCGCTTGTTGAACGCCTTCACCAGAAACGTCACGCGTGATTGATACGTTTTCACTTTTTCGTGCAATTTTGTCAATCTCGTCGATATACACGATACCGCGTTCTGCACGAGCCACGTCGTAATCGGCGTTTTTGATAAGTTTGAGTAGAATATTTTCAACGTCTTCCCCGACGTAGCCTGCCTCAGTGAGCGTTGTCGCGTCAGCCACGGCAAACGGAACGTTTAATATCTTAGCAAGCGTTCTTGCAAGCAAGGTTTTGCCTGAACCCGTAGGGCCTAAAAGCAAAATGTTAGACTTTTCTATCTCGGTAACGTCGTCACTCTCGCCTTTGAGTTTAGCGTTTATTCTTTTATAGTGGTTGTAAACCGCAACCGATAAAACTTTTTTAGCCTTATCTTGACCAACGATATAGTTATCGAGTTCTTCTTTTATTTGCTTGGGTTTTTTAAGTTCTACTTCTTCTACTTCAACTAAATTTTCTTCTTCTAAAATGCTGTTGCAAATTTCCAAACACTCGTCACAAATATAAAGTCCGTTAGGACCTGCAACAAGTTTATTTGCAAGTTCTTTGGGTTTACCGCAGAAGGCGCAATATAGTCCGTTATTTAAGTTTTCGTTGTTAGCCATAACTCTCCTTTATATAGTGATATTTTTACCTTTGGTAAAAGTGATATTTCGGCTATGCCGAAGTGTTATTTTGCCGTACGGCAAAGTTATATTTTTTGTCTATGACAAAAAGTTGTGGATTTATCTTTTATGGAATATCTTATCAATAAGCCCATATTCAAGCGCTTGTTCTGCGGATAAATAATTATCTCTATCGGTATCCTTTTCAACTTGCTCAACGGGTTTACCCGTGTTTTTAGATAAAATACCGTTGAGTTTTTCTTTAATTTTAAGGATATGGTCGGCTTGAATTTTAATATCGCTTGCCTGACCTTGCGCACCGCCTAAGGGTTGGTGAATCATAATTTCGCTATTAGGAAGAGCAAATCTTTTACCCTTAGTGCCACTTGAAAGCAAAAATGCGCCCATTGATGCAGCCATGCCGATACAAATCGTAGAAACGTCACATTTAACGTAGTTCATAGTATCGTAAATTGCAAGACCTGCGGTTACCGAACCGCCGGGGCTATTTATATAGATAGAAATATCTTTATCAGGGTCTTTCCCTTCAAGATAAATCAACTCGGCTACTACCGTGTTGGCGGTAGCGTCGTCAATCTCACCTGAAAGCATAATAATTCTATCTTCAAGTAAGCGAGAATAAATATCGTACGAGCGTTCACCTTTGTTGGTTTGCTCTACAACCATAGGTATAAGTGCCATTTGTTACCCCTTTATAAAAAGTAAAATTAGTCGATTTTATTGTTTTCCGTTAAGAAAGCGAAAAGTTTTTCGATAGTAGCGTTGTTTTCAAAGTACGAAATTTGGCGTTCGTTCATTGATTTTTTGTACTCGTCGAACTCTTTATTCATAGCGGTTGCTTGTTCTTTAATCTTTTCGTCGATTTCTTCTTCGGTTGCCTTAATGCCTTCAACGGTTAAAATCTTGTCGATAACGAGTTGAGTTTTAACTTGTTTTTCAGCCTGAGCGCGGAAAGAATTTCTATAATCTTCGCGAGTTTGGTTGGTATATTTAAGATAATCGTCAAGCCTTAAACCTTGATACATCATGCGGTATTCCATGTCTTGAACGTTATTGTCAATTTGCCTTTCAACGAGAACGGCAGGGATATCAACTTTTGAAGATTCGGTAATCTTTTCAATAAGTTTATCTTCCGTTTCAGCCTTAGCGCGCTTGTCGTTTGCTTCTTTGAGTTTTTTCTTGGTTGCTTTCTTGAAAGCGTCAACCGATTCTTCGCCTGCGGCTTCTTTAATAAACTCGTCGTTAACTTCGGGGAATTCTTTTACTTTAATTTCGTGAAGTTTAACGGCAAAGATAGCGTCTTTACCCTTTAATTCTTCTGCGCCGTAATCTTCGGGGAACTTAACTTGAATATCCTTTTCTTCACCGATATTCATACCGATAACCCCGTCTTCAAAACCGGGGATAAAAGTATTAGAACCAAGTTCTAAGTTTTGCTTTTCAGCCGTGCCACCTTCGAACTTAACCCCGTCTATACTACCAGAGTAGTCAATTACGGTGATATCGCCTTTTTGAGCGGGGCGGTTATCTACGGATACTTCTCTCGCGTTTCTTTTAACTAAACGGTCAAGTTCAGCGTCAACGTCCTTTTTAGTTACATTATACTCAACTTTGTCAATGGTTATACCTTTATATTCGCCAAGAATTACTTCGGGCTTAACGGGAATAACCGCTACCATAGTGATACCCTTCTCATCAAGTTTTTCGATTTCAATTTCAGGCCTATCAATAGGTTCGATATCTTTTTCTTTATCTAAAATTTCAAAGTAGTATTGCGAGAAAGAAGTGTTTATTGCTTCTTCGTAGAACACGCCTTTACCGTACGCTTGTTCGATAACACTTTTGGGCGCTTTGCCTTTTCTAAAACCGGGGATATTGAATTTACCCTTAGTTTTAGCGTACGCTTTAAGTTGCGCTTCGTTCCATTCTTGGGTGTTTAAGGTAATTGCTACCTTAACGATGCTTTTTTCAGCGGGTTTAACAGTATATTTCATAAAATTCTCCTTAGAATATAATTAACTTTATATATTTTAACAAAGTTAATCGTTCTTGTAAAGTTTTTAAGACTAATTTCAAGTTTTAATTTACAAAAACTTAATAAGAATATATAATATATCTATGCCACAAGACTTATTTACCATAAAGCGCACGGCGGAATTTTTATCTAAAACCTTAGTGGGCGCTAAAATAAATAGAATATTTCAGCCGTCTAGCGACGAGATAAACCTACTTTTGTATAACAAGCAAGCGTTTAGGCTAGTAATTTCTACAAACGCGAAATTTGCGCGGGTTTCTATATCGAATATAGAAAAGCCCAACCCCGAAGTTGCGTATAACTTTTGTATGCTACTTAGAAAGCATTTATCGGGTGCGGAAATTACTTCGCTTGATATATATAACGACGATAGAATTATAAAGATTTCGCTCGTTAACAAAAACGAACTACAAGATAGGGAAAGTTACGCACTTTACGCCGAAATTATGGGCAAGTACTCTAACCTGTTTTTAACTAAAAACGGCGTGATTTTAGGCGCTATTAAACAAAATCTAGACGGGCTTGACGGCAAGCGCATAACCTTGACGGGCGCTAAGTATCAACCGCCTAAAAAACAGGATAAAATTTCGGCGTTTTCAAGCGATGCAAAAAAGGTATTTGATAGTTTTGTCGGCGGTGCACTAGACCTATATATTTTGAAAAGTTTTAGCGATTTTTCACCCGTTACAGCGCGTGAAATTGCATACCGTATTGAAAATTCGGGTACGGTTGGCAGTCAAAAAGCGTACTCGATATTTTTAGATTTTCTAAACCAAAAGACAACCCCCACCGTGATTGACGACGGAGTGAAATTAGACTTTTACGCCTTTGATTATCTCTCGATTTTAGGAAAGCGCACTACCTATTTAGATATGCCTTCCGCTATTGAAAGCGTGTTTTCTAGCGCGGAAAATCAAAATTTATTAAATAGGCTTAAAAGCGGAACTATAAACGCAATTTTATCTTATGAAAAAAGGCTTGTAAAAAGAATTTCTAACCTTAACGAGCGTATTTTAGAAAGCAAAGATTTTGATAACTATAAAAAGTTAGGCGAACTTATAACTTCGCAGATGTACCTTATAAAAAAGGGGCAAGAAAGGGTAAAACTTTCTAACTACTTTGACGGTGGCGAGATAGAAGTTTTGCTTGACCCCACCCTTACCCCGCAACAAAACGCGCAACGCTATTATAAACTTTACCGAAAGCAAAAGGCTACGGTAGAGATGTCATCTAAGCAAATTAAAAGCGCGGAAAAAGAACTAAATTACGTTTTATCTATAAAATTTTATCTAAGCCAAGCCGAAAATAAGCAAGATATTGAAGATATAAAGCGTGAACTTATAGATTTTGGCATTATTAAAGGCTGTCAAAACAAAAAAGGTAAACCTAAAAAACCCACCTTTTCGTTTAGAAGATATGAACACCTTGGTTATACCGCTACGCTTGGTAAAAACAACGTGCAAAACGATAAACTTTTATCGCTTGCAGATAAAGGCGATATTTGGCTACACGTTAAAAACTACCACTCTTCACACCTTATAATATCGTCGCAAGAAAATGACGTGCCTATCGAAGTTATTAAAACTTTTGCGGAAATTTGCGCTTATTACTCGCAAGGAAAAAATAGCGATAAACTTGAAGTTGACTACACTAAGCGCCGTTACGTTAAAAAACTCGGCGGTAAAAATTTAGGCGGTGTAACTTATGAAAACTATATGACTATTTTAGTTGCACCCAACCCGCATACCGAACTTGAAATTAAATAAAAAACGCCCTATTGGGCGTTTTTCAATATTGTGATAAAACAACTTCAACTCCGTTTAACGGATGTAGGAAACTATCTTTTTCAAAGTTAAATTTAAGTTTATACGCTGTTAGTTTTTGGCGTTTTACATTAAGCGCTTTGTTGATTTTTATATCCCCGTACTTCCCGTCACCTACTATAAAGTGACCAACGTGGGCAAGGTGCGCGCGAATTTGGTGGGTTTTACCCGTTATTAGTTTTACGGATAATACGCTGGTATTTTCTCTTTCTTCAATCACTTCATATTCAGTTATAATTTTAACAGAACCTTTAACTAAACTATCGTAAATTTTAACCTGTGAATTTTTTGCATCTTTATATAAATAAGCCGTAAGCCGTGCTTTTTTAACGGAAAACTTTCCGTAAACTTCGGCAATATAATACTTGTCAACCGTGCGGTTTTTGAAGGCTAATAAAAGTTCTTCGTACGCTTTATTATCGCTTGCAAAAACGAGTAAACCAGACGTGTTTCTATCAAGCCTATGGCATAGTTTTATATCCGCGAAACTCTTTTTCAGTAGCGCTTCAAAATCTTCGCTAGTTATAGTTGGCGGTTTATTAAAAACCAAAACTCCACGCTCGTTAAACACGGGGGTATACGACTTTTCTTCCCCGTTATAATAAACTTCTACGAAATCGCCTACTACTAGCGCAACGTCTTTCGAAACGCGTTTAGAGTTTACTTTAACGTCTTTATTCCTTATTAGTTTCATAACGGTAGAATACGTAATATTCGCACCGTATTCACTAAGTATTAACTTAGATAATTTTTGCTCTTTTAAGCACTTAAAATTTCTCATATCTTTTCAAAAAAAGCACGGCGAAAGCCGTGCTTTAATATTATTTATCTTCTTCTACTTTTTCGGTTTTTGCCTTTTCTTTGGGTTTAATTACGAGTAAAAGTATAATCGCGATAAGGCATGCACCCGATATGCAAAGGAATATAAACGGAACGTAGTTAACGCTAATCCAGTCGTTAAAGCCGGTTTTATAGTCAACCGTTTCATACTTTTGGGTAACTTTGATTTCTTTGGTTTCAGCGGTTTTGGTCTTACCGTCGTTATCGATAGCGGTAACTATAAGTTTATAGTAACCTTGCTTTGAAGGAGTGAAGGTCTTTTCGCTTTCGTTAAACTCTTCGGTCGCGTCAACCCAATCGCTAGTAGCCGTTTCTTTATATTTAAGCGCGTAGGAAGTAGATACTTCGTTGCCTGAAACTTTTACGCTTTTTATTTCGTATTCAAGCCCGATATAGCCGTTTTCTTGATAAGACGAAGTGATTTTAACGTTAGGGCCTGCGTTTACGATAGTGAATTCGAAAATAGGAACGACAAGGTCGCATTTAACGATATCCGTTTCTTCGTTGTCGGGAACGTATTCGTCCTTCAAGTCTTTGTCGGTGAAATACTTGGTACCGCTGGCGTATAAGGGCGCATTGTCACTTGCTCTTTTTATCTTATAAAAACCGTCGTAATACTCTTTAAGACCGCTTACCGAGATGTTGAACGACTTACCGTCAATCTCGTCGATAGAAAGTAAAACGTAAAATCTATAAGTACCAACTTTGGTGATAGTAAACGATAAGTTCGACGTACCGCTTGCGCTAGACGAGTTGTAACTCGAACTACCCGGAACTGAATAGTTAACCGTTCTTCTATATTTGGTGTACGCAAACGAGCCTAAGTCAAGTAAATTCTCAACCGAAGGAACGGTATAAGTCTCGTCAACGAAAATGCTTTCTTTTACCGATGCGGTAGCGTCTACGTAAGACGCGTCTTGCGCTTGGGTTTTGTATTCGTTAAGTTTAGCAAGGTCATCCGCGCTACCCGAAACGTATTTATACTTGGGCGCTTTAAGTTCATTTACGTCACTATGAACGGTAACCACCTTAGTAAACTCTTTAGCGGTTTCGCCTGCTTCAACGATAGTTTTAACCTTAAAGGTGTAAGTGCCTGTTTGGGTTATTCTCGCAGATACTTTACCTTCGGTGTACGACGATAAGATAATAACGTTGTTTTCATCTTTTTTGGTTGCACCGTTGTTGAAAACTTCAACGCCGTTCGCGGTGATTATTACTTTTTTCTCTGCCTCTCTAACCTCGTCACTCACCGTAAAGGAAAATTCTACGCCGGGATACGCGTCAACCGCGGTATCCGCCTTTACTTTGGGGAAAGTTAACGATACGGGTAATATAAGTACCGCGCATAAGAGAAGAACTACTAATTTGCTGATAAATTTTTTAGCCATCTTTACTCCAAAAGTTTTAAGGCGTTAATTTTATTAACGCACAAAATCTCATACTTAATTTATTTTAACCTTAATATTTAATTTTGTCAATAACAAACTTATGTTTTATTAAAAATATATAGTAAAAACTGTCGTTTGTAACTAAATTTTTGAAAATTTCATACGATAAGAGGGCGGTTTTACTAATGAACTACGTATTTTTGGTATTGACGGCGCTTTCCGTCAGCGCCGATTCTTTCTTTGGCGGACTTGCGCTTTTAATAGAAGAAAAACAGAAAATTAAAAGCGTTTTAGGTGTTTTCATATCCGTTTTAACGCTGTGTGTGTTAGGCTCTACCCTAGGTAAGATTTTCGGCGACTTTTTGAAAAATTATGCCGAAATTTTAGGTGGAATTATTCTTATTTTGGTGGGGCTTAACGGTCTAGTTAAAAAACCAAGCGATAAAATTTATAAGAAGAATAACTCGTCAATTAAAAAATCTTTGCTAGTTGGCTTTTCGGTGGGGCTTGACGGCGCAGTCGGCTCGTTCACGCTAACCGCTAGCGGTTTTAACGGAATTTTCGTGGCGCTTTTTATAACTTTTATTCACGTTATCTTATTGATTTTAGCGCTATATCTTAGCAAAAAATTACCAAATAAAATTAAAAACGAAAGCAAAATTCCACCCCTAATACTCGTTTTTTTAGGGCTTTATAAACTGCTTTTCTAATTAAAAAAGCACGGGTTTTCCCGTGCTTTTTTTAATAAGTCATTTTAAGCGCTTGCGAAGTGTCGAATAACTTCCAAGGCGAAAGTTCTTTCGGGGGTTCTGCCTTAAAGCAAAGCCTTTCCTTAGTTACCGGGTGGGTAAACGAAAGCGACGACGCCCATAGCGCCAAACGCCCCTTAACCGCGTTTTCACCGCCGTAGCGCATATCTCCGTAAACGGGATAGCCAAGGTTAGACGTTTGCACTCTTATTTGGTGACTTCTACCCGTGTGAAGTTTGATTTTCACAAAGGAAAGTCCGCTTTTTTCTTCAATAACCTTGTAGTGAAGTTCGGCCTTTTTAGCGCCTTCTACCGTTTGACCACAAACGTAAACGGTGTTGGTTATAGCGTTCTTTTTAAGATAGTTAGTTAAGGTTTGCTCTTTTTTGTCAAGCGTGCCTACGAGTACGGCGTAATAAATCTTTTCAAAATCGCCCATTTTCATCTGTTCGGACAGCCTACCCGCCGCCTTAGACGTTTTTGCAAACACCATAACGCCACCAGTCGGTCTATCAAGCCTATGAACAAGCCCAAGATAAACGTTGCCCGGTTTATTATCCCTTTCCTTTATCATGTTTTTAAGGGAAGAAAGTAAAGATAAATCTTTGCTTTCGTCATCACAAGACGGCATATTTTGTGGTTTTAACGCCACTATTATATGATTGTCTTCAAATAATATAATATTTTCTTCCATAACCTTAATTATCTACCTGCCACAACCCCGAACAACCGCAGGGAAGTGCAATTTTTTCACGTGTGGGAAGCCCCACTTCGTACGCTTCTACCTTGTATCCTTTTTGGGGTAAAAGCAAAGTTAAAATGTTTTTAAGAACTTGCGGTTGCAAGCCCGTAGTGTAACTGTTGATTAAAAAGAACAACGGATTATCCGTTAAAACTTGCGTGCAAATTTTAACAAGGTTATAAAGTTCGTTTTCTATCTTCCAAGTTTCTCCGCCCGGGCCTCTACCAAAACTAGGCGGGTCCATAATAATCGCGTCGTACTTTCTGCCACGCCTAATTTCGCGCTGAACGAACTTTAAGCAGTCGTCAATGATAAACCTAACTTTTCCTTCGCCAACGCCTGAAAGCCTACAATTTTCACCGGCTCTTTCTACCATGCCCTTAGCCGCGTCAACGTGGCAAACGCTAGCGCCCGCTTTAAGGCAAGCAACGGTAGCGCCACCCGTGTAAGCAAATAGATTAAGTACGCTTATAGGGCGGTTAGCGCCCTTAATTAGCGCCATCATCTTCTCCCAGTTACCTGCTTGTTCGGGAAATAAACCCGTGTGCTTAAAGCCCATAGGCTTTATTAAAAACTTCAAATCGCCGTAAGATATAGTCCACTTTTCGGGCATAGAACGGTAAGTTTCCCACCTACCGCCACCCGTTTCGCTACGGATATATTTGGCGTTTAAGTTTTTGTAGTTATCCATATCAAAGTCAGTCTTCCAAATTACTTGCGGGTCGGGGCGAAGTAACGAAACGTTACCCCACCTTTCGAGTTTATACCCGTCACCCGTGGCAATAATTTCATAGTCTAACCATTTATCAGCAAGAACCATTAAGCCTTTTCAACCCCGATAATTACTTTGCTACCTGCGATATCCCAGTCTTTTACGTAGCCTTTAACGGTATCGGTTACGGTAACGCCTACCGCTAATACCCCGCTTGCAATATCGCTTGAATTTTGTTCTATAACAGAAAGCGCGTCACCACAAGCGCTAACGTATACGTTAATTCTATCGGTAACTTCAAAACCTGCTTCCTTTCTCATAGTTTGAATTTTGGAAACGATTTCTCTTTCAATGCCTTCAAATAAAAGTTCTTTGGTGATAGTCGTATCTAAAACTACCGTTACGCCGTTTTCGCTAGCAGAAACGTAGCCTTCTTTACTTTCAGACGAGATGAGTAAATCGTCAACCGTAAAGTCGATTTGAGTGCCACCAAGTTCAACCGAGTATACGTTGCCCGATTTTACAGTTTCAACTACTGCGCTCGCGTCACACGTTTCAAGGAAGGTTCTAATAAGACCGAGTTTTGCACCGTATTTAGGTCCAAGCGTTTTAAGTTGCGGTTTCAATTTATAGGAAATAAACCCCTTAGCGTCGGTCAAAATTTCGATATCTTTAACGTTGAGTTCGTCTTTTGCGATAGTTAAAAGTTCGCTAGTTAACGCGCTAGCCTTTTCAGTAGCAACGAAAATTTTAGAAAGCGGTTGACGGTTTTTGATATTAGACGAATTTCTCGTCGCTCTACCTAAAACTACGATATCAAGAACGACTTTCATGCCTTCTTCAAGGTCTTTATCGACCATATCCGCGTTATACTCTGGGAAAGAGCAAAGGTGAACGGAGATAGGCGCGTCTTTATAAAAAGACGGAACTAAGTTTTGATAAATGCTTTCAGTCATAAACGGAACGTACGGCGCTGAAAGTTTGCAAAGCGTGGTAAGAACGGTGTATAAAGTGGTGTAAGCGGCGATTTTATCGTCAGTCCACTCGCTACCCCAGTATCTTTCTCTACCACGGCGTATATACCAGTTGGAAAGTTCGTCAGCATACTCTTGAAGTAGTCTTGAGGTTTCGAAAATTTGGTATTTTTCAAGCCCTTCGTCAACCGTTTTAATAAGCGTGTTGAGTTTAGAAAGTATCCACTTATCCATTACCGAAAGTTTAATCTTATTAACGTCGTAAAGAGACGGGTCAAACTTGTCGATATCAGCATATAACACGAAGAAAGCGTAAGCGTTCCATAAAGTACCCATAAACTTTCTTTGCGCTTCGGATACGGCTTCGGGATAGAACCTTGACGGAAGCCACGGCGCGCTACCCGTGTAGAAATACCATCTAACCGCGTCAGCCCCTTGTTTGTCAAGCACAGTCCACGGGTCGACTACGTTGCCGATATGCTTACTCATTTTCAAGCCGTTTTTATCGTTAACGTGACCAAGTACTATACAGTTTTTGAAAGGCGCTTTATCAAATAGCAAGGTTGAAATTACTAGCAAGGTATAGAACCAACCGCGAGTTTGGTCAATCGCTTCGCTAATAAAGTCGGCAGGGAATTGCTTTTCAAAAAGTTCTTTATTTTCAAACGGATAGTGAAGTTGAGCAAATGGCATTGAACCAGAGTCAAACCAACAGTCGATAACGTCTTTAACTCTTTTCATAGTGCCACCGCACTTACACTTGAACGAAGGCTCGTCAATATACGGGCGGTGAAGTTCAATATCCCCACTTAAACCGCAAAGGTCTTTAAGTTCTTGCTTTGAGCCTATTACGTGAACGTTACCACATTCTTCACAAGTCCACACGGGAAGCGGTGTACCCCAGTACCTTTCACGAGATAAGCCCCAGTCAATAATATTTTCAAGGAAGTTACCCATTCTACCCGACTTGATAGTTTCGGGCATCCAGTTAACCGAATTGTTAGACGCAATTATCCTATCTTTAACCGCGGTAGTTTTAATAAACCAACTCGACCTAGCGTAGTAGATAAGCGGAGTGTTACAGCGCCAGCAGAAAGGATAACTGTGAGTAAATTCCATAACCTTGAACATAAGCCCACGCTTTTCAAGGTCTTCAATAATGAGTTTGTCCGCGTCTTTTACGAAAACGCCTGCGATAAAACCGCACTCTTCGGTCATTTTACCGCGAGTGTCTACTAGGTTTACGAAAGATACGTCGTACTTTTGGCAAACGCGCGAGTCGTCTTCACCGAAAGCGGGTGCGTTGTGAACGATACCCGTACCGTCGTCCATCGTAACGTAATCGTCAGTCACGCAAACGTACGCTTTTTTATTCTTTTCAAGCGTTGCAAAGTTATAAAGTGGTTCGTATTCGGCAAATTGATAGAAACTGCCCTTTTCAACCGATAAAACTTGGTAATTTTCAAAGAGTTTTGGAACGAGCGCGTTTGCTAACACGTAAATTTCGCCGTTTTCGGCTTTGATTTTAGCATAGTCTTCGTTGGCGTTAAAGCAAAGGGCTACGTTTGAAGGAAGTGTCCACGGCGTAGTGGTCCACGCGAGGAAATATTCGTTTTCTTTTCCTTTTATTTTGAATTTTACGTAAACTGATTTTTCAGTTACGTCTTTATAGCCTTGCGCTACTTCGTGCGAAGAAAGTGCCGTTCCGCAACGTGGGCAGTAAGGTACGATTTTATAGCCTTTGTATAAAAGCCCCTTTTCCCAAATCTTTTTAAGCGCCCACCATTCCGACTCAATATAATCGTCGTGATAGGTGACGTAGGGGTTATCCATATCGCACCAGTAACCCAAGCGGTCGCTCATTTCTTTCCACTCTTTGGTGTATTTGAAAACTGAGTTTTTACACTCTTTAATAAACGGCTCGATACCGTATTTTTCTATATCTTGCTTACCGTCGAGATTAAGTTTTTTCTCAACTTCAAGTTCCACGGGAAGACCGTGAGTATCCCAGCCCGCCTTTCTTAAAACGTGCTTGCCTTTCATCGTTTGGTATCTGGGAATTATGTCTTTCATAACGCGCGTTAAAACGTGCCCGATATGCGGTTTGCCGTTTGCCGTTGGCGGACCGTCGTAAAAACAGAATTCTTCGTTGCCTTCGTTTTTGTCAATACTCTTTTTGAAAACGTCGTTCTCTTCCCAAAATTTAATAATTTCTTTCTCTCTGTCAAGAAAGTTAAGGGTGGTTTCTACCTTTTTATACATACTAACTCCTTAATTTTAAGACAATTTAAGACTTAACTTTATATATTTTAACAAATTTTATTCTTTAAGTAAAGTGAAACGCCGTAAATTTTGCTACTAAATGCTTGATTATTTCAAAGTTTTATTATAAAATAATACTACTGCGATAGACGGGGAGTTAGCGGTGCCCTGTAACTTGCAATCCGCTATAGCAAGGTTGAACGTCTTTCGAGGTTTCCGTTATGGAAGGCTGAATTTCAAAAAAAGCGTTGACGTTAAGGTCTTATGCAACGGCAAACCGCGAACCGTGTCAGGATAGGAATATAGCAGCACTAAACGGCATAGTCGTGTGCCATAAGGTAGCTTTGACTGAGTTTTGATTGACTTGACCGCTTCGGTTTCGGTTATCGGAAAAGATTCGCAGTAATTTAGTAGGAGCGGAGTTTTAGTTTGCTAAAACTCCTTAAATTTTATGGTAGAGAAAAATTTACAACTTGTACTTGAAGAAATTAAAAACGGCAACCCCTACGGCGAAAAGGTAACCCTAGTCGGCGCAACTAAGTTCGTTCCCGTTGACGTTATAAACGCAGCGATATCCGCAGGGCTTAACGATATTGCTGAAAACCGCGCGCAAGAGTTTAAGGAAAAGTATCCTTTGGTTACAAAGCCCGTAAACTATCACTTTATAGGCAGTTTGCAAAAAAACAAGGTAAAGTACCTTATCGGCAAGTGCTATCTTATTCACAGCGTTGACAGTCTAGGGCTTCTTGACGAGATTTCTCGCCAAGCGGTAAACAAGGAAGTTTGTCAAGACGTTTTGCTAGAAGTTAATATGGGCGTTGAAGACCAAAAGCACGGCTTTGACCTTAGCGAACTTGAAAGCGCTCTATCGTACGCCCAAACGGTTAACGGCGTTAAAGTTTTAGGGCTTATGGCAATGCTACCAGATAGCGATAATAAAGAATTCCTATTCGACCTTGCTAAAAAATTACGCTTAGTTTACGATAACTTAAAAGAAAAATACGGGTTTAAGTATTTGTCGCTAGGTATGTCTAACGACTACGCGCTTTGCGTAAAAGCGGGTTCGAATATGATACGCGTAGGCAGTAAAATTTTCGGGAAAAGGTATTGAAAAATTGAGTGCGTTACAAGAAAATAACGGCACGAAAGACGTAAGAGTTTTTACCCCAACATCCACGGAAGACTGTTTTGAAATTATAACTTTTTTGCGTGAAAACCCCGCAATTATAAACTTTAACGGGCTAAGCGCAAAACTAAAACAACGAATAATTGACGTTTTGTGCGGAGCGTCTACCGCCCTTTCAATGGGCGTTTGTATGGTAGATAAAAACAACCTTTTAATAATAAAAAAGTAGGCAAATTTTTGCCTACTTTTTTTGATTTTTATAATTCAACTTCTCCGTCTAGACAAATTATTTTATGTTTGTCAGTGTCCGTATAATTATTGCGTTTATCAATCAATTCCCACTCCGATTTCGTGCCTAAGTAATTTACGACTACTTGGGTATCTTCCTCCTTGTAAAAACCGCACCAAAGCGTAGTTACCGAGCGCGGAATAGTTACGTTAGTTAGTTTAGGGCAATAACTAAACGCATCTGACCTAATCGCTTTTAGCCCGTCGTTAAATATAACGTTGCTTAAATTCCTACAACTAAAAAACGCGTAGCTACCTACCGCCTTTAAGTTTTCAGGTAATTCTATCGTGGTTAGCGAGCCACAACCTAAAAAAGTATAATCGTGTATAACGCGTAAATTTTTAGGAAGTTTTATATAAGATAGAGCCGAACAAACAGAAAAGGCATTATTATCAATACTCGTTACACTATCGGGTATTATAACGGAAGTAACGGTAGTTCTACTATTAAAAACAAATTTACCAATTGCGGTTATCGTAACCCCGTCAATACTATCAGGTATAATAAATTCCGTTAGCGTTTTACCGTAATCGGTTAGCGAAACGATTTTACCGCTTAAATTATAATTATAAACGTCGTTATTTCTTAATTCATTATTAGGTGGCTCGTTATTAGGTATGCACCCGAACGAAAACACGCTTAAACAAGCAAGCGTTATAAAGCATAAAATCAATAGTATTTTCTTTTTCATTTTAGCCCCCTTATGCTTTTATACTTTTATTATATAATACGCAAATACACTATGTCAATATACAATAAAAAAAACACGGGTTTTCCCGTGCTTTTTATAGTTTTATTCTTCATATCCGTTGGGATTATTAAGTTGCCAACGAAGTGCATCTTGACACATATCGTCAAGCGTTTTAACAGCCTTAAAGCCTATAAGTTTATAGGCGTAACTTGGGTCTGCATAGCACTCTGCGATATCGCCGGGGCGACGGTCTACGATTTTATAAGGAATTTCTTTACCGTACGCTTTTGAAAAAGCCTTTACCATATCGAGTACGCTATAACCCGTACCCGTGCCAAGGTTTACTATAAATAACCCCGACTTTTCAAGAAGTTTATTAACCGATAACACGTGGCCAACGGCAAGGTCAACTACGTGGATAAAGTCGCGAACGCCAGTTCCGTCTTTCGTGGGGTAATCGCCACCGAAAACGTTGAGATACGGGCGCTTACCTACTGCAACCTGAGTAATGTACGGGCAAAGGTTGTTGGGAATACCGTTGGGGTCTTCACCGATAGTTCCCGACTCGTGCGCGCCAACGGGGTTGAAATATCTAAGTATTGCAATATTCCAAGAGTTATCCGCCTTATAAAGGTCTTTAAGTATATACTCGATAAAAAGTTTGGTACTGCCGTAAGGGTTGGTGGTGGATAATGGAAAATCTTCACGGATAGGAACGCTTGCAGGGTCGCCGTAAACGGTTGCAGACGATGAAAATACTAGGTTTTTACAGTTAAATTCCTTCATAACTTCAACGAGCGCTATAAGACCGCCTATATTGTTATGATAATACTCGATAGGTTTTTGAACGGATTCACCAACGGCTTTGTAGCCTGCAAAGTTGATAACCGCGTCAATACTATAATCGGTAAAAATCTTTCTAATCGCGTCTTTATCTAAAATATCCGCTTTTATAAAAGGAATTTTTTCACCTACGATTTTTTCTACCCTTTTAACAGATTCCATTTTACTGTTAGAAAGATTGTCAACGATAACGGCTTTATAGCCTGCTTTAATAAGTTCAATAACGGTGTGGCTACCAATGTATCCTGCGCCACCCGTAACTAAAATAGTGCTCATAATAACGCTCCTTAAATTTGTTTATTTCATTATACTACCGCTTAATAAATTTTTCAATCGTTTTACTCAATTATTTTAGGTTTTTGCATAAAATGTTAGTATGAAAACGATAGTTTTAACCGGTGGCGGAACGGCTGGACATTGTACGCCACACTTTGCTTTAATTGAAAAACTTAGAAACCATTTCGATAAAATTTATTATATAGGTAGTATCGAAGGCATTGAAAAAAGACTAGTTACCGAAAAAGGTATACCCTACTACGAAATTCCAACCGTTAAACTTAAAAGAAGTCTAGCGCCGTCTAACCTAAAAATACCGTTTTTGCTACTAGGTAGCGTGAACTCGGCAAAAAAGATACTAAAAGAACTCTCGCCAAGCGTAGTGTTTTCAAAGGGCGGGTTCGTGGGGCTACCCGTAACGATAGCGTCGAAAAAATTAAAAATACCAGTAGTTATTCACGAGTCCGACTTATCACTTGGGCTTGCTAATAAAATAGCGTCACGCTTTGCCGACCTAACTTTAACCACGTTTCACGAAACGGCAAAATCTGTAAAAAACGGGGTGTGCGTAGGCTCGCCTATTCGCCGTGAACTGTTTTTAGGAAATCGCGAAAATTCCCTAAAAAAGTACGGGTTTTCAAGCGACAAGCCAACCCTACTTATAACGGGCGGTTCGACTGGCGCTAAGAGTATTAACGAACTAGTTTTATCAACCGTAAACGAACTAGTTAAAAAGTTTAACGTGCTACACGTCGTTGGTAAAGGCAATTTAACAAATACCTTTATAAACGGATATTTTCAAACGGAGTTTACCGATATGAAAAACGCCTACGCGGTAGCGGATATTTGCGTTTCACGCGCGGGTTCTAACACGTTATTCGAACTTATTTCATTGAAAATTCCCACCTTGCTAATTCCACTACCAAAAGGCGCGTCGCGTGGTGACCAAATCGAAAACGCCGAACACTTTTATAAAAAGGGGCTTGTAAACTATATTTTGCAAGAAAAACTAACCCATAAAACATTTCTATACGAGATAGAAAAACTTTATAATGATAGCGCTAGCCTAAAAGCCAAACTAAAAAGCGCAAACGTTACGCCGGGGAATAATAAGATTATTGATATTTTAACTAAATATTGACAAGCGTTTGGCAATAATATACAATAAAATCATAGTAGACCACGAAAGGAGCAACGCTATGAAATACCAAATGATGCTTAAAATTTTATTTTTACTACTTGCTAGAAAAAAAGTTTCAGCAAAGTATATTGCCGACAGGTATGAAATTTCACTCCGCACGGTTTATAGGTATATTGACGAACTTTCGCTATGCGACGTTCCCATATACAACGTTCGCGGTAGAAACGGCGGTTACGCCATATCCGATAGTTATAAAATTCCCGCTAACTTTTTAACCGAAGAAGAAAGCGAAAAGGTTATTCAAACACTTAGCGAAATTAACAACGAACTAGGCTCTTCGGTGCTTGATACGGCTATACAAAAAATAGGTTCTATCTCTAAGCAAAACGAAAACGACTTGCATATCAGTTTTGGCAATTTAGTAATCGACGGGTCTGGTTGGGGCACGGGTGACGTTTACGGTGAAACGATTAAAATTATTCAAAAGGCTATTGAAGAAACGCAAAGTATACTAATTTCCTACCGCGACCGTGATGGTGAGCCGTCTTCCCGTACCGTTGAACCTCACACGCTTATACTTAAACAAGGGTTATGGTACGTTTACGCTTATTGCAGATTAAGAAATAGTTTTAGACTGTTTAAGGTTGGGCGTATTGATAAAATTATGCTACTTGACGAAAAGTTTAATAAGCGCCAAACGGAAGATATAAAGTCGGTACTATCTAAGTTTTACGACGATACGCCCGAAGATATCGACCTTTTGATTGACGAGTCTATCCGCCCTGACGTTGAAGAGTGGTTAGGCGTAAATAAAATATCGGTATCCCAAAGCGGAAAAATAACCGCTAGCGTAAAACTACCTATATCTAATTATTTAACGGCTAAAATCTTATCGTTTGGCAGTAAAATTAAAGTTATATCGCCCGAAAAACTTAAAAAAGCCGTTATTGAAACGGCTCAGTCGGTAAAAGATTTATATAAGTAATACCACTTAAAAACGCTCGCTGTATGCGAGCGTTTTTTAATCTTCTTTAATAAATTCCATAACGTCTTCAACGCCACAGTCTAAATAACTACATATCTTATCTAACGTTTTAGTTTCAACGTTTTCGTTAGCCCTTAAACGCCTAACGGTTTTACTATCTATAATACACTCTTCGCGCAGTCTATAAGTAGTAATTCCTTTTTTCTTTAACGTATCCCATAACCTATCAAACTTAATCATTTTTACTCCCCCATATTGACTTATATTATTATGGGGGTTATAATCTAAATTATTAAGGGGATATAGTCCCCACATAAGGAGTAAATTATAAGTTTATGGAAAAAAATTTTAATAAACGGCTTACAAAATGAAACAGATAATGTTGATTTTACCAATGATGAAACATTAAAAAATTTAGTAGAAAGTAAATGTTATCAAATACTTCAATCAATAGTTTTAATAATAGACGATACTAATTTAAGTGATGAAGATTGTTTTGATAAAATTGAAAAAATTATTCAACTACTAGAACACAGCGACATTTACACTGATAGGCACGATTTTGGGTAAGAAAAAAGGCTAACACGTTAGTTAGCCTTTTTTCTTATTTGTTTTTAAGTTCTTCAAGTATTTGAGTTAAAAGTTGTTCAGTCGTTGGGGGTGCGTTTTTCTTTGCTTCTTCTTCGGCAAGTTTTTTCTTTTGTTCGGTTTCAAGTTTTCTTTGTTTTAAGATTTCTTTAATTTCCTTTTTAGATTTGCCTTGTTTTCTAAGTTCAATAACTTCCTTTGAAGTCATTTCCTTGGCTTCTTTTTTAACGTCAGCCCAACCGCTGTTTATAGAGTTCATAACCTTAACTATCGTAAAGAGTACGAAAGCAATAAGTAAAAAGTTGATTATTGCACTTATGAACGCGCCCCAGTCAATATAGATTGACGAAGGAAGGTCAAGCGTGCCGTCTGCTAAATACGAAGGCGACAACACCGTGATTGCGCCGGACAAACCGTCACCTTTCACGATAAGAGAAATTATCCAGTTGATAACGGGTTTAAGCACGTTGTTAGTTAAACCGTTAACGATGCCCGTGAACGCACCGCCAACGACAACGCCGACAGACATGTCAAGCACGTTACCGCGAGTTATAAACTTCTTAAACTCTTCAAAAAACTTTTTCATAAGTTACTCCTTATTAAAATTTTAATATTTCATTGAGTAGGTCGTTTGCATCGTCTGCAAAGTGAGTGCAACCCGCCTCAATAAGTTGTTGTTTTGGTCTAAATCCCCAAGTTACGCCGATACCGTCAATCCCTGCGCCTATGAAAGTTTGAACGTCAACCTCGCTATCTCCTACGAATATCGCATCTTCCTTTTTTATTCCTAAACTAGATAGGCAGTACTCAACGCACGACTTGTCCGGCTTTGGGTTAAAAAGTTCAGGGCGGTTGCCCGTAACGAAATCAAAACCGTAACTACCTAATTTTTGCTCAACTACTATTTGGGTAACGCTATCGGGCTTGTTTGAAACGATAGCGAGTTTATATCCTAGTTTTTTAAGTTTTACTAAAACTTCGTCAAGCCCGTCGTATAAACGGGTAAAAGCGTTGTCGCTTTTTTCTTGCATAGGAACGTATTCTGCAAAGAGTTTTTCGTGTGTTTCACTATCGGGTTTACCCGCCGCTAAGTACACGAGTTGCTTTGCGCCGTAGCCTAAGCATTTTACTATTTCTTGTGAACTAACCGTCTTATAGCCGTGTTTTTCTAATAAAATATTTATACAATGGCGCAAATCTTCAACGGTGTCTAGAAGCGTTCCATCAAGGTCAAAAATAATAAGTTTTTTCATATTACATCTTCTCCGGCGTTTTAATTCCAAGTAGTGAAAGCGCGTTTTTAAGTACGGTTTTCGTAGAAAGCGTAAGCGCTAAGCGGAAGTTTTTAACCGTTTCTTCTTCGCCGAGAATTTTGCAGTTGAAATAGAACTTATTAAACGCCTCGGATAAGTCTACCGCGTATCTAGTTATAACGCTAGGCTCGTATCTTTCAGCCGAAAGCGAAACTACTTCGGGATACGACGCTAGGGTGCTAATTAGCGCGTACTCGTCGTCACTTAAAACTTCGGGAACGGTGTAACTATTAAACTCTCCCGCCTTTTTCATAACGCTTGACGCTCTTGCGTAAGTGTACTGGCAATAAGGCCCCGTTTCCCCGTCAAAGTTAAGAACTTTATCGTAAGAGAATACTATATCTTTAATTCTACCGCTAGATAGCGCGCCGAATATTACTGCGCCAGTACCCACGGCGTTTGCCGTTTCTTGCTTGTTTTCAAGGTCGGGATTTTTTTCGTTAATAATCGATAAAGCCTTTTCGCAACATTTATTGATAACGTCTTCTAAAAAGACTACTTTGCCCTTTCTCGTTGACATAGTGCCTTCTTCAAGCGAAACCATACCGAACGCAACGTGAACCATATCTTTTGCCCAAGGCTTACCCATGAGTTCTAACACTTTGAAAAACTGCTTGAAATGTAAGTTTTGTTGGTATGCAACGACGTATAAACACTTGTCGAAATTATAAGTGTTTTTGCGGTAAATTGCCGCCGCTAAGTCACGCGTGGCGTAAAGCGACGCCCCGTCCGACCTAAGTATTAAGCAAGGTGGCATATCGTAACTTTCAAGGTCGACTATCTTTGCCCCGTCACTCTCTTTTAGTAAACCTTTTTGAGAAAGTTCGTCAATAACGGGTGCCATTTTGTCGTTAAAGAAACTTTCGCCCGCGTAACTATCAAAGGTAACGCCAAGTTGCTTATATACCCTTTCAACGTCAATAAGCGTTAGTTCTTTGAACCACTTGAATAGTTCGTTGCACTCTTTATCGCCGTTTTCGATAAGTTTGAAATACTCTCTCGCCTTATCGTCAAGCGAAGGGTTTTTCTCGGCTTCGTCGTGATACTTTACGTATAAGCGCATAAGTTCTTTAACTCTGCCCTTTTCAACTTCTTCGCGGTTTCCCCACGCCTTGTAGGCGTAAATAAGTTTGCCAAACTGCGTGCCGTAGTCGCCAAGGTGGTTGATGCCCACAACGTTGTAACCGAGTTTTTTGTAAATTTTATAGAGCGCACCGCCGATAACGGTAGTTGATAAATGCCCGATATGAAAGGGTTTTGCAACGTTTATCGACGAATAGTCAATACAAATAGTTTTACCCTTTCCCACCGTTGAAGAACCGTAGTTATCGCCTTCACTCAAAACGCTTTCAAGTACCTTTTTAGCCCTTGCGCTTCTGTTAACGGTAAAGTTAAGGTATCCGTTTACTGCGGTTACTTTAACGATAACGTCACCTATCGGGAAAGATTTAGAAAGTTCTTCCGCTATCACTTGGGGCGACTTTCTTAAAACTTTTGCAAACTTAAAGCAAGGGAGAGCGAAATCTCCCATAGAATTATCGGGCGGAAGAGCAATAAGGTCGTAAATTTCTTGTTCTAAAACGCCGTCTATTGATAAATTTTTTGCTATATAACTTTTGTAATCCATACGCTAATTTTACCACACTTTTTATATAACTGCAATTATTTTTAATCTTACAGCCTAAAAAGTTTGAAAATAATATTATTATTTGCTATAATAATAAAGCAAAATTTAACAAGTAGGAGTTTTTTTATGAAACTTGGTGTCGTTGGTCTTCCCAACGTAGGAAAATCTACACTTTTTAACGCTATAACTCACGCCGGCGCGCAAGCGGCTAACTTTCCGTTCTGCACGATAGAACCTAACGTTGGCGTGGTTGCCGTTCCTGACGAAAGGCTTGATAAACTCGCAAAACTTTATCAAAGTAAAAAAATAACGCCAGCAACCATAGAATTCGTGGATATCGCGGGGCTTGTAAAGGGCGCGTCTAAGGGCGAAGGCTTAGGCAATAAGTTTTTATCGCATATAAGAGAAGTTGACGCTATCGTACACGTTGTTAGATGTTTTGAAGACGATAACGTCGTTCACGTTGAAAGTAAAGTAGACCCGATTAGCGATATTGAAACTATAAACCTTGAACTTATCTTATCGGATATGGAAAGCGTGCAAAAACGCTACGATAAGGCGGTTTCTATGATAAAAACGGGTGATAAAAAGTACCAGATTGAAAGCGATTTGTTAAAGCGCGTTTTAACTTGTTTAGAAAGCGAAAAACCCGTTAGAAGTTTAGAGTTTAACGAAGAAGAGAAAAAGTACGTTGACGGGCTATTTTTAATAACTTCAAAACCCGTTATCTACGCGGCTAATATATCGGAGAGCGATATCGCAAAAGATATAAGCGAAATTCCGCTTGCCAAAAAAGTTCAAGACTACGCCGTTTTAGACGGGAGCGAAACTTTAATAATTTCCGCTAAAACCGAAGAAGAAATTAGCGAACTTGAACCTGACGAGCAACAAATGTTTTTAGAAGATTTAGGGCTTACTGAAAGCGGTCTTAATAGGCTTGTTAAGGCAAGTTACCGCTTGCTTGGGCTTATT
The DNA here is from genome assembly GCA_045646405.1 of Christensenellaceae bacterium. GTDB lineage: Bacteria > Bacillota > Clostridia > Christensenellales > Borkfalkiaceae > HGM11412. The sequence goes on along the minus strand of JAZRKO010000031.1, from coordinate 53,019 downwards.
AGTTACCTAACGTCTGGCGAGCCCGAAACACGAGCGTGGACTATAAAAAACGGCACGAAAGCCCCCCAAGCGGCAGGCAAAATTCACACCGACTTTGAAAAGGGCTTTATAAGAGCCGAAGTAGCTGACTGGCAAGTTCTTCTTGAATGCGGTAACTACACGAAGGCAAAAGAACTTGGAAAGGTGCGCTCAGAAGGTAAAGACTACGTTATGAAAGACGGCGACGTCGTTCTATTTAGATTTAACGTTTAATAATATTTATAAATTGAAAATACGGTGGAATTCCACCGTATTTTTTTATTGAAATAATTTATTCGCCAGTATAATTATAAGTGATAGTCATATAAGTATATGTACTTTGGTTCCAATAATTACCCTTGCTAATAGACGACCATTGTGTACTGCTACCACGATATTTAATGCTTGCTAAATTTCTGCAACCTCTAAACGCATAATCGCCAATATTTACTACACCGTTTCCAATAACAACACTTGTTAACGATTTGCAAAAATCGAACGCAGAATCGCCTATACTTTCTACGCTATTAGGAATTACTATACTTGTTAAGGAACAACTAGAGAACGCAGAATCACCTATATTTTCTACAGCGTTTCCAATTACTACACTTGTCAACGAATAACAACGAGCGAAAGCAGAATTACCTATATTTACCACCCCGTTTCCAATTACAACGCTTGTTAACGAATCACAACCATCAAACGCCTGTAGTCCTATATTAATTACTCTATCCGATATTACAACACTTGTAATTTTATCATTATTGTAAAAAGCGTATTGATATATTTTTGTTATTTCGCCTGGTAACATCAACTCAGTTTGAGTACCTACGTACTCTACTAAAATTTTATCTTCACCATCAGTAAAAATAACGTAACCGTTACTATCGGTTGTTACTTTTGACACGTAACTACTATTACAATTACATACTGAAAGCGCGTAATAACCTAAATAACCATTATCTTCAGACCCCTTTTCTACTGTTATATAAGGTGATTTGTTTATTACCTCTACAAGTTGTTTACAGTTGTAGAACGCATCTTTTCCTATACTTGTTACACTATCTGGAATTTCTATACTTATTAAGGAATTGCAATTATAGAAAGCCTCCTCGCCTATATTCGTTACTCCATCTGGTATTGTAACCTTCATTAACGAATAACAATCCGCAAACGCATAATCGCCAATATATTCTACACTGTTTCCAATTACTACACTCTTAAGCGAGTAACACCTAAAAAACACCCAACTATCGATACTTGTTATGCTATCAGGTATTTCTATACTAGATAACGAACTACAACCTAAAAACGCACCACTACCGATAGTTTTTACTCTATCGGGAATTACGATAGAATTAAGACCACTACATCCCCTAAACGCACTATTCCCAATACTTATTACGTTATCTGATATTGTTACACTTGTTAAGGAAGTACAATACGCAAACGCCGAATCATATATATATTTGCAGTTATTATCTATATTTGCAGTCGTTATGTTCGTATCTACCACACCTATTAAGTATAAATATGGGTTAGATTGATTACCTATATATATTAAGTTGTCTTGAACATTGTACGAAAGTGAAGTACAACCATCGAACGCAGAATTGCCTATACTAGTGACACCATTACCTATGGTTACTGAAGTGAGTGAAGTACAATCTCCGAACGCATAAGAACCTATACTCGTTACGCTATCAGGAATTATTACACTTATTAAAGAACTGCAATTATAGAACGCACGAGAACCTATACTTTCTACACCGTTTCCAATTATAGCATCCGTTAACGAATCACACCAAGCGAACGCATATTCACCTATACTTTTTACGCTATCCGATATTACTACGTTCGTAATATTATTGCTGTAAAAAGCGTATTGATATATTTTTGTTATTTCGCTTGGTAAATTTAATTCAGTTTGTGTACTTTCGTATCCCAATAAAATTTTATCTTCACCCTCAGTATAAATAACGTAACCATTATTATCAGTTGATATTTTCGATACGTAACTACTATTACAATTAGAAACTGAAAGCGCATAACAACCTAAATATCCATTATCTTCAGAACCCTTTTCTACTGTTATATAAGGTGATTTGTTTATTACTTCTACAAGTTTATAACAATCAAGAAATGCATATTCACCTATACTTGTTACCTTATTACCTATTGTTATATCTATTAAAGACACACAAAACTCAAATGCATAATCACCGATACTTGTTACGCTATTAGGAACAGTTACACTTGTTAAAGAAATACAACGATTAAACGCAGTATTTCCTATACTCTCTACACCATTAGATATTACTATGTTTGTTAAGGAAGTACAATATGCAAACGCATTATTACCCACACTTGTTACGCTATTAGGAATACTTACACTTGTTAAGGAAGTGCAATATGTAAACGTATTACTACCGATACTTGTTACGCTATCGGGAATACTTACACTTGTTAAGGAAGTACAATATGCAAACGCATTATTGCCCACACTTGTTACGCTATCGGGAATGCTTACACTTGTAATTTTATCGTTATATGATAAAGCCAACTTGTTAATTTTTGTTATTTCCCTTGGTAAATTTAACTCAGTTTGACTACCAACGTAATTTACTAAAATTTTATCTATGCCATCAATGTAAATAACGTAATCGTTACTATCAATTGATAGTTTCGACACGTAACTACTATCACAATTAGAAACTGAAAGCGCAAAATAACCTAAATAGCCATTATCTTCAGAACCCTTTTCTACTGTTATATGTTGAGAATTATTTATAACTTCCACAAGTTTATAGCAACCACTGAAGGCATAACCACCTATATTTGTAACACTGTTAGGTATTGTTATTGACGTGAGTAATAAACAATCTTTGAACGCATAACTACCTACACTTGTTATCTCAACATTATCAATACTTTCGGGTATAACAATTTTAGTTAAAGTTCCACCGTGAGAAGTTAAGCCGGTAATTTCACCGTTAGAACAATTAAATATTGCAATCCATTTAGCGCTTATTGTAATATTTGACGTTATAGGTGTTGAAAAATCATAATCCCAACCATCAAACGTATAACCAGCGCGAATAGGATCTTCAATAGGTGCTAAAACAAAATCTCCCTCTTCAAAGGTTTGACTTTCCACTATTGTTCCATTATTTAAGTTGTAAACGACCTCATAGGCAGGCTTTCTCCTAATTGTTACAGTATAAACGTTCGTCGGCTCATCGTTTATTATTTCAGTTACGTAAATATTATTATCGCCAACGGTTAAAGGTATGATTTTTGTTGTAACTATTTGAATTCCACTAATATCGAGTGATACTATGTATTTTGCATCGCCTGATGTTTCTATTTCGTTAATGAAAGAAAAATTTTCAGTAATGTTTGGAACTTTACCATAAACACTAGTTCCATTAACATCCAAGGTCTTAAACGATATAGCACCTGCAAGTCTACTTCCTTCATCGATTATAGTATCCGTAGTATCACAGTTATCACATTTTGCAGTTTTAGTGCCATCGTTATCGATACTTGCATTGTTATCACTTATATAATTTGTAAAACTATGCGGTAACTTACTATCTTCAACCTCTCTCGTATCGGTTTCGTCGCAATTGTCACACTTTGCAGTTTCAGTTCCATTTGCCATGCAACTTGCGTTGTTATCACTTATATAATTTTTAAAAGTGTGTTCGTGTGGCTTATCACACGCGGTTAACGTTAATAAAAACAAACAAATAAGCATTATTAAAGTTAAAACGTTAAGTAGTTTGGTTTTCATAAAAACCTCCATTAAAAAAGTGCCGTACTGCAAGCAGAACGACACCTAGCAAAAGTGTAATTCCGCCCGTTGCGACACTAACTTACAAAATACTTTGACCAAAGATTTATGTAAAAGCGAAAATAGTACACCTCTACCCTAGAAGTATACTTTGATCAAAATATAAAGTTAGGTCGCAAATACATTTTACCACTTTGCGCATAATTTTGCAATAAAAAACTCTCGTTTTATACCGAGAGTTAATTTTGTTTTGTTTTTAAGGCGTTAGTTACAAGTTAAACATAGCCTATTATAACTTGTATTTTAAGACGTTAGAAACAAGTTAGGCAAGGCTCGACAAGGCGTGCGGTTGTAATAGACCTTGCTTATTACAACTGTTTTAAGACGTTAGAAACAAGTTAGGCAAGGCTCGACACAAAGTGTGGTCGGCACTAACCTTGTCGGTCACCAAAAAGTTTTTACTAAGCAATATTTAAGGCGCTAGAAACGAGCAAGACGAGGCAACCGAAAGACAACAGACTGAGATAGACCTTGTCGGTCATCAAAGGTTGTTGGCTGAAGGTTAACAAAGTATTGCGACGTTTATAGCGCCTTAAATTGAGATGGCGTGTAAGCCGAGTTCTGTCATCTAATACTGCTATCTATCTAGACCTACCGTCACCGATAGGTTCAAGCGAATAAAACGAATATAAGCGACGTAGCCTCGTAGTTCTTATATTCCTATCTTGCTTCGGGTGGGGTTTACACGGCTTCCCTTGTTACCAAGGGAACGGTGAGCTCTTACCTCGCCTTTTCATCCTTACAAACTAAAAGTTTGCGGTTATTTTCTGTTGCACTTTCCTTGAAGTCACCTTCACCAGCCGTTAACTGGCACCCTGCTACTGTGAAGCTCGGACTTTCCTCGTGGGCGTACGCCCCCGCAGCAGTACGGCCATCTCGCGGTTATTATATCATTAAATTAAATACTCGTCAATTATTTTTAAGTTTTCCGCCCTTTACGCCCTTTATATCTAAAACGCACGAATTATACTCGAACTTTCTAGATGAAAAACTTGAAAATTTTTGAACGCTAAGTTCGATAATTTCGGTTAAGATATCCGTAAAGCCTTTAAGCGTGTTTGAAAACAAATAGTACGCTAGCGAGCCTGGAACGGTGTTTATCTCGTTGAGATAAATCTTGCCGTCACACAGCAAATAATCTACCCTAATTATTCCAAAAAAGCCGAAACGCTCGTACACGGTTTTAGTAATTTGGCGGACTTTTTCAGCAGTTTTTATAGGAATTTTTGCAGGAAATTCTCTTTCGCCACCGCCTTTGAACCCCTCGTATTTATCCTTAAAGGTTAAAATTTCGCTAACCGAGATAGGTCTTTCAACTTGCGAAACGACTAAGCCGTTCTTACCCTCGTAACACGCGCAGTTAAGTTCGATAAAGTTAGAAAGTTTTTTCTCGATAATTAACTTATTATCAAAGGCAAAACCGCTTTCAATAGCGCTATGAAGCGACGCGCTGTCGCTAGCCTTTGAAATGCCTATACTAGAACCTAAGTTTGCAGGCTTTACTATAACGGGGTAACCTAAAAACTCTTCAACTTCTTTTTGCACCTTTTCTTTATCTAAAAAGTAATCCGTTTCTAAAACGGTAATACAGTCAAGCCGTTTAACGCTAATTCCTTTAAGGCAATATTTAGTAAACTCTTTATCGATAGATAGAGAACTTCCAAACAAACTAGGGCTAGCAAGTGGAATATTATTTAGTTTTAGCGCGCCTGATAAACTTCCGTCTTCTCCGTTAAGCCCGTGCATACAGTTTATTGCGGAATACGCGTCACACAGTTTTTTAAGCCGTTTTCCTTTAATAAAAAGCCCTCTTTCGCCAGAGAGTAGCGTTACCTTTTTAAGTGGCTTTTCTTGGAAATTTTTGTAAAAAGAAACGTCAAATAATTCCTTGCCCGTATACCACTCGCCCTTTTTAGAAAGGTAAACGGGAACGGGGTTATACAAGGTTTTGTCAATTGAGTTTAGCGTTAAAACGCCTGTTATTACGGAAACGTCGTGCTCGCACGATTTTCCACCGTAAAATACCAAAATATTTTTCAAAATAAAACACCTCCGCATATTTTTTTGCTTTGGTGTTTTTATTATTTTATCTTATTAGTTAAAAAGGTCGGGTAAGTCGTTTTCAAATAAAACTACGTCACCACTTGAAAGTAAATTTTTAAGCGTTTGCTTTGCCTCGTTAAGGTCTTTAACCATATACACGCTAGATAGCGGATAATTTTTACTGAGTAGCCCTTCGCGAATTTGTAAACTTCCGCTTCTGCCTACTAAAATAACTCCGTCACACACCGACGATAGCATTTCGCCAAGTTTGTAGTTGAAACCGCTTTCAGCGTGACCAAGTTCCACCATACCGGGGGTTACAACGTACTTTTTACCTTTGAAGTTTTTAAGTAAGTTTATCGCTTGCTTTGCACCTTCGGGGTTGCTGTTATACCCGTCGTCAATAATAAATACTCCGCTATCGTTCTTTATAAGTTCAAGCCTATGCGGAATTTGTTCAAGCCGTGATACCGCACTTGCAATTTCTTGTAAAGAAAGCCCGAGTTTTACCGCCACCGCCGACGCTAAAATTATATTTTGCACCGCCGTTTGACCAAGTAGAACCGTTTTAATAACTATCTTTTCTTCGCCGAAAACTAGCGTAAACTCCGTGCCGTTTTCACTCACTTTTACGTCTTCCCCAAAAAGGAAAGAATTTTTGTTTTTGCTAAGCCCCGCTAAATATTTTGGCGCGCTTGCCGACTTATACATTTCAACCGTGTACTTATTGTCTGCCGAAAGGAACGCGTCACCCTTAAAATTACCGCCTAAAATTTCGCTTTTAGCCTTTATTACGTTTTCAAGCGTTCCAAACGATTCAAGGTGTTGGTAAGTTATGCCTGAAATTACTGCAATATCGTGGTTTACCATATTGCAAATTTCTTTAACGTCACCTAACCTTCTCGCGCCCATTTCACACACGAAAATTTGGTGGCTATCTTCAAGCCTTTTAACCGTTTTCGATATACCCATAGGCGTATTGTACGATTCAGGGGTTGCTAAAACTTTATATTTGGTTGATAAAATTTTAGAAAGTATATATTTAACCGAAGTTTTTCCGTAACTTCCCGTAATTCCTATTTTAATAAGGTCTGGTCTACCATCTAGCGCTTGCTTGCACTTTTCATAGTATTTTTTGTTGATAGCCCTTTCGATAGGGTCGTTTATCTCATACGCTAATAGTACGATATACGGAACTGCTATCGGCGATAGGCAAAGTATCGCGTATCTAAACTGAGAAAGCAAGTTATCCTTGAACGGAATTGCCACGAAGTTCACAAGTAAAATTAACAAAACGCTAAGTAAAACCGTTAAAACCGCAAAAGTTATCATAAGCCTTACCATGCGCTTTGTGAGTACTAGCGGGGTTTTAGACTTTCTTTTTCGCTCGCCGTTTAAGTATATTGCCAAGAACAAAAAGTAAACCACAAAGCCAAGGTATTTTATAATATAGTGGTCGATAAACGACAGCGCCATATTAACAAGTAAAAACCCCAGCATTGACAGCATTGACACCATCAACAGCCTAGTCAAATACGCATTGTCGCGTTTTTTAAGCCATTTAAGATACGGCCCGCCTTTATATCCGCATTGTTGAATTGCTTGAAAGAATCTATATGATATAACTATCATTAACACGGCGTTAATAAGCCCAATTAGCAAAAACCCCAAAATTCTATAAACCGAAAACATATCGGTTATCGTTTGAAGTTCGTCAAGCGGTAATACGTCGCTAAGTAAGTTAAGTTGCATAATCAATCTCCGTATAAAAATTCTTTGATTAAAGCGTTGAATAAACGCGGATTGTCAACGAAGGCAAAATGCCCTGCACCGCTTATAACGGTTAAAGTAGAATTCTTAATTAGTTTGTTGAATTTTTTAGCCATATAAAGTGGCGTTTGTTTATCGCGGTTGCCGTATATTAGATACGTTTCGTTTTTAACGTTTTTAACTTCGCTATCTTGGTGGTCGTTAACGATTTTAAGATAACTTAGTTTCATAACGTCACTAAGGCTTTTGTATTCGCTACTTCCAAACCCTTTTAGGTGTTTTTTAGGAAGTATTTTTTTCAAAATTTTATAAAGGTATACCCTTATATAATATAAAGGAGTTCGCCTAGGCTTTAACCCAGCACCGCCCGTTAGAATAATTTTATCTACTCTATTATCTTTGAGTGCAAGCCGTATCGCTATGCGCCCGCCGAAAGAGTGGGCTAATATATCGTAACGGTCTATCCCTAAATTATTTATAAACTTAAAAACTAAACTCACGTAGTCGTCAAGCGAATAAGGGGTTTTTAAGGGTGGGCTTTCACCAAACCCTAAAAGGTCGGGCGCGTAGACTTTTCTAAACTTAGATAGATAGTCTATTTGATATGAAAAACTTTCCTTTGAAGAAAGGTAGCCGTGAAGAAGTATTATAGGCTTTCCTTCCCCTTTAACTTCCGTAACTAAACCGTTTACGATAGTTTTAATAATAACTCCTTACAAAATTTTTATATAAATGAGCGCGTCTTCCCCGTTTTCGTAGTAGTTTTTGCGCTCGAAAATCTTTTCGTACCCAAGAGATAAGTAAAGTTTTATAGCAACTGCGTTTGAACGCCTAACTTCTAATAAAACCTTTTTAACGCCTTTATTTTTTAGCCTATTTTCAAGTTCTATAAGAAGTTTCGTTGCAATTTTTTGATTACGGTACTTGTTTTTTACGGCAATTCTATCAATATTAGCCTCGTCTAGCACCACGGTAGAAAAAACGTAACCTAAAACGTTATTATCCACGCTTGCAAGCCCGAAAAACGACGGCGCGTTTAGAGTAGATAGTAAAACGCTATCGCTATAAAAACTAGAAAAACACTCCCTTTCAAGAAGTGAAATTTCTTCTATCATTGAAGGCGTAATTTCTTTAACCATTGCGCTCTTCCTCGGCTTGACTTTTTTTAACGTACAGCGGAAGAAGTAACTCTAAGTCGTAACTTGCTAGCGGTAAACTTTCTTTTACCGCTTTATAAAAACCGCTTTCGTAATCGGCTTTAACGTGTGGGATATCGATATCACCGTCACACACGATAGTATAGCCACTTGCTAGGCTCTTAACTTCGCTTAAACTTAAAAAGCAAGGCGGAATAGTTACCTTTTTATTTTCAAAACCGCAAACGTAATAATTATCGTGCTTAGCGTCAATTACCGCAAGAACTTTACTTTCATCACTATTATATGCAAGCGATAAAAAAGAAGTAACGCCTAAAACCTTTTTTCCCGTTGAATACGCTAGCGCCTTTATAGTTGAAACGCCTATTCGTATCCCCGTGAAAGACCCCGGGCCTATTGATGAACAAAAAACGTCAATTTTAGATAAGGGGGTGTTCGTTTCTTCTAAAACCTTTTCAATTTCGGGCATCAGCGTTATAGAGTGTTTAAGTAAAGCGTTAGATAAATGGCTTTTATATACACTTTCTCCCTTTAATAATAGCACCGTTAAATGATTACCGCTAGTGTCTATCGCCAAGGCGTTCATATGATAATCTCCCTCGTCTTTTCGTCAATTTTATTTATCGTTACCGACTTAACCTTTTTAGGAAGTACGCTTTTTATATTTTCGCTCCACTCAATAACGCAAATTCCGTTGCCGTAGAAATAATCGGTAAGCCCAAGCGCTTCCGCATCTTCGCCAGACGATAAACGATAACAGTCGTAATGGTATAAAACCCCGTCGTAATCGTTCATATACGCGTACGTTGGAGAAGTTATTTCCTTTTGAATATTTAGCCCCTTAGCAATACCTTTCGTAAAGGCGGTTTTGCCAGCGCCAAGGTCGCCGTGAAGTAACACCACGTCACCACCCGATAGGGTTTTAGCAAACTCCTCGCCTATTTTCATAGTTTGTTTTGGGGTTTTTGATAAGTATTTCATAAATGCATTATACCATAGATATTTTAATTTTTATATAAAATTAAAAATTTAATAAACCTTTTACTTTTTTGTATAAAATTATCGTTAAAATCGATAGCGATACCGCCTTTATTAAGTTGAATACAAAAACGTATCCCCAAAGCGATAAAAAAGCCGAGTCGGGTGCGCCGTATAGCGGAAAGTTTATATAGCGGTTAACGGGAAGCGACGCTAAACTCATAATAATAGAACCGATAATCAAACCTAATAAAGCGCGCTTGAAAGTTTTCTTTCCGCTATATAGTAGTAGCGGAATTAAAGCAAAGCAAAGCCCTATTATAACGTTTGCAAGTTGACCAACCACGGTTGACGATTTAATTAAGCAAAGCGTTTCCTTTACGACGAGAATTATAACGCCGTGCACCGTACCGAGCGAAAACCCACCTATCAAAACGAAAACGTTAGAAAAGTCAAGTTTCAAAAAGGGGGTAGCGGGAAATATAGGGAACTCAAAAAAGGTAAGCACGTACGAAAGCGCTGTAAAAATGCCGAGTTTTGCTAAGGTTTTTCCACTAAAATCTAATTTCTTTTTTTCCATAATAATTTTTGGGCAATAGAAAAAGGGATATAAATATCCCTTGAAACGCCCTCTCCTTTCCTATCCGGACTATACCGTCGGTCACGGAATTAAACCGTGTCGGGGCGCATATGCAAATTTACGCGCCTTTGCAGACTTCACTGCCGGTGGAGAATTTCACTCCGCCTCAAAGAACGCTTTTATTGTAATCTTATTCACGCGTTTTGTCAACATTTTCAACGGTTTGACAGCCCGCGGTGTTAATTTTTTTATTAAGGTCTAAAACCACCTTTTCGCACGACGGGGTAGTTAATACGTTTATTCCGCTTAAAAGTACGGAAACCGCGTCTTCCGCCGAGCAAACGTTAGAATAATATTCCACGTTTTCTCTGCCCGCAACAGAAGAAACTACGTTTTCGATAATGTTTTTATCAATGCCACACGGCATAGTGATATTTAGCGATAAAACGTCTAAACACGAAAGGGAGTTTACACCGCTTTCAAGTTCCGAAAGAGTGAGCGCGCTTGCATCAAGCGATAAAATTAGCGGTTTTTTCCTTAGATATTTTTGAAGTTTTTTTACCGTTTTAGTAAGTTCTTTAAGTTCGCCGTTTTTAACGCTATACGAAGGTATCTGTAAAATTACTTCGTCAGCCCCCTTTTCAACCGCTTGCTTTAAGGCGCATTTCGTGGTTTTGTACCCGTCAAGCCCGAAAGGATATCCAACTAACGCCCTAACCTTAACGCCACTATTTTTAAGGTATGATTTTGCAAGCGCAACCTGGCGCAAAAATACGGTTACGCCGTAAAAACCGTATTTAGTTGCAAGTTTTAACTTGGATACTATTTCGTCTTTAAGTAGCGTTGAACCGTCAATAAAAACGTTTAATCTTTTATAAATTTTTTTCGCCTTGTACGAGCCGAACTCTTTTTGAAGTTCCACTTCACTTTGCCCAAATAGGCTTGCTAAATCGGTTTTAGTTGCCGTGCCTTCTTTTACAAAATAATCTTTTACAAGTGACGGCTCTTCCCCACCGTCTAGTTTAATTTCTTCTAGCGAGATTTCTTGATTTTCTGTTTCTTTTATATCGATATTTTCCATAAACCCTCCTGTTTTACTGTGATTATTTCTTATTTTGCTTAAAAAAATACCAAAACTCGCAATTTTTTTTAATTTTTTATGCGTTACAATTAGGCTATGAAAGGATTACTATTTATCGTTTTAATTTATCTTATAACACTTGCGTTTTGCGTTGCCGTAAAAATTATAACCGTTAAATTTGACGGCAAAAAAAAGAGTATCATAAAAGATACTCCTAAAATCTATTACGTTACGCCCCAAAAAAAGGCGCGCAAAAAACAAGACGACACCATACCTATAAAGGCCACCGTTATCGAAAAGGAAAAAATCGAAAATTAGTCTTCGTTTTCTATCTTTTCACCCTCGCCCCACAACCTTTCAAGATGGTAAAATAACCTAGTTTCGTCGTTAAATAGGTGAACGATTACGTCGCCAAAGTCAAGTATTATCCACCTAGCGTCACTAATACCTTCTTTTCTAAGCGCCCTAGCGCCGTTTTCTTCAACGCGTTTTTCAACGTGTTCTGCTAGCGCTTTAACTTGCGTTGACGAGCGCGCCGACGCTATTATAAAATAATCTGCAACCGACGACTTTTCCTCCACGTTTATCTTAACGATATCAAACGCCTTTCTCTCTTTAAGCGCCGAAAGAACTATTTCGGCAAGTTGATTTGAACTACTCATAAATCTCTCCTTTTAACGCTTCAAGCGTTAGACTGTAAACTTCTTTTCCACTTAGTTTTAGAAACTTAATTATTTCTTCAAGACAAATCTTAAACCCCGCGTGAAAATCTTTATTTATCTCTTCGCGCAGTTTTTCAACGCCTTGAAACTTTCTAGAAGGCTCGATAAGGTCTGCAATATAAATAACCTTTTCAAGCATAGTCATATTCGCGCGCCCCGTCGTGTGGTATTTAATTGCCAAAAGCACGTCACTATCATCAACGTTTAGTTTGGTGCGCGCAATATACTCGCCTAAATATTGATGAATTATATCGCTAGGCAAATCGCTTTTGATACCTACGCCGTTATAATTATTTATATCTTCGTACTTGGCAACGTCGTGAAGTAGCGCTGATAATTCCGCCTTTTTTTCGTCAACCTTTAACTTTTTAGCAAGGTCTATCGCCGTAGTTATAACGCCTGCCGTGTGAATTCTTCTTTTTATAGGAAGAACTTTTTTTATATATTCGTAATAAAAATCGCTTTCATAAACGCAATTATTTATAATATAATCTTCAACCGATTTTGGAACTAGCCCGTCTAACGAAAGCCCAAGTTTATAGTGCGTTCTAATTTTAGTGCTTGAAATCGTTTCGCCGTAAACTTTAAGCCTTTCAACCTTGCTTTTATATAATGAATAAATTTTATCTATAAGCGCGTCGTCGTCAAACTCGCCCGTTCTTCTTTCGGTGAGTAATAGCGTGCAGTTATTAAGTATAATATCTGGGTGTTTCCAAGTAGGAAAATTTTCAAGCATATCGCTACCCAGCATAAAGTAGATTTTAGCGGTAGGATATAATTTTTTGAAATGAGTTATCGTTTCAAAAGTGTAACTTATACCCCCCTTATCTATCTCGTAACTAGAAACTTCAACAGCCTTTTCGCCCGAAAAAGCAAGGTTAAGCATATTTAAGCGATGCTCGGCGCTTATAAATTCGGCGCTCTTTTTATGCGGAGATATAAAAGTGGGCATAACTATAAGTTTATCTAAATTAAGTTCTTTAATAGCGCCTTTTGCAACTTTTATATGCTCGTTGTGAACGGGGTTAAAAGAACCGCCGAAAATAGCAATTTTCATATTATTATTTTAACACAAGAACTTTTAATTAGTCAATATAATTATACAGCGCTTTGGCAATAATAACTTTATGAACAAACTTAAACTGTCAATCGCGCTTGACGGTGCGTTTATATTTGGAATTTCTTTCTTTATCTATTACGCTATCGTAAAGCAAAATATATATTCAATTATTAGCGCAACGCTATTTAGCGTAACGCTATCGTCGCTTACCGCTTTTTTGTTTATACTTATTTCTTCGTATAAAAACAGAAAAAAAGTAGATACGGCTATCGAAAACGAAAAAGTTACCGCTTTTTCAAATCGCCTATACCTACTTAAAGATAGCGAAGTGGTTTTGTTAATATCGTCGTACTTAAATAAAGTAGGCAAGCCTTACGAAGTTAAAAAATCCGCCTTTTATTTTAAGGATAAAAAGGTCGCTTTATACTTTGACTTTACACCCGATAAAACTACACTTTCTACCGCAATACGCTTTTATAAACAAACGCCGAAAGGCTATAAAACGGCAATACTTTGTTGCGAATATAACGCGGGCGTCAAAGAGTTTTTTAGCGAGATAAATAGCGTTAGTATATATACTGCGTACGACTTATATAGCGCGCTAAATAGTGAAAAACTACTGCCCGACTACCCCGTAAAAGAAAAGAAAGTGTTTAGCGTTAACAAACTTATAGGTCGCTTTTTACGGCGTGAAAACGTTAAAAAGTTCTTTTTATGGGGCGCGGTTTTAACGCTGTTTTCAACCGTTACCTACTATAAATTTTTCTACGCCTTTTTAGGAACGGTATTTTTACTTATAGCGGTATATCTAAAATTTTTCAAAACCAAAACTTAAAAACGGCTATAAAAAGCCGTTTAATATTTTATATATTATGGTTAAACTACTAAACCTTATAGTCGTTTTGACTATAAGGTGTTTTTTATTTTATAATTTGTAGATTACAACCTTTTAAGACCTTAGAAGCAAGCAGAACAAGGCTCGCTAATAACTCAAAGCCTATTCAAACTTGTATTTTAAGACGTTAGAAACAAGCAGAACAAGGCTCGCTAAGTTTACGGGGTGAGATAAACCTTTTTGGTTATCGAAGTCCGTAAACGAAGCAGTAACGCAGTTATGCGACGCTTATAAGGTATTAAAAATATTAGTATTTAATATGGACAATACCCTTCTTTTTAGAATACCTATAAAGTACTATTTTGTGACCTATGGTGCAAACGAGTTCGGCACCGAGTTTATTAGCAATTTCAACTGCTATTTCTTTTAAGTCTTCATCGCTGTTGTTTAGCAAGGTAATTTTAATAAGTTCGCGCGCTTCTAGGGCCTGTGAAAAGGTTTTAACCATATTTTCACTAATACCGCCCTTGCCTATTTGACCTACGGGTTCTATCGTTTGCGCCATACTTCTTAAAACGCTTCTTTGTTTTGAAGTAAACATATATATCTCCTAATATTTTTAATCTATGAAGTCAAATTCTATATTGCCGATAACAACGGTATCCCCGTCTTTACAGCCTTCTTCTCTAAGTTTTTTGATAACGCCTTTTTGACGTAAGATTTTTTGTAGGTACGCCATACTATCCATATCGTTAATAACGACGTTTCTAGAAAGAGTTTTAACTAAGTCGCCGTCTACTATAAACGCCCCGTCTTCATCACGGAAAATTTCAAAACTATCACTATAAACTTTGTCATAGGTAAAGCCTTCGTCTTGTTTCGGCTCGTAGGCGGGAATTTCTTTTAAGTACTCGGCAAGAGTTTTAATAAGTTCTTCTTTACCTTCGCCCGTGAGCGCCGAAACGGTTATAATTTTATACTTTTTAACGCGTTTTTTGAACTCTTTAATATTTTCTTCCGCACCGAATAAGTCGCATTTATTCAAAACTATTATTTGTTTAAGACTTGATAGTTTTTTGCTGTAATTTTTAAGTTCGGTATTTATCGCCTTATAATCGTCAATCGGGTTTCTACCTTCCATACCGCTAATATCTACGACGTGGCAAAGAAGCCTAGTTCTTTCAATGTGGCGCAAGAACTCGTGGCCTAGACCAAGCCCGTCTGCCGCGCCTTCAATAAGACCTGGAATATCCGCTGCAACGAAAGTATCGTCAAAATAACTTACAACGCCAAGGTTTGGCGATAAGGTTGTGAAATGGTAGTTGGCAATTTTGGGTTTTGCTGCCGAAATTTTAGATAAAAGCGTTGATTTTCCTACGTTAGGAAAGCCAATGAGCCCCACGTCTGCAATAACTTTGAGTTCTAAATTTACCCTTTTAACTTCGGTTTTTTCGCCCTTTTGGGCAAAGTGTGGGCAGTGGCGCCTAGAAGTTGTAAACTTGGCGTTACCCTTACCGCCTTTACCACCACTCATAACTAAACGGGTTTGCCCGTCAAAATATATATCGCAGATGAAAGAACCGGTTTCCGCGTCAGTTATAACAGTTCCGAGCGGAACGGGAATATACAAGTCTGCCCCGTTTTTGCCGTGGCAGTTTTTGGTATCGCCCTTTCCGCCGTTTTCGGCTACGAACTTATGCTTATACCTAAAATCTATAAGGCTAGTTTTATGCCTATCGCCTATAAAGTAAACGTTACCGCCGTTACCGCCGTCACCCCCGTCAGGCCCGCCAGCCGTTACGCCTTTATAGCGGATAAAGGAAGTGATACCGTCACCCCCGTCACCCGATTTTATTATAAGACTTTCTTTGTCTAAAAAATTTTCAAGTATCATACTACACCTTTTTGTTTTTGTATTCGCACTCAGCACCTAAAACGCACTCGCTACACTTTGGCGACCTTGCCGTGCAAACGCGCCTACCGTGATAAATTAAGTAGTGGTGTGATTTCGACCACATATTTTTATCTATCCTTTTCATAAGTTGCTTTTCAGTAGTTAAAGGATTACTGCTTTTTGCAAGCCCTATTCTATTCGAAACGCGTTGAACGTGGGTATCTACTGCAATAGCGTCACCCCCAAATGCAACGGAATATACCACGTTTGCGGTTTTTCTACCAACGCCAGCAAGCGTTCTAAGGTCTTCTAAATTATTTGGAACTTTTCCATTAAAATTATCGATAATTGATTTAGACGCGGTTAATATATGTTTAGCCTTTGAGTTATTAAGCCCGCAAGGTAGAATAATTTTAGAAAGTTCGTCAACCGACAGCGTTAGCATTTTGCTTGGCGAATTATAACTTTCAAACAGTATTTTAGTTACCTTGTTAACCCTTTCGTCAGTACACTGCGCCGAGAGTATAACCGCAACTAAAAGTTCGTATTCGCTGTTAAAGTTAAGCGCGGGCTTTGCGCCGAAGTACTCTTTATCAAGTTTTTCAATTATGATTTTTGCTTTTTCGTCGTTCATAAAAAAATAAAAGCCGTTAGGCGTTAAGTTTATTTTAACACACAACGGCTAAAAAGAGCAAATCTTTTTTTTATTAAATTCGCCTTACTTGGTTATTCTCAATCAAAATAATGGCGTGAAAGGAATTATACCTATTTTTGTTTATTAGTTTTTTTGCGATATAAACGCCGTGGCTAGTAATTTCCGCCGAAATTCCACAGCCTATATTTGCTTGCTTGGGGGTGGAAATAGCCATAGCGTACTGAGAATTTTTTTTCATATCGTCGATAAAGGACAAAACGTCGGTTCGCGAACGAAAAACGACAACGTACTTTTTCATAAATAATTTCTCCTTCGTTTGCATATATATTATTGATAAATAATATATTTTATAGGCGGAAACACTTCCGCACTATATATTTTATTAAAATTTTTAATTTAAGGTGTGTAATGATTTATTTTGACAATGCGGCAAGCGGTGGGTTTAAGCCTTCAAACGTAATAGACACGGCGGTTTCAGTTATAAAATACCTAAACGCCAACACGGGGCGAAGTTTACATAGGTTGTCGCAGACGGCGTCGTCTTACGTTTTCTCGTGCAGAAAAAAAGTGGCTGAGTTTTTTAACGTTAAAAGCGTTTCGCGAGTGATTTTTACTAAAAACTGCACCGAAGCGCTAAACCTTGCTATTCACGGCGGTATACCAAAGGGTAAGGTTTTAACGACGACGCTTGAACACAACAGCGTACTAAGACCGCTTTTTACCCTTGAAAAGAAAGGCGATATAACGCTTGATATCATAACCCCTAAAAACAAACGGTTTATCACGGCAAGCGATATTATAGACCATTACGATAGCACCGTTTCAGCGGTGGTTATAAACGCGTCTAGCAACGTGACGGGCGAGTGCGCAAACCTTCTTGAAATAGGCGAGTTTTTGAAAAACAAAAAAGCCCTTTTTATAGTTGACGGTGCGCAAGCGGGCGGGCATATTCCACTAGACGTTACTAGATACAATATCGATATGCTGGCGCTTGCCGGACACAAAGGGCTTTATTCTATACAAGGTATAGGCGTTTTACTGCTAAACGAAGGGGTTACCGTAAACCCTATTATTGAGGGCGGTACGGGAACTGAGAGTTTTAACCCCTTTCAGCCCGACGTATACCCCGAAAAACTTGAAAGCGGAACGCTAAATTTACCTGCTATTTGCTCGCTTGAAGAAGGTATCACTTACGTTGAAAATAGCCTATCTTACGTTTCTAACTACCTATTAGAACTCACTGAATATCTAGTAGATAAACTTAGTCGCGTTGACGGAGTAACGCTATACTCCACCAAAAACCCCGTTGGAATAGTTTCGTTTGCAGTTGAAAACTTATCGTCTAGCGAAGTTACCGAAATACTATCTAGTAAATACGATATTGCCGTTCGCGGTGGGTTTCATTGCGCTCCGCTTATACATAAAATGTTAAATACCGACGACGGTGGGCTAATAAGAGCGTCGCTTAGCCCACACAACACCAAGCGCGAAGTTAACGCGCTGATATCCGCGGTAAAGGAAATTGCTAACTCTTTTTAATCTGTTCAATTACCTTGTAAAGTTTTTGCCTTTGCGCCGAGTTTAGCATAGGTTCAAGCATATTTTTGAACCTATCTATATCGCTATCAGTTAGCGTTCCGTTGCGCCTACCCTTTTCAGCCTCTTTCATAATTTCTAAAATGAGTTCGTTTTCGCTAGCGCCCTCGTATTTGCCGGCAAAGTTCTTGATAGCGTCCATCGTGTCTTTTTGGGATTTTGAACCCGTTGAATAGTTATTGAAATCGCGCATACAACCTCCTATATACAATTTATTTGTATGCGAGCAATTATTAAAACGTGAGGATTTTTTATGAGTTATTTACCTATAATTTTAGTAGTAATTTTTTTACTTAACCGAAGTGGCGGTGTAAAAGAAGTCTTTCAAAATTTCGACTTTCAAAGTATCTCGCCACTACTATCGCTTTTTGGCGTGAACGATAAAGTTATTGAAACTATGCAATCTCCTGAGATGAAAAACGTACTTGACGGCAACTTAGATATAAAAACGCTAATGCCGTTACTTACTACCCTTATATCTTCGGTAAAGGAAAATAGCCCTGCGCCGAAAACGGAAGAAAAACGGTATGAACCTGAGTATCTTAACCCTATAAAAGACGTTGCAAGCGAAGAAGTTTATTCATCGCTAAATAGTTATTTTGAAAACTAAAAAACGGCTTATAAGCCGTTTTTTTAATTGTTTAATAAGTTTAGAGCGTATTCGTAAGCGTTGCCGTTTACGGCGTTTTTAACCTTAGTTGATATATCCGTAGTAACGCCTTTTTGGTGGATTGATATGTTTGACTTTGGCCAAAATATTTCCGCGGTGGTTACTTTTACGGCGCTACCGTCAAGGTTAACATAGGTCGTTTGCATAATGCCTTTACCAAAACTTTTGTATACGGTTTCGCCGTTTTCTAAATGCCCGTCGAGTACGACGGTTACTTTGTTTTGCGTATCGTAATCGAGCATCGCACCTATTAAAACTTCGCTGGCGGAGGCGGTATTTTGATTTGCTAACACTACGATATTTTCATACCCGTACGACGAGTAGGCGTTGTTTTTTACGTAAAATTTGCTAACTTTATTATTTTTGTCTTTCGCGACTGATACGACTTGTTTATCACCGCTTTTTTCAACGAAAAGCCCTGCTACTTCACACAAAACGTCCATATACCCACCGCCGTTATCTCTAAGGTCGAGTATTAGGTTTTTATTGCCACTACTCTTAAATCTTTCTAGCGCCGATTTTAGTTGACCAACAGAACCGTCGTTCCCACTTGCGCGCCCACTAAACTGCTCGTACTTTATATAAGCCGTTTTAGGTACTAAAACGTTATCTAAATTTCTAAGCGTTAGTTTCATACCGCCGTCGTCTAAAAAATTGTACGTACCCGTGTTATCTTTATAAGTTACGTACGAGCGCTTGTATTCTTCCTTTTTAACCGAATAACTCGTTTCCGCTCCGTCGTAGTTAACCGTTAAATTTACCGTTTCACCTACCTGAACGCAGTCCATAATATCAAAGAACTCGTCGTAACTACTAAACGGTTTATCAACGCCGTTAACCGATAGTTTTACAATCGTTCCACCCGCTTTAACGCCCGCTTTATCGCAAGGCGAGTTAGTAGTTACGTTAACTATTTTCAAACTGCCCACGTTAAAACCTACGCCTATGCCTTGGGTTTCGCCACTTGCTTCGGTTTTTATAGCCTCGTACTCGTCTTTGGTCATATAGGTAGAATATTTATCGAAAATCGCGTCAGATATAATATCTACTACGTTTTCGTCTTCGTAATAGTAGTACTTTTCGTATTTATCTAAAATGCTTAAAACTGCGCGCTGAACGTTAGAATACGTAAGTTCTCTCGTGAAAAAGCCGAGAAAAAACACGGCTACCGAACCTATAACGCAAATAATAGGAATAAGTATTTTTTTAAGTTTTGATTTCATAATTATAGTTTAACCTTTTAACTTGGATAAAATAAACAGTATTCTAAAATTTAACGCGTCAGAAAACTTGCGAATATCAAGCCCCGTTAACCTTTCGATTTTGTCAATGCGGTAAATTAGAGTGTTTCTGTGAATATACATCTCTCTTGCCGTTTCGGAAACGTTTAGGTTGTTTGCTAAAAACGCGTCACCCGTCATCATCAACTCTTCGTCGCTTAAAAGTTCTTCTTCGCCACCCGTTAAAAGCGCGGAATAATACTCGCGAATTTTATTTGGCGAATTGTCTTCTAAAATTTTGGCGAGCATAACGTCTTTATACGCTAAAACACCACTTCCAACACCGAAAATTTCACTCATTTTTTCGGTTGCAAGCGCTTGGTTAAAGGATACTGCTACGTCGGCAAACGTTTTAACCGCACCGCCAACGTACACTATAACGTTTATGCCAAGTTCTTCAAAAATAGAACGCTTGAACGTTTCGGCTTGTTTTGAGGGGGAAGTTAAATCTAAAACATCGTCAGTCTCGATATACTTAACACACGCCACGCTATCTTGAGATAGGGCTACGACACCACCGTTTTCAGTGTAATAACTACGAATAAATTCTTGAACTTCAACCGCTCTACCCTCTGGGCATTTTACGTAAGATACGTAACACGGCGTTTTGGGCGTAGAATACTTGTTCATAAAGTGTAGCGTTCTACTTTTAGTGGAATTCCCCGTTATTATTAAACTAATTTCTTCGTCAAACGATAAGTGCGTGTTTTTAGTTTGGCTCATTTCGATATAGCCTATTATTAAGTTGGCGTAGTTTTTCTCGTGCTCGCTCGTGCCGAATATTAGCCCTAAAAACTTGCTACCACCAAAAGTGAATTTGAAATAGGTGTACTCGGTATCACAAAAAACGTCTTCACTAGAAGAAAAGTCTTCTTGCTTTACGGGAATAAAGTTATTTATAGTGCTTGCGTAGTATACCCCACTATCCGAAATTGCTTGAACTTCAATACCCGTTTTGTCTTTAACTGCTCTTAAAACTCTTAAAAGTTCTCTTTCCATAAACTACCTTTTTGTGCAAATTGCATAAATTTTGTAAATATTATAACTAATACCACCTGATTATGCAAGGGTTTTACGTAAATTTTATATAATTTTGCACAAAAAAAGAACCGATTTAACAAAATCGGCTCTTTTATGATTAAAGATTATTCTTCGGTTTTTTCAGCAGGCTCTTCGTTAGATGCTTGCGCTTTTGCTTGTTTTGCTGCAAGTTTTGCTTCTTTTGCTGCTTGTTTTGCTGCAAGTTTCGCTTCTAATTCAGCGGCTTTTTGCGCTTCTTCTTCCGCGCGTTTTGCTTGTCTTTCAAGTTCAACAACGGGAACGTACGCCTTAGTGCCTTCGCCTTCTAAGATAGAAAGTTCAGTTTCCTTATCGAATAAGTGAGTGTGAATAAGGTCGATACCAAGGTCAATTTTCGTATTGATAGAAGTTGTAGAACGGTTGTCAACCTTAGCGATTAATTGAACGCGTTCTTCAACTAAACTTTCGATTTGGTCAGAGTCGTTAAGGTCTGCGAATACGCAGTAAAGTAAACTTTCAGAACCGAGTTTTTCAACTACGTCAACTCTAACGTTGATAAGCGATTTGGGGTTTGCTTTAACGAAAGTTTCTTCGTCGTGGAAGTCTTCAGGGCGAACGCCGAATACAACTTGCTTACCGGTGTTAAGATATTCTTCAAGATTGATAATAGCGTCAACCTTTTCTTTGGGAAGTTCAAGTTTTTGACCTTCGAATTCAACGTAAACTTTGCTCTTAGTACCCGTTAAGATAGCGTCGAAGAAGTTCATACGCGGAGTGCCTATGAAACCTGCAACGAATACGTTTGCGGGGTAATCGTAAAGTTTTTGAGGTGCGTCAACTTGTTGAATGAAACCGTCTTTCATAACTACGATACGAGTACCCATCGTCATTGCTTCAACTTGGTCGTGAGTAACGTAGATGAAGGTTGTTGCAAGTCTGTGGTGAAGTTTGGTAATTTCAGTACGCATTTGCGCACGAAGTTTCGCGTCAAGGTTTGATAAAGGTTCGTCTAAAAGGAATACTTTGGGTTCACGAACGATTGCACGGCCGAGCGCAACACGTTGGCGTTGACCACCAGATAAAGCCTTGGGCTTTCTTTGAAGATAAGTTTCAAGACCTAAGATACGAGCCGCTTCTTTAACGCGTGCATCAATCTCCGCTTTGGGCATTTTGCGAAGTTTAAGACCGAACGCCATGTTGTCGTATACGGTCATATGAGGATAGAGTGCGTAGTTTTGGAATACCATCGCGATATCTCTATCTTTGGGTTGAATAAGGTTCATCTTAATACCGTCGATAATAAGGTCACCGTCAGAAATTTCTTCAAGACCTGCTATCATACGAAGAGTGGTTGATTTACCACAACCAGATGGGCCTACGAATACGATAAATTCTTTATCTTTAATATCGAGAGTGAAGTCCGTAACTGCTTGAACGCCAGACGGATAAACTTTGTAAATGTGGTCAAGTAATAAGCCTGCCATAATATATCCTCCAAAATAAATTCTACCTTAAAATAATAACACACACGCGCGAAAAAATCAATATACAATATGTACAAAATTTAACCCCTAATTTTGTAGTTATACCCGAAATTTATGTATTGTATCTAAAATTTTTAGTTTTTAGCGGATATGATATTAAACGTATGAACACCTTTAACGCTCGTTTTATATGCGCACGCGTTACACCTTATCATATAAAGCAAAAAGCGTAAGTTTTCTAAGACGAGTACATAAATAATTTTACATACAAAAACTTCCGCTTGATATCAAACGGAAGTTTTTTAACTTAAAGCCTTATACAACTTGTATTTTAAGCCGTTAGTTGCAAGTTGGGCTAAACACTAAACTTATGCTAAGCGATGTTTTAAGCCCTTAGAAACAAGCAAGACAAGGCTCGCCTAGACGGGTGGTTGCAATAGACCTTATCGGTCATTGCAGACACTCGGCGACGGCAGTAACGCAGTATTTGCGCCGTTTATAAGGGGTTAAAGAAGGATGCAGATTACCCCACCCTTACCCTCGTTTACAATTCTAGTAACGGTCTTTCGCATTTTGTTTTTAGTTTCTTGACGCATCGAGCCGATTTTTTGCATAATTTCTTCGCTAACGAGAGAACAAAGTTGTTTGCCGAAAACGTCGGTTTTCCAAACTTTTTCGGGGTTTTCTTGATACTCGTTTTTCAAAAATTCGGCAAAATCACGGCATTGTTTTTCGGTGCCTGAGATGGGCGAAACGTCAGCCGATAAACCTATTTTTAGTAGGTGCATACAAGACGTATTTGCCTTAATTTTAACGCCGTATCTACCGCCTTGGCGAATAACTTCGGGCTCACTTAAAGTCATATCGCAGTTTTCGGGTATAACTATACCGTAACCGCCCTCGTCAACCTCGCTAAGCGCCGATTTTAACTTACGGTAGTTATTTTTTGCAACGCAAAGTTCTTTAACGTAACTAATAAGTTCGTAGTCGCTTTCGATTTTATCGCCTGAAATTTGGGATAGCGTGTCATAAAATAGCCCGTCTTTAATTTTAAGGTCGTATTT
The DNA here is from genome assembly GCA_045646405.1 of Christensenellaceae bacterium. GTDB lineage: Bacteria > Bacillota > Clostridia > Christensenellales > Borkfalkiaceae > HGM11412. The sequence continues at coordinate 29,256 of JAZRKO010000031.1, read as the reverse complement.
AGCCGAGCCGTTATCAAGGTTGGCAACCGATTTTGAAACTGTTTCAACCGAGTCTACTGACGAGAGCGCGTCTTCAATCACTTTATAGTGTTTCATTTTAGAAACTATGGGCGCAACGTCTTTAATTTTGTTTACTATATCTAAAATAATAGGACTATCGCTTGGTAAAACTTGTAGCCATTTAGGTAGCGTTACGTCAAACGTTTTAAGCGGAAACTCTAATAGTAAGTTTTCTAAAATTTCGTTAAGCCCGTCTTCGCCCACTTCTAAAAGGTTGCATTTTATTACCTTTACACCGTATTTATCGGTTAAACTGTCGGCAAGTTTTTTGGCGTTATCACCGTTTTTGTCGGCGGTGTTAAGAACGATTACGAAAGGCTTACCGCACTTTCTTAAATCTTCAACTACCCTTTCTTCCGCCTCGATATAATTTTCGCGCGGGATATCGCAAACTGAACCGTCGGTAGTTACTAAAACGCCTACGGTCGAGTGGTCTTTAATAACCTTTTCCGTGCCGATTTCCGCTGCTTTTTTAAGGGGAATAGGCTGATTAGACCACGGCGTTTTTACAAGGCGTTCAGCCCCGTCTTCATCACCGCCGAGCGCACCTTCTACCATATAGCCTACGCAGTCGATAAGCCTAACTTTTGCCTGTGCTTTTTTGCCGACCGAAATTTTAACGCCTTCTGCCGGAACGAACTTGGGCTCGGTAGTCGTTATGGTTTTGCCTGAGCCTGACTGGGGCATTTCGTCAATAGCCATTTTGAGTTTTTGTTTGTTTAATATATTCGGCGTTACCATATAGTCCATAAACTTGGTAATAAACGTCGATTTACCCGTTCTAACGGGACCTACTACACCGATATAAATGTCACCGCCGGAACGCTTGGCGACGTCCTTATAAATATCGAACTTTTCCATTAAAAAAATCCTCCCGAATACTAATAGATGTATATGAGAAGATTTTTATAATTATGCTAATCGTTTTCAGTTTTATTTTTTTTGTTTTTGCGCTTGATTTTCGATTCGCGTATCATTTGTAGCCAGTTGGTTGGGTGTTCTTCGCTAGTTAGCATACGCTGGATATTTTTTCTGTGCGCGTACCACGTTAAAAAGATAATTCCCACGATAAAAAGGTTGGTAAGCGCAATTAACGCGTAGTTAAGCGGTGTTGGCGCTTGACCTTCAAAATAGTTTTTGTAAACTGACAAGCACGCCATAAACGCACCCGGCGTAGTTGCTATAAACGAACCCATTGCGCCTATTTCGGTAATTAAAATAAACGCGATAGCAAGCACACCGCTAATTAGCGCAACTAACGGGTCACACACTAAAAATACGCCGATAGTGGTTGCTATGCCCTTTCCTCCCTTAAACTTCATAAACACGGGAAAGATATGCCCAAGCACCGCAAAGAACCCACAGCCTACCTTGGCAATTTCGTTTATAGGAAGGGTCGTTCCCTCAAAGAACATATCCTTATATATAATATAGCCTAAAAAGGTGGGTAATGCGCCCTTTACGATATCGAGCAAAAGGGTGAGAACGCCGATACCTAGCCCAAAGTTTCTACTCATGTTCAAAGTGCCGGGGTTACCGCTACCCAAAGTTCTAATATCTTTCTTTTTGAGTTTAGAAATTATTATTGCAAAGTTAACGTTGCCCATTAAATACGAGCCGATAGCGAAAAGTAAGAATTGCCACCAAAGCATGTAAAAAGAAACAGTCATTACTCTTCCTCCGATTTTTCTCTTATAAATAGTTTAATGGGTGTGCCTGAAAAATCAAACGCGTTGCGCAACGTGTTTTCGATAAAGCGCTTATAACTAAAATGCATTAGTTCTTGGTTGTTTACGAACATTATAAAAGTTGGCGGTTCAATACCGTCTTGCACGGTATAGTAAATTTTAAGCCTTTTGCCGTTTTTCGTCGGTGGGTCGGTAGTTCTAACCGCGTCGCCTATAAGGTCGTTGAGCGTACCCGTTGAAATTCTTTGACGGGCGTTTTGTAAACTTTCAAGCGCTACGCTTAAAATCTTTTCCGTTCTCTGCCCCGTTTTTGCCGAGATGAATATCGACTTATAGTAGTCCATAAAGGCAAGGTCGTCGTCTAACTTTTTGCGGAACTTTTCTATGGTAAAGGTATCCTTTTCAACCAAGTCCCACTTGTTCATTATAACGACTGACGGTTTTCCCTGCTCGTGAACGTAGCCTAGTATCTTAACGTCTTGCTCGGTTAAACCCTCAACGCTGTCGATAACCACTAAGCAAACGTCTGCACGGCGAATAGCCCCGAAAGCGCGAACAACGCTGTAATACTCAACGTCGTCGTAAACGGATTTTTTCTTTCTAATACCAGCGGTATCTATAAGCGTAAACTTTTGACCGTTGTAGGTAAATGGGGTGTCGATAGCGTCACGCGTCGTACCTGCGATATTTGATACTATAGTTCTATCAAAGCCTAAAAGTTTGTTTGCTAAACTCGATTTACCAGCGTTGGGCTTACCTACTATTGCGATTTTAACGGTATCGTCTTCTTCTACGTTTTCAACGCTGTCAAAGTTAGAACAAACTTCGTCAAGCAAGTCGCCTAAGCCTTTACCTTGCTCGCACGAAATACCTATCGGCGTGCCTAAGCCTAGTTCGTAATACTCAAAAAGAGCGCTTTGGTCGTAGTTATCGAGTTTATTAACCGCCAAAACGATAGGTTTTTTACTTCTTCTTAGCATTGACGCAACTTCCACGTCAGACGCGGTAAGCCCACCTTTACCGTCACACATAAACAGTATCACGTCTGCCGTTTCAATGGCAATTTCCGCCTGCTTTTTGATATGTTTCCACATCTCGTCTTGCGATTTGAGTTCTATACCGCCCGTGTCTATTAACGTAAACGCCTTTCCGCACCACTCGGCATCACAATAAATGCGGTCACGAGTAACGCCCGGCTTATCTTTTACTATTGAAATTTTCTTGCCGGTTACCTTGTTGAAAAAGGTAGATTTTCCGACGTTTGGTCTGCCAACTACGGCAACGATAGGTTTTTTCATTTTACAATCCTTAAATTTTTACCGCCCGAAAGCGATGAATAGAAACTTTCTCCGCTACCGTCGGTAATTATTATATCTAGTTTTAATTTTTCGCTTAAATTTTTAACGGAAAGCCCGTCTAGAAAAACTTCTTCGTCACACTTTAAGCACACCGAAGGAAGTATTAAAGCAGTATATTTTTCCCTTTCTACGATAGGTTTACAAGCGTTTAGTATATCTTCGCCAACGAGTAGCCCCGTGCAGTTTACGGTAGAGCCGAAAAACTTATTTTCCACCCCTAGTACGTCAACTTGCAAACCGCTTACGTAAGTTTCAACTTTTTTAGCGCAAGTACTTATAAAATTATACGCGCTAGTTCCCGTAATTAAAAGGTATTTTGCGTTGTTTTTAGCCTTTTTTAGCGAACTTTTGAGTTCGCTTTCAAACTTAGCGGTAACGCCAACGCCGTTTTCAATTTGTGAAAAGTCGCCGTAAAAATCAACGCTTTCAACGTTTCTTTTTGCCTTGAAATAAAACTCGTCAGCCGGCTGAATAAAGTTGCGGTTAAACTCTCTATTTAGCCCTTTAATTTGCTCGATAACGCAATTTGCGTAACCCACGTCAACGTCGTCTATTTTATATAGGTTTTCCCTATGTCTCGTAATTCCGCAAGGAACTACCGCAACCGACTGAACGCCTTTTAGCGCGAACAAATCACGGCAAGTTTTATCTAAAATAGCCCCGTCGTTTAGGTATGGAACTAACACTATTTGGGTATGTAACTTAATGCCGTTATCGCTTAGTTTTTTAAGTTTTTCGAGTATGTCGCCGGCAAAACGGTTACCTAAAAGTTTTTTTCTAACTTCACTATCGGTAACGTGAACGGAAACGTAAAGCGGGCTTAGTTTTAGCCTTATAATTCTATCAATTTCCGCGCTCGACACGTTAGTTAAAGTTACGAAATTGCCGTGGAGAAAACTTTGGCGATAGTCGTCGTCTTTAAGATAAAGCGACGGGCGCATTCCCTTAGGCATTTGGTCAACGAAACAAAATAGGCATTTGTTACGGCAGGTTTTAACTTCTAAATTATCACTTGCGAACGTTACGCCCAAACTCTCGTCTTCATCTTTTTCGATTTCATAATCAATAATCTCGTCACCGCTTTTAACGGTTAGGGTGAAAAAGGTTTGACTGTCGTAATAAAGGTAATCTAATAGGTCTATCGCCTCGAACCCGTCGAAAAAAAGTATTTCGTCGTTAGGCTTTATCCCTAGTTCATCGGCTATTAAGTTTTTAATAACGCCTTGTATTTTTAACATATTTTAATTCTTTTTAGCCTTAAATTTTAGTAAACCCAAGTTTTTTCAAAACACTTAAAAAATAAGTGGGGAGTTGTGCCTCGAAAGAAACTTCGCTACCCGTAGTCGGGTGAATAAAGGTTAGCCTTTTAGCGTGAAGTAGTTGCCCGTTTAACTTAAACTTTTGGTTTTTGTAGCCGTAAACGGTATCGCCTACTATCGGGTGACCTAAGTGCTTTGAGTGAACGCGTATTTGATGCGTTCTACCCGTTTCAAGCGAAAACTCGCAAAAGGTGTAGCCGTTACTTCTTTCAATAACCCTATAATTGGTTACCGCCCTTCTTCCGCTAGGCGCAACCGCCATTTGCGTACGGTTTTTCGTTGAACGGGATATAAAAGTTTCAATTTTGCCAAAATCACGTTTTAGTTCGCCTTCAAGCAAGGCAACGTAAACGCGCCTGCAAGTTTTACTCTCTATCTGCTTTGATAAACTTAAATGCGCCTTGTCGTTTTTAGCAACGACTAATAACCCCGACGTATCCTTATCAATTCTATGAACGATACCAGGTCTTATCACGCCGTTTATGCCACTTAAACTATCAAGATGATATAGTAGCGCGTTAACTAACGTTTCGTCGCCCGTTCCACTACCTTGATGAACGGTTAAACCCTGCGGTTTGTTTATAACTGCTAAGTCGCTATCTTGATAGACTATATCTAGCGGAATATCCACCGCCTTTACCGAAACGCCGATAGGCTCGGGGATAGTAACTACTATCTCGTCGCCAACCACCGTTAGCGTTTTAGATTTTACTATCTTATCGTTTATAGTAACGTTTCCGTCGTCTATAAGTTTTTGAGTTTTCGCACGGGAAAAGTCAAGTTTTTTAGATAAGTAAACGTCAAGCCTAACGCCGTTTTCGTCAACCGTTATCGTCATTTTCTTCTCCTTCGGTTGGCTCGCTTTCACCTTCGCTTGTTTCTACTATCGCTTTTTGGGGTTTTCTAAAAACCGCGTCTTTATCCAAAAATAAAAGGTATATACACGTCATAATAACGCCGATAACTAGCGCCATATCCGCAACGTTGAAAATCGCAGGGAAAATTTGCGTGTTGTAAAACACGAAAATAAAATCTCTAACTTTTCCTAGCATTAACCTATCAATAAGGTTACCAAGCGCGCCTGCAAATATAAGCGATAGGGCTATTAGTAACCATTTAGAAACTTTTTTGCGCTTTATTATATTGAAAATAAAGTAACCTAGTATTAGCGCTAAGGCAATAAACGTAATTACTGCAAACAAAGTAATTGCCCAGCTTTTTTCGCTTAAAAAACTGAACGCAGCGCCCGTGTTATAGGTTAACTTAAACTTAACTAGTTCTGGTATAACTACGAAGTTGAAATTTAATTCTTGGGCAAAATATTTAGTTATTAGGTCAATGGCTAATACGCCCACTGCCGTAATTAAACACACGATATAAATCATTCGGTAACTCCGAGTTCTTGAAGAAGGCTTTTAAGGTCGAGTTCGCCTTTGGGGTTGAGAACTTCTTCCATATCGAACCCGTTATCGCTTTTGCCGAAAAGCGACGGCTTTTGCGAATAACTCGCACCTTCTTCGTCTATAAGTTTATAAATATCTTCAATTTTGTCTTTCGCGGTGTAAAACTCTTCTTCGTCACGCTGTAAAATCTCGGTAATCATAGCGGATACCACCACTAGTTTTCGAGTTTGGTTAGACGGGTAATTTTGAACGGTTTTGTTAACGAAAGAGTTAAATCTAGCGTTAAACAATTTTAACCTATCAATTTCGATTTTGTACTGCTCTTTCGCCGTTTCAGTAATGTCTTGCGCGCGTTTTTTGGCGTTTTGCAGTTGTGTTGTTAAATTATTTTCCATAATTACTTACTTTCTAATTTCAGCAAGCATATCCGTTTTGAGTTTTAAGAGTTTATCTGATAAGTCAACTTTATATATATGCGGTCTGTCAAGTCTTAAATACTCGTCCCAGAAAGACTTCATTTCCGCTTCCGCGTAACTAGCAATTTCTTTTACGCTTGGGAATTCGTAAACGAGTTTACCGTCTTTTACAACTTCTACTGAAAGTTCCTTTATTTTATAGTTGTTAAACGTGATTTTCTTCCACGTTTCAATCGGGTGAGTTATGGTAAGAGGTTTGGTTTGGTCGATAACTTCGTCGTATAACATAATAAGGTCGGCTTCGGCTTTGCCCGTTTCCCCGTCGTAAATTCTAACCACTTTCTTAAACCCGGGGTTGGTAATTTTAGCGCTAGTTTCCGAAATTTTAATTTTAGGGGTAACGCTACCGTCTTCATTTACGACGCCTGCAAGTTTATAAACACCGCCGAGCGCAGGCATATCCGCGCTAGTTATAAGTTTAGTGCCTATGCCCCACGAATTTATCTTCGCGCCTTGAAGTTTAAGCGACTGGATAAGTTTTTCGTCTAAATCACCGCTAGCGCAAATTATAGCGTTATGATAACCAGCCTCGTCAAGCATCTTTCTTGCCTTTTTAGTAAGGTAGGCTAAGTCGCCACTATCTATTCTAATGCCCTTAGGGGTTTTGCCTTGCGCTTTAAGTTCGTCAAAAACTTTTATTGCGTTGGGGATACCGCTTTTTAGGGTATCGTAGGTGTCAACAAGCAATAAAGCGTTGTCGGGATACACGTCGGCATACGCTTTGAAAGCCTCGTATTCCGACGGAAAACTCATAACCCAACTGTGCGCGTGCGTGCCCGCAACGGGGATATCGAAAAGTTTACCCGCTAAAACGTTACTAGTTGAATTACAACCGCCTATGACCGACGCGCGCGACCCGTAAATGCCGGCGTCAGGACCTTGGGCTCTTCTAAGCCCGAATTCCATAACTAAATCGCTACCGGCAGAGTGCCTTATCTTTGCCGCCTTTGACGCGATTAGCGTTTGGTGGTTTATAATATTAAGAACCGCCGTTTCAATAAGTTGCGCTTCGATAACGGGGGCTTTTACCGTGAGTATAGGCTCGCCGGGGAACACCATAGTACCTTCGGGTACGGAATAGATATCGCCCGTAAATTTCAAATCTTCAAGATAGGTTAAAAACTCCTCGTCAAAAACGCCGATACTTCTTAAATAGTCGATATCGCTTTTTGAAAAACGGAAACTCAAAATATAGTCAATCGCCTGTTCAAGACCAGCCGCCAAAGAGTAAGTTATAAGTTCGTTTTGACGGAAAAACACGTCGAATATCACTACTTCTTTATCCTTGCCCTTTTTGAGATAGCCGTTCATCATAGTAAGTTCGTAAAGGTCTGTAAGTAAAGTTAAATTGCGTTTAATATCTTGCATAGTACTAGTCCTTAAAAGATTTTATTTCAGGAAGGGGCTCACTCTCTTCCTTTTCTTTTTCTTCTTTTTTTTGCTCTTCGAGTTTTTGCATATAGGGAACGAAATCTTCTTTTTCGTTCGCCCTTTCAACGACTAACGATTTTGCCTTTAATAAAAATGGAACGAGCATAGCGATAAGCGAAATGCCAACGCCAACTATTAAAATAAGCCAAATTTCAGCCTTTAAGCATACCATAAGTAAAATTATGCCAACTATTAAAAGTATTCCGCCAACGGCGTATTCGTACCCACCTTTTCTAATAATTGCGTAAACGGTAAGGTACAAACCTATTCCTAAGGTAAGCACGGTCATAATGAGTAAAAACGTATCTACTTTAAGGTCTATAATGCCGGATACTTGAAGCGCGCCGAGTACGGTTGCCACCGCGATTACTAAAATGAGCGCTACGATGGAAACTACTATATCAACAGTTCTTAGTTTTTTCATAAAATTTACTCCTTTTTATTTTATTTTAGCACAACTTTACAAAAATACAAAGTATTTTTAATAAAAATAAAAACTCCGCAATAAAAATTGCGGAGTAAAAGTTTAGTTATGCTTTTTTGGTAAACCCCAAACTGATAAGTAAAGCGTCGTCAACCATAATCATAGTTTTGGGCGAAAGTTCGCCTATTCTCTCTTTTAGTCTTCGTTTGTCAAGCGTTCGTATTTGTTCAAGTAACACCACCGAATCTTTACTTAGCCCGTACTCTACGGCGTTAAGTTCAATATGCGTTGGAAGTTTCGCCTTGTTTATTCTGCTAGTAACGGCGGCGGCGATAACGGTTGGGCTGTATTTATTGCCAACGTCGTTTTGAACTACTAGTACGGGGCGAATTCCGCCCTGCTCACTTCCTACAACGGGGCTTAAATCGGCATAGTAAAGTTCACCGCGTTTAATCATGATATCCAATTTCTCCCCCTTATTATTATACGGAATTTTACAAAATTTCGTTATTGATTTAATTGTTGACAATAAGGTAGATTTTTATTCGGTTATTTTACACAAAAATTTCGTTCGGGTTAAAAAACAATTGCATATTTTAATTATTTGGTATATAATTAGACTAATCAATTATTTTTAAGGAGATTTTTACTTATGGCACTTGTTAATAGTAAAAAAATGTTTGAAAAAGCGTACAACGGCGGTTACGCTATCGGCGCTTTTAACGTAAACAACATGGAAATCGTTCAAGGTATTACCGAGGCTTGTAAAGAAGTTAACGCACCCGTTATTTTACAAGTTAGTAAAGGTGCAAGAGCGTACGCTAACCACACTTACCTTGTAAAACTCGTTGAAGCAGCAGTTTTAGAATGCCCCGAAATTCCTATCGTTTTACACCTTGACCACGGTCCTGACTTCGAAACTTGTAAAGCAGTTATCGACGGTGGCTTTACTTCCGTTATGATTGACGGTTCGCACCTTCCTTTCGAAGAAAACATCGCCCTTACCAAAAAGGTAGTTGACTACGCGCATGACGTTGCAGCAAGAGGCAGATACATCACCGTTGAAGGCGAACTTGGAACTCTCGCTGGTATTGAAGACGACGTTAAGGTTGAATCTGGCAACGAATCTTACACCAAACCCGAAGAAGTTATTGAATTCGTAACTAGAACGGGGGTTGACAGTTTAGCAATCGCTATCGGCACTTCGCACGGCGCTTACAAGTTCACTCCGGAACAATGCACCGTTAATGAAGACGGTATCTTAGTTCCCCCTGCTCTTAGATTTGATATCTTAGAAGAAGTTTCTAAGAAACTCCCCGGTTTCCCCATCGTTCTTCACGGTTCTTCGTCAGTTCCGCAAGACTACGTTAAGATGGTTAACGACAACGGCGGTAAAATGCCTAACGCTATCGGCGTTCCCGAAGAACAACTTAGAAAGGCTGCTGAACTTTCAGTTTGCAAAATCAATATCGACTCCGACCTTAGACTTGCTATGACCGGTACTATCCGTAAATTCTTTAACGAAAAGCCCGACAAGTTCGACCCCAGAGAATACCTTAAACCCGCTAGAGCAAACATTAAAGAAATCGTTAAGCACAAACTTATCAACGTATTAGGTTGCGCTGGCAAGGCTGACGAGTGCAAGTAATATAATTTTACAACTTAAAAAGCAAGGCAAAAGCCTTGCTTTTTTAATACAAAAACGGCTTATAAGCCGTTTTTTTACTTTTTAGAATATTTACAACCGCAATAATTTTGACGATATAAGTTATATTTTTTAGATAGTTCTATCGAGCGGAGATATCCGCCTTGCTTTTTGAAATCGCAGTTAAGAAATTTAACGTTGTACCTCAACTCTAACTCTTCGCCGATTTGGTTTATCCACTCGGCGTTTTTATGTGGGCTTAATGATAAGGTAGTCGTAAAATAATCGTAACCGTTATTTTTAGCAAACTCGGCAGTTTTTTCTAAGCGTAACGCGTAGCAAACTTTGCACCTTGCGCCCCTTTCGGGTAATTCTTCTAGCCCCTTAATTTTAGAGTAAAAATCGTCGCTATTATGCCCTGCGTTTATAACCTTTATAGTATCGCCGTAAACTTCGTTTACGAAACGAATTTGCTCGCTTAGTCTTTTATTAAATTCTTCTTCAAGCGTAATATTCGGGTTATAAAAATAAATATCTATTTCAAAGTATTTAGTTAATTCTTCAAGGCAAGCCGACGAACACGGCGCGCAACAACTATGAAGTAAAAGCCTTGGCTTAGTTGCAAGGCTTTTTATAGTATTTTGATATTTTTGATAATATGAAATCATTGTTTATTCTCTAAAAAAGATTGTAAGAAACGCTTGGTTTCTTCCATTTCGGGGTTTTCAAGAACTTTTTCGGGCGTGCCGAATTCACACACCTTACCGTCCCACATAAACATAACTTTATCGGAAATGTTTTTAGCAAATTCCATTTCGTGAGTTACGATTATCATAGTCATACCCGTAGTTTCTTTAAGTTCTTTTATAACTTTTAACACTTCGCCCGTTAGTTCTGGGTCAAGTGCAGAGGTAGGCTCGTCGAAACACAAAACGTCAGGCTTTAACGCCATAGCCCTTGCTATCGCCACACGTTGGCATTGACCGCCCGATAATTCGCACGGATAGTTGTTCATTTTATCTTTAAGCCCTACCCTTTCAAGCAAGTTTTCCGCCACCTTTTCGGCAGGCTCGCTATATAGCGCTTGTTGCCCTTTTTTAGCGCGTTCCTTTTCCATAATGGATAGCGCCAAACTCACGTTTTGCTTAGCCGTGTATTGCGGAAATAAGTTAAACGACTGAAATACCATACCAAAATGAAGGCGTTGGTTTCGAATTTCGTCTTCTTTAAGAGTTTTAACGTTTTCGTCTTGAATAACGATATCGTTTAGTTTTACCATGCCCCCGTCGATAAATTCTAAGTAGTTAAGGCATCTTAGTAGCGTAGTTTTACCGTTACCAGACGGGCCTATTATAGATAAAACTTCACCTTCTTCAAGCGTAAAAGAAACACCCTTTAATACTTCGGTTTTACCGAAACTTTTTATTAAATTTTGAACTTCTAAAAATGCCATTTTACACCTTGTAATAAGAAAGTTTTTTCTCGATATAACCAAATAGTAAAGTTAAAATGCCGTTAAATATTAAATAGAACACCGCGGCGTACACGAAAGGCGTTAAAACAACGTAGTGGTTAACCGCGTACTTTGCGGCGTTAAGTAGGTCTATAATACCAAGCACTTGCGCAAGCGACGTATCTTTTACAAGCGTTATAATTTCGTTCGACATAGGCGGAAGAATACGCCTTATTACTTGCATTAAAATAATTTTACTAAAAATTTGGTTTTTAGTCATACCCAAAACCTTGCCAGCCTCGTATTGCCCAACGGGAATACTTTCTATACCGGCGCGGTAAATTTCAGAAAAATAACAAGCGTAATTTATTACGAAAGCAATCGCAACGAAAACGAACATAGTGGCGTTTATGGTAAGCCCAAGCGCCGACGCTAACTGTTTCGTTTGAACACCGAAAACGTAATGCGGTAAAAAACTTACTAATAATATTTGTAACATAAGCGGTGTACCGCGAATTATCCACACCAAAGTTTTTACTAGCCATTTTAGCGGTTTGAACTTTGACATCGAGCCAAACCCAAGGAGTAATCCTAGCGGTAAAGCGAGAACAAGGGTTACGGCAAACAGTAATACCGTATTGCCGAAACCCTCTAAAAGTTCAAGAATAATTTGTTGAAAATTTTCCATTTAATCTCCGAATTTTATTCTTCTTTTTCTCCAACGATAACCGATTCGCCAGCAGAACCTTTTTCCGCAGTCATAATAGCGTTTTTCATGCTTTCTTTATCGGTATACTTAGTAGCGTCTTCTTTCATAATAACCGCTACTTGCTTGTTGTAAAGATAAGGAATAGAAATGCACATACCTGCTTCGCGTTCGGGGGTTATAGTCATACCGTTCCAAACAAGGTCAAGCGTACCGTCTTCAAGTTTTGCTTCTTTGGTAGACCACTCGATAAGTTCAAATTGAACGGTTAAGTTAACTGAGTACTCTGTGTTAAGCCATGCTACAACTTTTTCAGCAAGTTCAATATCAAAGCCTTGTAAAACGTTGTTTTCTTTGAAAGCGATAGGTGCAAATAAGGTGTAACCTATAACCAAAGTACCCGAAGATACGAGTTCGTTCCAACTGTCATCGCTAGCAGTTGCTTTTGGATTAGTAGTGTCTTGCGTTAACGCAATTGACGAATTTAAGCCGTATTTGCTTGCAACGGTAGCGTAATCGGTAGTTCTAATAGCGATAAGCGCTTCGTTAATTTTAGAAATCAACGCGTCGTTACCCTTTTTTGCTGCAATACCGTACTTTTCTTCTGCAAGTACGAGACCTTCAACCATTTGCATTTTGTTAGCGTATTCGCCGGTAGACGTGTAGTACCCCGCCATAACCGAGTCGATAACGGCAACGTCAGCCTCGCCTTTGTCAAGTTTAGAAAGCGCGTCAACTTGCGAAGTTGCTGCGGTAAATTCTTTACCTATAAGTAAAGTTTCGCCACAAGCGGTCATTGAAAACATACATACAACCGCTAAAATCACACCTGAAATTTTAGTTAATAATTTTTTCATAACTTTTCTCCTTTCACTTTAGTTTGGTAAAGTGTTATGGTTACATTATACTTTATTACGCTAAAGTTGTAAAGCGTTTTAACCCCCTTTTTCAAAAAAAATTAAAAATGCGGAAAATTTTCCGCATTTTTGTTTATTTGCAAAGCAAACTAATAATTTTTTCCGCTATTTCTGTTGGGTTTTCTACTTCTAAGCCTGCAATCTGTGACGCCAAGGCGTATAAGATTTTAGCCATATCTTCAAGTTCTTGTTCGCTAAGTGATTTAAGTTTTTCTAAAACGGGGTGTAAAAGGTTGATTTTAAGTACCTTTTGCGCTTTAATTTCGCTACCGCCCGCTTGCGATTTCAAAACCTTTTCCATTTCGAGCGAAACTTCACCCTCGGTTGCCAAGCATACGGGGTGGTTTGCCATATCTTTTGCGCCAACTACTTTTATAACCTTATCGCCAAGCGCGGTTTTAATCTTTTCAAACGTGGACTTTTCATCTTCGCTAAGTTCAACTTCGGTAGACGAAACTTCTTGGGTGGCGTTTATGAACTTTTTACCGTCGTACTCGCCGATAAATTTGATGGCGAACTCGTCAACGTCGTCTATTAAACACAAAACGTCTTTACCGTCTAAGATGAGTTTTTCGGTTTGCGGTAACGCCTTTATGCCTGAAACCGATTTCCCCGAAACGTAGTAAATATCTCCGTTTTCGTTTTCAACGTATTCTTTTAAGGTTATAAGTTTATCTTGTTTTATCGAGTAGAATAAAAGTAAATCTTGAAGTAGGTCTTTATTCATACCGAAACTTTGATAAATGCCAAATTTAAGTTGAAGACCGAAAGATTTGAAAAATTCTTCGTATGAACTTCTATCGTTTTTAAGTAAATCTAAAAGTTCAGCCTTTATCTTTTTCTCAATGCTTTGCGCTATCGCTTTGATTTGACGGGTTTGTTGAACAGCCTCACGCGAGATATTAAGGGTAATTTCGCTATCGACAACGCCTTTTACAAAACTAAAATAGTCGGGAAGAAGGTCAGCACACCTATCCATAATCATAACGCCGTTAGTGTAAAGTTTAAGCCCTTTTTCGTAGTTTTTGCTGTAATAGTTATACGGCGGAGTTTTAGGAACGTAAAGTAACGCCTTAAAGTCAACCGCGCCTTCTACCGACATAGAAATAGTTTTAATAGGCGCACTACTATCGAAAAATTCAGCCATATAAAACTCGTCGTACTCTTCTTTTTTAACTTCCGCCTTTGACTTTTTCCAAATAGGCGTCATAGAATTAAGCGTTTTGTTCTCAACGTAACTTTGTTGCTTTCCGTCAACTTCCTTATACGCAGTTAAGTCCATTTTAATAGGATATCTTATATAATCGCTATATTTTTTAACGAGATTTTTAATCGTGTATTCTTCTAAATAGGTAGAATAGTTTTCACCGCCCTCGTCTTTTTTTATATATAAGATGATTTCCGTGCCGAACCCGTCTTTCTCGCAAGGCGAAATTTCATAACCTTCCGCCCCTTTTGACGACCACTTGTAAGCAGTATCTTCTCCGTAGGCTTTGGTGATAACTTCAACCTTTTCAGCCACCATAAAAGCAGAGTAAAAACCTACGCCGAACTGACCTATAACGTTTATATCTTCTTCCTTTAACTTTTCGTCTGCCTTAAAGTCAAGCGTGCCAGACTTTGCTATCGTGCCAAGGTTTTTATCTAATTCCTCTTCCGTCATACCGATACCGTTGTCGGTAATTTTGAGAACGCGCGCATCTTTATCTATATCTATATTTATATAAAAGTCATTTCTCGAAAGCCCTGAAATACCGCCTTGCAAAGATTTATAGTAAAGTTTATCAATAGCGTCACTCGCGTTGCTTAAAATTTCTCTTAAAAATATTTCTTTATTAGTGTATATGGAATTTATCATAAGGTCTAACACCCTTTGCGATTCCGTTTTGAACTTTTTCATAATGCTCTCCTTGTTAAAAATTAGCACTCTCACATATAGAGTGCTAATTCATTATAAATCGTAGAATTATAAAAATCAAGTGTTTTTGACTTTTTTTAGTTAAAATTTTTGTGAAATTAAAAAGCGTGTTTTCACACGCTTTGTTTAGATTTTTTCTTTTTTATAAGGGTGATTATTGCAAAAACTCCACCGGTTAGCACTGCTACGCCACCCGCTGCTATTAAAATTATAGCCCATACGGGGAAAGGCTTTTTAAGTATAAGATACGAGTGGCACGTATCTAAACGGGCGTTAAAATGAATTCTATATAAATGAGTTGCCGAATAGGTATTGTATCCGTCTTGATAATGGTCCCAGTAATCTGACGAGTCTGCCGTTATAATAACGTCGTCGTAGATATTAGGCGTTCCCATATCGTCAAGCCCGATAATAACTATCCAGTGTCCGCCTTGTGGTTTTGCTGAAATTGCTATGGGTTGGTCTTTTTGAAGGTTTTCTTTGATAAAATCACGATAACTTTCATAGGTTGGAAAAGCAGGTTCTTCGCCAGCCTTTGAACCACCCGTGTAGCCTTTGTAGCCAAGTTCTTCGGCCACTTTTAAGTTGCCTTCTGCCAACGTGCCTTTATTGCGAATTACGTCTTTATTTATTCTTTCGTAACTTTCGGTTAAAGTAACTTCCCAACTCTCGTCAACGGGCTCTCCCAAATAATTGAAAATCGACATCATTGAACAAATTCCGCAACTAGACAGCATCGTTTGTTGAAAGGTTTTATAGTTTTTTAATATTAAACGACTACCTAAATCGTCCATATTATAATAGTCGTTAGTCTTGTAGTAGTTGACGTTTAGGTGGTTGTTAGAACCGTTTTTAGTAGAAATTGTGCCGTATTTATCCTTGTCACGCGTGCCACCGTAACTTCCGTCAGCATTTAGAATTAAGTGAAGGTCATAAGGAGTTTGCTTAATTTCAGTACTTCTTGCTACTCGCGTAAAGTCGTTTCGAACTCCTGATTTTATTACCACGCACTCGTCTGAAAGAGATTTTTCACCACTTTCCGTTACTTGTTGCCACCAAACGGTAAACGAGCCTAAGCGTTGAAGGGAAAACCCGTCTTGATAATGGTCGGAAACGTCAAACGGGTTTGCTAAAATCAAAACGTCGTCATTATAAGATTCGGTATCCAAACGGTCAATACCAACGATAACTTTCCAGCCAAAATCGGCTTGCGACTGATAGCGAACTAAAACGTAATTACCCGCTTTTAAGTTGTTTTCAACAAAATCTATAAACGAATTTGTAGAACTTTTAACGTTTCCGCTAGGGAAAGGCTTTGATTCTAATTCGTAGCCTAAATTAAGCGACCTTATAAAATCGCAAAGGTCATAACTTTTTACGTCGCCGTCTTTTAAGGTAACTTCTTTTAACGTTTCGTACTTTTGATAAAGCGACAGTTCGCTATACTCACCAGTAACGTCTAACCCTAAACGATTAAAAATCATAACTAAGCACGCAAAACTAGAACTATTTTGCATAGTTTGTTGATAAGGCTTAAAGTTGGGTAAAATAGTTAGCGGATAGTCGCCCGTGGTGGAAGGCATATTATAGTAATCGTTAACGGTAAAGTATGGGGAATTTGCAACGTCAAACTCGCCGTTTTTGGGCGCGCCCTTGCCGTACAAACTCTCGTTTACACTACCACCATAACTTTGGTCGCTGTTAAGAATTAAGTGTTTATCGGGCATTGTGGCGGTAGACTCGGCTTTCACCGTTTCATAGCCGTTTAGGTTAAAAGCGCTCGATAAGGCGATTAACAGCGCGCAAATGCAAATGCTTAATAGTCTTTTCATATAACTCCCGTTGAAAAAAGGGCGAAATGATATTCGCCCTTAATCTCAAAAATTATTCGTTAGTTTCAGTCGCCGTAACAACAACCTGTTTGCCATCGTAGTAACCGCACTTTTTGCAAATTCTGTGGGGTTGCTTTTTCTCGTGGCATTGAGGGCATTCAACAAGCGTAGGAACTGCTACTTTATAGTTGCTAGCAAATCTTTTATTTCCTCTTGCCTTGGAAACCTTACTCTTTGGAACTGCCATTTTATAAAACCTCTCTTTTTATTTTTTACAATCACAAGGACCGTCGTTTAAGTCCTTTCCGCAACTGGGGCATAAGCCCAAACAATCGCTTTTGCAATAGATAACCGTAGGAATTGAAGTGAGTATCGCATCTTCAACCGCGGGGGTTAAATCTACCCTGCCGTTTTGATACAAGTAATCGTCTTCATCTTGACGGGTTACCGCGTAGACTACGGAAAACTCACAAGACCACTCGCGCTCAACCTTTTTTAAGCACCTTGCACATTCACCAACAATCTTGCACTTGATAGCCCCGTCGATATAAACGTCGTCTCCTTGAAGTATAGAAGTTCCGCTAACCAAAACGGGCCCGTCAAGAACGATGCCGTAAAAAGTGGGCAAATCGCCTTGATATTCGTATTCAAAAGCGAAATCGCTTTCGAACTTTCCGCTAAATTTTAACTTTCTAACGTCGATAATCATTATATTGCCTATAAAGTATAGTACATTTGAAAATTATTGTCAACTTTAATAAAGTAATAATTTTAATTATTTTTTGGTTTTGTAATTAAATTACAAGTTAATATATTAGGCAATAACTAGCAAGTAATAACGCCTATTACAACTTAATTAAGACCTTAGAAGCGAGCAGAACAAGGCTCGCCTAGACGAGTGGTTACAATAGACCTTTTTGGTCATTGTAGACACTCGGCGACGGCAGTAACGCCGTTATGCGACGCTTATAAGGGATTAATTTTGGGTTTGTAATACAGTAATAGCAACCGCTGCAACTATATCGTCAGTTGCGCAACCGCGAGATAAGTCGTTAATGGGTTTTGCTAAACCTTGGCAGATAGGACCTATTGCCATAAATCCACCTAAGCGTTCGGTGTTTTTGTAGTTGCTATTGCCAGCGTCAAGATCAGGGAAAATCATAACGTTAGCGTGGCCTGCAACTTCGCTACCGGGGGCTTTTGACTTAGCAACCGAAGGAACGATAGCCGCGTCGAATTGAAGTTCGCCGTCTGCCTTGTATTCGGGTGCGATTTCTTTGAAAAGTTTAACCGCGTCGGTAACTTTATTAACGTCAGCGTGTTTTGCGCTACCTTTGGTGGAGTGCGAAATGAAAGCAATTCTAGGCTCAACGTTAGCAACTTGGATAGCCGATTTTGCAGAAGATAAAGCGATATATGCAAGTTCTTCACTGCTTGGGTTTTGAACTAAACCGCTATCTGCGTAGATATAGCAACCGTCTTCACAGTATTTGTTGCCACCTTCGGGTGCAATCATTAAAAAGTAAGCAGATACCATTTTTTCGCCGGGCGCGGTTTTAATTACTTGAAGACCCGGGCGAAGGGTGTTTGCGGTAGAGTGGCAAGCGCCTGAAACCATACCGTCAACGTCGCCCGCTTTAAGCATTAAAGCACCGTACATAGTATAGTCTTTTAATATGTACGCTTTTGCATCTTCAACGGTAGCGTATTCGGGTGCGCCCGTTTTTTTGTTGATTTTACCTTGCCTTAAATTGAAAAGCATTTCAGCGTAAGCGCCCGTCTTTTCGTAAACTACGGGGTCGATAATCTTAACACCGTCTAAACAAACGGTGGGGTTGTTCTTTTTAATTTCTTCTTCGTTGCCTAAAAGAATAATAGATGCAACTTTTTCGTTTACTGTTTTGTAAGCCGCTTCAACAACTCTACTGTCTTCCCCTTCGGGTAAAACTACGGTTTTGTTAAGAGCAGACGCTCTTTGTTTAATCTCACTTAAAATGTCTTTCATAAAGTCTCCTTATAAAATTTTGATATTTACTTTATTATTTTTCGTTTTTGGTGTATTATATTTAGTGAAAAGTACTTTTCACGTAATTTACCATATCATTATACACCTATTTTTTGAAAATGTAAATTACCTAGGGGGAATTTTGAAAATTTGTTCGATAGTTGCGGAATACAACCCTTTCCACAACGGGCATTTAAGCCAAATAAATTTTATAAAGGAAAAGTTAAAGCCTGACTATATTGCGGTTTTTTTAAGCGGTAACTTTACTCAACGTGGCGACCCTGCCGTTCTTAACAAGTTTACGCGCGCACGCCACGCGGTGCTATCGGGGGCGGATATCGTTTTTGAACTTCCCACCGTGTTTGCAACTCAAACGGCGGAAATTTTTTCTAGCGGTGCGGTAAAACTAATTAACGCTTTGCCACTTGAAAAGTCTATATGTTTCGGTGCGGAATGCGGTGATAAAAAAGAGATTATCGACACCGCCGTATTTATGCTTAATGAAACGCCCGAATATAAAAGCGAGTTAAAAGTTCAACTTAAAAAGGGGCTTTCTCTACTTCAAGCGAGAGAAATAACCCTTAAAAAAACCAACCCTAGTTTTAATGCGGAAATTTTGAAGTCGCCAAACAACGTGCTTGGCGTTGAGTACGTTAAGGCAATACTTAAAAATAACTACCCTATTGAAGTTGACGTTGTTAAAAGAGACGGCGCTAGTTACAACGAAGAAAGGCTGTTAAAGTCAAACCCGTCGGCTCTTGCGATAAGGTCGGCGCTACAAAACGGCAAAAAAATCGCGGTGAAAAACTTCGTTCCATCGCACGTTTATAAAGATTTAGAGTTACCGCCTAATTTTGATAGAGAAATTTTGTATTCACTAATTTCTACCGATAAAAAAGATATAGCAAAAGCGGTTGACTGCGTTGAAGGGCTTGAAAACCGAATTAAAGCGCTTTGCAAAGATAGTTTTACGGTTTTTGACCTTTTAGAAAAGTTAAAAACTAAACGCTACACTACCGCAAGGCTTAAAAGAATTTTATTATCAACGATGCTTAAAATTGACGAAAAACTCGTAAAGTCTGCCCTTAAAAAAGACCTTTACTTGAAAGTTCTTGCAATAAATAATGAAAAAAGCGAACTTTTATCTCTACTTTCAAAATCGGCGTATCCGCTAATTACTAGGAAAAGCGACGTGTCTAAACTATCGCCTTTTGCAAAAGAAGTTTTTGAAAAAGACGTTTTTGCCAGCGATATCTACTCCTCGGTTTTAGGCGAGAAAATAAACGAACACAATATGATAATAGTGTAAAAAACTACGGCTTAGCGTTTTGCTAAGCCGTTTTTATGCTAAAATTTTGAATTTTTTGCTTTTTATATCCATTTAGCGTAAAGTTTTGTTTCTTGGTAAACTCTATAATCATTATCAATTACACTACTATTCCTTAGTTGATGCTCGGGTATAACGTCTGTATATCTAACAGTTGGTAACTTATCAATTTCAAAGTTCCACTTATTTATACACTCGCTTTCTTTATACCAACCACCAAAGGTATAACCTGCGCGCGTTGGTTCGGGCGGAATAAAGTCTATTTTTTCGCCGTAATCGTAATCGTCTATCCAGAAATAATTGTCGTTAGGTGCGTTATCATAGTTATAAAAATACGATACGTTTGCAAAATGAACGTAGCCACTTCCCCCATCTTTGAAACAATTTGTTACGTCTTTTTCGCTATTATAATGATAACTTGATACGTAGACGGGGTTGTCGCCAATATACCTATCAGAATAATGCCAATTAAAAATAATTCTATTTAGGTTTTTACACTTTAAAAAAACAAGGGTAGTATCTAACGGGTAAGGAAAGTATACTTTTTTTAATATTTCATTTTCTTCCCATTCGCCAATTACACCCGAATGCGTTATACCTACACCAAGTGCTTCAACTATAACCTCATCTATATATTTAGGTATAATTACAACTTCTTTTTGCTTACCTTCTTCACTTAGCCCCATTATTCTTACGCCTTTGTGCTTTGTTCTTTCTGGTTTAACGGTTCCAGTCTCATCTAAGTCATAAAAATACGCCATTTTACATACAAAATCGCCTGACACAAACTCTTTTCCAATACTTGGATCATCTTTGGAATTAGGACTGCTTAAATCTATTTTCAGTGATACTACTAATGCTGTTGGTATGATAAAATATATTATGAGTATTGTGATAAGACCAAATTTTATCGTTTCAACTAAATCTTCTAGAAAATCTCTCATTAAATACTCCCTTAATAAAACGTAACACGATATAGTTATTAAACACTCCCTTTAATTTAATTTTAACATAACATACCCGCTTACACAATACGTATTTTATATAAACTAATTAAAATTTGTGTGAAAAACACAAATTCCAAATAAAAAACTCTCGTTTGAGTTCAAACGAGAGTTTATTTAATTTGTTAAAAGCAAGCCTATTATAACTTGTTTTTAAGACGTTAAAAGCGAGTTAGACGAGGCACAAGATTTTTTACCGCCGAGATTTAACTCAATGCTTATTACAACTTGTGTTTAAGACGTTAGTTGCAAGTTAGGCTAAACGCTAAACTTATGCTAAGCGACGTTTTAAGACCTTAGAAGCGAGTTAGACGAGGCACAAGATTTTTTACCGACGAGATTAACCTTTTTGGTTATCGAGGTGGTAAAAAATCGCAGTAACAAAGTATAACGATGCTTATAAGGGCTTAAAATTAGTTGATTAGTTCCCCGTCACTATCTTCATCGGCAAATTGTTCGTTGTATTCAATTTGAAACTTTTCAAATATCTTTTCAAGATAATCTTCATCGTCAACGGGAAGAAGTACTTGGTTTTTCTCGTCAACTTCAAAGATGACAACGTCGTCAGGGTCTGCACCTTCAACGCTTTCAGCAGGTTGGAAAAACGCGTAGTTTTTGCCTTCATATTCCATAGTGCCGATATGATAGAACTCGGTTTTGTTGCCTTCGTCGTCAAAAAGTTCAATAGGTTCGTCTAACGTTTCAATTAAGTCTTTTTCGTTATTCATTTACTTTTCTCCTTTTGGTTTTTTTGTTTTAATAGGTACGTTTCAAGTATGTAAGACGCGGCTATTTTATCAATTACCGCCTTTCGGTCTTGACGGCGCACGTCTGCTTCAAGTAGAACGCGCCTTGCCTCTAAGGTGGTAAACCTTTCGTCTTCGGTAACGATTTTTATATCCGTGCGCTTTTTAAGTTCTTCAATAAAACTCTCGGTTTTCTCGGTCTGCAACGACCTACTTCCGTCAAAGTTTAGTGGTAGACCGCACACGATAACGTCAGCGTACCTAGATTTTGCTAAGTTTACAAGATAATCTAAATCTTTATTAAAATTTTTACGGTAATAAGTTTCAAGGGGAAGTGCCATTTCGCAAAAGGGGTCGGAAACGGCTACGCCTATACGCTTATCGCCTATATCAAAACAAATATATTTCATAATTTCGACAAATTTCGTATAATTTTTTAATTTCGCCACATACTTATTATGACCTAAGCGGTCAAGGAGAGATTATGGACGGAAAAATGTTTTTAATCGGTCTTTCCATAGGTATGCTAGGAGGCGCGCTTATCGTTGCCAACTCGCACAAGGCAAGACGTATGGTTAAAGAAAGTCAAGAACAAATTCGCAAGAAAGCAGAAGAACTTTCTAAGTGCAAATGCTGTGATTGCGAACAAGCGGAAGAAGAATAATCTTCCTTAAAAAAGCAGGCTATAGGCTTGCTTTTTTATTTTTTTAAGGATTTTACGCAGTTTGAAATTATTTCAATAGCCCTATCGATTTCATCATACGTATTAGCGCTCGACAAGGTAAATCTAACGGTAGATTTTGCATCTTCGCTAGTTAACCCTATCTCTTTAAGAACGTAAGACGGCTCTATCGTACCCGACGAGCAAGCCGACCCAAGCGACGCGCACACCCCGTTTATATCAAGCGCGTAAAGTAGCGCCTCCCCGTCTATTCCCGAAAAGGTAAGGCTGGCGTTACCTGAAAGCCTTAAATCTCTATCGCCGTTAAGGGTTGCTACGCCCGTAGTTTTTATAACTTTATCTATAAAATAATTTCTTAATTCGGTTAGGTATTTAGTTTTTTTATCAAGGTTTTCTCTTGAAAGTTTTAAGGCGGTTGCAAGCCCTACCGCGCCTGCAACGTTGCTAGTTCCACCGCGCTTTGCCCTTTCTTGATGACCACCTAATATTTGCGGGCTTATTTTCGTGCCGTTTTTAATATACAAAACGCCAACGCCCTTAGGTCCACCGAACTTATGCGCCGAGAAAGAAAGCATATCAACGCCTAAGTCAACGACGTTTATATCGCACGAACCTACTGCTTGAACGCCGTCTGTAAAAACCGTTGCGCCGTAAGTTTTGCACGCTTTTGCGAGTTCTTTAACAGGCTGAGTAGTGCCGATTTCGTTGTTAGCCGACATCATACAAACTAAGAACGCGTCACTCAAACCTTTATCTACGTAGTCTTTAACCGACAAAATACCGCTACCGTTTGGGGAAACGCACTCTAATAAAGCGCCTAAACTTTCAATATATTTAGCCGTTTGCAGTACCGAAGGGTGTTCAATAGCCGAAACGATAAGTTTATTTTTATCCCCGCGCGAAAAGTAAGAACCGCGAATTGCTAGGTTGTTACTTTCCGTTCCGCCGGAAGTAAAGTAAACTTCGTTAAAGTTAGCGCCTATAAGGTCGGCTACCGTTTGACGAGCCTCGTCAAGCCCTTTTACCGCCTGCCTACCCACGCCGTGAACGGAGTTAGCGTTTCCGTAATAGGTGGTTAAATACGGCGTCATAGCGTCAAGTACCCTACCGTCAAGCGGTGTGGTAGACGCGTTGTCCAAATAAATATAATCTTTCATAATTTTTACGGCCTTCTAATAAGGTCAACCGGTTTTTCTCTTGCAATTTTGATAATGGGAACGATAGAAGCGATAACGCCCGTTACTAGGCTTATAGCAAATATGATGATGACTTGGCGAACTCCGTATATTGCAAAGTTCACAAGTAAACTCATAACGTCTTTGATATAAGTGTTAACGATTTCACACGCTAATAACGCCGTTACGCAAGCAAGTATACCGCTTATCGTTGAAATTATTAAACTTTCGGTTAAAAACATCTTAAACACGTCGCTACTGTTTGAACCGAGCGCCCTTAACACACCGATAGAACTGCGCTTTGACACGATACTAGTTGAAATGTAGTTAAAGAGCATAAACATTGAAAATAGCGCTAAGATAAGCGACGCGTAAAGGAACAAGTTGGTAAATTGTAGAATTTGCGTTTCGCTGTATTCAAGCGTAGATAAAACGTCGTTCCCGTAAAGTTTAAGGCTAAACCCGCTATTTGAGGTTACGTATTCGGCAAGTTTTAGTGAACTTGCATCATCGTTTATAAGTGCCATAGCCCTTTGATAATTGCCTTGATTAAGTGAGAACCCTAAACTCGAAAGAGTTTCTTCACTAGCAAGTATTGGGCCTAACTGGTTAGCGTCAAAGAAATCTCTAACGCCGAAATAAACGCCAACTACCTTAAATTCGGTAACGGTAGGTTCGCCGGTTAATATAGAAGTTTTAGTAAGCGTGATTTTACGGCTGTAATACTTATTTTTATATTCTTGCTTTTGCTCGTCAGTCGCGTTGGCGTAGTCAAAATCTTCCTCGCCGTTATATTTAGAATATAACTTGTTAGCGAGCGTTACAGCGTCTTTAATCTGCGTTTTTAATTTGACTTTATCAGACGCGCCCATAGCATTTACGTTGTACAATATTTTATCAAGCGCTACGTTGCCGTTGCCTTCATAGCCGTCTATATTATAAGAAAAGGCCTTTTCACGCTCAAACACGTAATTTAAGTCTCTATACGATACGAGAATTTCGTTCTTTTCAAGCGTATAAGTTTCAGCCGACTCTCTTTCGGGGTCAAAAAGCATAACGTTATTTTCTTTTTCAGCGCTTTCAGGGGTAAAGAATATTTCGTTCATCTTCCTTGTTAACGAAGGCGTGTTGTTACTTGCCAACTTTTCGTTCTTAATTGAATAGTTTGCAGTTGGCGCATAGTAAACGCGCGGTCTTTTAAGGAACTTGATTGACGCGTCTATCGCGTCTTCGGCAACGAATAAAAGTTGTTCCGCACCAGACGCTAAGTACGCTTTTAACTCGTCGGCAAGCGGTTGGTTATCATCGTCATGATTTTTAATATAAACGTCTTTAAGGCGGTCGTATTTACTTGGTATTGCGCCCGTATCGTAAACGCCTACGATTTCAAGCGCTGGAACGCCACTAGTCATAGTAGCGTTAACGGGAATAATTTTTACACCTTCAAAATCGGCGTATGTAAGCATAGGCTTGCCAAAAGTAGTAGGCGAAGGCATACCGTTATTGTCGGTTGCGTTGTAAATAATACTGTCGGCAAGATATCTTGAAATGGCAACTTTATAAATGCTATCTTTTATAACTTGACCGTCGTTATCGTATTCAAGTTCAGGGTACTTTCCCCAAATTAAGTTGTAGCCGTATTCGGTAATTTTGCCAAATTCGTTCCTTTCGCTAGCGGAAAACTCTACTACACCGCTAATTTTAGGTACGTAGTAGCCTTTTCCTTTACTTTTAACGTTGATGCTAGTGCCTGATTCCGTTTTAATATCGTAAAGGTACTCATCAATCGGTTTGGATATTACGCTGGAAACGAAAGGTTGAACGCCGTATATCGGCTTAAAGTTATAACCCGTTTGGGCTTTTAAGGTGGAAACCACGTCGCCACTTATATTTATGTTGTAACTTTCTCCGTCGGGCGTTATTTCTTCGGCGTTAACTGCTACCGTTTTGAAATCGCCGTTTTGCAAAAAGTCCGCCACCACTCTGCTACGCGAGTACGACGCTATCGTATCGAACACGCCGAACACCGCGAACGCTATCGCCGATAAAAATATCGTAAACACTAGCCTTAAAGGTTTTACCTTTAACGACTTTATGCCGAGCATAGCGGAACTACTTAGTTTCATTTTGCTCTTTATAAGTTTAACTTTTTCGTTGCTTTTTACAATCTTGGTTTCGTCGGTAGGAATTTTCTCTTTAACGGTAGGATTATCCGTAACTACGATAGGCTTTCTCAGTTTAACTGCCGATGCCAAAACGTCTTTTTCCTCGCTAGATAAATCACTGCCCGCTTTAACCGTTAAAACGCTTGCGCCGTCTAAAAGGTTGTTTTCTATTGCCTTTTCTTCAATGGTAACGTCTTCAACAACCCTGCCGTCAACAAGCCTTATAATTCTGTCCGCGTACTTTTTAGCAAGTTCTAAATCGTGCGAAATAACTATAACGAGTTTTTCTTTCGATAGGCGTTTAAGTTCTTCTACTACTTGGATACCCGTACCGCTGTCAAGCGCGCCGGTAGGCTCGTCAGCCATAATAATTTTTGGGTTTTTAATAAGCGCTCTTGCAATCGCCACGCGTTGTTTTTGCCCGCCCGACAACTGCCCCGGCTTTCTGCCTTCAAAGTTTTCAATGCCAACGCTTGCTAAAACTCTTTGAAGTTCTTCCTTATCCGTCTTTCTACCTTGAAGTTCGTCGGCTATACCAACGTTCTTTTCAATATTGTAGTCGGGAAGAAGGTTGTATTCTTGGAAAATAAAACCTATAAGAGTATTCCTATAACTGTCGTATTCGTCGGCGGTGAACGCAGAAAACTTCTTGCCGTAAACGTAAATTTCGCCTTCGTCAATCCCGTCAAGCCCGCCTATAACGTTTAAGAGCGTGGTTTTACCACTACCAGATTTACCCGTAACGAACACCATGCCCGTTTCGGGGAAAAGCAAACTAACTCCGTCTAACGCGGCAACGTCGCCTGCTTTGGTTTTGTATATCTTTTTAACGTTTTCTAGTTGTAACATAGTTCCCTCGCGCGTTTAATATAACTATGTTATTATACTATACCTAACCACCTAAAAGTTATAACAAAATCACTTTCAAAACTTGTAAAAAATCACTCTATTTTGCAAATTTGTCGAACTGTTTTTCTTGCATAGTTAGTTTAACCACGCGTTTTAACTTATCGTTTTCGTTTTTGAGTTTAGTAGCGTCGCGTTTTAGCCGTCTATTTTCGTCGCTTATATCTTTAATAAGTCTTTCAAGCATCTTGTTTATTTCGCTTTCTAATTTTAGATATTTTTCGGTTTTCCCGCATTTTTTGAAGGATACTTTAACCCCCGTTTCAAGTTCGATTATATTAGAAACTTCGCTGAGTAACGGCGAGTTGTTTTTTACTAAATTTCTAAATTTATTTTGGTATCTAAGTGCTAGTTTATCGCTTTGATTTGAAAGTTCGTAAACGGTTTTTCTAACGCTTTTGCCGTTCACTATCCCCTTTGCAATTTGATACAATAAGTCCTTTTCTTCGGCGCGCGTAAACTCTTTGATAAAGGCTGGTTTAAGGCTGTCTGAAAGCCCTAATTTACTATATAAATCACCGCTTTTAGGGGTAGTTTTTACTACTTTGTAGTAATGGTTTCTAACGCTACCTTGCGAATATCCGTATTTCTTTGAAAATTCAAAAAACGTCTTTACTAAACTTTCGCCTTTATCCTTTGCCCTTTTTACGCTTTCGATTAGTTCTTTGGTTTTAAGTTCGTTAAAATTTTTCATACTATCTCCTTTTTTGAAGATTTTTGCCAAAATTTCAAATTATAATACATAAGGGGTAAAATTTGTAAATACACTTTATTATGAAAGTCTACCTTTATGCGGAAACGCCTTGTCACTTAAAAGTAAACGGCGAATACTTAGGCGTTATAAGCGACAATTTGCATCTAGCCACCGTCGACTGTGACGAGCCGTTTTTCGAATTTCTACCCATAAGCACTAAATACCTACCCGTTTACGGGAGTAAATCGTGTAGCGATATAAAAATTTTCACGAGTTTTGGCAAGCGGTTTATATATCCCGTTTTTCCTATAAAGTGCAGTTACCCTTTCAAAGTGATAGGTCAAAAACGGCAAAGCGCCTACTCGGTTTTAGCAAGCGTAACGGTCGTGCTTGACGGAACCGTCAAGTTCTTTCTAGACGGAACTATTTCAGACGTTAAGCCCCTACCCTTTATCCCCAAAGACTTTGAAATAACCATATTAAACGACCTTATAATACTTAGTTTTTCTGCGGAAAAGTCCGCCGTTTTTATATATTCAACTCAATCAAACACACTCGTTTTTTCGGGCGTGTTCGACGAGTTTTATCTATCTAATAACCTAACCGTTAAAAAGCGATATAAAACGGCTACTAAAACTTCTATTGAAGAAGAGTGGCTACTTTCAAGCGAGCCTACGCTTTTATCTAGGCGCGATACGAAAGAAAAAGACTTTTTCGATATCCACCCCTATCTTTTACCGCTTGCTTTCTTTGAAAATCTTTCTATCGGGGCAAGCGTTCAAGGCGCGTTAACTCCACGGCTTTACGATAGAATTTCAGACCTTAGTAGTTTCCTAGGTAAAATAGTAAAAGTCGTACCTTATAATATGGATAGCGTTTTTTTAATAAAACCAAACGCCATAACGCTTGCAAAAGTTGAAATGGAAAATAGGCTTATATCTAACGTTTTGGAAGAAGATTGCTTAAAACCTTGAAAAATAGTTGTAAAAATATTTATAAAAATGTATAATTAAACGGTATTTATTAAGGAGTTAACAAATGAAAACTTTTGAGCCTAAAATTTTTACTTGTTTCAAAGGTTATACCAAAAAATCGTTGTTGGCTGACGTTGTTTCGGGTATAATCGTTGCAATTATTGCCCTTCCGCTTTCAATTGCTCTCGCTCTTGCCTCGGGTGTTACTCCTGAGCAGGGCCTTTATACAGCAATTATCGCAGGCTTTGTAATTTCAATGCTTGGTGGTAGCCGTGTCCAAATCGCAGGACCTACTGCTGCCTTTGCAACAATTGTTGCAGGTATCGTTGCCGAAAACGGATTTTCAGGTCTTGTTCTCGCAACGCTCATTGCAGGTATAATGCTTGTGCTTATGGGTGTGTTTAAATTAGGTAGCCTGATTAAATTTATTCCGTATAGCACCTCAACAGGCTTTACAACCGGTATTGCGGTTACTCTCATTATCGGACAGATCAAGGATTTTCTGGGACTTACATTTGAAAATTCACCCATTGAAACAATGGAAAAGGCTGAGGAAATTGCCCATCAGCTTCATACCTTCAATTTTGAAGCATTTATAATCGGTGCAATTTCTCTTGCAGTGCTTATTGTGTTTCCTAAATTCATAAAGAAAATCCCACCATCAATTTTTGCTATAATCATTTCAGCGGTGCTTGTTAAAGCCTTTGACATGAATGTAAACACAATCGGCTCTCTTTACACAATTTCTTCTTCTCTTCCTGTTCCTTCAGTACCCGAATTCTCTTTTGAAACAGTAAAAGCAATTATTCCCGATGCATTTACAATTGCCGTTCTCGCAGCGGTTGAATCTCTTCTTTCCTGCGTTGTTGCAGATGGTATGACAGGTAGCCGACATAATTCAAACACAGAGCTTATCGCTCAGGGTGCAGGTAATATAGCATCAGCACT
>JAZRKO010000030.1:0-1594 GCA_045646405.1 Christensenellaceae bacterium | reverse complement strand
AGCGGTAAACGTGATATGCCTTTTATATGGTCGAGCGTTACCTGATACGACGTGCGACCGCCTGCATCCTTTATGCCTATATTCGACCATAAACACGGTGTGCCGGGGTTTTCGCCCGGTCCAGCCTTTCGAGTGTAAAATTCGTAACTTTCTTTAATCGCGTACCACTCTAAAAGTTCGTTTATATCGCCTTTTGCAAGAATTTCCTTTTCTCGGCTATGGTGCATCCAATAATCATATTGAAGTTGTCGCCACTTCGTAAGCGCAAGGGATTTTGCTTCCTGAACTGCTTGCGAAGTCTTGCCGACACGTGGTTTACCGCACTTTACCTTAAACACGTTGCCAAAGTCTGAAATAAGGTCCTGAACGTACATTATATGCCATATAACGTAGTATTTGCCGAACCAATAAAAGCCGAAATAAATTAAAAAAATCTTAATCGCATACGGCATATAAACTTTATCCCAAAACTCAGGTTGATAATGCGCTACGTGAATTATACCGTTTATGCAAATAGCCATTATAACCATAAACAGCAAAAACTTAAATAAACCGTTAAGTTTAGACTTAAACGTTACAATAAGCGCAACTAACGGTATCACGGCACACGTTGCAAATATCACGTTTTCGTAAAACGAAAATATATGTAGATTTATTATTAAAAACAAAATATTACATAGAAGCGGTATAAGATAGTAAAGTAAACCGTTTTTCGAATAAACAACGTCGTTTATAAACACGTAGCGCAAAAGCCTTAAACGGTTATGCGATTTTTTGTAGGGCCCCACTTCTTGACGTAAATCTTCGCTCGTTATAACGTTTTCACGCCACTTTTTTTGTTTTTCAGTAAATTCTTTTTTATATTCAAGCAGTAGCGGTTCTGGTTTAGCCTTTTTCTTAGGTTTTACGCGAAACGTCGTGCTTTGCTTGTCTTCTTCAAATAAAGGCTCAAGCGGTAGCCTGTCCGGGAAGTCGTCAACGTTTCGACGGCTTTTTCTTCGTCGCTCAGAACCCGTATACCACATTATAAAACCATTACCACGAATCGACCCGTTCGGCGGAACGTACGGCCCGTCATTTTGAATTTGCGGTTCTTCGGTTTGTATGGTCGGTTTTGCGCTCGCAACGTTTTCGTTCGAGCGCTTTTGTTTTAATTCTTTTAAGCCCATTTTACTTTACTTTTTTGAATAACCAAACGAGAACGAAAAGTACAACGCCACCTAATAGCACGTATCCTAATATTTTAATAAATTGCGCGAACGGGTTCGTTACAAGCCAAACTGAAAAAGAAACGCCCCACTCGTCAACTTTATCTTTAACACAGTCTACAACGTCTTCGCCAAAGTTTACGCCGGCAGAATCATCGTCTTCAGAGTTATCAGCCCCACCGTTAGATAAAAACGGTTTATCTGACGTGATATCTAAGAAAAAGAAGTAACTTTCTAAAATCTTATTGTTATTATTCGCAATCTCGCAAAAACTCATTAAGGTATATCCTGCGCCACCAAAAAGCGCGCTGTCTTTCATATTGTTTGCAAAGCGATATAAATTCGAACCTACAATTTGTTGCGATCTAAATATAGTCATACACCCG
>JAZRKO010000029.1:0-11713 GCA_045646405.1 Christensenellaceae bacterium | reverse complement strand
CCCGCACGCGCTAATTTCCCCACGTTGTGCGGTGCTATCACGGTTACTTATCGCCTAACATCGTTTACTATTCGCCTACAATTCGTGTTGATTATTAACAGTGTTAAAGTGATACAAATATACACATTTTGTCACACTTTAAAATATTTACTAAAAAATGCTTGACATCAAAATAGTATGGGTGTATACTTATGATGTGCGATAGGTACAAAGGAGTATTTAGATATGGTAAATTTAGAAACTGTTAAGAATGAAATTACAAAGGAATTTAGGTGTGATTTAAACACACTAGCGCAATGGGACGCGTTAAATTCGTCAGGTAAAATTGTTGCACTTTATAATTGTGTGAAAGGTAATAAACCTATAGTTAGAGTATTGCACTCATTTAGTGATTTGATTATTGAGGAACGTGTATATAAAACATCATCTTATTTATTAGTTTATAAAGTTTCAATTGTTTACAATCTATGTAGTGATGAACGTGAAGAAGTCCCTCAAGGGTTATCTATTAGGCATAAGGAAGGTGTTATATGTGTAAGATGAAACGGTTAAAAACACCATACGAGCGTGCGCTAGCGGTTGCACGTTTGCACCGCGTAAACTATCAAATGTCAAGTAATAAAGCAACCACAATTAAAAGAATATACAAAGCAATCAATAATAAATTGCCATATGTAACGTGGTTTACATTTTGTAAATTTATTGATTATTAAAAATAAAGGAGTATTTAAAATGAATCAAAAAAATCTTTGCACATTGGAAATTCAAAACATTGAAAACACAATGTTAAATAAAATGCAAATAAGCGTAAAAGAATTTAACAGACAATTGAAATATTTAAAGCAACGTGTTAATGAAACACGATCTGTTGATGAGCAAAACCAAGTAACTATGAGCGTTTATAAGTATGATTATACCAATTTTAAAGCAACAACTTATTATTTTACGAATTGTTGCTGTGATGTTATATTAACAATCAATACTTGTAAGGAAGGTTATAAATGGACTACATTAAAAGCCAAATAGACAATAACACGTATGTTATTGTTGAAGCGGGTAAGGATTGGCGAAACCCGCAACCCGCTTGTACGTTTGCTTTTGATACAGAAACACTTGTATACTTAGATAATGAGTTAGTATCACAACAAGTAATGTATGAGCGCTTAAAAGATGTTAAGACAGACGAAAAGCGCAAGCGCCTACGCAATGTAACGTGGGCGTGGCAAATTTACGATGAGATTAACGGTTTCTTTATGACAAACAATTATGATTGTTGGTTATATTATCAATGCAAATGTAAATATAAATTCGGGTGGTGCTACAACGCAACATTTGATTTTGCACAAATTGACTATGAGTTATTAGGCAAAACTAACAAATGGAAACCCCACGAGAATGGCAAAGCAAATACCAAAGGGCAAAAGTGGACGTATCAAAGTATTCACAATGATAGTGGTGCAAGGTATTGCTATAAGTTATGGATACCCTACAAAGCAAACGACAGACACATTTACACACACGCTGTTGAATACCGCGATTTTATGAAACTATTAACGGGCGGGCTAGCAAGTGTTTTAAAAGGGTTAGACGTTAAGGACAACGAAGGTAACCCTATTCGCAAGTTGGAAATGGACTACCAAGCGGTTGACCCTAACAATCTATCACAAAGTGAAATTGATTATTGTTGTAACGATGTTAAAGGTCTTTACTTTGCAATAAAACAATTTAATATTACGATTGAAGAACAAACAAACGGCGAGTTGCACATATTCGGTGAAGACACAAACGTAATGACCGCTGGCGGAATCGCTAAAAGCGAATTATTGCGCAGTTTATACCCGCAGTTAAAAACCAAAAGTAAGCGGGTTAAAGAATATCAAAAGCAACACCCAATCACAGAAAAACAAGACAAATGGGTACGTGATAACCATTTATATAGGGGTGGTATTTGCTTTGTAAATCCTAACTATAAGGGTAAATTATTAACATCAAAAGAATTTGGGCGTAAAATGAATAGATTTGATGTTAATAGCGAATACCCATTTGCTATGAGCTTATTACGCGATTTAGTGGGTAAACCGCAAGTTATGACCTTGCACGATTGGTTAAAAGTCAAAGACAAAGACAACTATGAGTGTATATATATGTTAAACAATATTTATGGTACGCTTAAATCAAATATGTTGGGTCTATGGTACGACCCATTCAGGCGCGATTTTGTTGATGAAATTAACGAAAACGGGCTACACCTAATCTTTGAGCGTGAGTTGTTAGAGTATTCCTATTGGTACGACTTAGATTATCAATGCGAGCAAGTGCTAGTGTATAAACGTGGTGATTATGTTTATAAACCATTTGTTGATGAAAACTACACGTTAAAAGCAAATGCTAAGCGTGAAGGCAATAAGTTACTAGAAAAGTTTAGCAAGTTAAATCTAAATAGTGGCTACGGTAAACTAGCCGAGCGTTTAGAGCGCAGAATTGGACACTATGAACTAAATAAAGAAACGGGTGCAATACACTTTGTTGAAGATGGCGTTGAAATAGACGATACAAGCGCATTAAACGTTGTTATTGGTGCATTAGTCACTTGTATTGCAAGGTGTTACATATTATCACAAATTAGAGCAGTTTGTACTAATGTTGCAGATCAATTTGTGTATATTGATACTGACAGTATTCACGCATTCGCAGATTATGACAAAGCAGACGCTTATAGTTTGGGCGGTTTAAAATTAGAAGCAGAGTGTGAAGCGGTTAAATACTTAGCACCCAAGACATATATTGACATTGAAAGTGTAACAAACGGAATTGTTGACAAAGACAAAGACAACAATTATATGATTGAAATACATACAAAAGGTGTTTCTACAAAAGTTGTTTACAACGATTTTAAAGCGCAAGAAGATTTAACAATTGATTATGTTAATAATAAATTTAATTATGGTACAAAGTACATAATACTATGTGCTATGAATGTTGTCGGCGGTAAAGTGCTAGTCCCAACTGAAAAATATCTAGCACGTCCTGAGTTAGCGCCAACTGAGCAAATGGTATTAACAAGCGGGTATGACGGGCAATATTTAATGGAAATTTAAAGGAAGGTGTTAAAATGAAAAATAAAGGTTATTTGAGAAAATGCAAAAGGCGTGATATATGCTTTTACATAAAAGATATGGAAATTTACGAAAAATCAAAACAAATCAATTTTCAACATTTTGTAAAATTTTGTTTAAAAAATTATAACAACTTATATTTATACAATGGTGGTTTCCCGTATAAATTAAGTGACATATTAGGTGGTGACATATGGCAACAGGAATATAT
Source organism: Christensenellaceae bacterium (assembly GCA_045646405.1). Taxonomy (GTDB): domain Bacteria; phylum Bacillota; class Clostridia; order Christensenellales; family Borkfalkiaceae; genus HGM11412. The sequence continues at coordinate 8,386 of JAZRKO010000029.1, read as the reverse complement.
AGAACAGTAAACGGTGAGCGTGTAGAACTTAATGCAAGACAGGTGAAGGCGTTTATAATGAAGGTTAATAAATGGAGTAGCGAAGAGTATAACAGGCAACGCTACATCACTAAGAACAAATTGAGAACTTATGAAGCATTTAGCGGTGCAAAGGAACAATCACCCACAAAGTTTTTATACTTTGAAGCAAAGGCAAAGCAAAGAGCGGGTGCTAATTATAAACCAAGTTTAGAACGTCAAAGAATACAGCAAACACAATCGTTGGGTAGTGCTAAGGCAATCGCAAAGGCAAAGCAATCACAACGTACGCAACAATCAATAGCACGTAAATTTGAAGCAACAACACAAAAACAATTTAAGGGGTTGATTGAGAATAACCCCAAAGCAAAAGAGATTTGGGAAAAAATCAAAGACCCGTACAAGCGTGAGCAAGCGCTAAAAGATTATGCAAATAAATTGCATTTAAAAATGAATGAGCAACAGGAAATAGCGGAAACACAACCGATCCCATTCGGCGAAACATTCGGTAGTGATGTATCAATTGATTTTAATGTTGAAGATTATGAATAGATAGTTGACATTTATAAAATTATATGATAATATAATAATTGAGTGGTAACACTCCATATAGAATACTCCAATTATTTATATATGATATTGGGTGGGATTGGGTGTTTTAGTAGTGATTTTGTCCCAAAAGCAACAAAGATTAAGGGTGGTGTTGTAAATCAAAATCACAAATAATTTAAAGGAAGGTAAATCAAAATGGCTAAACAAGTAAAAACAAAAGCAGTTGCTAAGAAGCAGCAAGAAGATAACAACGGGTTATTTTCAATTTACGGTTGCCGTGTTTCTAAAAGCGGTGAACGTCTAAATGTAATCATTTTAAGGGGTGACGAAAACTCTAAGGAATGGGCTACAATATCGCTAAAACTTAATAGTAAGAAGGCAAAGGTAAAAGCAAAAGTTAAAGATGATATCGGTTATATTGCAATACCAATGCTAAAAGATTTTGACGATAGTGACGAAGACGAAGACGATGACGCACTACCATTTTAATAGATACTAAGACCTTAACACCCCTTGTACGAGTGCTTGCACTTGTAGACGAAATCTACACCATACGTGGCTACAATGTGTTAAGATGTCTATGTATACATTTTAGCACGCTTACAAATAGCGTGCTTTATCAAATTAAGGAAGGTGACGAAATGGAAGACGAAAAGAAAAACGAGCAACCAAAAGTTGACGAACAACCGAAAGTTGAAGAAAAGAAGACAAAAGAACAGCCAAAAGTTGACAGTGCAAAAAACGAACAACCAAAGGCTGAAAACGATAAAGAGTTATCTAAACTTGTTAATGATTTAAAACAAGACTATGACAATAGAATCAGTGCTATGCGAGAAAAGTACACAAACGAAATAGCACAACGTGACGATATTATACGACAGTTAATGGTAGGTAACGAAACGGCTAAGGAACCCACACCGTCAATTGTTGATAATATAAATAATAAAAGAATTTTTAAAAAATGGTAAAAGGTAGGTAAATATGGACTTAGAAGAATTAAAAGACATTGAAGGTACTGATGAATTCCCAAACAACACAAATGATGTGTATGATTTGGTGGAAACAATAGCAGTACAAAACATAAGAGCGTTAAAGTCAACAAATAGAATTGTTGACGGTGTTTATGAATACGATATTGAGAATGGTAAAGTAATAGAGGAAGCAGTAATTGAAATGGCAGAAGCGCAAGCATTTGACAAATCAAAAGCGGATTTCTCACCAAAAGACCCTGTTGTACGTCCTAGATATTTCTCAAATTTTGACCCAGTACAATTTAAAACAACAATTAGGCGTGACGATATTAGGGCAATTATTGCAAATAAAGGTGTAGGTGTTGAAGATGTTGTAAGTCAAATAATGGACTCATTAAGCCAAGGCGAAGGCAATGACGACTTCGTTAAAACACGTGAATTGATTTTTGGTGCAGACTTTAAAAACTATCGTGAAATAATGGGCGGTGTTCCCGCTTCAATGAAGGGTGTAATATATGTGCTACGTGATATGTACAACCACTTAAAAGCAAATAATAGTGATTTAACAAACGATGAGTACATAAGCGCAACACCCGCAGAAGATATTAGGATAGCACTAACACCAAAAGTATTGAATCTAATTGATGTTATTGAACTAGCAAATACATTTAACTTATCAAAAGAGGAATTGTTCGGTAAATTGGTTGTTGTTGATTGTGATGATATTGACGAGGCTGATTGGTACAAGGTATGTGTCTATGATAGGAAGGCATTAGGACGTGCAACAAGAATTTACGACTATACGCAAGACATAATAGGTAGTGCTAGATACAGTAACCACTATTTAACAGTTGAACGTGCTTATTTCCACAACGCTTTATTTAAAGGTGCATTTATTGATTGTACGGAAGCGTGCATTGACGCAAAAGCAGATGTTGTAATGGAGCCAACAAGTTATTCAATAACAAAAACACTAATAGGTGCAACAACTGACAGCGCAATAAATGAGGTTGTGTTGAATGAAGCATACAAAGCAGATTTTGAATGTGATGAAGGTTATACACTAGATGACGACAGTGCAGTTGCAACTGTTACAATGGGTGGTGAAGCACTAACTGACGCAATCGTTGTTAAAGATGACGGAAGCGGTGCAACCGTGAATATTAAACGTGTAGTTGGTAATGTTGTTATCACAATTACAGCAATTAGTGAAGAATAGATTGCAAAGGTGGTGATACCTTATGGCAAAGATTAGAGATTTAAACCCATTTAGCAAATGTTGCAAAATATCAGAGAAAATGTTAGCAAATAGTTTATATCGTGAATACAAAAACCTATTGATGAACGCCGTTAAAATCAATGGGTTGGAGTATGAAGCGGAGACTTTTGTAAAAAACAATTTGATAGAATGTGGTGCGGTGGGCTTTGATAAAATAACTAAAAAATGGTCTAATGTTTACGGTGAAGGGTTGAACGAGTTAGGCAACCCTACCACCTTAACATTAGTATTTAGAAACGGTAAGACATTACAACGTAAAGCATACTACGATAAAAACCCTTACGGCGCATATCGCATTATGGCAACACCTGACGGCTACCCGTTCGGTGAGATTATTGCTAAAACTGTTGAATTTATGACGACGTGCAATATTGCAATAAATCAAAATGTAAATGCAATTAAAACACCTTATGTTGTCGTTTGTTCTAACGAAGATTTACGCTTAGATTATGAACAAGCAATTGAGCAACAACAAGACGGTAAACCTATTATGCTTGTATCTAGCGATATTGCTGAAGGGCTAAAAGCAGTCAATACAACAACTGAATATGTTGCTGACAAACTCATTACTATACGTGACCAAGAACGTGACCAAATGTTAAATAAATTTGGTATAATGAGTGCTAACATCAATAAACGTGAGCGTGTCCAAGTGGGCGAGGTTAATGCGACCGTTGGACAATGTGTTGATTATATCTATCTACTAATTGACACGTTTAATAAGCAAATGGAATCATACGGTATTGAAGGGGTTAAAATGGCTATGAACGGTAGCCTAGAAGATATTTATTTAAAGGAAATTAACGAAACGACCGAAGACAACACGGTTGTTGAAGGTGGTGAAAATGATTAAGAAGAACACAATTTTAAGTACGTTTAACAAAAAGTTTACGCTTATGGAATGGCTTAAAAGAGTTGAAAAAGCACTAACAGATAGTGTTTTAGTTGACGTTACAATAATAACCCTAAACGCCACACAAATACAATTTTCGTTTAACTTTACAGACGGCTCACATATAATTACACCAATTGTTACACTACCAAAGGGTGACAAAGGCGACAAAGGAAACACAGGCGCGCAAGGTGAACAAGGTGAGCAAGGTGTGAGCGTTGTGAATGTCACAATAAATAGTAGTAATCACTTAATTGTGACGTTGAGTGACGGCGCCGAGATTGACGCAGGTATTATTCAAGGTGGTAGCACTATTACAGTTGATGACGCAATAAGTAGCACGAGCGAAAACCCCGTGCAAAACAAAGTTATTTACACCGCTTTACAATCAAAACAAAATACATTAACAGCATCAAGTATTAGTGACGGAACAATTGACAAAGAAATAGGATTTAGTACATTAGGCGAAATTGTGAAACAAACACCAGACAAAGAAATATTTTTTGCTACATACGGTGTAACGCCGTTTAGTGAAATGTCAAACGCGTACAATAATGGTAAACTTGTTTTATGCTTTAGCAACGAACAATTTATACCAGATAACTTATATATTTTAACAAGGCGTACAAATTTATATTTATATTTTACCGAGTTACGAAACAATAACCAAATTAAAAGTTTTTCAGTGTCTTGGCAAGGATTGTGGCAAGGTGATTCAACGGTGACATTACAACCACAACTTGTAAGCAGTCAAAATATTAAGACAATAAACAGTCAAAGTTTATTGGGTAGCGGTAATATCAATATAAGCGGTGGCACACAGTTATATTTGCATATGATAACAATAACCAACCCTGTCAACTATAAGTCATATCCAAGTGTTACAATAAAAGTATTGACAGATGAAAATCTGCCAATTGATAATTTAATTGATTTAGAAAGCGTTGTAATATTAGCGTTTTCGGTTATAGAAGGTGTGGGCGAATTATACCCCGTGCAATATGATTTTAGTACGCGCGGTTATATATGGCTATACGATGATAACACAACATCAATAGTTAAGTATAACATTGACGGTGATACACCATACGCTGACGTTATTACCGAATTATAAAGGTAGGTGATATTATGATTAAACCGAATACGATATGTAATGGCATTGCAATAATGGGTGTTGTAATTCAAACTGATTATTTATTTAATGTTATTAGTTTAATATTAACTTGTATAAGTATTACAATATCAATATTGTACACTTGTTGGAAATGGTACAAAACCATTAAAGAACAAAAGGACATAACAAAAGAGCAAGCAGATGAAATCAAAAACGATATTGACAAGATTTTAAACGAAATGAAAAACATAAAGGGAGACGGTAACAATGGCTAAATACACAGAATTATTAAGTGAATACTTAAACAATGGCGGTCAATTGCCGTCTTCTTTTGCACAAATAGAAGGTTTTGAGGATTTGTTTGTTGCTTATTATTGTGATAAGGAAATAGGCTTCGAAACGGAAGAGTTGTTTGAAATCAAACTAGACACATACGCTAGTATCTATATACCCGTTTACAAGGAAAAATTGGAAGCAATAACAAGCGCTATAACAGGCGCAATAACACCAATTAAAACACATTATGAGCATTATGAAACAACCATAAATGCGGGTAAGCAAAAGGGCTACACAACCGACTTACCGTTTGACAGTTTAACCGCAACAGCAAATAGCATAAGCGAGAGTGACGCATACACCAACACGGACGAGCGAGAAACAACAAGAGAAGAGAGCGGGGTAACGGTTGACGAAGGGTGGAAAATGGTCGATAAGTTAAACGAAAAAGTGACGCCGTTAATATTAACACTATTAAAAGAGTTTAAACCTTGCTTTATGCAAGTTTACTAAGGCGGTGGTGTATTATGTCAAATTTATTATTATATTCAAATATATCACCAAATAATGCAAATAAACACTATTTATTTAGTGATATTGCAGACTATAAAGCGGAGTTACAATCAAACCTAATCAAAAGTGTAGCACTTAATAATTATCGCATTAACGCAAATATAATCAAAGTTGCTATTGATGAAACAATCACCGAAAACAACTACAATCAAATTACTTATGCAATTTGTGAACTTAACAATATTTGTTATCTAGTTAATAATGCAATTATACAAAGTGGCTATGTAATATTACAATGTAGTATTGACTTTTGGGCGTCATATATTGCACGTGCAAATATATCAAATATAAACGTAATTAGATGTAATCGTAACGTTGATATTGGTATTTATGACAACATAAAAGCAACTATTAACAACGTGCAAACACGCTTTGAAATACCACAAGATGAGCAAGTAAGCGGGTATCCTAATTATTGGAAATTTGAAGAACTATCAATTGTTTGGTGTATGACTTATAACGTTTATCAAGCACCTTCGGGGTCAGTATCTACCACAGGTATATTTGCTATGGACTTACAAGATGTGTATGATAAATATACAACTGACGTACCATCAGGTAATTACGAACACCCAATTGTAATTGCTAAAAATTGGGTTGGTGGTATATATGGAGTTAGTGCAACAGGTATTGGTGGGCTTGTTTTGAGTGCAGACGCACAAGTAACAAAGGCATATTTAATACCAACTAAAATGTTAGCGAAGGTATACACAAATATTATTAAAATCAATACTAAATCATTGTATGGCAATTATGACGCAAATAACCCTATAACAATTGTTAATGAGGTATTACCACTTGTTACATATAAAACATTTAGTCTAAATATTAACCCTAATTATAATTACTACGTAGGAACAATAAACAAGGGCTTAAAAGTATTACGTGATACAAGTACCGCAACTGAGATTAAATATAAGTGCATTGTAACAAATAATGATATTCAAATGATAGTTATGCAAGGTGATAACCAACAAGACATTACAGACGAATTTAGCATTGATTTAACCTATAATCAAGGTGATGTGACCGCATTAGGTAGTTTAAAAGCAATCGGTAAAGCAATATTTGGTGGTATTAGTGCAATAGCAACAGCACGTGGTGGTAAGTATTTAAACGCAATCGGTCAAGCGTCTAATGTAAATGTTGGTAGTGATTACATCGGTCAACAACGTGGTGACGGTGACGGTGTTGTTACTTTTAGAAGCGTAGGCAATTCAACATTAGGTCAAGGCATCGTCTACCCGTTCGGCTATACAACTTGCCAAAGTACAAGTGATGAACAAGTAAACGCGCGTAATAAAGGCGCATACTATGATTGTTATGTGTCAAGTTTAGCAAGCATATTTACACACAATTTAATTGGGACGGCTGGCGCAACTGATACATATATACAAGCGGACGTGTGTGTTGACGGTGTACCAAATGACGCAATAGATGTTATTAAATCAAAGTTAAGTGCCGGTGTTTATTTGGTTAAATTAGGTACATAGTATGTTTGAAAAAATAAAACACTATTGTGGGCTAATTATTTGCACGTTTAATGCGATTTATCATTTTATTGTATCAAATAGAAACTATGGCAAAACGTGGAATTTTAAATATAGGGCGTGGAAGCGGGCATATAAACGCGGTAAAAAAACAATATGGCTACGAACGTTTAAAAAAGAGGTTAAAGAATGTACTAGCACATTTTATAGTAGTGCAGACTTGCAAAAGTGGTGTGGTATTGTCCCGTACGACCCGCAAACAAAGCAAGGTAATTTCAAGCAAATTGGGCGTACATTCTACATTAAGCGTGGCAAACAATGGGTGTGGTTTTTAAAAATCTTTGCAGTTAGTGACGCCAACGCTTGCAGGAGTGCAGACGATGTTGATTGTGATACAATTGTATATGACGAATTTACAACAACACCCGACCAATTAAGGCGTTTTCAAGGTAATATTGTAGACAAGTTTAACGATATATTCTTTTCAGCAAAACGTGAACACGTTGTTAAATGTTTCTTTTTAGGAAACAAAGAAAACGCACGCAACCCATTTTTTGAATATTTTGATATAAAACAATTACCACATACATTTGAGGGTATAAGAACATACCGCAACGGTGCAATTGTTGTTGAACAAATAAACAATAAACAAATTGAACAAAGTGAATATGATGTTAAGTTAAAAGACTTATTCAATGGTACTAAGTACGGCAATTATATTTATAACGATGAATACAAATCAACTGGCAAATTTAAACAAAAGCAACCACCACGAAACGCAACACATTATATTCAATTAAATATTGAAGGCGCTGAAATACGTGTATATGTTGATACTGTCGGCAATTATTATTGTACAAATAAAATCGACAAATTAACACGTGTGTACACTATTAAACAATTAAATGAATATCGTAACGAAACGTTACTAATTAAACGATTTAAACCTTATTTTAACACGTTAATTAACGCATTAGCAGACGGGCGTGTGTACTATCAAAATCAAGCAATATACGAAGCAATACAACCGTTTTATAAATGGTTAGGAATTTAAAGACATACATTTATGTATGTCTTTTTTGTGCGTATATTTGTATCACTTTAATCATCGTTAATAATCAACACGAATTGTAGGCGAATAGTAAACGATGTTAGGCGATAAGTAACCGTGATAGCACCGCACAACGTGGGGAAATTAGCGCGTGCGGGCTATCTATAACC
>JAZRKO010000028.1:0-1398 GCA_045646405.1 Christensenellaceae bacterium | reverse complement strand
TAATTGAATAAATAAGCGTTTGACACGGTGTTAACCCGTACTCTACGGCGTATTTAAGGGGATACGGAACGTAGGCTTCCCCCTTTTCGAGTTCTACGGCGCATTTATAGACGTTGCGCCCGTTCTCGTCAACGCTTTTTGTAACAAAACCACGCTGAACGATTTCTTTTAACGCGCTCTCGACAGTAACGCGTGCAACGTTTAACGTTACTTGAAGCGTTTGAATACTACCCGTATACGCTTTATATTCGAGTTTAGAGTATTGCCGAATAATCGAAAATAAAAGCGTTTGGGTGAACGTTAAGTTGTGTTTAAGTGCAAATTTAAGCGGATATGGAGCATAAACGTTCGGCATATTCCTGAAATTTCGCGTTTCTTTAAGTTCTGACTTGGTTCTTCTCATTTTTTATACCTACCTAATTTTTATTAAAGCGCAACGTCGCGCTATTTTGGACAGTTTCAGTCCGTTTTTGTTGTGGCGCAATATAACCGGGCATTGATTTTTGGACAGTTTCAAATCTCTTTCCGTTAATTTCGTTTAACAACCTTAGTGAAATTTCCCCTTGACTTTTTTTTACCTGCGCTTTATAATTAAGTTGAGCAAGGGGGCGCAGGTGTTTCCCCCTAACTCGTTCCCCGTTTCGATAGTTTCTTCGACTGACCTATTCGTTACGGGCTTTTTTGTTACCTTTTACACTTTTGACTATTTCGTTATGTAATCGATTAAGTCAAGTATTTGTTGAGCCGACCAACCTAACTTTTTCAAGTATTCGGTTAAACGTCTTAAAGCACTATCCGTCATACTTTCAATCACTTCCTTTCACCTGCCTTTTTTATTTAAGACGGTTTTCGTACAACCATCTTATGTATATATTATATCACTATTTCGTGATATTGTCAACTATTTTATTAACTTTTTTGAAATATTTTTAATTTTTTTGTGTTTTTTTATATTATTTGCTTGATTATTTCACTTTATAATGATATAATCTATCTATCAAAAAAAGGGGGAATAACTATGAACTTATCTGAAAAACTTAAAATCGCTATGATTAAGCAAAACGTCAACCAATTAAAACTCGCAGAACTTACTGACCAGACACAAAATAATCTTTCAAATAAAATGTTACGTAATAACTTCAAATTTTCGGAATACGAAAAACTTATAGAAGCGCTTGGATGCACGCTAGAAATAAATATCGTTTTACCTGACGGAACGAAGATATAACCGCAAAACGCTTGCTAAACGCGTTTAGGCGTGTTATAATAAAATAAAGGTGCGCGCAAGCGTGCTTGACAAGTCCGTAACGGTCTAGACTCGCCAAAGTTCCACCGTTGCGGTTTTCTTTTGCCCTTAAAGGGCTTTTTTCATTTCTACTTCGGCAACGTCTGACTTAA
>JAZRKO010000027.1:0-1615 GCA_045646405.1 Christensenellaceae bacterium | reverse complement strand
GCTACTGCGCCAACAATTTATTTAGCGCAGTAACTCTAAAGGAAAATTTATGGAGGTGCTTTATAGCAGTACGTCAAAGATTTTTCTTCTTTTTCTTTTCCGTGAAATACGGGGATAAAAACTCGTTAACTTCGTCGTAAGTATTTGCTACGTTATAATCTGTTTTTTTATCCGTAGAAACGATAACGACGAATTTATGCATACTTTTTCTAAATACAAGCACGGTTAATAACAACTTTCGCTCGTCTATCTTAGGCGTTGCACGATAACTTGCGCGATAACAACCTGCGCTGTAATCGTAAAACTTATCGTCGCTAAACTCAACGGTTGCCGTCGTAGTTGCTTTATCGTATATGAGCGCTCTAAAACTACCGTCAGGCAGTTCGCTCTTAATTACGTTTGGTTTTTGGGGAATAATAATCTTACCTAAGCGAACGCGTTCTTTTACACTTCCCATAAGAACTTACCCCAACTTACGCGTTTTTTTTTAGGCTTAACTGCTGGAATATAGGTCCAATGCTTAATTGTGTCAACGTCTTTTGACGTTATATCGCGATACGTTCCGTTAGGGTTAGTGCCTATAAACATTAACGCGCCGTCAAATTCGGTATTGAATACGATACAGTTTTTAGTGTCGTCTGAATACGTATTCATAATTACGGCGTTGTCGCAAAGTAGCATCGAACTTGATACGATTTCGTCAAGGCTTTCAACGTTAAAATACTCAAGCATATTTTTTTCCGTAAAATTGAAGTATACCGTTTCAAACTCTTTATCCGGGCGTTTTAATAAAACCCTAATTGATTTAGGCTTTTTCATTTCGCACCGCCTTTAAGTTGTTTTTCAACTTCCGTATCCAATGCAAAAACAGGAAACATTATTATTTCATTGTCTTTTTGAAATGCTTTTATATAACCTAAATTTTCAAGTTCTCGAAGACTAATTAAAACCTCTTCCCATTCTTTAAGCGTACAATCACAATCGCGAAGAAAATTATTGACAGTGTTTATTCGGTTATTTTTGAAATTATCGCAAATAATTACAAACAATGAAGCTTCGTTATAAGTTAGACCGTAATCATAAGTGTTAATATATTCAAAAAAAACTACACCGTTGTTAATAACAGCTTTAGATATCAAATCTTTTGCTAATATTTTTATTTCCTTTCTCATTTCGCACCGCCTTTGCCGTTCGGCGATAGCGTACCGTTTGCAATTTGTTCAAGTAAATTATTACGGCAATCAAATAAATCGCCTTTTTTTATACACTCACAACCGTCTTCGCTTAAGTTTTTACACCCGGTGCAAAAATCGCCAGAGCAATAATCGATAATAAAGTCCAAAATGTTAAGTAAACGGTTTTCGCTGCATAAAGTCTTTTCTTGTTTTAGCAAATAATCTATCGCTTTAATAACGTTAGCGTTTTTTTGCTTTAACTCAAAAATATCTTTTGGAAACGCCCACGCTGGATACCATCCGCCAGATTTAGCGTTAAAGATTAAATCTTTGCGTTCTAATTCGCATAAATCAACGTATATCTGCGATAGCGAGAAGTAATTAAATCTGCCTAATACTAACTCAGGCATAAAGTAGTTACCGTTTTTGAAATCGTCTAC
>JAZRKO010000026.1:0-116043 GCA_045646405.1 Christensenellaceae bacterium | reverse complement strand
TAAGAAATATGGAATATATCGGCTACACTAGTTGTATGGCGCAAGATGAAGTGTTTGAATATATTTTAGAAAACGAATAAGAATGTGACAAGCAAATTGATTTAGGCTATTTCTTCAAAGGCACTAATTATAGTGGTAACGACTATAAAGTTACCGTTGCTAGTAAGTACGGTAGGCTTGCAACTCAGTACCCCGATTTAGAAACCATTAAACGCTGTACCGTTATGGCAAATTTTAGCGGTGAAACCCTAGATAAAATCAACGATATGTGGAATAGGGTAAAATTTATAACCTTCCCCGTGTGGATAATTTGGACGATAGTCGGCGTAGTATTTCTAGGTTTATTAGCCTTAGTTTTAGTAAAGTTCAAAGATAGAATTTTCATAAACGTAAGGGATAAAAAGAAGTGGCGTGTGGTAAAGAAAGAAGAACTCAAAAATTTTTAATCCGTTATTTGCTACGTCTATCTTCGTTTACTGCTACGGTCTTACGACCATCACAACCAAAAGGTTAGTGCTGTCCGCAAGCCCTTGCGAGCCTCGATATACTTGCAACTAACGTCTTAAAATATCGCTTGGTATAGGCTAACTTGCAACAAACGTCTTAAAATATCGGTTAGCATAAGTTTGGCGCTTAGCCTAACTTGTAACTAAGCCCTTAAACCAAGTTGGCATAGGCAAACAATATAATAAAATAAATAAAAAGCATAGGTTCTCCTATGCTTTTTTACATTACTTATCAAAAGTAGAGTTGTATTTTTCAATGTTTTCGCGGATGGTTTTCGTTGCCGTTTCGTGCGAGCCAACTTCTAAAACGTGAACTTGCTTGTTTTCAAGCGTTTTATAAACCGATAAGAAGTGTTTAAGTTCGTCAATTATATGTACGGGGAGTTCCCAAATGTCTTTGTAGCCGTTGTACTGCGGGTCGCCAAACGGAATTGCAATTATTTTTTCGTCACGCTCTTCGTTGTCTTCCATAAAAACAACGCCGATAGGGTAGCAACGAACTAGGCTCATTTTTTCTATCGGTTGCGAGCATAATACGAAAACGTCTAACGGGTCGCCGTCACCAGACAACGTTCTTGGGATAAACCCGTAGTTCATAGGGTAGTGGGTGCTAGTAAACAAAACTCTATCAAGTATTATAAGCCCCGTTTCCTTATCGAGTTCGTATTTGTTTTTAGAACCCTTTTCAATCTCGATGCAAGCAACGAAATCTTTTGGGGTAATTCTTTCAGCGCTAATGTCTTTCCAAATATTCATATCTATCTCCTTATACTTTGAGTTTAAGTTTTTCTAAAAGTTCGGTATTTTCAACGAGTTTACCACCGCCGATAATCGACGCGATTTCCCACTCGTTGCCCCTTTCAACCTTAACGTCAAGCGCGCTCGATATATAGTCGCATATGCCGTAGATGCCTGCGCCACCGCCCGTTAATTTTATTCCGCTATTAGACAGTTTATTAAGCGTTTCGCTTTGAAGTGACGAAAGTATAACGTTCACGATTTTCAAAATTTTATCAGTAAACTCTTTAACGGGTTTATAAATTTCGTTTGCGGAAATTTGGGTTACGCGTTGCTTTCCAGAAAGCGTATCCTTTCCGCTTATAACTATTTTGGTCTCGTCGTCTTCATCAAGGCTGGCAAGTTTAGTTTTAAGAGTTTCGGCAGAATTTAACGATATTAAAAGGTTGTGCTCTTTATCAAGGTGAGTAACTATCATTTTGTTAAGGTCGTTACCGCCAAGTTCAGCGGAAACACCCGATATAACGCCCGCTTTTGTAAGCACGCATACGGTCGTTTGACCACCGCCGAAATCAATTATAGCCAAAGGCGTGTCAAAAGAAAGTTCTTCCCCTGCGCCAAGAATTGCAAGTAGTGGCGCTTCGGCGTAACAAACGTTAAAAAGTTTTGCGCCGATAAGCGCGTTTTCAAACTTCTTAATCGTTTCACGATTGCACCCAAGCCCAACCGATAGCAACGCGTCTTGCACTAGTTCGAACGGTTTTTTAATCTTCTTAACAAAGTGCGTAAGTAGGGCTACAAGCGCCTTATTGTCCGTTATTTCGGCGTTTGATACCGGAAATATTATCTCCACGTTTTCAGGCGTTTGCCCGATTAAGGCGTATGCGTCTTCCCCGCACGCAAAAGGCGTTTTGTAGTTTTTGTTTTTTATCGCAATACAAGTAGGCTCACACAAAACCACGTCAGCCTTCGATTTGTAAATTTTGGTATATGAAGTTCCTATATCAATTGCAATTTTGGGTTTCATATAAACTCCAATAAAACTTTTTTCACGGCTTTTACGGGCAAGCCTACTACGTTTGCCTTGTCGCCGATAATTTCTTTAACTAAAAAGTCCCCGTCTTGTATCCCGTACGCGCCTGCTTTGTCTAGCGGACTTCCGGTTTTTACGTAATTTAATATAACGTTAGTAGATAGTTCGTTAAAAGTAACCTTAGTAACTTCGTGGCTGGTTACCGTTTTATCCTTAGATACGACGGAATACCCTGTAATTACTTCGTGGGTTTTACCCGATAGTTTTCGTAACATACAAATCGCGTCACTCTCGTTTATGGGCTTTCCTAGAATTTCGCCATCTAAAACTACTACCGTATCCGCGCCTATAACTACGCCACCGTGCGTGTCAAACACCGATTTTGCCTTGTTGTAGGCTAAATATTCCACGTAGGCGCTCGGCGTTAAGCCGAAGTTTTTAGGCTCGTTAAAATTAGATGGTATTACCTTAAATTCTATATTTTCGCGCAAAAGTAGTTCTCTGCGCCTTGGAGAATTGCTTGCAAGTATAACGTTCACCTTTTAATTATACTCTTATATTCAAAATTTGTAAAGAAAAAAAAGTTACCTTCAAAAAATGCCAAAATTCTATTGACTACCGTAATTTTTCAGTATAAAATAGAATAAATAACTAAGGAGAACTACTTCTATGAAAGAAAATTATATGGTTTGTAACTGTAAACAAGTAAGTTATAACGACATTGAGTCGGCACTTCACACGCTCGACCGTTTTGAAGACGTTTTGAGTGCTTTCCAAGCAATTCAAAAAATAACGCATTGTTCAACGGGTTGCGGTGGTTGCCACGACAAAGTTATTGAAATTATTTCCGATTTAATGCACGGTTAAGGAGTTTTTATGAAGTTTTATAAATGTAATCATTGTGGTAAAATTATAACTGAAATAAACGAAACTTTCGTTCCCGTAATTTGTTGCGGTGAAAAAATGGGCGAAATTATCGCTGGAACGGTTGACGCGTCTCGTGAAAAGCATATCCCCGCGTACGAAATTGTAGGCAACGTGGTTAGCGTGGCGGTTGGCTCGGTTGAACACCCTATGCTCGCTGAACATTATATCGAGTGGGTTGTTTTAGAAACCGAAAGTGGTTACTCGTTAAAATACTTAAAACCAAACGTAGCGCCAAAGGTAGAATTTTCAATTTTAAGTGGTGAAAAAGTAGTAGGCGTTTACGCGTACTGTAATCTTCACGGGCTTTGGAAGGCTTAAAACGATTAAAGCGTAGCAAAAATTTGCTACGCTTTTTGTTTTTGAAAACCAAAAAGTTGTCAAAACTAAAAAATAGTGGTAAAATACGGTAAAAAGATAAAAGGTGGTTATTATGACAGACGTTAGAATTACAAAACTTGCAAAGGGTTTAATAAATTATTCTTGCGAACTTAAAAAGGGCGAGAAGTGCTTGATTGAAACTTTTGATATCGAAAACGACTTAACCAAAGAACTCGTTAAAGCGGTTTTAGAAGTTGGCGCGTACCCCTTCGTTTGGATAAGGGATAACCAAGTAAACCGTTTAATATTAAACGGTATGAGTGAAGAACTTTCTTCGTTTATGGCAGATTACGACGGGTACTTAATGAAAGAGATGGACGCGTACGTCGGCGTTCGCGGTGGCAACAACGCCTACGAACTCAGTGACGTTGACGGGGAAAAGCGCAAAATCTACAACAATATCTACTCTAAAAAAGTTCATCACGAACTTAGGGTTAACGGCACGAAGTGGGTAATTTTAAGATATCCAGACCCCGGTATGGCTCAACTTGCAGGTATGTCGACCGAGGCGTTTGAAGACTTTTTCTTTGACGTTTGCACGCTAGATTATTCTAAAATGGATAAGGCGATGGACTCGCTTGAAAGTTTAATCGCTAAAACTGACAAAGTGCGTTTAGTCGCAAACGGCACGGATTTAACCTTTTCTATAAAAGGTTTACCGGGTATTAAGTGTTCGGGTAAAAGAAATATTCCCGACGGCGAGATTTTCACCGCACCCGTAAAAGACAGCGTTGAGGGGGTTATCACCTTTAACGCGCCGTCAATTAAAGACGGGCTTAAATTTGAAAATATTTGTCTAACTTTTGAAAAGGGTAAAATCGTAAAAGCAACGTCAAATTACACCGAAAAACTCAACGAGATTTTGGATATCGACGAAGGCGCAAGATACGTTGGCGAGTTCTCGTTTGGCGTTAACCCGTTTATAAACGACGCGATAGGCGACATTTTGTTCGACGAGAAAATCGCAGGCTCTATTCACTTTACCCCCGGTTCTTGTTACGAAGAGTGCGATAACGGAAACGAATCGGCGCTACACTGGGATATGGTACTTATTATGAGTGAAAAGTACGGCGGTGGCGAAATTTATTTTGACGACGTGCTAGTAAGAAAAGACGGTATTTTCGTTTTAGACGAACTTAAATGCCTAAATCCTTGTAATTTGAAATAAATAGCCCTAAATTGTTTGACTTAATATAAAAAAATGGATATAATATCGTATGGTAGGCTTTGGTAAAACCAAAGTTTCAAACTAAATTGTTAAAATTTTAACGTAAAGTTAATTATGGAGGACAAAATTATGTCAAATGTAAAAGTTGCAATTAACGGTTTTGGTCGTATCGGTCGTTTAGCGTTCAGACAAATGTTTGATGCTGAAGGTTACGAAGTTGTTGCTATCAACGACCTTACCAGCCCCAAGATGCTTGCTCATCTTCTTAAATACGACACTATGCAAGGTAACTACGTTGCAAAGGGTCACACCGTAGAGGCTACTGATAATTCTATTATCGTTGACGGTAAAGAAATCATCATCTACGCAAAAGCAAACGCTGCTGAACTCCCCTGGGGTGAAATCGGTGTTGACGTAGTTTTAGAATGTACCGGTTTCTACACTTCTAAGGAAAAGGCTATGGCTCACGTTACCGCTGGTGCTAAAAAGGTAGTTATTTCTGCTCCCGCAGGCAACGACCTTCCCACTATCGTTTACAACGTTAACCACGAAACCTTAACTGCTGATGATAAAGTTATTTCGGCTGCATCTTGCACCACTAACTGTCTTGCTCCTATGGCTAAGGCGCTTAACGATTACGCTCCTATCCAATCGGGTATTATGACTACCGTTCACGCTTACACTGGCGACCAAATGATTCTTGACGGTCCTCAAAGAAAGGGTGACCTTCGTCGTTCAAGAGCAGGCGCTATGAACATCGTTCCTAACTCTACCGGCGCTGCTAAGGCTATCGGTCTCGTTATCCCTGAACTTAACGGTAAACTTATCGGTGCTGCACAACGTGTTCCCACCGCTACCGGTTCTACCACTATCTTAATCGCAGTAGTTAAAGGCAAAGACGTTACCAAAGAAGGTATCAACGCTGCTATGAAGGCACAAGCAACTGAATCTTTCGGTTACAATACTGACGAAATCGTATCTTCTGACGTTATCGGTATGAAGTTCGGTTCGCTCTTCGATGCTACTCAAACTATGGTTTCTAAGATTGACGACGATACTTACCAAGTACAAGTTGTTTCTTGGTATGACAACGAAAACTCTTACACTTCTCAAATGGTAAGAACTATCAAATACTTCGCTGAAATCTAATTACTATTTATGCCGACGGTAACTCCGTCGGCATTTTTTTATGCCGTTTAAGCATACTATTGACAATTTTTAACTTGTAAGTTAAAATATTTAATAGCGGTATATGAAAATGAAAAAACTTTTACTTGTTATTGCGGTTATATGCACGGCGGTATTTTTTTCCGCTTGTAACGAACCTTCTAACCCGTCGCCCACTAGGGTAGCGGTTACGCTAGACCTTAACGGTGGCGAGATTGAAGGTAGCGTTTCGCATACCGTAAGTATCGGTGAAAATTTAATACTTAATACGCCAAGTAAGTACGGGTTTGACTTCGTTGGCTGGTCGCACGATGGGGAAATCGTTTGCCTATCGCCGTTTACCATTGAAAAGTACGCGGTAACGTTAAAGGCGGAGTGGTCTGTTAAGCCTTGCACGGTAACGCTCGATTTGTGCGGTGGTACTTTGCCTAGTGGCGTTAGCCAAACCTATGTTGTTGAGGTTGGTGAAACGGTGCAAATTCCCACCCCGCAAAAAGAAGGTTACGATTTTAGCGGTTGGCTATATAATAGTGGCGATATTTCCTTTTCTCCATTTACCGTTGAACAGGTTTACGATATGACCGTTAAGGCAAAATGGTCGGCAAAAACTTATAACGTAACGTTAAATTTTAACGGCGGTATAGCAAATATAAACGGGGAAGATAAAACTTCGATATCAATTAAGCAAACTTATGGTGAGGTTATTGATTTTCCGCGCCCCGAAAAAGTAGGTTACGAGTTTGGGGGATATAAAATAAACGGTAAACATATAAGCGAATCTACGTGGAGCGTTTCAGTTGACAACGTGGTAGTCGTTGCCGTGTGGTTGCCCGTAAAGGTAAATTATAAACTCGTGGCAGATGGCGCTACGCTAGCGCTAGAAGGCGGAACGATTAACTACGGCGGGTCTACACAAGGCATTAAAGCGGTAGTTCCCGTTAAAAAAGGCTATGACTTTTTGGGGTGGAAGGTAAACGGCGAATTTATAGGCGATAGATTTGAATATTTGCCAACGTCAACCACCAAAGTTAACGTAGTTGCAGAGTTTTTGCCAAAAACCTATACGATTACGCTTAACGCGGGCGAAGGCATTTTACAAGGCGATACTCAAATTGAGATGAGTTACGGTGTCGGGCATACCCTTCCAAAACCCGAAGCGCCGTCTAGCAAAGAATTTTTGGGTTGGAAGATAGATGGCGGAGATTTAATTTCTACGCCGAGTGGGTATTGCGTTTACACTTGCGATTGCAATAATGAACTCGTTGCCGAATACACGGATAAGCAGTATTTGGTATTCGTTCATATAGACGGAAGTATTGAAAACGTTGAAATTTTAGGCGAACTAACTAGCGAAAGTATTCCCACGCCTAAATCTAAGGCGGGTTACACTATTGCGTGGGAACTTTCTAACGAAGATATTTTGGAAATTACTGAAACTACCGAGATTTTCGCGGTTATTGACAGCGTTCGCACTTACGTTGCCAACTTCAAGTACGGTGGTAGGCAATTATTTCAAAAAGAATATAAATACAACCAAGTAATAACGCTACCTTCGGTTGAACACGAAAGCGTAGCAAGAACGGGGTACACCTTCCTTGGATGGGCGTTCTCGCAAAGCGATAAGGAAAACTATATCTACGGCGAATATACGTGGAAGTTTACTTCAATGGTTAACTTATACGCCGTGTATGAGGCTACCGAATACACTATAACCTACGATTACTCTAATATTAAAGTAGATAGCGTTTTATATAACGGCGATGAACCTACTGCCAACCGCCAAACGGTAACGTACAATAGTTCGTATAGGCTTTACACCTTAAAGGTGGCAGACGATTTAGTTTCAGTTACTTGGACTTATAACGGCGAAGAATTAACTACTTCAACTTGGAAAATCGCAAGCGACGTAACGTTGGTGGCAAAACCCGTATCGTATAAAAACGTTTCTTTTAGCGTTAACGTTGACTTAAACGGCGGAACGGGTAAACCTTACGGCACGGTAATTTTAGGTAAGCCTTTAAGTAAGTTAACCGAAGCGCCGACCCCACCAACAGATTATAAACTTTCAGGTTACAAGTACCGCGATAAAGTGTACGCTCTAACCGATATTTGGGACGTTTTAGATTACGGCGGAGAACCCCTTATCGCCCAGTATGAAGTGGTTGAGCCAACTATTACCGTAAATATCGACTTAAACGGTGGAACGGGAACTGTTCGCGCAAAAATTCAGGTTGGCAAAAAGTTAACCACCATTTCACCAAAGCCAACGGCTGAGAACGGCTACAAACTCACGGGCTTTATTTATAACGGTAAGTTCTACGCTATGAACGACGTGTGGGACGTATACGATTACGACGGTTCGTATCTAATAGCCCAGTATGAAGACGATTCGGGCGACTGGGGGCCGTTAGTATAAAAATTAAAGCGCCGTATTTACAAAATACGACGCTTTTTGATTTGTGTTTTTTGAAAAAAAGGTCTACAATATAATAAATAGGAGAAAAGATATGGTAAAAGTAGATATAATTTCAGGATTTTTGGGCGCGGGTAAAACTACGCTTATTAAAAAACTATTCTCGTCCGCTTTTAAGGGTGAAAAGGTTGCCCTTATCGAAAACGAGTTTGGCGAAATCGGTATTGACGGTGCTTTTTTGAAAGATACGGGCGTTAATATCAAAGAGATAAATTCGGGGTGTATTTGTTGTTCGCTGTCCGGCAATTTTAAGGACGCGCTCAAAGAACTTATCACTACCTACGATTTAGATAGAATTATAATTGAGCCGTCTGGCGTTGGTAAACTTTCGGAAGTTATATCCGCAGTAGAAGGTGTAGAAGGCGTTAAAGTAAACGTTTTATGTACGGTGGTTGACGGGAATAAAATTAAACTTTACCACAAGAATTTCGGTGAGTTTTATATTGACCAAATTATAAATGCAAATTCGATAGTTTTATCAAAAACGGAGGGTTTTTCTCAGGAAAAACTTATTGAAACGTGCGAATATATTAAAAACTATAACCCCACCGCAACTATAATTACCACCCCCGTTAAAGAACTTGACGGTGGCGTGCTACTTGAAAACCTTGAAGACGGGGAGGCGCTTATGGCTTTTGTTATAAACGCGCTTAAAAAAGACCCTCATAATCACCACCATCATCACGACCACGAGCATCACGACCACGATTGCCACTGTGAACACGACCACGAGCACCACGACCACGACTGCCATTGTGAACACGACCACGAACATCACCACCACCATCACGAAGGTTGCAACTGCGGTTGCCACCATCACCACGATGCAGACGAGATATTTGATAGTTTTTATTTGCAAAGCCCTAAGAAGTATTCAAAGTGTGAACTTGAAAGCAAACTTCAAAGTTTAGATAGTGATTTATTCGGTGAAGTTTTGCGCGCCAAGGGTATCGTTAGTGGTGACGGTTGCTGGTTTGAGTTCGACTACGTTCCCGGCTTAGTTGAAGTTCGTAAAGGCTCGCCAAACGCTAGCGGTAAAATTTGCGTAATAGGTACTCATCTTGAAAAGGACAAGTTAAAGGAGTTGTTTAATAACTAAAATGGGCATACCCGTAATTGTAATAAAAGGTATATTCGAAAGCGGTAAAAGTTACTTTATTAAAGACTCGCTTATCCGCGGAGATTTCGGCGATTTAGGTAAGGTTTTAATTTTATCGCAAGAAGAAGGCTTAGAAGAGTTTGACGAGGAGTTTTTATCTACCTACAACGCTAGTTTTGAATATCTTGATAAAGACGAGTGGGAAGGTAAAGCGATAAACGACGTGGTTAGAAAGCACAAGCCCCAAGTTATATTTTTAGAGTGTAACGAAATGTGGGGGGAAGACGTGTATTTTCCCAACTACTTTGACGTTCAGCAGGTAATAACTGTAATTGACGGCTCGTCGTTTAACACCTACTTTCAGTCAATGCGCCAACTCTTTTTCGATATGATAAAAGAAAGCGAACTCGTTATAATAAATAGGTGCGAAGTTTCGCCCGAAACTTCTAAAATCAAAAAGGCTATTAAGGTAATGAATAGCGGTTTAGAAATTATTGCGCTTGATAAAAACGGCAACCAAATTAGGCTTGCAAGCGATTTACCTTACGACGTTAGCGGTGAAGAAATCAATATAAAACTCAACGAGTTCGGCGACTTTTACGTCGACAGTTTTGAAAGCCCTGATAGGTATCAAAACAAAGTAGTCAAGTTCGAGTGTATGGCGCTTTTTGACGATAGCCTTCCGCCTAGAACTTTCGTTGCGGGTCGCGGTGCGCTAACTTGTTGTGTAGACGATATTCAAACGATAGGTCACCTATGCTCGTATACCGATAAAGATAAAATAAAAAACCAAAGTTGGATACTATTAACCGCAAGGGTTCATTATATGGACTTTCACGGCGAAACCCGAATACTTTTAGAATATATAAACAGCATAGAACTACCTATGCCAGCCCCAGAACAACAACTAGTCAATATGAAATAAAAATAACCCCTTTGCCGAGTGGCAAAGGGGTTTTTAAGTTGTTAAAATTATTTAATAACTTCTTTTGCGAGGTTTGCAACGTTTTCAGCGGTAAAGCCGTAGTGGTTAAAGAGTTGCTTAGCAGGGCCTGAGATACCGTATTCGTCAACGCCGAGAATCTTACCGTCTAACCCAGCGTACTTAAACCAAGGCATAGTAGCGCCTGCTTCTACGCAAACTCTTGCGCGAATGCTTGACGGGATAACGCTTTCTTTATATTTTTGAGATTGCATTTCGAAAAGTTCCATACAAGGCATTGAGATAACTCTCGCGTCAATACCGTCAGCCTTTAAGAGTTCTTTTGCGTTCATACAGCATTCAACTTCCGAGCCAGACGCTATAAGTAATACGTCGGGAACTTTTTTATCGCTGTCACTTAACACGTAACCGCCTTTAAGTGCCGATTTACCCGTGCCTTCGTAACTCTTTAAGGTTTGGCGTGAAAGAACTAAACTTACAGGGCCTTCACCGGTGAGTGCTACTTCGTAGCCGGCAGCGGTTTCTCTACCGTCACAAGGTCTAAACACTTTCATATTAGGCATAGAGCGGAGCGCGGTTAAGTGTTCGATAGGTTGGTGGGTAGGTCCGTCTTCACCAACGCCGATAGAGTCGTGCGTTAAAATGTAAGTTACGTTAAGGTTCATAAGCGCGGATAAGCGCATTGCGTTCTTCATATAATCGCTAAATACGAAGAAGGTCGAGCAGTAAGGTAAGAAACCACCGTGGCAAGCAAGACCGTTACAAATAGCGCTCATAGCGTGTTCTCTAATACCAAAGTGAAGATTTCTACCCGCGCGGTTTTCGGGCGAGTAGTCGCCTGCCGTTTTCATATTAGATTTAGTAGACGGGTTAAGGTCAGCCGAGCCACCGAAAAGCATAGGAATTTGCGGAGCAAGTTTGTTGATAACCGTACCGCTAGTACCACGGGTAGCATCGTCTTTTTCAAACTTATAAACTTCGTCCCAATCGATTTCGGGGAGATTGCCGTTCATACGAGCGATAAATTCGTTTGCAAGTTCAGGATATTTTTCGCTGTATTCTTTGAACATCTTTTTCCAAGCGC
The DNA here is from genome assembly GCA_045646405.1 of Christensenellaceae bacterium. Taxonomy (GTDB): domain Bacteria; phylum Bacillota; class Clostridia; order Christensenellales; family Borkfalkiaceae; genus HGM11412. Next base: position 104,527 of record JAZRKO010000026.1, on the reverse strand, counting down.
GTTCTGCTTTTTTACCGCGGTTAATAGCCTTTTTAGTGTGAGCGTAAACTTCGCTTGCAACTTCGAACGGAGCGTAAGGATAATCGAGATTTTTTCTAAGAATTTCAACGCCTTCTGCACCTAAGGGCGCGCCGTGAGATGCGGCAGAACCTTCTTTGTTAGAGCCGTAGCCGATTTTAGTGTAGCATACGATAAGCGACGGTTTTTCTTTTTCGGCTTTTGCCTTTTTAATCGCCTTATTGATGGCTTTTATATCGTTACCGTCTTTAACTTCAATGATTTGCCAGCCTTGTGCTTGGTGGCGCTTCTTAACGTCTTCACTGAACGTGAGCGAAGTGTCGCCTTCAATAGTTATGCTGTTGCTATCGTATAAAACGATAAGTTTGCCGAGTTTAAGCGAGCCTGCAAGCGACGCTGCTTCGTATTCAATACCTTCCATCAAGCAACCGTCACCACAAAGGGCGTAGGTGTAGTGGTCTACCACGGGGAAACCTTCTTTATTGTAAATTGATGCAAGGTGGGTTTCAGCAATAGCCATACCAACTGCGTTTGCAATACCTTGACCTAACGGGCCGGTTGAAACTTCAACCCCGTCGGTATGATTATATTCTGGGTGACCGGGGGTCTTTGATGCGAATTGACGGAAGTTTTTAATATCTTCAATCGAGAGTTTGTATCCGTATAAGTGAAGTAAAGAGTAGTTGAGCATCGAGCCGTGACCTGCCGACAAAATAAATCTGTCGCGGTTATAGAACTTTTTACTGCTTGACGGGTTAAAGGTTAAAAAGTTTTGCCATAACGAATAGGCAATAGGAGCGGCACCCAAACAAATGCCGGGGTGACCGGAGTTTGACTTTTCAATCGCGTCTGCCGATAAGAGGCGTATGGTGTTGACGGTTAAATTGCTGTTTTCCATTAAAATTCTCCTTTTAATTTTAGTCTACTCAAAGTAGAACTAGGTTTCCATTACATTTTAGCACACTTTTTCAATTAAATAAAGCATAAACGCTAAAATACTCGTAAATTTTGTGAAAATACCATTATAAATTTATGAAAATGTTAAGCAAACCGCTTGGTTTTAGGTAAAACGCTTTACTTTTTGAATAAATATAAGTATAATATCTATAAATAGACTTTGTGGAGGCGTTATGGCAAACGATAAAAAGTTCGTAAAAGAAATAGCAGATATAAACGAAGATTTCCCCAGATGGTATACTGACGTTGTTTTGAAAACTGAACTCGTTGACTACGGCCCCGTTAAAGGCACTATGGTAATTCGCCCGTACGGTTACGCTATATGGGAAAATATTCAAAAGGAACTTGACAAGCGCTTTAAGAAAACGGGCGTTAAAAACGCGTATTTCCCACTTCTTATTCCGCAAAGTTACCTTATGAAAGAGGCTGAACACGTTGAAGGCTTTGCGCCCGAAGTAGCAACGGTTACTATTGCAGGCGGTCAACAACTTCAAGAGCCACTCGTTATCCGCCCCACTAGTGAAACTATTATTTGTAATATGTACGCTAAGTGGATGGAAAGTTATCGCGACCTTCCTATTTTAATGAATCAGTGGTGTAACGTTATGAGATGGGAAAAGACCACCCGCCCTTTCCTTAGAACTAGCGAGTTTTTATGGCAAGAAGGCCACACCGTTCACGCTAGCGAAGAAGAGGCGGAAGTTGAAACCCAAACTATGCTTGGCGTTTACAAAGAATTTGCCGAAAACTGCTTGGCAATCCCCGTAATTACGGGTAGAAAAACCGATAAAGAAAAATTTGCGGGCGCAGTTGCCACCTACGGTATGGAAGCAATGATGCTTGACGGTAAGAGTTTACAAGCAGGCACTTCTCACTACTTAGGTCAAAACTTTGCAAAAGCGTTCGATATGAAGTTTTTGGATAAAGACGGGGAACTTAAATACGGCTACTCTACTTCGTGGGGCGTATCAACTCGTTTAATAGGCGCGCTCATTATGGCGCACGGCGACCAAAGGGGTTTAGTGATTCCGCCCGTGGTTGCGCCTATCCAAGTAATAATTATACCCGTGTGTATGCATAAAGACGGCGTTTTAGAAAACGCTCAAAAATTATGTGACGAGTTACAAAGCGCAGGTATCCGCGCGGAAGTTGACAAGCGTGACGCTACGCCCGGTTGGAAGTTTAACGAGTGGGAGATGAAAGGCGTTCCCGTAAGAATTGAAGTAGGTCCGCGCGATATTGAAAACGGCAAGATGGTTGCAATGCGTCGTGACACCTTAGAAAAGCAAGAATTTGAACTTTTCAATGCCGACCAAGTTAAATATCTTTTAGCAACCGTTCAAAGACAAATGCTTGAAAAATCGCGCGCTCGCCGTGACAGTAAAATCGTATACGCAGAAGACTTAGCGGGTATACTTTCCGCCGTTGAAGGCAAAAATTTCGTAAAAGCGCCTTGGTGCGGTTGCCGTGAGTGTGAAGAAAAGATTAAAGAGCAAACTCAGGCAACGTCAAGAGTTATTGCAGAAGATAGCGCCGAGGGTAAAACTTGCGCCGTTTGCGGTAAAAAGGCTGAAAAAATCGTTTACTATGCAAGGGCGTACTAAAATAGGAGTTTTGTATGAACTTTAATCTACTTGCTATCGCAACTAGCGAAATGATTGAACAAATGTTGCTTTACGCTGAAAGCCCGTTGTTTGAGATTTATTCGATTATATCAAGCGTTATATTTTGGCTTGTAGGTCATATATTTTTATCAATAGCCATATATCATATGACGAAAAAGCAGGGCTATAAAAAATTATGGCTTTCGTTTATACCGCTAGTTAACTTTATTCCGCTTGGAAAGTTAGTTGGCAAAACCACCGTTTGGGGTATGAAGATTAAAAACGTTGGGCTTTGGGCGTGTATAGCAACTGCGGTTTCGTTCGTTTGTAATATTTTACTTGAAATCGGCTACTACGTTTACTTGTTTGAATACGCTTTCAACGTTACCGTTGAAGTAACTAACGAATTTTTGTATCTTTGGATGATACAAGACAATATTTTTTGGGATGCACTTAACCTAATTAGTTTAGTGTTTGACTTAGCGTATATTTTCTTCTACGTAAGTTTAGTATTTTTGGTATTTAGGTTATACTGCCCGCAACGTTCTTTCTTATTTTCGATACTTTCGGTGTTTATCGACCCGCTTTTCGGCATATTCTTATTCGTTTGCAGAAAGAACCCCAAACACGTAATAGTAAGAGTTCAACCACCGCAAGGCGGTTACTACGGTGGCGGTTATTACGGCGCACCTAGAAATTATAACGAAAACGCTAAAAATACTAATCAAAACCCCGAAAACCCCTTCCCTGAATTTGACGGGGAGAGTGACGATAGTAATAAAAATTCTAACACGGATGACGATTTTTTTAACTAAGTATGAGTGAAATTATATCGGCAATAGGAACGGCAAACGGCGTAGGCGGTGTTGCCATTATAAGGGTTAGCGGTAAAGGTAGCCTTGAACTTTTAGAAAAGATGTTCCGCCCCATAAAAAAAGGGGTTGCGGTTAATAACTTCGAGCCGTATAAACTCTACGTTGGCGAGATTGACTGTGGCGAGTTTACCGATTTTGGTATGGCAGTTTATTTCAAAGCGCCGAACAGTTATACGGGCGAGGATATGGTTGAAATTCACTCGCACGGCGGTTTAGAGATACAACGTGGCGTGTTAAAAACCACTTTTAAGCACGGTGCAGTTCCAGCAACCAAGGGCGAGTTTACTAAGCGCGCGTTCTTAAATGGCAAACTGTCGCTTTCTTCTGCCGAAGGTTTAATCGATATGATAAACGGTGAGAGCGTAGCGTCGGTAAAAGCAGGCTACGGGCTATACCGTGAAAAACTACTTAAAGAAATTGAACAAATTCAAGATAAACTAACGTACGCCCTAGCCGAAATCGGGGCTGACGTTGATTATCCCGAAGAAGATTTAGAAGACCTAGCGCTTGACACTTTACTTAAAACGCTAGAAGACACGCTTTTGAAAGTAAACGCTTTAATAGGCGGATATGATAAGGGCAGTAAAATTAAAAACGGCGTAAAAGTTGCGATAGTTGGAAGGCCTAATACCGGCAAATCGTCGCTACTTAACGCTTTACTTAACTATGAAAAGGCTATCGTTTCTTCGGTAGAAGGCACCACGCGTGACGTGGTTGAGGGTTCTATCGATATAAACGGCGTTCACTTTGATTTTTTCGATACGGCTGGAATTAGAACGTCTTATGACGAGGTCGAAAAAATGGGTATCGAGCGTTCTCAAAAAATTCTTAAAAGTGCTGACGTGTGCGTTATCGTATTTGACGGGTCTAGCCCCCTAACCGAGCAAGACAAGGAAATTTACGATAGAGTTAAAGACCTTAATCACGTAAAAGTTTACAATAAAAACGACCTTGGGCGTGACGGGGTTAGCGGAGTTTCAATCTCGGCAAAAACGGGTGACGGGATAGACGAGTTGAAAAACCTTTTATACGAAAAAGCGTTTGGCTCAGGCATTGATAGAAACGCCGAACTCATCACCGAAGAAAGGCACTTAAAAGCGCTTGAAAAGGCAAGAGATTACGTTCACGCATCTATCACGGGCATTGAAGATTTAGTCCCCCTAGATATCGTTGCGGAAGACGTAAAGTCGGTGTGGGACGCGCTCGGTGAAATCACCGGCAAAACTGCCACCGAAGAAATTATTGACGAGATTTTTTCAAAATTTTGCGTTGGCAAGTAAATATTATCTAAGGTAAATAATGGAAATAAATAGGTATATAGACCATACTGCGCTCAAATCGTTCTGCACGGATAGTGATATTGAAAAACTGTGCTATGAGGCGGTTAAATACAATTTTAAGTCGGTTTGCGTCAATCCTGTGGACGTTGCGCTTTGCTCAAAATTACTGTTAGGCACGGGCGTTAAAGTTTGCACCGTGATAGGCTTTCCGCTAGGCAAAAACAAAACCGAAATTAAAGTTGAAGAGGCAAGGCTTGCGGTTATTGACGGGGCAACCGAACTCGATATGGTAATAAACGTTGCAAAACTTAAAGAAGGCGCTTATGCGTTCGTTCAAAACGAGATTGAAAGAGTTATTGAAGTTGCTAGCGGTAACGTTGTAAAAGTTATTATTGAAAGCGGGCTACTAACAGATGAAGAAATTGCTTTGGCAACTAAAATCGTATGTGATGCAGGGGCTGACTTTGTTAAAACTTGCACGGGCTTTACGGGTGGCGTTGCAACGGAAAACGCGGTTAAAATTATGCGTGAAAATTTGAGTGGCAAAACTCAAATAAAAGCGTCGGGCGGAATTAAAACTTTTGATGATGCCGTTAAGTTTATCAACCTTGGCGTTAGTAGAATAGGAACGTCTTCGGGCGTGGAAATTATGAAAAAATAAAGGCGTTTCGCCTTTGTATAAGCGGATATGGCGGAACTGGCAGACGCGCAGGACTTAGAATCCTGTGGGAGACCGTGCAGGTTCGATTCCTGTTATCCGCACCAAAAAACACGAGGCATTTAAGCCCCGTGTTTTTTGGTGCGAAGAAATCGAACCGAGGTTCGTGGTTTTTGCCGAGGGGTTCCCCTTTAGGGGTTTCGGCAATTTCCTGTTATAAAAATTAAAAAAGGGAGTTCAAAACTGAACTCTCTTTTTACATTAAAAATCTTTTCTACCTATCAAAACGTCAATATCTTCGTTAAAATAATCGGCGATTTTGCATAGGTTTGTAAGCGTTATTTCACGCTGACATAATAAATACCTTGATATAGTTTGTTGTGGAATATTAACTTTTTTAGCAAATTCGCTTACCGACGTATCGCCTATAAGTTGTTTTAAGTTGTCGGCAAAAGTTTGCTTTAACTCTTTATCCATAATTATATTTTACACCATATGGTGTTATTTATTTGACATTACACCAAATGGTGTGATAAAATTGTTTCATATTACTAAGGAGGTTTTATTTATGTATAGTAATGGTAGTTATGGAAATAGTAATTATGGTAATAATAGTAACTATAATTCTGGTTGTTATGGGTGTGACGGTGGTATAGGTTTTTTAATTTTTATTACTGTACTCATAGTTTTAGTAATCGCTTTTGCTTTTGCAAGATACGTAGGAAAAAAGGCTGAAAAAAATGGACATAGTTTTGGTCTTTGGGCAGTATTAGGTTTCTTTTTCGGACTAGTTGCGTTGCTAGCACTTCATATTGCAATAACGGCAGAAGATAACGGGCACAGTTTTACATTATGGGCGGTATTTGGTTTTATATTTAACGTTGGTGCTTTGATAATGTTAGAAACGGGGTTGATTGCTGAAAGAAAATTGTACGACTTTACTACATATTGCATTATTGGTGCATTGTTCGGTGTTTTTGCTATGTTAATTGCTTGTTTTTTACCAAAAGCAGTAAGTGAAAGAACAGTTCAAAAATATGAAGAAAAATCTTCGTATTTAACGAAAAGTTACAATGTAACAAACGAACAAAATAACAAGCATTGGAAATGTGATAGATGTGGTCAACTTAACGTTCCAGCGGCTAAAAAATGTATAAATTGTTATTCGGACAAACCTGAAAATTAAAGAAATATTAAAAAGGCTTGCGGGGTTAAAACCGCAAGCCTTTTTTTGTGCTTTTATATATCAAGTTTATCTATTAAGTTAAGGTTTAAGCCTTTAATTAGGGCGTTTGCTTTTTGATAAGTTTGGGGGCAAATATTATTTGGGTCGTGCGCGTCTATCCCGATAATCACCTTATTGCCTATTTTTTCGGCAAGTTCAAATAAACGCCTGTCAGGGTAGTGCCTTTGCATATTTAAGCCGTATCCGTTAAGTTCGATAGGAAAATCGTTGTCTTTTGCAAAAGCAAGTAGCCTAGTATACTCTCTTTCGCAAACGGAACTTGGGCATCTAAAACCTGCAAGGTCGGGGTGGGCAAGAAAGGTAAAATCACCCGTTTGTAAACCTTCGATGCACTCGTCAACGTAAAGGGTAAGTAGTTTTTCATTTGAAAAGGCGTGAGTGTGAACGCCCGTATATTCACCGCCTACGTAGTGTTGACCTAAGATTATATATTCGGGGTTATATGAGCGCAAAAACTTCATTTCGCGCTCGTGTAAGCCCTTATAATATTCAAGTTCAAACCCAAGTTTAATATCGATATCGCGCGAGTATTCTTTTTTAAGTGATAGAACTGAGTTGCAGTAATCGTCTATCATATTAAAATCAATTCGGTAGCAAGAATTACACCCATCGTCAAAAATATACGGTGGGTGGTCGGAAAAGCCAAGGACTTTTAGCCCCGTTTTTATTGCGTTTTCAACGTATTCTCTATCTTCCCCAACGGCGTGGTGACATCTTTTGGTGTGAGTGTGATAATTACAAAGCATAAAGTAAAATTCCAAGTATTGCCGATATAATTATAAGTAGTATTGGCGAAATCTTCTTTTTAGTAAACTTATTGTAAAATTTAGCCGTTAACACTACCACTGCAAATATAATAAGCGACTTTATATCAAAAGAAATAGGAGTGTCTATCGTTTTAGTTCCTAAAATGCAAGATAGTAGCATTGTTAAACCCGTGCCGGTTATAAGCCCTGCAACTACGGGTTTAACGCCGTTTAGCGCCCACTTTACGCCTGCAAGTTTTAATAAGTTAGTAAAGAGTGACGCTATAATTAGTATAATTATAAAAGATGGTAAGATAACCCCAAGCGTTGCAATTAAACTGCCCAAAAGCCCCGCCTGAGAACTGCCTATAAACGTTGCCATATTAACTGCGATAGGACCAGGCGTTGATTCAGAAACGGCAATAAAGTTCATAAATTCAGCTTCGGTTAGCCAACCGTGAAGTAAAACTTCTTCGCGGATAAGCGAAATCATACCGTAGCCACCGCCGAACGATACCGCGCCTATTTTCAAAAAGGTTAAAAATAAATCAAGTATCATTACTTTTTATCCCCCTTTTTGAACTTCTTAATCGCAAGAGAGATAATATAAGCGGTAAGCGATACGCCTGCGCCTATAAGAATATAAAATATTGACGAAAAACTTATAGATAGTAGCGTAAACGAGATAAACACGCCAAGCGAAAGTACCATAAGCGTAACTGAAAGGGTGTTTTTATCGAGTTTTTTTATCATTTTAATACCCGCTGAAAGTATAAGATACGATACGCACGCCTGTATACCCTTAAACGCGTAACCAACTAAGGTTATTGATAAGAACGCGTCAAAAAACAGCGATATTAGATATATAATTACAATAGATGGAATACACACCGCAACCGTTGCAAATATAGAGCCAAGCACCCCCGCCAAGCGGTAACCTATAAAGGTTGCCGAGTTAATCGCAATAGGCCCTGGGGTTGACTCTGCTATTGCAAGCATATCGTAAAAATCGCTCTTTTCTATCCAGCCCTTTTTTTCAACGAGTTCGTGTTCGAGTAGAACCACCATAGCGTAACCACCGCCGAAAGTGAAAAGCCCGATTTTAAGCATTGTAAAAAATAGTTTTAATATAGTCTTAAACTTGTTCATTTTCCGCCTTATCAGTCACTTTTTTGCGTTCAAACGCGTATTTCAATATCAAAAATACCACTACGCTTGCCACGACCATAACTATCGACCAAAGTTGTGAGGGGGATATAATAGAAGTTCCAACCGAACCCCTAGCATCGTCTCTAAAATATTCGATAATAAACCTAAACACGCCGTAGAAGAAAAGGTATAACGGCAAGGTATACTTAAAGTCTTTTCTCAAAACGAGATAGAAAAACACTATAAATAAAATAAACAAAAAGGTTGCCTCGTAAAGTTGAGTGGGAACTCTCCAAGCACCGTGGTTATACATAGCGATACCGCTTTCTATTTCCATACCGTAGCAACAACCCGCAAAGGCGCAACCGATACGCCCAAACGCGTGCGCTATAGTTATACAGCAAGGCGCGATAGCGATAATATCTAAAATGCTACCCGATAGTTTTTTGCGGAAAATAAAGTAAACTGCCAAAAACGATACTACACCGCCTATAAGCCCGCCTATAAAGGTTATGCCACCGCCTAAATTAAAGCCTTTTTCGGGGTTTTCGATATAGTTATACGTTGCTTGGAAAAGCGCTGCAGCCAAAAAGCCTAGCGCGATAGCGACTATCGCGTTGTAGAAAACGAAATCTACAAAACTTGGGTTAACGCCTTTTCGTTTTCCCATATAAAATAAAACGAGAAAGCAAGCAAGCACGCCAACGGCGATAAAAACGCCGTATAAATGAATACCTAAAAACAATTCGTCTGGATACATAAAAATCTCCTAAGTTATTATATTTTAGCACAGTTTTTACGTTATGTAAACAAGATTTTGCAAACACAAACGCCCACAATATTTTAGCCCAAATATTAAAAATATAAAAAAGGGCGCTAAAATGGTGAAGATTTATTTTTTTTATGTTAAAATAGTTGGTGGAGGCGGTTATGTTTACAGTTTTAATCGTTGAAGACGACAAAAATTTAAGAAAACTTATGGATATAAAACTTTCGGCAGAAGGCTATAAAACTCTTCTTGCCGAAAACGGAATTAACGCACTTGACGTTTTGTTTAATAACCACGTAGATATCGCGCTAGTTGACGCGATGATGCCGAAAATGAACGGTTACGAGTTAGTTAAACAAATTCGCGATAGCGGTAGCGCTTTGCCCGTTATTATGATAACGGCGCGCGGTACGATAGCCGATAAGGAGACGGGGTTTTCCGTCGGGGTAGACGACTATATGGTAAAGCCGATAGATTTTCACGAGATGTCGCTTAGAATAAAAGCGGTATTAAGGCGGGCTAAAATCGTAAGTGAAAGAAAAATTTTCGTAGGTAGCGTGGTTTTAGACTATGAAACGCTAACAGTTAGCAAAGAAGATACCAAAGTTTCGCTAACCAAAAAAGAGTTCGGCATACTTTATAAACTTTTATCGTATCCAGAGCGTTCCTTTTCAAAAACGGCGTTATTTGAAGAGTTTTGGTCTTGGGATAGCGATACCGAAGAAGATATAGTAAAAGTGTACGTTAATAGAATTAGAAACAAAATCGAGCCGTTTAGCGAGATTGACGTTGAAACCGTTCGCGGTATAGGTTATAGGGGAATTAAAAATGAAGATGCAAAACAATAAGAGAAAAAGCGTTGTTTCCCCCGTTGCTTTAACGATAGGCTTACTCGTCGTTTGGGTAACGGGCTTGGTACTTGGTAACGTTGCAAACGTTTTGATTTCGCGGTTTGTTATCGAAGAAGAAGGTAGAAACTTTTGGATAGTTATAGTGTATATCGTAACGGCGGTTTTAACGGGTGTTTCGCTCGCGTTTTTAATAACGCATTTGACGATGAAAGTTATAAGCGAAATTAACGAAAACGTCAATAAAATAGCAGAAGGTGATTTTACCGCAAGGCTAGCGCCTATAACTAAAAACCCACACATAAACTCGGCGGTTCATAACTTTAACGAAATGGTAAAGCAGTTAAATTCGGTAGCCGTACTTAAAAACGACTTTATATCGAGTTTCACTCACGAATTCAAAACCCCCGTTTCGTCAATAAAAGGTTTTGCCGAACTATTAGACGGGAGCGATAATTTAACTAGCGAGCAAAAAGAATACGTTAAAATTATAATTGAAGAGGCGGGAAGTTTATCAATGCTAGCCGAAAACACTATGAAACTCGCCGGGCTTGACAGTCAAACGCTAGTTACCGAAAAAAAAGAGTTTTCGCTTGACGGGCAACTTCAAGAATGCGTGCTTTTACTAGATAACGGGCTTAAAGAAAAGGGGATAGAGTTAGAACTTAAAACCTGCCCCGCAAGAATTAAAAACGACCCGTATCTCATTAAAGAAATTTGGATAAACCTTATATCAAACGCTATAAAGTTTAGCGAAAAAGGTAGCAAAATTTACGTAACGCTATCAAAAAATAAAAAAGGCGGGTACGAAGTGTCTATAAAGGACCAAGGCGTAGGCATATCCCAAGAAGACCAAAAAAAGATATTTGATAAATTCTATCAAGCCGAAAGCAACAATTCTAGAAAAGGTTTAGGCTTAGGGCTTAGTATCGTTAAAAGGGCGTGCGAACTCGTAGGTGCGGAAATATCCGTTAAAAGCGAGCCCGAAAAGGGGGCAGAATTTACAGTTTCAATTTAAGCCCTTTTAAGCGGTGCATAACTGCGTTACTGCCGTCGCCGAGTGTCTACAATGACCAACAAGGTCTATTGTAACCACTAGTCTAGGCGAGCCTTGTTCTGCTTGTTTCTAAGGGCTTAAACGCAAGTTGTAATAGGCTTTATCGTCACACAAAAAAAGTGCACTTTTCAGTGCACTTTTTAATTATTTTTTAATCCAAGTGGACGGGGAAAGGGCAAGCAGTAAGGGGTAAATTTCAAGCCTTCCCATAAGCATAGCAAACGAAAGTAAAAGTTTCGAAAAGCCGCTATAATCGGCGTAACTCGATATAGGACCAGCAAGCCCAAAGGCTGGGCCTACGTTGTTAAAGCACGCTGCAACGGAACTCACAGTCGTTTCAAAATCAAAATTGTTAAACGATAAAAGTAAGGTAATTATCGCAAAGCAAATAAAGTAAAGCGATACGTAGTTGCCTATTTCGAGCGACGTGCCGTCTTCAATTTTTTCGCCTTCGAATTTAACTACTGAAACGGCGTTTGGGTGAATGAGTTTTTTAAGGGTTAACCTAATTTTCTTAAACAGTATTACCACGCGTGAAACCTTCATACCGCCCGCCGTCGAACCCGAACAACCACCTATAAACATCAACGCAAATAAAATGGTTTTAGATAGGGTTGGCCACGAATTAAAGTCCGCAGTAGAATATCCCGTAGTAGTGATGATTGACGACGTTTGGAATACCGACGCGGTTAGCGCCCCCATAAAGTTCCCGTAAAGAGAATAAACGTTTACGGTGATTGTAATTATGGAAACTAAAACGATAATAAAGTAAGTTTTAAGTTCGGTGCTTTTAAGTACCGCGCCAACCTTTTTAATAAGTAGTAAATAATAAAGGTTAAAGTTTACGCCGAAAAGTAGCATAAATATAGCGAGTACCCATTGAATATACGGGCTGTAACCGGCAATACTGTCGTTTTTCATACCAAAACCACCCGTGCCCGCCGTTCCTAACGCGTGAAGTATAGCCTCAAACAAGTCCATACCGCCAAAGAGTAAAAATATTATGCAAATTATCGTCAAGGAGATATAGATAAGATAAAGTATTTTAGCCGTGTCTTTTGAGCGTGGAACGAGTTTACTTACGATAGGCCCCGGCATTTCTGCCCTTAAAATGTGGATAGGTCTATCCGTCGTTTTAGAAGTTATTGCCATAATAAACACTAAAACGCCCATACCACCTATAAAGTGAGTGAAACTTCGCCAAAAAAGTAAACCTTTACTTAGACTTTCAACGTCTTTAAGTATTGATGCGCCCGTGGTTGTAAAACCGCTTACCGTTTCGAAAAGCGCGTCTATAAACGAAGGGATTTCACCGCTTATATAAAAGGGCAGTGAGCCTATGATAGATACCGCTATCCACGAAAATGCAACGGTAATAAACCCGTCTTTAGAATAAAATTCTTGTGCGGTGGGTTTTATTAACCTTTCTAATATAAAAGATAGTAGATACGCCGATACCATAGTTATTAAAAATGCGTAAAACACCGTGGTTTCTCGGTAAATTACAGACGTTATAAGCGGTAAAATCATAAGTACCGCCTCAACCTTAACAACCTTTAATACCGTGCTTAAAATCAGTTTGTAATTCATAATTTTACTTGATAATATCGCCAAGGTCCATAAGTGAAAGACCTGCCGTTATAACTATAACTTTATCGCCTTCAAGTATCACGTCTTCACCGCAAGGGATAATGATTTCGCGGTTGCGAATAATACCTGCAATTAAAATGTTTTCGTTAATTTTTAAGTTTTTAAGCGGAATATTAGTGTGCTTGAAATCTGATAGAACTTTGAATTCGCCAGCCTCGGCTTTGCCTGAGAGTAAACTGTAAAGCGTTTCGATTTTGCTTTCCTTTGAATTTTCAAGCGCGCGGGCGTACCTAACCAAAACGTCAGCCACCAAGTTTTTAGAGTTGATAACCGTTTCAAGCCCTATGCTTTTTGAAATGTCTATTATTTCTTCGCGGTTGATTTTAGTAAGCGTTTTTTGAACGTTTTTCCCCTGCGAATAAACCGACATTAAAACGTTCTGCTCGTCTTTTCCCGTAAGAGCAATAAAAGAGTCCATCTCCAAAATGCCTTCTTCAAGCAAAAGGTCTTGGCTCATACCGTCGCCGTTTATTACGCTAACTTTGTCGTTGTACTTAGAAAATTCTTCGCACTTTTCCCTGTTAATTTCAATGAGTTTAACCGAAGTCTTAGCGTCGGTAAGTAGTTTTGATAGATAATGCGCAGTTTTGCTTGCGCCTACTATCATAACCGATTTAATAGGTTTGTGTTCAAGCCCGAAAGCCTTTAACAGTTTGCGAGTGTTCGCTTTCGATACGAAAACGCCTATCTTGTCGCCCGCTTGAAGGGTAAAGTAACCGTTGGGAATATGAACTTCGTCGTTTCTGCTAACTAAACATACTAAGAAGTTAAAATCGTGTTTTTTTCTAAGTTCGTAAAGGGGTATGCCTAGCGCCTTAGAGTCTTCTTTAAGAGAAAGTTCTATCATCTCCGTTTCGCTTGACGAAAATACTTCGATGCTGGTAGCGGAAGGGAGTTCCAAAACGTTAAATATAGTTTGCGCGGTTAGAAGTTCGGGGTTTATTATAACGTTCAAGCCTAGTTCGTTTTTAATAAACTTCAAACTGTCGTTATTGTACTCGGAATTTCTAATTCTCGCCACGGTGTTTTTAGCGCCTGCCTTTTTGGCAACGAAACACGAAAGCATATTAAACTCGTCAGACGCGGTAACCGAAATAAAAAGGTCGCACTTATCCGCACCTGCGCCAAGCAACACTTCGTAACTTGCGCCGTTGCCTAAGTACCCCAAAACGTCGTACCGATTAGTTACCTTTTCGATAACGCCTGCGTCAACGTCGATAACGGTAACGTCGTGCTTTTCTTTAAGTAAACTTTCCATAATAGCCGTGCCTATTTTGCCACAGCCTGAAACTATAACCTTCATATTTTAAGTAGGAAACCTCCTAAAAAACGTATTCACGTTAAAGTTATTTTACCACTTTTTGAAAAAAAACACAATATTTTTGAACTTTTCCCCCTTTATCTCGCGTAAAAACACCCTCTTATATATAAATATATAATTTTTTTTAGAAAAACGCTTAAAATTCGTTGACAAGAATAGTTTGGTAGTGTAAAATAATGTAGCACTCCGAAAATTGGGGTGTTAATTTTTTAGGATGGAATTATAAAATGGCAAAAGGAAATGCAGTTAGAATAACTCTTGCTTGCACCGAGTGCAAACAAAGAAATTACGACGTTTATAAGAACAAAAAGAACACGCCCGACAGAATTGAACTTAGCAAATATTGCCCGTTCTGCAAAAAGCACACTACTCATAAGGAAACTAAATAATTTTTTGAGTTTTTGCTTAAAGGTGTAAAATGAAAGAAAACAAAGTTGTAAAAGTTGAAGACAAAAAAGTTCAACCCAAAAACAAAAAAGAAAACTTTTTTAAGCGCATAGGTAAAAAGTTCAAAGAAGTTTTTTCCGAACTTAAAAAGGTATCGTGGCCTAGTTTTAACAAAATCGTTAAGCAAACGGCTGTGGTTTTGGGTGTCGTTTTATTGTTTATGATTGTAATTACGCTTATGGATTTAGGTCTTGGCGCGTTGTTGCAATTGTTAACTAACATCGGTGGTTAAGGAGCGCGCTATGGCAGAAGTTGCAAAATGGTACGTAATCCATACCAACACGGGTTATGAAGCGATGGTTAAAAACACTCTTGAAAAGTTGATTGAAAACAGCAACCTACAAGAGCAAATACTCGAAATCAAAATTCCCATGGAACAAACCATTGAAGAAAAGGCAAACGGCAAAAAGAAAGTGGTTCTTCGTAAAATCCTTCCGTGCTACGTGTTTATCAAACTCGTTTACTCGAACGAACTTTGGTATTTAATTACCAACACTCGTGGCGTTACGGGTTTCGTAGGTCCGCAAGGTAAAGCCGTTCCGCTTACTGACGAAGAAGTTAAGCGCATGCGCCTTGATACGTGGGTTGAAGAAGTTGATTTCGTTAAGGGTGACAGTGTTCAAATAGTGGCAGGCCCGCTTGACGGTTTCGTTGGCGAAGTGCTTGACCTTAACGACACCGCTCAAAAAGCAAAAGTTAGAGTTGCAATGTTCGATACTGAAACGGAAGTTGAGGTTGAGTACGTTCAACTTAAAAAAGTGAACTAATAGGCTAATTGCCTTTTAGAATATGTGGGAGAGGCGTTAAATTTGTATAGCGCCACGCAAGTACCACCATTGGAGGAAATTTATTATGGCAAAAAAAGTTACCGCTGTAGTTAAGTTACAGTTACAGGCAGGCAAGGCAACCCCGGGCCCACCGGTTGGTTCAACGCTTGGACCTTACGGTATTAACCTTCCGGGATTTACCAAAGAGTTTAACGCTAAAACGCAAGACAAACTCGGTTACGTTATCCCCGTCGTTATTACCATTTATCAGGATCGTTCGTTTACGTTTATTCTTAAAACCCCACCAGCACCCGAACTTATTAAAAAGGCGTGCGGTATAGAAACTGCGAGCGCTGCCCCCAACAAGAACAAAGTTGCAAAACTTACTAAGGCTCAGGTTGAGGAAATCGCAAAAATCAAGATGGTAGATACTAACGCAAACACCCTTGAAGCGTGCATGAGCATGATTGCAGGCACCGCAAGAAGTATGGGCGTTACCGTCGAAGACTAAAAAAGGAGAGTGGGAGAGATTTTTAATCTCGCACGTACCACGAGGAGGTTTTAATAATGAAATTTGGAAAGAAATACGCTGACAGTATTAAGGCGTTTGACAAAACTAAACAGTACGACGTAGCAGAGGCTATGGATATCGTACTTAACACCGCGAAAGCAAAATTTGACGAAACTATCGAATTCCACACCAAACTTGGCGTTGACCCCAAACAAGCAGACCAACAAGTTAGAGGCGTTATCGTTCTTCCTAACGGTACCGGTAAAACTTTAAGAGTTTTAGTTATCGCAAAGGGCGAAAAGGCTGATATCGCTGAAAAGGCTGGGGCTGACTTCGTTGGTGCAGAAGATATGATTGCTAAAATTCAACAACAAAACTGGTTCGATTTCGACGTTATGATTACCACCCCCGATATGATGGGTATGGTTGGTAGAATCGGTAAACTCTTAGGTCCTAAGGGTTTAATGCCTAACCCGAAGTCTGGTACCGTTACGATGGACGTTGAAAAAGCAATTAAAGACGTTAAAGCAGGTAAAGTAGAATACAGGCTTGATAAAACTGCCGTTATTCACTGCTCTATCGGTAAAAAGAGTTTCGGTAAAGAAAAACTTATTGAAAACTACAACGCGTTGCTTGACGCTATCATTAAAGCAAAACCCGCTGCTGCAAAAGGTCAATACGTTAAAGGTATTTCCTTAGCAAGCACAATGGGTCCTGGTGTTAAGGTTCAAGTTAAAAACTAACTTTTTTTAATTCGTTATTTTGGGCATTATACTTCGTTTCTGCTTAATCGATAGACTTCGATGACCAAAAAGGTCAATCTCAGCCTATCGCTTGCGCGAGCCTCGTCTAACACCCAAACTAACGCCTTAAAATATGGTTAAAATAAGCAATATATTTATTTTAATCGTATATATGCGCGCGTGCGTGTTATATAAGGAAAGATTTTTAACGGTTTTAAGTAAAATCGTTTGACAAAAAAATTACGGTATGATAGAATTACCGTACAACATTAGCCGAAGAAAGCCGGTTTTTAAGTAACTTACGTTACACCTGCCGAGGTTTGTGTAAAATAGTAGACGTATTTTTTTAGTCCGCTTTTTGCCATGCTCGGTAGAAAGCGGATTTTTATATGGCAAAAATAAAAACGGAGGTAAAGAAGTTGTCAGCAAATTTAGAGGCTAAAAAGCAGGTTGTTGAAAGCATTAAGGCTAAAATTTCAGACGCTAAGAGTGTGGTTCTTGTAAACTACAAGGGCTTAACCGTAGCAGAAGATACTGAACTTCGTAACGAATTTAGAAAAGCCAACGTTGAATACAAAGTGCTTAAAAACACTCTTATTAAAAGAGCGTTTAACGAACTTGGCGTTGACAGTTTTGATGCAGACCTTAACGGTACTACCGCAGTTGCTTTCGGTAGTGACGAAACGGGTGCTTCAAAAATCGTTATTGATAACGCTAAGAAGTATGAAAATAAACTTGTGGCAAAAAGCGCTTACGTTAACGGTGAATACGTTGACAAAAAGGGCGTAGAAGCGTTAGCGGCAATTCCTTCAAAAGATGCTCTTTACAGCATGCTTGCGGGTACGCTTTCGAACTTTGTTCGCGGATTGGCAGTTGCTCTTAACAGAGTTGCCGAAAAGATGGGCGAATAATTAAATAAACCGTCTTAAAAAAACAAAAATTTATAAAGAGAGGAAATTAAAAATGGCAGATATTGCAAAAATGATAGAAGAAATTAAAAGTATGACTGTTATGGAACTTAACAGTTTAGTAAAAGCAATCGAAGAAGAATTCGGCGTTAGCGCAGCAGCTCCCGTTGCTGTTGCAGGCGTTGCAGCACCCGCTGCAGAAGCAGTTGAAGAAAAGACTGAGTTCAACGTTGTTCTTAAAGAAGTTGGCGCTAACAAAATCGCAGTTATCAAAGCAGTTCGTGAACTTACCGGTCTTGGCCTTGTTGAAGCTAAAAACATGGTTGAAAAACTTGGCACCGTTAAAGAAGCAGTTGCTAAAGACGAAGCTGAAAAAATGGTTGCTAAACTTAAAGAAGCAGGCGCTACCGCTGTTGCTGAATAATTTAAGCATTAAAAAAAGGATGGTTTTCCATCCTTTTTTTATTGCCGTAAAACACAACTGTTTTTTCTAAATACGGCGTTATAGGGCGATTATTTATTAAAAACAAATGGTTAAATAAATTTTTTATCTGCAAAAAAATAAAAGCAAAGCCCCTAAAATTTAACGTGGTTTTTGCAAATATAATAGCGTTAGTACTTTTAATTGTCAAATCAATACGTTAAAGGATAAAAAAATGCAAAAATGTTGTTGTAAAGCGGGAAAATGTATGTTATAATTACTAATAGTAAATAATAATTACCTATGCGTAGGAGGAGATTATGGCATTATTTCGTCTTAATATCGAGTGGGCTGACAGTTCTAGTAACACGTTAGTTTACAAATACCCTTTCAAAAAATCGGGTAAAGAAGTTAACAATAAATCTTCCTTGACGGTAAGAGAGTCGCAATGCGCGGTGTTCGTGTACAAAGGTCAGGTGGCTGACGTTTTTGGTCCAGGGCTTTACGACCTTAAAACGGATATATTCCCGATACTTACGAAACTTGCGTCGTGGAAGTACGCGTTTGAAACGCCTATCACGCTTGACGTGTACTTTGTAAACACCAAACAGTTTACCGACGTTAAGTGGGGAACTCAAAACCCGATAATGATGCGTGACCCTGAGTTCGGCGTTATTAGAGTTAGGGGTTTTGGCGCGTTTGCTTTCAAGGTTGACGACCCGACGGTATTTTTGAAAGAACTTTTCGGTACAGTTTCTTCGTTTAAGACGGAAGATATAGTATCCTATCTTAAAACTATGCTCGTTTCCGCGCTTACCGACGCGCTTGGAGAAAGCAAAGTTTCCGCGCTTGACTTGGCGGGAAACACCTTAGAGTTTAACGAAATCGTTAAAAGAAGTATTCAAAACAAGTTTAACGAAATCGGCTTAAAACTCACGAATTTATTTATTGAAAATATGTCCGTTCCGTCGGAAGTTGAAAAAGCGCTTGACGAGAGAAGTAAACTCGGTATTTTAGGCGACAAGACTGACGTTTTGATGAAGGTTGCCGCAGCCGAGGCTATGAAAGACGCGGCTAAAAACGAAGGCAACCCGATGGCGGGTGCGGGCGTATCTATCGGCGCTGGGCTTGGTATGGGTCAAATTTTTGCAGAGGCGTTTAAGAGTTCTAACTCAAACCAAAGCGCGCCCAATCAAAACGGCGGTGGTAAAACTTGTTCGGCTTGTGGTGCAAGCGTTTCGCCGTCGGCAAAATTCTGCCCCGAATGCGGTCAAAAACTAAACGCTAAATCGTTCTGCTCGGAGTGTGGGGAAGAAGTGTCGCCTAGCGCTAAATTCTGCCCTTCGTGCGGAAAGAAACTTAAATAAGGAGAGTTATTATGGAAAACAAGATTACTGAAAACACTTTAATTATGGAAGCGGTTGAGAAAAACCCCAACGCTCCTGAAATTTTACTTGGTTACGGCATGCATTGTTTAGGTTGTGCTATCGCTCACGGTGAAACTATCGGCGAAGCGGCGCAAGTTCACGGCATTGACGTAAACGACCTTTTAAGAGACCTTAACAAATAATTTATGCACGAAACACCTTTTGAAAACGAAAAGGACACCGTAACTTGCAAGTGTGACGGTTGCGGTGCGAATATGGTTTTCGACCCTGAAACCCAAATGCTTAAATGCCCACACTGTGGTAGCGTTAAAGATTTTGAAAAGTCTAACGCCGTTGAGGAGATTGACGTGTTGAAGGCTTTTGGTAACGGCGAAACGTGGAAAGACGATAGTTCCGTTTACCGCTGTGAAAACTGCGGTGCGGTGGTCGTGCTTGCAAGCGGTCAAACGGCAACTAGATGTCCGTATTGTGAAACGGCACACGTAGTAAAATCAAACGAAACGGCGGGGCTTAAACCCAACGCCGTATATCCTTTTACCGTTACTAAACAAAACGCGCTTGAATTTTCTAAAAAGTGGGCAAAATCAAAACTGTTTGCGCCTAGAAAGTTCAAAAAGAATTTAAGCGAAGAAAATTTTAGAGGGGTTTACCAGCCTTCGTTCACGTTCGATAGTCAAACGCGTTCGACCTATCACGGCAGAATAGGTAAGCGCCATACCCGAACGGTAGGTTCAGGGAAAAATAGGCGTACCGAAACTTATATCGTTTGGCGGGATATTTCAGGCACGTACGACGAATTTTTTAACGACGTTTTAATTAACGGCGACACGACTTATTCGCAAACCACCTTAAATAAAATATCGCCCTTTAACTATTTAGACGTTAAAGTGTACGGTGACGAGTATTTGACCGGGTATATGGCAAAGCGGTCGGATAGAACGGTGGAAAACTGTTGGAACGATGCGAAATTTGTAATAGACGGTAGAATTAGGCGTGGAATATTATCTAGATACGTTTACGACGTGGTTAGTTACTTAAACGTTTCAACCACGCACGGCGACGTTACTTATAAGTACGTATTACTTCCCGTGTACCTTCTAAATTACAGATACGGCAAGAAACTTTATTCGGTACATATAAACGGCAACACGGGAAAGGTTGCGGGCAAGTCGCCCGTATCTCCGCTTAGGGTACTTATTGCGGTGCTACTAGGAATAGCCGTAGTTGGGCTTATAGGATTTTTATATTATAATTACGGGGGCTAACCCCCTTTGGAGGAACTATGAAAAAATTTATCAAAACGATTGCGGTAACCGTGATGATGGCGTTGTCGCTTGGCTTAGTAGGTTGCACTACTTATACTAAAAACGGTAGCGTTATTCAAGACGTTAAGTTTGACGTTTCGTATACGGTAGGCGGAGAAACTACCACGGTTAACTCAACTTTATCTTTATATAAAACTTTTGCGCCAAAAACTTGCGATAGAATTATTAGTCTTATTAAAGACGGGTTTTATAACGATACTGCGCTCGTTCTTTCAAAGCAACAAGACTATATCGTAGTAGGCGGTTTCGACTACGCTAGCGACTACGTGCAAAAAGCGTACTCGGGCGAGGGGTTAAAGGGTGAGTTTACTTCGGCTGGTAGAGAATCAAAATTAAAAGTTCAAGTAGGCGCACTCGTAATGCTTAGAGAGTTTGATTCGGAAGAAGGCGACGCTAAATACGATACCGCAAAGGCAAGTTTTGCAATCGTGCTTGCAGATTCTAGCGTGTTTGATAGCGATAAGTTCTGCGTGTTTGGTCTTATGGATATGGATTCGGTTGAAGCGTTACAACAAGCGTTTATCGACAACTCTGCAAACGGTGACTACTATCGCGCAAAATACGTTGGCGATAGAGTTAATGGCGCTTTAACTTCTAACAACGCTTTCGATTATTATTTCGACGCGGATAATGAATACTATAATTTCGTTAACGGCGACTACGAAAAAATGGAACGCTTACACGAAGGCGACCCCGATTACGAAAAATATAAAAAGTTAAGCGACTCAAAAAACTCACAAGACATATTCGTTCTTCCCAACACCGTATTCAAGGTAAAGGCGGAACTTGCGAACGGTCAAATCAAAAAGTAAAATTAAAAACCTTGCCACGTGGCAAGGTTTTTTTATGCGATTGATAGTAAATTTACTAGCATTATTACCGAAACGCCGTAATAAACGATAACGGCAAGTAAATCGTTAACGGTGGTTATAAGTGGGCCTGACGCTACCGCAGGGTCAACGCCTATCTTCTTAAACAGTATGGGAATAAGCGTTCCGTCTAAACTTGCTATTATCATAGAAATTAAAAGCGATATTCCTATGCAAGCCGAAACTGAAAACCCCGAAACGCCGAAAGTGGTTACAAAAGTTGGCTCGAAAAACTGAACGTATATCCCTATAACTAAAAATGCAAGCGTTCCTACGATTAGCCCGTTTATAAAGCCTACGCGGAGTTCTTTAAGTATAAACTTAAACTTTTGCTTACCGCTTAAATCTTCGTCACTCAAAACTCTAACCGTTACCGCAAGGCTTTGCGTGCCTGCGTTACCACTCATGCCAAGAATTAGGCTTTGAAAGGTGTAAAGAATTATTAGCGTTGGCGGTATTAACGCTTGAAAACTTTGAATTACCGCCGAAACGCCCACGCCAAGTATTAAAAGTATTACTAGCCACGGTATGCGCTTGCCGATACTTTTGAAAACGGGTTCGTCTAAGTCTTCTTCTTGGGTAAGACCTGCTAGTTTTGCGTAGTCGTCACCGAGTTCTTCGTCAACTACTTCAACTAGGTCTGCCGTCGTTATTACACCTATAAGGCGGTTTTCTTGGTCTAAAACGGGGATAGAGTCTTCTAAATAATTCTTTAACTGCTCGATGCACTCAGCCCTTTCTTCAAGCGCGTAAAAGTAAGGATAACTAGTTGAAATTACGCTGGATAGGGGAGTGTTCTCTCGCGCAATAACTAAGTCGCGAAGTTCTATTGCACCGTAAAAAGCACCGTTTTTGTCAACCGCGTAAATGGTGGAGATGTTGTCGTTATCCGCCGCTTGTTCTATTACCGAGCGCATGGCTTGCTTAACGGTGAAGTCTTTATCTATCGAGATAAAGTTCGTCGTCATAATACTACCTATTTGACTTTCTTCATAAGAGTCTATAAGTATAATGTCGGCTTTTGCCTCCGGCTCGATAAGGGTTATAATGTCTTGGCGCTCGTCGTGTTTGAGTTCGGCAAGAAGGTCGATAGCGTCGTCGGCATCCATTTCCTCAATAATGTCGGCTACCTTTTCGTTGCCGAGTTCGTAAACGTAGTCCGCGGCGTTTTCTAAATAAGCAAAAATATTTGAAATCTCTTCGTCGGATAAAACCTTATAAAGTTTCTTTCTCTCACTAGGGCCGATAAGCGGAAAAACCTTGGCAATATCGTTGTCGTGATACTCGCTAAGCCTTTCTTTTAACTCGGTTTTTGATAGGTTGCTCTTAATAATTTTAATAAGTTCCGCCTCGAAATCTCTTCTTTCGGGGATTTTAGGAACTAAATTTTGTTCTTTCATATCCATATTATATTGCTCCTTTTTAATTTTTTTGCACAAAAAAACCCGACGCAACCGACGGGCAGGGCTATATTATATACGGATACGCGTACGCGCGCACGTATTAAAAGAACCTTTTATCTGCGGTTACGTTAGATGAAAATACTATATATAGTGGTTGTCGACTGACCGCGTCACTACTCATATAACCGCACCTCCGTTTTTCTTTCAGTATAACCTAAAACAAGCCTAAAAATCAACTTTTTTAAGCAAAAAATTTTTTTCAAAAATAGCGTGAAATCGTTTGACAATACTTGCAAAATATATTATTATTAGTAGGCTGTGTTTATAGGGTTGATACGAAAAGTTACTTAAACTTTCGTTTTAGCGAATCCGGAAATCGCTAAAATTTGAAGAAGATAATTTTCGTTGACAAATGTGAGAGTATAACTCTTGCGACTAACCGTGCCCAGGGATAACTACGTCATTCGCAGCAAAAAAACACAGTAGCGAATGATTTTTTTATGTCAAAGGGTGCGACACACACGGCAATGTTGACTACATTAAATAGTTAGTATAAAAAAAGGAGTAAAGAACAAATGGCAGGTCAAAAAATTAGAATTAAGTTAGCTGCATACGACCACAAGATGGTTGACCAAGCGACTGAAAGAATCGTTGAAACGATGAAAAAAGCAGGCGCTAAAATCAGCGGTCCTATCCCCCTTCCTACTGAAAAGGAAATCGTAACTATCTTACGTTCTCCCCACAAGTACAAGGATAGCAGAGAGCAGTTCGAAATTAGAACTCACAAAAGACTTATTGACATCTATTCGACTAACGCAAAGATACTTGACAGTATTCATTTGCCCGCAGGTGTAGACGTTAAGATTAAACTGTAATTTTTACGGTTTTCAAACTAAAAACAAAATACAATTTAATTTGTAAATAATTTGGAGGTGAACTTTATCGATGAATAAAGCAATCATTGGAAAAAAATTAGGTATGACACAGGTCTTTTCCGCAGACGGAAAAGTAATCCCGGTAACCGTAGTAGAAGCAGGTCCGTGCCCGATCGTTCAACTTAAAACTGTTGAAAAAGATGGCTACGCTGCAGTTAAACTTGGTTTCGGCGAAGTAAAAGAAGGCGCACTCAACAAGCCCGAAGCAGGTCAATTCAAAAAAGCAGGCGTTGCTTGCCAAAAAGTTTTGAAAGAATTTAGATTTGACGATCTTTCGGCTTACGAAGTAGGCAAGGCAGTAACCGTTGAGGTTTTTGCCGAAGGCGACAAAGTTGACGTTGCAGGCACTACGAAAGGTCACGGTTTCGCAGGCGTTATCAAAAGATGGAATCAACACAGACTTAAAATGACGCACGGTACCGGCCCCGTTCATAGAGAAGTAGGCTCAATGGGTTCTATAAGCGACCCGTCGAGAGTATTCAAAAACAAGCACATGCCCGGTCACTACGGTAGCGAAAAGGTAACCGTACAAAACCTTGAAATCGTGAAAGTCGACACGACGAGAAACGTTCTTTTAATTAAGGGCGCTATCCCCGGTGCAGTAGGCGGTATCGTTACGATATCCAAGAGCGTTAAAGCTTAAAGGAGTTAGTTATGCCAAGCATTAAAGTTTACAATATGAAAGGTCAAGAAACCGGCTCGATGGAACTTAGCGAAATTTTCGCTATCGAATACAACGAACCGTTAATTCACCAGGCAGTAGTTACCCGTCTTGCAAACGAACGTCAAGGTACTAAGAGTTCCTTAACGAGATCGGAAGTTCGCGGTGGCGGTAAAAAACCTTATAGACAAAAAGGTACTGGTAGCGCACGTCAAGGTTCTACGAGAGCGCCTCAATGGATTAAGGGTGGCGTAGTATTCGCACCTAAGTCGAGAGACTTCTCGAAGAAGATGAATATAACCGCAAAGAGAGTTGCACTTTTCAGCGCGCTTTCTAAAAAGATTGAAGACGAACAATTCTTCGTTATCGATAACTTAGCGGTTGAAAACGGCAAGACCAAAGAAATGGTAGCCTTCCTTGATGCGTTCAAGTTAGACAAAACCGTTTTAATGGTTATGGGCGATAACGACGTTCAAGTTATAAGAGCGGCAAGAAATATCCCCGAACTCTCTACGATTTCGGTTGATACTTTAAGTACTTACGAAGTAGTTAAAAACGCCGTTGTAGTAATTGCTAAGAGCGCCGTTGAAAAATTAGAGGAGGTTTACGGAGAATAATGAAAGAAAGAGATATTATTATCAGACCTCTTTTAACTGAAAAGAGTTACGCTGATATCGCAACTAAGAAATACGTATTCATCGTAGATAAAAAGGCAAACAAAACGGAAATTAAACTTGCCATCGAAAAACTTTTCGACGTTAAGGTTGATTCCGTAAACACCGCTAACTGCCGTGGCAAACTCAAAAGAATGGGTAGATACGAAGGTTACACTCCTTCTTACAAAAAAGCCATCGTTCAACTTAAAGCGGACAGCAAGAGCATCGAATTCTTCGATTCTTTAGCGTAATTAAGGAGGATTAAGTAATGGGTATTAAAAGATATAAACCTACTTCTTCCGCACGTCGTTTCATGACCGTAAGTTCTTTTGAAGAAATTACGTGTACCACCCCGGAAAGGTCTTTACTTGAAGATCAAAAGCACAAAGCGGGTAGAAACGCACAAGGTAAAATCACCGTTAGACATCACGGTGGCGGAAACAAGAGAAAATACCGTATCATTGACTTTAAGAGAAATAAAGACGATATCGTAGCAGTTGTTAAAACTATCGAATACGATCCCAACAGAACGGCTAACATTGCGCTTTTATGTTATGAAGACGGTGAAAAGAGATATATTCTCGCTCCCGTAGGCTTAACCGTTGGCGATAAACTCGTTAGTGGCGTTAAAGCCGACATTAAGCCGGGTAACGCACTCGCTATTGAAAACATTCCCGTTGGTACTATGATTCACAATATCGAACTTCAACCGGGTAAAGGTGGTCAACTCGTAAGATCTGCGGGTGCTGCCGCTCAACTTATGGCGAAAGACGAAAAGTACGCGCAAGTTAAAATGCCTAGTGGCGAAATGCGTCTTATTCTTGTAAAATGTAAAGCAACTATCGGACAAGTTGGTAACCTTGACCACGAAATCATTAGAATTGGTAAAGCGGGTAAGGTTAGACACATGGGTATTAGACCTACCGTTAGAGGTTCCGTAATGAACCCCTGCGATCACCCCCACGGCGGTGGTGAAGGTAGAGCGCCTATCGGTAGATCCGGCCCTGTTACCCCTTGGGGTAAACCTGCTCTTGGTTACAAGACCAGAAAGAAGAAAAATAGAACCGATAAGTTCATTTTGAAGAGAGTTAACTGACGGGAGGAACGATAAATGAGTAGAAGTGTTAAAAAAGGACCTTACGTCCAAGAAAGATTATTAAAAAGAGTAGAAGCTCTTAACGCGGAAAACAAAAAAACCGTTCTTAAAACCTGGTCGAGAGCATCGACTATATTCCCGCAAATGGTAGGTCACACCATCGCGGTACACGACGGTAGAAAGCACGTTCCCGTTTACATTACCGAAGATATGGTAGGTTGCAAACTCGGTGAGTTCGCTCCCACCAGAACGTTCAAGGGTCACGCAGGCTCTAAGACTACCGGCGGTAGATAAGGAGAATTGAAATGGCTAAAAATATGAAATTAAAAACTCAACGTATTGAGGAAAATAAAGATAAACGCGCTAGGGCAACCGCGAAGTTTATTAGAATTTCTCCCTACAAAGTAAGAGTTGTACTTGATATTATTAGAGGCAAAAGCGTAAACGATGCCGTTGCAATACTTGAAAACACCTCAAAAGCAGGCGCTGAACCTATTAAAAAGGTCGTTTTATCCGCTGCTGCAAACGCAGAAAACAATTTGGGTATGAATAAAGACGATCTTAAAGTTGCAGTTGCTTACGCAGACCAAGGTCCTACTCTTAAAAGAATGAGACCTATGGCTCACGGCAGAGCGTTTAGAATTTTGAAGCGCACCAGTCACATCACGATTATTCTTGATGCGATGGCGAAGTAAGTAGGAGGATATTATGGGACAGAAAGTAAATCCGCATGGATTAAGAGTCGGAATAATTAAAGATTGGGATACTCAATGGTATGCTGATAAAAAGGCTTTCTCCGTAAATCTTAAAGAAGATTACGAACTTAGAAAGTACGTTAAAGAAACCTACTTCCAAGCAGCGGTTTCTTCGATTAAAATCGAAAGAGCGGCTAACAAAGTTGCCGTAACCGTATTTACTGCAAGACCGGGCGTTTTAATCGGTAAAGCAGGCGCTGAAATCGAAGTAATGAAACAAAACCTTTCAAAAATTGCGAAAGGTAAACAAATTGCTATCAATATCGTAGAAGTTAAAAAACCCGACAGTGACGCTCAACTCGTTGCTGAGGGCGTAGCGGCTCAACTTGAAAAGAGAGCGTCGTTTAGAAGGTCTATGAAGCAAGCGATATCGAGGGCTATGAGACTTGGTGTTAAAGGTATCAAAATCATGGTTAGCGGTAGACTTGATGGTGCGGAAATAGCGCGTTCTGAACAATATCACGAAGGTTCAATTCCCCTTCAAACTCTCCGTGCCGATATCGACTACGGTTTAGCAGAAGCACACACCACTTTCGGTATTATCGGTATTAAAGTATGGATATACAAAGGTGAAGTTTTGGGTGGCAAGAAGACTAACGAAGGAGGCGAAGCGTAATTATGTTGATGCCTAAAAGAGTTAAAAGAAGAAGAGTTCATCGCGGTAGAATGACCGGTAAGGCTAACAAGGGTAACACGATAGCGTACGGTCAATACGGTTTAGTTGCTATGGAACCTGCTTGGATAACTTCCAACCAGATTGAAGCAGCCCGTGTCGCAATGACCAGATTTATCAAACGTGGCGGTAAGGTATGGATTGACATATTCCCCCACAAACCCATCACTCAAAAACCTGCTGAAACCAGAATGGGTTCAGGTAAAGGTTCGGTAGAGTACTGGGTAGCAGTAGTAAAACCGGGTAGAGTAATGTTCGAAATGTCCGGTGTTGACGAAGCGGTTGCAAGAGAAGCAATGCGTCTTGCAGGTCACAAATTACCTGTTAAGACCAAATTCGTTAAGAAAGAAAGTCAAGAAGGCGGTGAAGGTTAATGAAAGCGAAAGAAATTAAAGAAATGACTAACGACGAGTTAGTTGCAAAACTCGCGTCGTTAAAAGAAGAATTATTTAACCTTCGTTTCCGTCACGCAACCGGTCAACTCGAAAATCCCAACGTTATAACTAGCGTTAAAAAGGATATTGCAAGAGTTAAGACCATACTTCGTGAAAGAGAAATTAAGGCGTAATCGAGGTGTAGTAATATGGAAAGAAATTTAAGAAAAGAAAGAGTTGGTTTAGTAGTTTCCGACAAGATGGATAAAACCGTCGTAGTAGAAGTTACTGACAAGAGAAAACATCCTCTTTACAAGAAAACCATTACGAAAACCATTAAGTTTAAGGCGCACGACGAAAACAACGAGTGCGGTATCGGCGATAAAGTAAGAATCGTTGAAACCAGAAAACTTTCCAAAACCAAAAATTGGAGAGTTTCCGAAATCGTTGAAAAGGCGAAGTAATACGAGGAGGAAGCGAAAATGATACAACCACAAACCAGATTAAAAGTTGCGGATAACTCGGGCGCAAAAGAAATTATGTGCATTAGAGTTTTAGGCGGTTCTTTCAGAAGAAGTGGTAACATCGGCGACGTTATCGTTGCAAGTGTTAAGACCGCTACTCCCGGTGGCGCTGTTAAAAAGGGCGACGTAGTAAAGGCAGTTATCGTTAGAAGTGCAAAAGGTTTAAGAAGAGCCGACGGTACTCACATTAAATTCGACGATAACGCAGCAGTTATTATCGACAACCAAAAACAGCCCAGAGGAACCCGTATTTTCGGACCCGTTGCGAGAGAACTTCGTGAAAGAGAATTTATTAAAATAATTTCTCTTGCACCGGAAGTACTGTAAGGAGATTGATATGAAAGTTAAGAAAAACGATAACGTAGTAGTTCTTACGGGAAAAGACAAGAAAAAGACCGGTAAAGTTATTGCCGTTATGCCCAAAGCAAACAAAGTTTTAGTTGAAGGCGTAAACGTTCAATCTAAGAGCAGAAAGGCTCGTTCAGCAAACGAAACCAGCCAAATTATTAAGAAAGAAGGCGCTATTGACGCTTCTAACGTAATGGTAATTTGCCCCGTTTGCAACAAGGCAACGAGAGTTGCTCACGCTGAGGTTGACGGTAAAAAGGCAAGAATTTGCAAAAAGTGCGGTGCTAGTTTAGACGCTAAGTTTGAAAAAGCAAGCAAGAAAGCGGTTAAAGAAGAGGCTGCTCCCAAAAAAGCAACTACTAGAAAAAAGAAAACCGAAACCGAAGAAGTTAAAACCGAAACGGTAAAAAAGACTTCTACGAGAAAAAAAGCCGTTAAAGAATCGGCAGAAGCGGAAAACGCTTAATAATATAAGGAGAACTTATTATGGCAGAAAAGACTCAGGTTGCTAAGGTAACTGCAACCGATTCGGCTTGCAGAGTAAGAGATGCGTACAAAAGTGAAGTCGTACCTTACCTTATGAAGCATTTCAACTATAAAAACGTTAATCAAGTTCCTAAACTCGTAAAAATCACCATTAACGGTGGTCTTGGCGACGTTAAGGACAACGCTAAAAGTGTTCAAAACGTTGAAAAAGAACTCGCTCTTATCAGCGGTCAAAAACCCGTACTTACCAAAGCAAAAAAATCAGTTGCTAACTTCAAGGTAAGAGAAGGTATGACCGTAGGTATCAAAGTTACTTTAAGAGGCGACAAAATGTATCAGTTCTTTGACAAGTTCGTTTCAATTGCTCTTCCCCGCGTTAGAGACTTCAAGGGTGTTCCCGATAAGTCTTTCGACGGCAGAGGAAACTACGCGATGGGTATTAAAGAACAACTTATCTTCCCTGAAATTCAATACGACCAAGTAGAGAAGATTAGAGGTTTCGATATTTGTTTCGTAACCACCGCTAAAACCGACGAAGAAGCATATCAATTGCTTAAAGCAATGGGTATGCCGTTCAGAGCCTAATTGAAGGAGATTTACGGTAATGGCAAAGAAAGCAATGATTAACAAACAACAAAAAGCCCCCAAATTCTCAACGAGGGCATATACGAGATGCAGTATTTGCGGTCGCCCGCACTCTGTACTTCGTAAATACGGAATTTGCCGTATATGTTTTAGAAATTTAGCATATAAAGGTCAAATTCCCGGCGTTAAAAAGTCAAGCTGGTAAAAGGAGGAACAGAAAATGACAGATCCAATAGCAGATATGCTCACTAGAATCAGAAACGCGCTCATCGTTAAACATGACGTGGTTGAAGTTCCTGCATCAAACATGAAAAAAGAAATAGCAAGACTTTTATTGCAGGAAGGTTACATCACTTCTTACGAAATCGTTGAACAAGAAGTGCAAGACAAAATCGTTATAACGCTTAAATACGGTCCTAACGGCGAAAAGGTTATCAACGGACTTAAAAGAGTTTCTAAGCCCGGTTTGAGAATTTACGCTGGTCACGACGAACTTCCCAAAGTTCTCGGTGGTTTAGGTGTAGCAATTATTTCTACCCCGAAGGGCGTTATGACTGACAAAGAAGCGAGAAAAGCCAACCACGGTGGCGAAGTTCTTGCTTACATCTGGTAAGGGGAGGGCTAGCATATGTCAAGAATTGGTAGAGCACCCGTTAAAATTCCCGCAGGTGTAGAAGTTAAAATCGACGCTAATCTTATCACGGTAAAAGGTCCGTTAGGAATTCTTACCCAAGATTACGACGGAAAGGTTATTGAAATCAAAGTTGAAAACGGCGAAGCGGTAGTTTCTCGTAAAAACGAAGAAAACACCACTAAGTCTAAACACGGCTTATACAGGGCTTTACTTTTCAACATGGTAACGGGCGTTACGAGTGGTTACACTAAAACCCTTATCGTAAACGGCGTAGGTTGGAAAGTTACCCAAAACGGTAAAGATATCGTTTTATCGGTAGGTCTTAGCCACACGGTTGATTTCAAAGCAGTTGAAGGCATTACGCTTGCTTGTCCTTCTCCTACTGAAATCCAAGTTAAGGGTATCAGTAAAGAACTCGTAGGCGCAGAAGCAGCAAAAATCAGAGCCATCAGAAAGCCTGAACCTTATCACGGTTACGGTATTCGTTTAAGCGACGAAGTAATCGAACGTAAGGAAGGTAAGACGGCGGGTAAATAAGGAGTAACGCGATATGATATCTAAAATTGATAAAAATGCCGATAGAATTAACAGGCATAAAAGAGTAAGAAAAAAGGTATCCGGCACTGCTGAATGCCCCAGACTCTGCGTTTACAGAAGTCTTAACCATATTTACGCTCAAATTATTGACGACGTTGCAGGCAACACCTTAGTAGCGTGTTCAACCGTTGAAAAGAGCGTTATCGAAATGGTAAAAGATTTATCTAAGAAGGATGCGGCGAAAGTCGTTGGCCAAGAAGTTGCAAAACGCGCGCTTGATAAAGGTATTGAAACCGTAGTATTCGACAGAGGCGGTTACCTTTACACCGGCCGTGTTCAAAGCGTAGCAGACGGCGCTAGAGAAGCCGGTCTTAAATTCTAATAGGAGGAAACTTGAATATGGCAAGAGAAAATAAATCTCCAAGAAGACAAGAAGAAAAAGACGGCCTTTGCAAAAAACTCATTTGCGTTAACCGCGTTACGAAAGTTGTAAAGGGCGGTCGTAAAATGAGATTTGCAGCGCTTGTTGTAGTAGGCGACGAAAACGGTAGAGTTGGTTGCGGTATGGGTAAAGCAAACGAAGTTCCCGAAGCAATTGATAAAGCATCGGCTCAGGCTAAAAAGTCTATG
The DNA here is from genome assembly GCA_045646405.1 of Christensenellaceae bacterium. Classification (GTDB taxonomy): domain Bacteria; phylum Bacillota; class Clostridia; order Christensenellales; family Borkfalkiaceae; genus HGM11412. Next base: position 72,673 of record JAZRKO010000026.1, on the reverse strand, counting down.
AGAAAGGTTGCGCTCGTAGGTGGCACTATATCTCACGAAACGGTTGGCAAATTTGGTAGAGGTTCTATCGTAATGCTCCCCGCTGAAGAAGGTACCGGTGTTATCGCAGGCGGTCCCGTTCGTGCCGTAATGGAAGCAGCGGGCGTTAAGAACATTAGAACCAAATCTCACGGAACTACCAACCCCATCAACATGGTTAAAGCAGCGCTTGAAGGACTTTACGGTCTTAAATCAGTTGAAGAAGTTGCTGCTCTTCGCGGTAAAACCGTTGAAGAAATTATGGGTTAAGGAGGTACTAAGTTATGGCAAAAGCAAATAAAGTTCAAGTAACTCTTGTAAAAAGCACTATTTCTTGTACCGCAGCCCAAAAAGGAACTGTTCAGGCATTAGGACTTAAAAAAATCGGTCAGTCCAAAACGTTTGCCGACAGTGCGACTTTACAAGGTCAATTAAGAGTTGTTTCTCACCTTGTAAAAGTTGAAAACGTTTAAGAGGTGGCACAATGAGAATTGATACGTTACAACCTGCTGAAGGTAGCAGAACTTCGGCAAAAAGACTTGGCCGTGGTATTGGTTCCGGTAAAGGAAAGACCAGCGGTAAAGGTCACAAAGGTCAATGGGCAAGAAGCGGCGGTGGTGTAAGACCGGGTTTTGAAGGCGGTCAAATGCCCCTTACTCGTAGACTTCCCAAACGCGGTTTCAACAACCGTTTTAGAAAAGTTTATGCAATCGTAAACGTAAACGTACTTAACAACTTCGAAGCAAACGCAGTAGTAGATTTTGAAACCTTATACTGTGCAGGTCTTATCAAAGAAGTTAAGAACGCGTGCGGTCTTAAAGTTTTAGGCAACGGCGAATTAAACGTTGCGTTAACCGTAAAGGCAAGCAAGTTCTCTGAACAAGCGAAAAACGCAATTGAAAAAGCGGGCGGTACCGCAGAATTAGTTTAATTACTTACCTTTTACTTAAAAGACTGGAGGTAGAAAATGTTTGAAACATTAAAACAAGCGTTTAAGGTAAAAGAAATCCGTATTAAAATTTGGATTACGCTTGCACTTTTATTAGTTTATAGGCTTGGTTGCTATATTCCCGTTCCGGGCGTTGGCACTTCGCTTATAGCAAGCGATACGGTAAACAGTCTTTCTTACCTTAACATTATGAATATGATGACGGGCGGTTCGTTACAAACGGGTACGTTATTCGCAATGGGTATCGGTCCTTACATTAACTCGTCTATTATCATACAACTTCTCGCAGTTGCAATTCCTTCACTTGAAAGGCTTTCAAAGCAGGGCGAAGAAGGTCGTAAAAAAATCTCGCAATACACGAGATATTTAACGATTATTCTTGCAGTTATTCAAGCAACCGGTATCTTACTTAACTATTCGGATACCTTAGTTGCAGCAGATAACCAAACTCCGCTTGCTAATATGCTTTTCGGTCAAGAATGGCTTGCGTACGTCGTTGTAATTCTATTCTTCACCGCAGGTACGGTAGTTACTATGTGGATAGGCGAAAGAATTACCGATTACGGCGTTTCAAACGGTATATCGCTCCTTATATTTGCAGGTATTATTTCAAGCGCGGGTCAAGCGTTAATACCTATGATTGGCAACGTTTGGGCAACTGACGGTAGCAACCTTAATAACTTTTGGAAACTTATCTTCATGCTCGTTGCGATTATCGTAGTATTCGTTTGCATCGTAACCGTTGAACTTGCAGAGAGAAAAATTCCCGTTCAATACGCTAAGCAAATTAGAGGTCAAAAGATGTACGGTGGTCAGTCGACCGTTATTCCTATCAAGGTTAACAGTAACGGCGTACTTCCGCTTATCTTTGCCTTCTCAATTCTTAGTTTCCCCGAACTCATTATGACGCTATTTGGCTGGTCTAACAGCGATTTCGGTATTTGGTGGGCTCAATGGATGGGTACTAGTTCATGGCTTTACATGGTAATACTTAGTTTACTCATCATCTTCTTTGCATACTTTTATACTTCGATACAGTTCAACCCCGAAGACATATCCAAAAGCATTCAACAAAACGGTGGCTTTATTATGGGTATAAGACCGGGCAAGCCGACCGCTCAATATCTTAAAAAAATAAGCGGTAGAATTACGTTATTCGGCGCGATATTCTTAGCGTTTATCGCACTCGTACCTTCAATCGTTTTCAAGGCGATTGACCCTACTAACTACAACGTATTCACGGCAACTAGTATGCTTATCGTAGTATCGGTAGCAATCGAGTTTAACACAGCGCTTCAATCGCAAATTATGATGAAGAACTACAAAGGTTTCTTAAAATAATATGAACGTTATATTACTTGGAGCACCCGGCGCGGGAAAAGGTACTCAGGCGAAAAGGCTTGCTGAAAAGTACGATATCCCGCACGTATCCACGGGCGATATATTTAGAGCGAACATCAAAAACCAAACTGCAATCGGCGTAGTTGCCAAGTCTTATATAGATAAAGGTCAACTTGTACCCGACGAAGTTACCGTTGAAATCGTAAAGCAAAGGCTTAACGAACCAGATTGCCAAAAAGGTTATTTGTTAGACGGTTTTCCAAGGAACGTTTATCAAGCCGAAGAACTTGATAAAATTTCCAACGTTGAAAAGGTTATTGATATCGACGTAGACTTAAATAAACTTCTAAAAAGAATAACGGGCAGGCGCGTGTGCGCATGCGGAGAATCATACCACGTTGACTTTTTAGGAGGCAAAACCGAGTGCGCGCGTTGTGGTGGTAAACTCTACCAAAGGGCTGACGACAACGAAGCAACGGTTAAAGAAAGACTTTCCGTTTATCAAAAGCAGACTGCACCGCTTATCGACTATTACAAAAAAGCGGGTAAACTCGTAGTAATAGACGGGGACAAAGCGATTGACGAAGTTTTTGAAGAAATTGTCAACAAACTAAAATGATAATTATTAAAACGGACAAAGAGTTAGAACTTATGAGAGAACCCTGCAAAGTGGTTAGAGACGTTTTGTTACTAGCCGGTCAAACGGTTAAGGCGGGTATGACCACGGGGGAACTTGATAAAGTTTTACACGATTATATAATTTCATGCGGAGCAAAACCTTCATTTTTAAGGTTATACGGCTTTCCTAAAAGCACTTGTATTTCAATAAACGAAGAAGTAGTGCACGGAATTCCCGGTAACCGAGTAATAAAAGAAGGCGATATCGTTTCGGTTGACGTTGGGGCGTGCCTTAACGGATTTCACGGTGACGGCGCACGAAGTTTCATAATCGGCAAGACAACGCCTGAAAAAGAAAAACTCGTAAGGGTAACCGAAGAGTGTTTCTTCAAAGGTATTGAAGGCGTAATGATAGGTAGCGCTCTTGGCGATATAGGCGCTCAAATCCAAGCCCACGCTGAACAAAACGGTTTTTCGGTAGTTCGCGCAATGGTAGGGCACGGGATAGGGCGTAACGTTCACGAAGACCCCGAAGTTCCAAACTACGGAAGAAAGGGAGTGGGCGTAAGGCTAAGAAAGAATATGACGCTTGCGATTGAACCTATGATAAATATGGGAACGTTCGAAGTGGATATCGACGGGTGGGACTGCATCACGCGGGACAAAAAGCCGTCGGCGCACTATGAAAACACGGTTGTAATAACCGACAACGGCGTTGAGATATTAACGCTATAAAATAATTCTTCTATATGCCAAATGCTGGTGGTACAGCGTAAACTTTAAGCCTTAAGGAAGAAGCGGGCATATAAGACGATACATCGATTATAAAAATGGAGGTATAAAGAGTGTCTAAAAACGACGTTATTGAAGCGGAAGGCGTTATCGTCGAGGCTTTACCAAATGCAACGTTCAAAGTTAAACTCTCAAACGGATTTATCATAACCGCTTATATATCGGGAAAGTTGAGAATGAACTACATTAAAATTATCCCGGGTGACGGCGTTAAGATAGAGATGAGTCCCTACGATTTAACGAAAGGCAGAATCGTATGGCGCAGTAAAAACTGATTTTTATAATCAAAAAATAATCGGAGGAAATAAAAAATGAAAGTAAGACCATCAGTAAAACCTATGTGCGACAAATGCAGAGTCATCAGAAGAGAAGGCAAGGTTATGGTTATTTGTTCAAAGAATAAAAACCATAAACAAAAACAAGGTTAATTACTTCTTACAACCAACACCAAAAAATAAAAAAACATTTAACAAATTCGGAGGGTTAAAAAAATGGCTCGTATTGCCGGTGTAGATTTACCAAGAGAAAAACGCGTTGAAATCGGTATCACCTATATTTACGGTATCGGTAGACCGACTGCAACCAAAATTTTGAAAGAAACAGGAATTAATCCTGACACGAGAGTTAAGGATTTAACTGAGGAAGATATTTCTAAACTTAGAGAATATATCGACCACAACTACAAAGTTGAAGGCGAACTTCGTACCGAAGTTAACCTCAACGTAAAAAGACTTATGGAAATCGGTTGTTTCCGCGGTGTAAGACACAGAAAGGGTCTTCCCGTTAGAGGTCAAAGTTCAAAGAGAAACGCACGTACTAGAAAAGGTCCGCGTCGTACAGTCGCTAAGAAAAAGACTGCATCTAAGTAAGAAGGAGGGAATAAATAATGGCTAAAACCACTACTAAAAAGCGTAGAGAACTTAAAAAAGTTGATAAAGGTCAAGTTCATATTCAGTCCTCTTTCAACAACACTATCGTAACCGTAACCGATATGGCTGGTAACGCTATTGCACAAGCAAGCGCAGGCGCACTTGGTTACAGAGGTTCGAGAAAAAGCACTCCTTTTGCTGCTCAGCAAGCCGCTGAAGTGGCTGTAAAGGCTGCTATGGAGCACGGTTTAAGATCTGCTGAGGTTTACGTAAAAGGCCCCGGTCAAGGTAGAGAATCGGCTATCAGAGCGTTAGGCGTATGCGGTGTAGAAGTTACCCTTATTAAAGACGTATCTCCTATTCCTCACAACGGTTGCCGTCCGCCAAAACGTCGCAGAGTTTAATAAGGAGGGAATAAGAAAATGGCTAAATATACTAACGCAAAATGTCGTTTATGTAGAAGGGCTGGTTGCAAACTTTTCTTAAAAGGTGAAAAGTGCTATAAAACCACTTGCCCGTTTGAACAAAGACCCGTAGCACCTGGTCAACACGGCGCGGGTAGACACAAAGTTTCAGAGTACGGTACTCAACTTGCTGAAAAGCAAAAAGCAAAGAGAATTTACGGCGTACTTGAAAAACAATTCAAAGATTACTACGTTGAAGCCGATAGAATGAAAGGCGTAACGGGTGAAAACATGTTATCTCTTTTAGAAAGAAGACTTGATAACGTAGTATACCGTTTAGGTTTTGCACCTTCTCGTTCGACTGCACGTCAACTCGTAACTCACGCTCACTTCACCGTTAACGGTAAGAACGTAAATATTGCATCTTATCAAATCAAGGCTGGTGACGTAGTTGCAGTTAAAGAAAATAAAAGAGGCAACAAATATTTTGAAGCCTTCAAGCAAACGCAAAAATCGAACAACGTTCCTAAATGGCTTGAATTTGACGCTGAAAAACTCGAAGGAAAAGTAATCGCTTTACCGAAGAGAGAAGATATTGACTTACAGATTCAGGAACAAATGATTGTCGAATTGTATTCTAAGTAATACTAACAAAAATTTAGGAGGTAAATTTTCCCATGATGGAAATAGAAATGCCTAAGATTTCGGTAGAAGAAAGCGAAGACAGAAGTTACGTGAAAATCGTTGTTGAACCGCTTGAAAAAGGGTTTGGCATCACCGTAGGTAACTGTTTAAGAAGAACTTTATTGTCGGCACTTCCAGGCGCTGCAATACAAGGCATTAAATTCGAGCCGAGTCTTGACGTTAAACACGAATTTTCAACCATTAAAGGCGTTAAAGAAGACGTTACTGAAATAATTCTCAACTTAAAGTCGGTTGCAATTAAAACCGCTACTACTGACGTTGATTTTAAGAAGATATTAAATCTTAGAAAAGAAGGTCCTCAAGTAGTTAAAGCTGGCGACATTGAACTCGACGCGGAAGTTGAAATTCTCAACCCCGACCAGTACATTTGTACTGTTGACGAAGGCGGAGTTTTAGACGTTGACTTAACTATCGGTAGAGGCAGGGGTTACAAAAATGCCGACAACAATAAGACCGGTGAAATCGGCTATATTGCTATCGACTCTATTTACACCCCCGTTACCAAAGTTAGTTACAACGTAGAAAACGCGAGAGTTGGTCAAAACCTTGATAGGGATAGACTTATTTTAGAAGTTTGGACTAACGGCGCTTTCACTGGTAAGGAAATCGTTTCGTTGGCTGCTAAGATCGTACAAGAACACATCAGCATCTTCGTAAATCTTTCGGACGTTATGAGTGGGTTTGGCATACTCGTTGCTCCGCCTACTGATCCGCTTCCAAAGATACTCGAAATGAGCATTGAAGAAATGGATTTATCCGTACGTTCTTACAACTGCTTAAAGCGCGCAGGAATACACACTATTGAAGATTTAACACAAAAGACCGAAGACGATATGCTTAAAGTTAGAAACTTAGGTAAGAAATCGCTTGACGAAGTTATTTTGAAACTTAACGGTTACGGTCTTAAATTAAAGGAACAGGAGGAATAATACAATGCCGGGAAGAATGGGTTTAACTACTACTCAAAGAAAAGCAGTACTTAGAAATCAGGCTTCTAACCTTTTATGGTACGGAAGAATTGAAGTTACCGAAGGGCACGTTCAAGCATTAAGACCTTACGTTGAAAAAATTATTACTTTGGCTGTTAACAGTTACGACGATACCGTTGAAACTACCGTTACTACCAAAGATGCTAAGGGTAAAGAAGTAACTAAAAAAGTTATTAAAGACGGTCCTAAGAAACTCAATGCAAGAAGAAAAATTATGAGCCTTACTTACGATTTGCAATTCGTAAAAGAAAACGGCGAATCTAAGGCTGATTTTAGAGCAAGAACCAAAGGCATCAATCACCCGCTTATCGAAAAGATATTTAACGAAATCGCTCCCAAATACGCTGAGAGAAAAGAACAACTCGGTCAAGGTGGCGGTTACACCAGAAAATATCTTAAAGGTCAACGCCGTGGTGATGCAGCGGAAGTTGCTATCATTGAATTAGTATAATAAAAAAAAGAGCCAAACGGCTCTTTTTTTTAATGCTCGAATAACGCCTTGAATACGATTTTTTCACCCATAGTGCCTTGAACGTATACGCCGTTATCTAACTGCTTTTTATAAATTTTAATAAAGTTATTAAAGTAAGTTTGAGATATAAAATGTATTTCAAACGCCTTAAAATCAAACCCGTCAAACTCGCTAGGAGTAAACGTATTTAACGCCATTTTGCTATACGCTACGTTATTTACGTGACCGTTACAGTCAATATCCGTGTAGGCGGTTTTGTATTCATAGTTAAAATCTTCGTCTAAAACGTCAACTTTCAACCTTGAAAAATCGCCCGCGCCCGAGCGTTCGGTTAAATGCTCAAAATCGCTAGGATACGCTACCGACGAGAATTTTCTAGGGAAGTTAGAATTCCAGTCAAGAATACACCACTCGCTACTGCCTAAAATTTGCCCGGAGTTTCCTTTAATTTGAAAATCTCTTACAAACCTATACGGCGTAGGTGCAAGTGGCCAAGTTTCTAAAAGCGCGTTATCCCCCTGTAATATATCGCCTTGCTTTACAAACCTAATTTTCGAAAGCACCCAAAACGCGTTAGAGTTTTCTTTAAGTTCGGTAAAGCCCATACCCATTTCGGTAGCGTGGGCGGTGGCTAGGTCTTGAAAGATACTAAGTATCGCGTCGTGCCGAATTTGGTGGCGCATATTTACCTTTGACGAAGTAATCTCTAAATTTCTACTAAATTTTGCGTTCATAACCCCTCACTTAACCAAATTATCTCTATACCCACGCGGAGAATAGCCCACGGTTTTCTTAAACAGTTTAGAAAAGTACGAAGCGTCGTAAAAGCCAACCCTTTCCATAATATCACTTATGGCAAGGGTGGTGGTTTCAAGCAAGATTTTAGCCGCTTCAACCTTTTTAATCGCAAGGTATTTAATAGGCGTATAACCCGTTTGCTCTTTGAACTTTTTAATAAAGTGATTAGGCGAACAACCAAACCTTTCAGCAAGCGCGTTAAGGGATAACTGCTCGGTAAAGTTTGAATCTATATAAGAAACAGCCTTCTCAACGTCAGTCACCGTTTCAGGGGCGTTTACGGGCGCGCATTCGCTTAAAAATATAGAAACTAGTTCGAATATGCCAGCCGAAGTCATTAGCGACCTATTAGGTTCGGGAAGCGCGTCGCTACGAATTACGTCTTTCATAACTTTAAGCGCTTGGTTTTTGTTGGGAAGTAGTATTTTAACGGGGCGCTTAAAATTTGAAAAATAGTCTTGCGAGCCGTTCTTCATACTAAAATGTATCCAAGTTTTTTTGGTAAAACTATTGCCGTTAGATAGTTTTATCGAGTGGCTTATAAGTGAAGGAATAAGCACCATTTCGCCCGCTTTTACAAGTAAAACTTCACTATCCGTTATAATTTCAATTTCGCCCTTTTCTACAATGTATAACTTGTTGTCGGGAATTAAAACGTTATTCCAGTTCCAAGTGTTGTCTAGTATTTGTGAGTTGCCAAGTGTATAAGAACAAGAAATAAATGAATTCATAGGAAAATATTACTATTTCATATTAAAAAAGTCAAGCCTTCTGTGTGAAATTTTACAACTTTTGAGAATATTTTACAAGTGTTCAATAAATTAAAACGCTTGTAAGTAGCGCTAGTTTATGGTAAAATTTAATATATGAAAAAACTATTTGCGCTTATCTGTACGGCAATTTTATTATTTTTCGCAACCGCTTGTGACGAAGGGGATAATCTCACCGTTTACGCGCCTGACGGTGCGCCCGCATTAGCGCTAGTTAAGGCGATGGAAAATTCTAATGAGTTTGATTTTAATATCGTCGGGGCTGACGTTATTCAAACGGTAGTAACGGGGGATAAAAAGGCGGATATTTGCATACTTCCTATAAACCTTGCAAGTAAACTTATAGGTAGCGGAAACGACTATAAAATGCTAGGCACTATAACTCACGGCAATTTTTACTTTATTTCTAAGGAAAGTTTTCAAATAACCCGTCAAACGGTGGGTAGTTTGGTAGGTAAAACGATAGGCGTAGTTCAACTAAGTAGTATTGCTGGGCTTACCTTAAAAGCAACGCTAAGCGATTTGCAAGTTCCGTATAACGAACTCGTAGGTGGTGCGCAAAAATCTCAAACGAAGATAAACCTACTCCCGATAACCCCAACCGAAATAGGCTTTTTAGACGTGGACTGTTACTTAGCACCTTCTCCCGTGGTTGACGTCAAAGTAAAAGCGCTTAACTACGAATTCGTTGGTAGCCTAAAATCGCTGTACGGCGAAAGCGGTTTTCCGCAAGCAATAGTAGTGTGCAAAACGGCGATACTAAACGATAATCTAAAAGCCGTTAAAAATTTAGTTTCCAACCTAGAAGGCGTTGAAAGTTATCTTTTACAAAAAGATAAAAAGGATATTTGCGCCACGATAAGCGGTTGTTTGGAAAGTGGGCTAACACCGTCTTTTAACCAAAACAACCTAAGCGAAACTTCTATAAAAAATTCGTCTATAAAATTCGTTCCTAGTAGCAACTGTTACGCTAGCGTCAACGAGTTTATATCTAAAATACAATCGGTGTCTTACGGGGCGGTAAACGCCTTAAAAGCCGAGTTTTATTATCTTGAAAGTCTATGATAAAAAGCGCGAAAAACAACCTTATATGCCTATTTGGTGGCTTTTTGGTGGCGGTAGTAATTTATATTATCGCATATTTTGCGTGTAACAACGAATACGTCTTACCTAGCCCTATAAGTATACTTGAAAGGTTTTATAAAACCCTTATATCCATAAGTTTTTATAAAGCGTTATTTTCAACGCTTTTAAGGGTTGTTATCGCCTTTGTTATATCTTTTTTATTAGGCGTAGTGTTCGGCGTTTTAGCCTACCGTTACAAGAGTTTTAGCGGTGTTTTCGGGGTAATAGTAGGGCTATTGCGCTCACTTCCCGTGCTGGCGGTACTGCTTATAATTTTATTGTTTACAAGCCGTAGTTTTGCGCCTATTATAGTGTGCTTTTTGTCGTTATTTCCTATTATTTACACGTCGGTTTACGGTGCGCTAAAAGGCGTTCCAAACGAACTTATTGAGATGTGCGCGCTATACGAAATTCCCGCGAAAAAACAGGTTTTTTCTATGTATATACCGCAAATTTTACCTAAAATTTTGCTAGATGCGGGAAGTGCTTTTTCGTTTGGGATAAAACTAATCGTATCGGCTGAAATACTATCTAGCGTATACGGTAGCGTTGGTGGAGCGTTAAAAGAAGCCTCACTTTACCTACTAACAGCCGACCTTTTTGCGATTACGCTCGTCGTTTGCATTTTGGGTGTTTTGATTGAATTTATAGGAAAATTACTATCCGAAAAGGCGGAGAAAAGGCTTATATGAAGATAGAAAATTTAACCGTTTCATACGGCAAAACTAAGGTCTTTGAAAACCTAAATATCGCGTTTAACGACGGAGAAATTACCTGCATATTAGGGCGTTCGGGCGTTGGTAAAACCACTTTACTTAAATATATTGCAGGGCTAGGTAGCGTAAAACCGAGTGAGAAAATACCTTGTTCAATGGTTTTTCAAGAGCCACGGCTAGTGCCTAATTTAACGGTAAAAGAAAACCTATTATTTGCAGGGTGTAGCGAATTAGATATTGAAAAAGGGTTAGAGTTTTCTAATCTAAAAGGCAAAGAAAATATGCGCCCAAATAGTCTTTCAGGCGGGGAAAAACAGCGCGTAAATTTCTTGCGTGCGGTGCTTAACAAAGCCCCCGTCGTGCTACTTGACGAACCCTTTTCATCACTTGATTTATCTACTAAAATTCCACTTATAAACTCGTTCGTAAAAATGTTAAAACAAGCGGGAAAAACGGCGATTTTAGTCACGCATGACGTTGAAGAGGCGCTCGCTAGCGCCGATAGAATTTTAGTGCTAGACGGTGGAAAAATCACCCTTGATATTTCACTAAAAAGCGCACCGCCAAGGGCTTACGGAAAGGCGTGCGTTGAGCGTGAAATTATACTAAATAAATTACTATAAACTTGCGCATTATATAAAAGTTTGATACAATAATAAAAAAACTAAAAGGATAAAATTATGGCTGGTCAGTTGAGAGAACTTCCTACGTCTGTTAAAAAATTAAGGCGAGAAGTTTTTACAGAAGTTGCAAAAGTGGCGTTTGAGTGTTCGCCCGAAAAAGTTAACGACGGTATTGAGGCAATACCCTATAAAATCACCCCTACGGAAGTTCCAAGATTTTTAGATAGCATTTACCGCGAAAGGGCGGTTGCTAGCGAACGCGTTAGGCTTGCTATGGGTATGAGTTTGCGCCCACAGGATAAGCCCGTTCACATAACCGAAGGGGTTGACGAAAGCAATATATCAAATAAGTACTACGAGCCACCTTTAATGCAGGTAATTCCGTCTGCGTGCGATAAGTGTAAAGACAACGTTTACGAAGTTTCCAGCGAGTGTAGGGGTTGCGTTGCAAAGGCGTGCGTGGCTGCTTGCCCTAAAAACGCCATTTCTTTTGAAAGTGGAAAGGCGGTTATTGACCAAGAAAAGTGTATTCACTGCGGAAAGTGCAAAAAGGCTTGCCCGTACGACGCTATTGCGCATAAAGTTCGCCCGTGTGCGGAAGCGTGCGGGATAAAGGCGATATCGACTGACGAACTAGGTCGTGCAAAGATAGATAACGATAAGTGTTTAGGTTGCGGTCAATGTATGGTAAGTTGTCCGTTTGCTGCAATTGCCGATAAATCACAAATTTTCCAAATGATACAAGCGGTAAAAAAAGGCGACTACGTAGTTGCCGAAATCGCGCCTGCCATCGTTGGGCAGTTTGGCGAAAACGTAACTATCGCTATGATAAAGGGCGCGCTATTAGACGTTGGCTTTAAGGAAGTTCACGAAGTTGCTAGCGGTGCCGATTTTGCTTGTTCAACAGAGGCGCACGCCTACGTTGACAAGGTCGTTTCGGGAAAACTACCTTTCTTGCTCACGTCTTGCTGTCCAAGTTGGGCTATGCTTGCTAAAAAGCAGTTCCCCGACCTTATAGGCGAGGTTTCCCAAGCGTTAACGCCTATGGTGGCAACGGCTAGAAAAATCAAACAAAAAACGCCGAACGCTAGGGTGGTGTTCATAGGTCCTTGCGCGGCAAAGAAACTTGAAGCGTCAAGAGAATCAGTTAGAAGTGACGTTGATTTCGTCATCACCTTTGAAGAACTTTTTGGTATATTTGACGCTAAGGGTATAGATTTTTCAAAGTATCAAGGCGAAAGGTCTATTCACGAGGCGACTGGCGCTGGTAGAGGCTACGCCGTTGCGGGCGGTGTCGCTAGCGCTATTGAAAAGTGCGTAAAGGAATACTATCCGTCGGTAGAAGTTAAAATTGAACACGCCGAAGGGCTTGCCGAGTGTAAAAAGATGCTACTTTTAGCAAAGGCGGGCAAGAAAAACGGTTGCTTAATCGAAGGTATGGGTTGCCCGGGTGGTTGCGTTGCGGGTGCAGGTACTAACGTTTCAATCGTAAAGGCGCAAAAGGAAGTTGAAAAGGTTGTTAATACGTCAAGCAAGGCTATTCCGCCCAAAGATTTATATGAAATCGAACTCCCTTAACACGTTATAAACTTCGTCTATCTTCGTTAACTGCTTCGTTTGCGGACTTCGATGACCAAAATGGTCTATCTCACCCCGAAAACTTTGCGAGCCTCGATATACTCGTTTCTAACGCGTTAAGGTCAAGTTGTTATAGGCTTATAAAACTAAAAGCGTAGTTTTCTACGCTTTTTTTATATATAAAAACATCAGTTATAAAAAATTAAAATGTATAACTCAAAACGCTTGAAAAAAATCAAGTAGTGTGTTATACTTATTACAAATAAATATTTGTAATTCGGGATTTCTGTTACTGACGGATAGTTATGGTTTACCATAGTGGAGCAGAAATTGTAGCAATCTCTTGATTGAGCCGACCGTCTGGGCGCACTTTCCTAAGTTATAAGGATAGTTGCGCCTTGTTTTAATTTTAAGGAGTATATTATGAAAAAAGTTGCGATTATTATGGGTAGCGATAGCGATTTACCTATCGTTCAAAAAGGTGTAGAAGTTCTCAAAAATTTCGGCGTACCGTACGAAGTTCACGTATATTCTGCTCACAGAACGCCTGACGAAGCGGGCGAGTTTGCAAGTAAAGCAGAAGAAAACGGCTTTGGCGTTTTGATTGCCGCCGCCGGCATGGCTGCGCACCTTGCGGGCGCTATTGCCGCTAGAACTACGCTTCCCGTTATAGGTATTCCGTGTAAGTCTTCCGTGCTTGACGGGATTGACGCGCTACTTTCAACCGTGCAAATGCCGTCTGGCGTTCCCGTTGCAACGGTTGCAATTAACGGCGCTACTAACGCGGCGCTTTTAGCAGTTCAAATACTTGCGCTTGCCGATAGCGAATTAAACGCCAAACTCAAAGCAAAAAAAGAAAGCGACAGATTAAAGGCTCTTGAAAAAGACGCTAAGATTTCCGCTGAAATATAAAAAATCTTAATTCTAAGGAGAATTATTATGGAAAAAAATCTTGTTTATACTGGCAAAACCAAAAACGTATACGCGCTTGACAACGGCAACTATATGCTTAAATTCAAAGACGACTGCACCGGAAAAGACGGTGTGTTTGACCCGGGTGAAAACTCGGTAGGCTTAACGATTGACGGTGTTGGTGACGTTAACCTTCGTATGTCTATTTACTTTTTCGAAAAGGTAAACGAGGCGGGCATCAAAACCCACTACGTATCTGCCGACCTTAAAAACACCACGATGGAAGTTCTTCCCGCAAAGCCGTTTGGCAAGGGTTTAGAAGTAATTTGCCGTCACAAAGCGGTGGGTAGTTTCCTTCGCAGATACAGCGATTATATCGAAGAAGGCGCAGACCTTCCCGCATACGTTGAAACCACCTTCAAAAACGACGAAAAAGGCGACCCCCTCGTTACTAAAGACGGGCTTATTGCTCTCGGCGTTATGACTGACAAACAGTATGAAGACGTAAAAGTGATGACTCAAAAAATCACTCAAATCGTGGCTGACGACCTTAAAGAAAAGGGCTTAGTATTATACGATATCAAATTTGAATTCGGCTATGATAAAGACGGTTCTGTTATGCTTATTGACGAAATTGCATCTGGCAATATGAGAGTATATAAAGACGGTAAGTATATCGACCCGATGACTTTATCTAAACTCTTTTTTGAAAACTAATAAATTTTAGGAGAATTATTTTATGGGAGGCTTTTTCGGGGCGGTTGGTAAGTCTGACGTTATATCTAGCGTTTTCTACGCTATCGACTACCACTCGCATCTTGGACCTAAGCGCGGTGGCATAGCCGCGTACAACCAAAAAGACGGGCTTCAAAGGGAAATTCACAACATAGAAAATTCCCCTTTTAGAACTAAGTTTGCCGATATCTTCGAAGACATGTACGGCAACTCGGCAATCGGTTGCATAAGCGATTCCGATCCGCAACCGTTACTTATACGCTCAAAACTCGGTAAGTTTGCTATTTGTATTATAGGCAAAATCAACAACGCCGAAGATTTGATTAAAGAATATCTTGATGAGTACGGCGGTCACTTTGATACGTTATCTGGCAGTAAAGTTAACTTAACCGAACTCGTAACGGCGCTAATTAACCATAAAGACAATTTCGTTGACGGTATAAAATTTGCTCAAAGCGTTATTGACGGTTCTGCATCAATCTTAATACTTAAAGACGATGGAAACATCATAACCGCAAGAGATAAATACGGTAGAATCCCCGTAATTATCGGCAAGGGTGACGACGGGTACTGCGTAACTTTCGAGTCTTTTGCAGCGGTAAAGGTGGGGTATAAGGTTGAAAGAGATTTAGGCCCTGGCGAAATCGTTGAACTCACGGCTGACGGGGTTACGGTTCTTAGCGAGCCACAAGAAGAAATGAAAATTTGTTCTTTCCTTTGGACTTATTACGGGTATCCCGCGTCTGAATACGAAAAAGTAAGCGTTGAATATTCTCGCTACAAAAACGGCGAGATACTCGCGCGTGACGAACTTGACGATATTAAAAAATACGATATCGACTACGTTGCAGGCGTTCCCGATTCTGGCACGCCCCACGCGATAGGTTACTCAAAAGAAAGCGGTATCCCGTTTGCAAGGCCTTTCGTAAAATACACGCCGACTTGGTCTAGAAGTTTCACTCCGTCAAAGCAGTCTGAAAGAAATAAGATTGCAAAGGCGAAAGTTCTTCCCGTACATCAGTTTATCGAAGGCAAGAACCTACTTTTCGTTGACGATAGTATCGTAAGGGGTACTCAACTTAAAGGCACGGTTGATTTCCTTTATGAAAACGGCGCGAACGAAGTTCATATTCGCTCGGCTTGTCCGCCTATTTTTTACAGTTGCAAATACTTAAATTTCACCCGTTCAACAGGCGAAATGGAACTTATTGCAAGAAGCGTTATCGTTGAACTCGAAGGGGAAGACGGGCTTAATTATATTAGCGAGTATGCTGACGGCAAGACCGAAAGAGGTAAAAATTTAAGAAAGGCGCTCGCAAAAAAATTCCATTGTAAAACGCTTGACTTCCAGTCCCTTGAAGGTTTGCAAGAATCTATCGGCATTGATAAGTGTAAACTTTGCACTTACTGCTGGACAGGTTGTACAAACAGTGACGAACAATCAAAAAAATAAGATATTAGGAGATTATTATGCACGACAAATCTAAGTCAGAAAGTTACGCAAAAGCAGGCGTAGATATAACCGCTGGTTACAAAGCGGTTGAACTTATGAAAAAACATATCGCAAGAACGGTTATAAACACCAAGGCCGACGATATCGGTGGTTTCGGCGGTTTATTTCCGCTTGACCTTACGGGTTATAAAAACCCCATACTCGTTTCGGGGACTGACGGTGTAGGTACGAAACTTAAACTTGCCTTTTTAATGGACAAGCACAACACCGTTGGTATCGACTGCGTTGCAATGTGCGTTAACGACGTTATTTGTTGCGGTGCAAAACCGCTTTTCTTCCTTGACTATATCGCATGCGGTAAAAACTTCCCTGAAAAAATCGCGTCTATCGTAGAAGGCGTTGCGGAAGGTTGCGTTCAGTCGGGTAGCGAACTTATCGGTGGTGAAACGGCTGAAATGCCAGGGTTTTACCCTATCGACGAATACGATTTAGCGGGTTTCTCGGTAGGTATCGTAGATAGGTCGAAAGTGATTGATAAAAACTCTATGCAAGAAGGCGATGTTATGATTGCAATTCCGTCGTCGGGCGTACACTCTAACGGTTTTTCACTCGTTAGAAAGGTGTTTGACGTTGAAAATTGCGACCTTAAATCACCCGTAGAAGAACTTGGTGGCAAGTCGCTTGGCGAAACGTTGCTTACCCCCACCAAAATTTACGTTAAACCTATGCTTGCCGTGTTTGACGAAGTTAAGGTTAAAGGCGTATCGCATATCACGGGCGGTGGTTTCTACGAAAATATGCCACGCGCTATCAAAAAGGGTTTAAGCGTTAAAATCAACAAAAAAGACGTTAAAGTTCTCCCCATCTTCAAACTTTTACAAAAGGTTGGCGGTATCGACGAAAGAGATATGTTTAACACCTTTAATATGGGCGTTGGTATGACGGTAATCGTCGATAAAAACGACGTTTCAAAAACGCTTGACATCTTAAAATCTCACGGAGAAGACGCTTACGTTCTAGGCGAAATCGTAAAAGGTGACGAGGGCGTTATCTTATGCTAAACAAAAAAACTAAAATCGCCGTATTCGTTTCGGGTGGCGGAACTAACCTTCAAGCCATACTCGAAAGCGAAAAGAGGGGCGAAATTCCCGACGGCGAGATTTCTCTCGTTTTATCAAATAACCCCAGCGCCTACGCGCTCGAAAGGGCTAAAAACTTTGGCGTTAAGGCGGTTTGCGTTGATAAAGCGGTTTATAAAACCATAGAAGAAAGAGAAGAAAAGGCGATAGAAGTTTTACAAGAAAACGGCATTGAACTCATAGTTTTAGCCGGTTACTTGTCCATACTTTCTAAAAACTTTACTAAAAAATACGCGGGGCGAATTATTAACGTTCACCCGTCGCTTATCCCTTCTTTTTGCGGAAAGGGTTTTTACGGGCTTAAAGTTCACGAAGAGGCGCTAAGATACGGCGTTAAAGTAACGGGCGCTACCGTGCACTTCGTTAACGAAATTCCAGACGGGGGCGAGATTATAATGCAAAAAGCCGTATATATTGAAGACGGTGACACCCCCGAAGTTTTACAAAAACGCGTTATGCGTGAGGCTGAGTGGATAATACTTCCACAGTCAGTACAAAAAATTGCAAAGTTATTAAAGGAGAAATTATGACTTATCAAACCTTGTCAATGAAAGATAGAATTTTTGGTAACCCGTACGTTGGTAGGGGTATCGTAATAGGAAAGTCGAGTGACGGCGAAAAGGCGGTATTTGCTTACTTTATTATGGGCAGAAGCGAAAACAGTAAAAACAGAGTTTTCGTTGAAAACGGCGAAGAGATAACCATTTACCCCTACGACCCAAGTAAGGTGGAAGACCCGTCGCTCATTATATATTCCCCCGTTAAAAAAGTTGGTAGTGACGTTATCGTAACTAACGGCGACCAAACGGATACCGTTGAAGAATTCTTGAAAAAGGGCGAGTGCTTTAAGTGCGCGCTTAAAACTAGAAAGTTCGAGCCTGACGCACCCAACTTCACTCCTAGAATTAGCGGTATACTTCATCTTGGCAAGGAATTTAGTTACGAGATGTCAATTCTCAAAAGCGCCGACGAAAACGGTTCGGCTTGCAACCGTTATTTTTACGATTACGAAGCATTAAGTGGCGTAGGTCACTTTATTCACACCTACGTAACCGACGGCAACCCCCTTCCTACCTTTATGGGTGAACCTGAAAGAGTTAGTATTCCAAACGATATCGACGAGTTTGCTAACGAAATTTGGACTAATTTAGACGGTAACAATAAAATCGCCCTTCACGTTAGGTATATCGACTTAAAGTCGGGCGAGGTAGAAAGCGTAACTTATAACGTTCACGAATTATAATAAGGAGAAAAGAATGAAAGACTTAGCGTTAAAATACGGTTGTAACCCCAACCAAAAACCTTCGAGAATATATATGGAAAACGGTGCAGATTTACCTATTGAAGTATTAAACGGTAGACCTGGCTACATCAATTTTTTAGACGCGTTCAACTCGTGGCAACTCGTTAAAGAGTTAAAACTTGCTACGGGTATGGCGTGCGCTTCGAGTTTCAAGCACGTTTCCCCAACTTCGGCAGCGGTTGGCAAAAAACTTTCTCCTGCCCTTAAAAAATCTTGTTTCGTTGACGATATCGAAGGGCTTGACGATAGCCCGCTCGCTTGCGCTTACGCTAGGGCAAGGGGTACGGATAGAATGTCGTCTTTCGGCGACTGGATAGCCTTATCTCACGAATGCGACGAAGTAACCGCTAAAATTATCGCGAGAGAAGTTAGTGACGGCGTTATCGCCCCAGGCTACTCTGCAAAAGCGCTTGAAATTTTAAAAGCAAAGAGAAAGGGTACTTATAATATCGTTAAAATCGACGAGAATTACGTTCCCGAAGAAATTGAGAAAAAGCAAGTTTTCGGCATTACTTTTGAACAAGGTAGAAACAACTTTAAGATTGACGCTGAACTTTTATCTAACGTAGTTACTAAAAACAAAGATATTCCAGACGATAAAAAAATCGACCTTATTATTGCGCTTATAACCTTAAAATATACTCAATCTAACTCCGTTTGCTTTGCTTACGACGGGCAGGCAATCGGCGTTGGCGCAGGGCAACAATCGAGAATTCACTGCACTCGTTTAGCAGCGCAAAAGGCAGATTTATGGCATTTACGCCAACACGAAAAGGTATTAAACCTTCAATTTGCAGACGGGGTTGGTAGACCTGACAAAAACAATATTATCGACCTTTATCTTTCGGACGACGAGAGTGATTTAGTTCTCGGTGACGGCGTTTGGGAAAAGAACTTCAAAGTTCGCCCCGAACCCTTTACCAAGGAGGAAAAGAAGGCGTATCTTCAAACGATAAAAGGCGTATCTTTGGGTAGCGACGCGTTCTTCCCCTTCTTTGACAATATTGATAGGGCTGCAAAAAGCGGTGTAACTTACGTTGCTCAGCCGGGTGGTTCGGTGCGTGATGATTTAGTTATCAATCAGGCTGACCTTTATGGTATGGCTATGGCGTTTACCGGTATGAGATTATTCCACCACTAAGGAGTTTTTATGAAGATTTTAGTTGTAGGTGGCGGTGGTAGAGAACACGCCATTATCAAAAGTTTATTAAAAAGCGACAAGGTAGAAAAAATTTACGCTCTCCCCGGCAACGGCGGTATCGCGCTCGATGCCGAGTGTTATCCTATCAAGGCTACCGAGATAGATAAAATCGTTGAGTTTGCTACTCAAAAAAAGGTAGACTACGCCGTAGTTGCGCCCGACGACCCACTCGTTCTCGGTTGCGTTGACAAGTTGGAAGAAAAGGGCATTTCGTGTTTTGGACCTAAAAAGTGTGCCGCTATTATCGAAGGCAGTAAGGTATTTTCTAAAAACCTTATGAAAAAGTACGGTATTCCAACGGGCGATAGCGTTACTTTTACAGACCCTGATAAGGCGATAGAATATCTTAAAACTACCTATTACCCAACCGTTATAAAAGCAGACGGGTTGGCGTTAGGAAAGGGCGTTATTATCGCTCAAAACTATAAGGAGGCTGAAACCGCGGTTAAAGACATTATGCTTGACAAAGTGTTCGGCGCAAGCGGTAACAGTATTTTAATTGAAGAATTTTTAACAGGCCCCGAAGTTTCCGTTTTATCGTTTACAGACGGCAAGGTGGTAATTCCCATGGTATCGTCTATGGACCACAAGCGCGCGAAAGACGGTGACGAAGGCTTGAACACGGGCGGTATGGGTACGGTTGCGCCAAACCCCTACTACACCGAAGAAGTTGCCAAAGAGTGTATGGAAAAGATTTTTATTCCTACTATCGAGGCGATGAATAAAGAGGGTAGAACTTTCAAAGGTTGTTTGTATTTCGGGCTTATGCTTACCCCGAAAGGACCTAAGGTTATAGAGTACAACTGCCGTTTTGGCGACCCTGAAACGCAAGTAGTTTTACCGCTTCTTGAAAGCGACTTGTTAGAAGTTATGATGGCAACGTCAAAAGGCGAATTAAAACCCGAAATGGTTAAGTGGAAAGACGGGGCTGCAACTTGCGTGGTAATGGCATCAAACGGCTATCCGCAAAAATACGAAAGCGGTTTTGAAATTAAAATAGGCAACCTTTCGGCTGACGAAAACGTGTTCGTTGCAGGTGCAAAACTCGACGGTAACGTATTAAAGACGGCTGGCGGTAGAGTTTTAGGCGCGGTTGCCACGGCTAAAACGTTAAAAGACGCCGTTGAAAAGGCTTACGGCGTTGTAGATAAAATTTCGTTTGAAAACGCATATTACAGAAAAGACATAGGAAAACGCGCGCTTTCGCGCCTTGAAAAGTAGGAGCAAAATGGTTTACAGAGTTTACGTAGAAAAAAAAGAAGGCTTTCAGCACGAGGCAAACTCGTTACTTTTAGAAGTTAGAGATTTGCTTGAAATAAAAGGCGTAAAAAACATAAGAGTTATCAATCGTTACGACGTTGAAGATATCGAAAAATCACTTTTCGACTACGCTTGCAAAACGGTATTTTCCGAACCGCAAATGGATACCGCGTCAAGTAGCGTTGATTTGTCGGGCGCAAAAGTGTTTGCGGTAGAATATCTCCCAGGGCAATTCGACCAAAGGGCGGACTCGGCGTCACAATGTATTCAACTTATTTCGCAAAAGGAACGCCCCACCGTTAAAACGGCAAAGGTTTACGCGGTATACGGCGACGTAACTTGTGACGATTTAACGGCTATTAAAAAGTTCGTTATCAACCCCGTAGAGAGTAGAGAGGCGGAACTTAAAGAGTTCGAAACCTTAAAAATCGAACAACCCGTTCCCGAACAAGTTAAAACGCTTGACGGGTTTATCGACCTTGATAGGCAAGGTCTTGATAAATTCGTTGCCGACTACGCGCTCGCGATGGACGGTGACGATATTGAATTTTGTCAAAAGTATTTCCGTCAAGAAAAGAGAAACCCCACTCTCACCGAAATTAAGATGATAGATACGTACTGGTCTGACCACTGCCGTCACACCACTTTCTTAACTACCATTGACAGCATATCTTTCGAAGACGAAGAAATTCAAAAGACGTATCAAGAATATCTCAACGCGCGTGAAGAACTTAACCGCACCAAACCTATCAACCTTATGGATATAGGCACGTTGGCGGCTAAACTTTTGAAAAAGCGCGGGATACTTAACGGGCTTGACGAAAGTGAAGAAATTAACGCTTGTACGGTTAAAATCAACGTAAACGTTAACGGTGAAGACCAAAAATGGTTACTTCTTTTCAAGAACGAAACCCACAATCACCCCACCGAAATCGAACCTTTCGGCGGTGCTGCTACTTGTATAGGCGGTGCGATTAGAGACCCGCTTTCTGGTAGAAGTTACGTTTACTCCGCTATGCGCGTTACGGGTGCTGCTAATCCTTTACGCCCCGTTAAAGAAACGCTTAAAGGCAAACTTCCACAACGCAAAATAGTAACTACTGCGGCTGCGGGCTATTCGTCATACGGCAACCAAATCGGTTTAGCGACCGGGCAAGTTGACGAAATTTATCACGAAGGTTACGCCGCTAAGCGTATGGAAATAGGTGCGGTAGTTGCCGCAACCCCACAAGAAAACGTTAGGCGTGAAGTTCCCGCTCCGACCGACAAGGTTATTTTAATCGGCGGTAGAACGGGTAGAGATGGTTGCGGTGGCGCGACCGGTTCGTCAAAATCGCACACCTTAGAATCTCTTACCGCGTGCGGTGCGGAAGTTCAAAAGGGCAACGCCCCCGAAGAGAGAAAACTTCAACGCTTATTTAGAAATAAAGACGCTATGCTTATGATTAAGCGCTGTAACGACTTTGGCGCAGGCGGTGTATCGGTTGCTATCGGCGAACTTGCCGACGGGCTTACGATAAACCTTAACGCCGTTAAGAAAAAGTACGACGGGCTTGACGGTACTGAACTTGCTATCTCCGAATCGCAAGAGCGTATGGCGGTAGTAGTTGAAGAAAAAGACGTAGATAAATTCATCGCCCTTGCCGAAAAGGAAAACTTAGAGGCAACCGTAGTTGCAACCGTTACCGAACAAAAGCGTTTGGTTATGAGTTGGAACGGCAAAACTATCGTTGATATTTCAAGAGAATTTCTTAACAGTAACGGCGCTGAAAAGCACGTTAACGTTCAAACTGCAAAGCCTAACTGCTATAAAAAACAAGAAGTTAAAAACTTCGTTGAAGGCTACACCGCGCTTGCTAGCGACTTAAACGTATGCTCTAAGCGTGGGCTTTCTGAAAGGTTTGACTCGACTATCGGCGCAGGCACGGTACTTATGCCGTTTGGTGGTAAATATCAACAAACCCCACCGCAAGCGATGGTTAATCTCGTTTCGGTAGAAAAAGGGCATACCGATACCGTTTCGTATATGGCTTGGGGCGGTAACCCGTACGTTGCAGAAAAAAGCCCCTACCACGGCGCTTACCTTGCCGTTGTAGAAAGCGTATCTAAACTTATCGCAACGGGCGCAAAATACGAAAGCGTATACTTAACTTTCCAAGAATATTTCCAAAAACTTAAAAAAGACGCTAAGCGTTGGGGTCAACCCGCAAGCGCGTTACTCGGCGCGTACAAGGCGCAAGTTGAACTCGGCGTTGCCGCTATCGGCGGTAAAGACTCTATGAGTGGCACGTTTGAAGATATTGACGTTCCGCCCACTCTCGTTTCCTTTGCCGTTACCACGGGTAAAGTTGACGAAGTTATCTCGCCCGAGTTCAAAAAAGCGGGCAATAAGGTGGTTATCTTAAAGCCCGAATATAAAAACGGACTCCCCGTAACCAAGTCTTTACTTGAAAACTTTAACTTAGTTACTAGCCTTATTAGAAAGGGCGTAGCAGTTTCAGTTTACACGCCTTGCTACGGCGGTGTTGCAGAAGCAATTCTTAAAATGGCTATCGGCAACCAAATCGGCTTTAACTACGATAAAGCGGTTAAAGTTGAAGATATGTTTGCATACTCTTACGGCTCGTTCGTTATAGAACTTAGTAGCGACGAAAAGGTTGGTGAACTTTTAGGTTACACGACTAGCGAAAAAGCAATTTCGTACGGCGACGAAAAGGTGGAAATTTCCACTTTACAAAAGGCGTATGAAGACAAGTTAGAACCCGTATTTGCTTGCAATATCAAAAACAAATTACAAACGGCAAACAACTTTGCTAGCGACAAACAGTCAACGCTTAAATGCAATATAAAAGTTGCTAAACCCAAGGTTTTAATTCCCGTATTCCCGGGTACTAACTGCGAGTTCGACACGGCGAAAGCGTTTGAAGACGCGGGCGCTAACGCAGATATATTCGTTATCAAAAACCTTTCGGCTGACGCGGTTTCCAAATCGGTTGAAGAGTTTGCTAAAAAGGCAAGCGAAAGTCAAATTATATTCGTTCCGGGCGGATTTTCAGGCGGTGACGAGCCTGACGGTTCGGGTAAATTCATAACCGCGTTTTTTAGAAACGGCGCAGTTAAGGAAGAAGTTACTAAACTTTTATCTGTGCGTGACGGTTTGATGGGCGGTATTTGTAACGGTTTCCAAGCCCTTATTAAACTTGGGCTCGTGCCTTACGGCAAAATTATCGATACCGACGCAACTTGCCCAACCTTAACCTATAACGATATCGGTCGCCACCAGTCTAGAATAGTTAGGGTAAAAGTAGCGTCAACCAACTCGCCTTGGCTTTCGGGCGTAAAAGTGGGGGATATTTACAACGTTCCTATCTCGCACGGCGAAGGTAAGTTTATCGCAAGCGATAGTCTTATTAAGGAGCTTGCAAATAACGGTCAAATTATGACGCAGTACGTTGACTTTGACGGAAACGCCACTATGGATATCGCCTTCAACCCCAACGGTAGCGTTCACGCGATAGAAGGTATTTTATCGCCAGACGGTAGAGTGTTTGGTAAGATGGGACACAGCGAAAGAAAGGGCTACGGCTTATACAAAAACGTTTTAGGTAATTACGATATGAAACTGTTTGAGTCGGCAGTAAAATACTTTAACAAATAATAAATTCTATTTATAGAAGTTTGGTAGGAAACTTTATGAAATACTTATCGGATATTGAAATCGCTCAATCTTGTAAACTTGAACGCATTATAGATATTGCTAAAAAATGCGGTATCGCGGAAGACGATATCGAGTATTACGGCAAATATAAGGCAAAGATTGACGTATCTAGATTAAAAGATAAAGAAAAAAGAGCAAAACTTATTTTAGTAACGGCAATTACCCCAACGCCTGCGGGCGAGGGTAAAACCACTACTACGATAGGTTTGGCAGACGCGCTTAACAAAATAGGCAAGCAAACGGTAGTTGCTATTCGCGAACCTTCCTTAGGCCCCGTTTTCGGCATTAAGGGGGGTGCTTGTGGCGGTGGCTACGCGCAAGTAGTTCCTATGGAAGATATAAACCTTCACTTTACGGGCGACCTTCACGCTATCGGTGCGGCGAACAACCTTCTTTGCGCTATGCTTGACAATCATATATATCAAGGCAACGCCTTAAATATAGACAAGCGCTCAATCACCTTAAAAAGATGCGTGGATATGAACGATAGGCAGTTAAGGGTTGTAATTGACGGTTTAGGCAAGAAGATAAACGGCGTAAAGCGTGGCGACGGGTTTGAAATCACGGTTGCCACCGAAGTTATGGCGATATTTTGCCTAGCGTCGTCAATAACCGACCTTAAAGAAAGGCTTTCAAAAATAGTAGTTGCTTACGATATGAATAAAAAGCCGATAACGGCGGGCGACCTTGGCGCGGTAGGCGCTATGACCGCGCTACTTAAAGACGCGATTAAGCCAAATCTCGTGCAAACGCTTGAAGGAACGCCTGCGTTCGTTCACGGCGGACCTTTTGCAAATATCGCTCACGGCTGTAACTCGATTATCGCAACCGAAACGGCTATGAAACTTTCCGACTACACTATAACCGAAGCGGGTTTCGGTGCGGACTTAGGCGCGGAAAAGTTCTTAGATATAAAGTGTAGAACGGCTAATCTTAAACCGTCGGCGGTGGTCGTGGTTGCAACGGTTAGAGCGCTTAAAATGCACGGTGGCGTTCAAAAGGCTGACCTTGATAAAGAGGACTTAACCGCCTTAAAGGCTGGTATTCCCAACCTTCTTCGCCACGTAAGAAATATTCAAGAAGTATATAAACTCCCTTGTGTAGTAGCGATTAACCGTTTCCCAACGGACACTCAAAACGAGATAGATTTAGTTGATAAAGAGTGTAAAGCACTCGGCGTTAACAGTATCTTATCTAACGTGTGGGCGGAAGGCGGTAACGGCGCGATAGAACTTGCGAAAGAAGTTGTAAAAATTGCCGACGGAGATAACGACTTTACCTTTGCCTACGACTTAGACTTATCAATTAAAGAAAAAATAGAGCAAGTAGTTAAAAAGGTATATCGCGGTAAAGCCGTTAAGTTTACCGACGAGGCTAGCGAGCAAATCGAACTACTAACCAAAAACGGCTACGATAAACTCCCCGTATGTATCGCAAAAACTCAGTACAGTTTTTCAGACAACCAAAAACTACTCGGCGCGCCCGACGACTTTATAGTTACCGTTAGAAAGGTTAAACTTTCAGCAGGCGCGGGTTTCGTGGTGGTACTAACGGGTAATATTATGACCATGCCCGGTCTTCCAAAAGTTCCTTCGGCTATGAAGATAGACGTTTCGGAAGACGGTGTAATAAGCGGACTTTTTTAGGAGATTTTTATGAAAGCAAACGAACTTAGAAGAAAATATATAGACTTTTTCGTATCGAAAGGGCATAGGGAGATATCGTCTGCGTCGCTTATTCCCGAAAACGACCCCAGCGTGCTTTTTACCACCGCGGGTATGCATCCGCTCGTTCCCTATCTTCTTGGGGAAAAGCATCCGTCTGGAACTAGGCTTACCGACCATCAAAAATGTTTGAGAACGGGCGATATCGACGAGGTTGGCGACGCTAGCCATTTAACCTTTTTCGAAATGATGGGCAACTGGTCGCTCAACGACTATTTCAAAAAAGAGTCTATAAGTTTTAGTCACGAGTTTTTAACTAAAATTTTAGGTATTCCGCAAGAAAAAATATCCGTTACGGTATTTGCGGGCGATAGCGAAGTCCCGCGTGACGAGGAGGCGTATAACGCTTGGAAATCACTTGGATATCCCGACGAGAGAATTCACTTTTTAGGTAGAAAAGAAAACTGGTGGGGACCTGCCGGTGAAACGGGGCCGTGCGGGCCTGATACCGAGATTTTCTACGATATGGGAAAACCTAAGTGTAGCGATAATTGCGGGCCTCAATGCAACTGCGGTAAATACGTTGAAATTTGGAACAACGTGTTTATGGAATACGACAAGCAAAAAGACGGCAGTTATAAGAAAATGGAAATTCACAACGTTGATACGGGGCTTGGTTTAGAGCGCGTTCTATGTATACTAAACGGCGAAAAATCGGTATACGATACTGAAATTTTTAAGCCGATAATGAACGGGCTTAAAGAGGCAACGGGCGTTGAAATTACCGAGGAAAACCTTAGAATTTTTAGAATTCTTGCCGACCATTTAAGGGCTATAACCTTTATATTAGGCGACGATAAAGGGGTATCTCCGTCTAACGTTGACCAAGGCTACGTTTTAAGAAGGCTTATTCGCAGAGTATACCGTCACTTAAAAAGCCTTTGCAATCCCGACGGCGTTATGCTTAAAATTTCTAAAATTATAGTAGACGAGTTTAAGGGGGTATATCCCGAACTCGAAAGAAATCAAGCGTTTATAGAAAAATCTATTCAAGACGAAGAGAGAACGTTCTCAAAAACGCTTGACCAAGGCATTAAAATTGCAAGTAAGTTTTTAGACGGGGTAAAAGAGGGCGAAATGCTTAGCGGTGAAATGGCTTTCAAACTTTACGACACCTACGGTTTCCCGATAGAACTCACCGAAGAACTCGCAAGCGAAAGGGGTATAAAAGTTGACGTTGAGGGCTTTAAGGCACACTACGTAAAACACCAAGAACTCTCCCGCCAAGGCGCCGACCAAAAGTTCAAGGGCGGGCTTTCGGATAACAGTGAGCAAACCACTCGTCTTCACACGGCAACCCACCTTCTTAACGGCGCGCTTAGAAAAGTTCTTGGCGATACGGTTTTCCAAAAGGGCAGTAACATCACCCCTGAAAGATTGAGATTTGACTTTTCGTTTGAAAGGAAGATGACGGCGGAAGAAATCAAAGCGGTTGAAGATATCGTTAATCAAGCGATTAAAGACGATATCGAAGTCGTTTTAGAAGAAATGCCTGTTGAAAAGGCGCGCGAAGTAGGCGCGATAGGCGTGTTTGGAAACAAGTACGGCGAAAACGTTAAGGTTTACACCATTGAAGGCTACTCAAAAGAAATTTGCGGTGGCCCACACGCAAAAAGAACTAGCGAACTCGGTTCGTTTAAGATTAAAAAGGAAGAAAGTTCGTCTGCTGGCGTAAGAAGAATTAAAGCCGTTATATCTCAGTAATTTTATAAATCAAAAAAAGCGTGCAATAGCACGCTTTTTTAGTTTTCCGTTATTGACAACGTTTTATCATAGGTTTATAATTATAACGTTATTATAATTATTAAAGTGTTTTACGCTACTAGGTAAGGAGCAAATGATGAGTGAAAAAACGATAATGCTTGGCAACGAGGCAATAGCAAGGGGCGCGTACGAGGCGGGTGTAACCGTATCGAGCGCATACCCCGGAACGCCAAGTACTGAAATTAGTGAAATACTTTGCAAGTACGACGAAGTTTACACCGAGTGGGCGCCCAACGAGAAAGTTGCGGTTGAAGTTGCGTTCGGTGCGTCGGTTGCGGGCGCAAGAGCGCTTGCTTGTATGAAACACGTTGGCTTAAACGTGGCGAGTGACCCTTTATACACCTTTTCGTACACGGGCGTATCGGGTGGCGCGGTTATCGTGGTGGCTGACGACCCCGGGCTTGCAAGTTCCCAAAACGAGCAAGACACGCGCATGGTAGCGCGTTCGGCGCATATTCCCGTGCTTGAACCGTCGGATAGCCAAGAGGCGAAAGACTTTACCGTTTTAGCATACGAACTCAGCGAAAAGTACGACACGCCCGTCATTTTAAGAACGACTACTAAACTCGCGCACTCGCAAAGCGTGGTCGAGATAAAAGATAGAATAAAAGTTCCCCTAAAACCATACGAGCGAAACGTTAAAAAGTACGTTATGATGCCGTCGTCGGCTATCGGTAGGCACGTTCACGTTGAAGAGCGCGAAAAAGCGCTTAGTGACGACGCGAACTTGCTTTCCGTTAACAAAATAGAAAAGGGCGATAGTAAAATCGGCTTTATAACTTCGGGAATTGCTTATCAATACGTTAAAGAGGTTTGCCCCGATGCAAGCGTACTAAAACTCGGGCTTGTAAATCCGCTACCAAAAAAACTTATTGAAGAGTTCGTTTCGTCGGTAGAAACGGTATACGTATTTGAAGAATTAGAACCCGTTATTGAAGAGCAGGTTAAAAGTTGGGGCTTAAAAGTTTTAGGAAAAGACTTGTTTACCCGCCAAGGCGAGTATTCGGCTAACCTTTTAAGAAAGGTTTTATTTGGCAAAACCGAAGAAGTTTACAAAAAGCAAGAAGTTCCCAACCGCCCGCCTATACTTTGCCCGGGCTGTCCGCATAGGAGCGTTTTCTCGGTGCTTAAAAAACTTAAAATTCACGCGTCTGGCGATATAGGTTGCTACACGCTCGGCGCGGTTGCCCCGCTTGACGTTATAGATACCACCGTTTGTATGGGCGCAAGCATATCCGCCCTTCACGGTATGGAAAAGGCAGGCGGTAAAGAGTTTATTAAAAACTGGGTGGCGGTAATAGGCGATTCCACCTTCCTTCACACGGGTATAAACTCGCTTATCAATATGGTTTACAACAAGTCTACGGGTACGGTTATTATCTTAGATAACCGAACTACGGGTATGACGGGGCATCAAGAACATTCCGCAACGGGAAAAACCTTAAAGGGCGAAGAAACTTACGCGGTAGACCTTAAATCGCTTTGCTTAGCGGTAGGCGTTCCTAGCGTTATTGAAATTAACGCGTTTGACGTTGCTACCCTTGAAAAAACGGTAAAAGAAAGCGTTTTAGGTAGCGTTCTTACCGTTATTATTGCAAAAGCGCCTTGCGCACTACTTAAAGGGCAAAAGTTTTTAACGTATAACGCAATTAGCGACGAAAAGTGTAAAAAATGCGGTATGTGTTTGAAGATAGGTTGCCCCGCGATTTCTAAGCGTGACGGCAAGATGGTTATTGACGATACTATGTGTAACGGTTGTGGCTTATGCCTTAATTATTGTAAATTCGGCGCTATCGAGGTAAAATCAAGATGAAAAACGTTATGATTGTAGGCGTAGGCGGACAAGGTACGCTTTTAACTAGTAGAATTATAGGCAAATCGGCGTTGGCGCTAGGGTATGACGTTAAGATAAGTGAAGTTCACGGTATGGCGCAACGTGGCGGTAGCGTAGTAACTTTCGTTAGGTACGGTAAAAAGGTTAGCGAGCCGGTAGTTGAAGAAGGCGTGGCAGACGTTATTATTGCGTTTGAAAAACTTGAAGCACTTAGGTACGCTCATTACCTTAAAAAGGGCGGAGTTATAGTTGTGAACGACTGTCGTATCGACCCTATGACGGTGGTTGTCGGCGCTACGGCGTACCCCGAAGATATTATTAAAACCCTTGAAAAAGACTATACGGTTTATTCTATCGACGGGCAAAAAATAGCCAAAGACTTAGGCAACGGCAAAGTTCTCAACTCGGTAGTTTTGGGCTACGCTACTAGGCACTTAGGCATTGATAAAGAAACGGTTATAAAAACGGTTGAGCAAACCGTTCCGCAAAAGACGGTGGAACTCAACGTAAAAGCGTTTTTATCTGGATATAACGGTTAAGGAGATTATTTTATGATTTGGAACGAAACCAAAGAATGTATGTCGCGCGACGAGATGATAAATCTTCAAAGCGCAAGGCTTAAAAAACTAGTTGATTACGTTTACCACAACGTAGAGTTTTACCGCAAAAAGATGCAAAAACTCGGTATGTTGCCGAGCGATATTAAGGGTATTGAAGATATAACCAAACTTCCCTTTACCACCAAAGACGACCTTCGCGATAACTATCCTTTCGGCTTATTCGCAGTACCTAATTCGCAAATAGTTAGGATACACGCGTCAAGCGGAACTACGGGTAAAGCAACCGTAGTAGGCTACACTAGGCGGGATTTAGACGTTTGGGCGGAATGCGTTGCAAGGTGTATGACTATGGCGGGCGTAACCAAAAACGACGTGGTGCAAGTAGCCTACGGCTACGGCTTATTTACGGGCGGTTTAGGTGCGCACGGTGGCGCTGAAAAAATAGGAGCAACGGTAGTTCCTATGAGTACGGGTAACTCTAAAAAATTAACTACTATGATGGTAGATTTCGGCGCAACGGCTATTGCCTGCACCCCGTCGTACTTACTATATATTTCCGAAGTTTTAGAGCAAGAAGGCTTACTTGATAAAATCAAACTTAAATCGGCTATTTGCGGTGCTGAACCGTGGACTGAAAAAATGCGCGAGGAGTTAGAGTCAAGGCTCAATATCACAGCGCACGACATATACGGGCTTTCTGAAATTATGGGCCCCGGCGTTGCTTGCGACTGTAAGTTCCATAAAGGCTTACACGTTTGCGAAGACCACTTCTATCCAGAAGTGTTAGATACGGCTACCTTAACACCCGTAAAAGACGGGGTACTTGGCGAACTTGCGTTCACCACGCTCACCAAAGAAGGTATTCCGCTTATCCGTTACAGAACCAAGGACTTAACGAGTATAACTCACGAAAAGTGCGAATGTGGTAGAACTAGCGCAAGAATTTCACGTTTCAAAGGCAGGGTTGACGATATGCTAATTATTCGTGGCGTAAACGTATTCCCAAGCCAAATTGAAGCGGCGCTTTGCGAAGTTAAGGAAGTAACCCCGCACTATATGATGATTGTTGATAGAGTTAACAATCTTGACACGTTAGAAATTCAGGTAGAACTTGTAAGCGAGTATTACACCGACGAAATTAGGGGTATCGAGGCAATGACCAAGAAAATTAGCCACGTAATAAATCAAGCAATAGGATTATCGGCAAAAATCAAAATCGTTGAACCTCAAACTCTCGTTAGAAGCGAAGGTAAAGCCGTTCACGTTATTGACAAACGTAAACTTTATTGATTTATAGGAGAATTTATTATGACATCTAAACAATTATCGGTTTTTATTGAAAACAGAAAGGGTAGGCTTTCACAAGTTTTAGACGTGCTTAAAGAAAACGGCGTTAACATTTTGTCAATGAGTTTAGCAGATACCGCCGAATACGGTCTTTTACGCCTTATAGTAAACGACCCCGAACTCGGTAAAGAAAAGTTATCAGGCGCAGGTTTTTCAAGCCTTCTTTCCGACGTTACGATATTAAAAATTCCACACGTATCTGGAAGTTTACAACAACTTCTTAAAATTATTGAAGAAGCAGACGTAAACGTTGAGTATATGTACGGCTTGTCTATCGAAAAGGCGGAGGCGTATATCGTACTAAAATCGTCAAACCCTATAAAAACGCAAGAAGTGTTAAAGGCTAACGGCGTTGAAACCGTTTCGACTGACGAACTTTTGAATTCCTGATATGGTAATAGATTTTCACACTCACGTATTTCCCGATAAAATTGCCAAAAAAACCATAGATTATCTCGCCGAAAAAAGTAGCAACGAACCTTTTTCCGACGGGAGTGTAAACGGACTTTACAACCGCCTTTTAGGCGGTTGTGTTGACGTTGCCGTTACCCTTCCCGTTCTTACCAGACCCGAGCAGTTTGAAAGCGTTTTGGCCTTCGTTACAACGCTTAACGAAACTTATTCGAATACTGATAAAAAAATCATATCGTTTGGGGGAATTCACCCAAAATGCGACGATATAAAAGGCAAGTTAAAACGCGTGAAAGAGTTGGGGCTTAAAGGCGTAAAAATTCACCCTGACTATCAAGATACGTATATCGACGACGAGGGGTATTTAGAGATATTAAAATGCGCGAAAGACCTTGATTTAATCGTGGTTACCCACGCGGGTATTGACGCGGGCTACCGCGATAAACCCGTAAAATGCCCACCCGTTTTAGCGAGAAAAGTGATAGATAAAATAGGGCACGAAAAGTTCGTTCTAGCCCACTTTGGCGGAAACGAACAAACTAGTGAGGTTATAAAGTATTTAGCGGGGCAAAAGGTTTATTTTGACACGGCTTATCTTCTAAAAACTCTTAAAAAAGACGATTTTATATCCGTTCTTAATAAGCACGGCGAAGATAGAATTTTGTTCGCGAGCGACTTTCCGTGGAGCGATTTTAATAGCGACGTTGAAATTATAAAATCGTACGGGTTAGACGTTAAAACCCAAGAAAAAATTCTATATAAAAACGCCGAAAGGTTACTATGTATAAAAAATTAGGGTTAAGCGGCAACGCGCTTAAAATTATAGCGTGTATATCAATGGTAGTAGACCACGTTGGGCTAATGCTACTACCTAATGAAATTTGGCTTAGATATATAGGCAGAATAGCCTTTTTAATCTTTGCCTTTTTGATTTCCGAAGGTTGCTGTTACACTAAAAGCAAATTAAAATATTTTTTATCCGTTTTAACGCTAGGGGTAATTTGCCAAATCGGGTTTGACGTCGTTTACAAAAACTTAATATATCTAGGCGTTTTGTTGACTTTTTCATTGTCAATAATACTTATATACCTACTGCAATTTACCAAAAAGGTTTTTATAAATAAGTCAAAGTCATACCTTAAAATTTTAGCGCCCGTTTTACTTGTATCTGCAATTTTGGGGTGTTATTTCCTTACCGAAAAAGTTTCTTTCGACTACGGTTTTATGGGAATAATGCTACCCGTTATTTGCTCGCTTTTCGACTACGATAATAAAAGCAGTTTGAAGGTTAAAAAACTTCTTTTTATAATAGGCGCGGTTATCTACTATCTTCAAAGCGACTTAAAAGAGATAATAGTTTACTCGCTTTTGTCAATTCCGCTAGTGTTACTTTATAACGGCGAAAGGGGCAGTAAAAAATTAAAGTATTTTTTCTACGCGTTTTACCCCGCGCATATACTTATAATAGCAGGGATAACGCTGATAATTTAAGCAAGGTTATAGCCTTGCTTTTTTTGTAAAATTAGGTATTGACGAAAGTTGTAAATTATATTATAATTTAATCAAATTATTTTATAATAGGGGAATATGTGTATGAGGCAAATTATAAACGTAAATCAAAACTGGGGTTTTGCAAAAGGTTTAGCAGAACTTCCAACCTCACTTGAAGGTCTTGAAATCGTTTCGATTCCGCACTCGTGGAATAATATCGACGGGCAAGACGGTGGCAACGATTATTTTCGCGGTACTTGCCACTACGTTAAAAATATCGTAAAAGCCGACCTTCCTAAGGCTGAGCGTTACTACCTTGAAATCAACGGCGCAAACTCAACGTCTAACGTATACTTAAACGGCGAGCATCTAAGAAAGCACGACGGTGGGTATTCTACTTATAGAATAGATATAACCGACTACTTAAAAGACAAAAACTTGTTAGTTATCGCGGTTGACAACTCTGCTAACGAAGAAGTTTACCCGCAAATGGCTGACTTTACTTTCTACGGTGGTTTATATCGTAACGTGAATATCGTTTGCGTTAATAAAACCCACTTTGACCTTGACTTTTTCGGTGGTTTAGGCGTAACTGTTACTCCCGAAATCAAAGGCGAAAATGCTGACGTTGCCGTTAAAACTTACCCCGTTAATATGGAAGACGGGCAAGAAGTTAAACTCACCGTATACGATAAAGAGGGAAAAGAAGTCGTATACGGCGTAGGCGCAGAAACGGTTTTAGAAATTAAAGACGTTATTTTATGGCACGGTAGAAAAAACCCCTACCTTTACACCTTAAAAGCACAAATCGTAAGCGGTGACGACGTTATAGATGAAGTTTCAGTTAGATTTGGTTGTAGAAGTTTCAAAATCGACCCTGAAAACGGCTTTATCTTAAACGGCGAAGAATACCCGTTAAGAGGCGTTTCACGCCACCAAGATAGATGGGGTTTAGGTAACGCGTTACTTCCCGAACACCACAAAGAAGATATGGATTTAATTTGTGAAGTAGGCGCAACCACTATCCGTTTAGCGCACTATCAACACGACCAGTATTTCTACGACCTTTGTGACGAAAGGGGTTTAGTCGTTTGGGCGGAAATTCCCTACATTTCAAAACATATGTCGGGCGGTAGAGAAAACACCATTTCTCAAATGAAAGAACTTATCGTTCAAAACTACAACCACCCGTCGATTATCGTTTGGGGCTTGTCTAACGAAATCACTATGAGTGGTGCAAACGACCCCGATTTATTAGAAAACCACTATATTCTTAACGATTTAGTTCACTCAATGGACAAAACGCGCCTTACCACTATGGCTTGCTTAACAGCAGTTGATATGAACGAAAAGTACGTTCATATTCCAGACGTTGTTTCGTATAACCACTACTTTGGCTGGTATGGTGGCGAAACGGATATGAACGGGCCTTGGTTCGATAAGTTCCACGCTAAATACCCAAATAAACCTATCGGTTGTTCGGAATACGGTTGCGAGGCACTTAACTGGCACACTTCTAACCCCCAACAAGGCGACTACACCGAAGAATATCAAGCGTACTATCACGAAGAACTTATCAAGCAATTTTTCGTAAGAAAATATATGTGGGCTACCCACGTTTGGAATATGTTTGACTTTGGTGCAGACGCGAGAGCCGAAGGCGGTGAAAACGGTCAAAACCACAAGGGTTTAGTTACCTTTGATAGAAAGTATAAAAAAGACGCTTTCTACGCTTACAAAGCGTGGCTCACTACCGACCCGTTCGTTCACCTTTGTTCTAAGCGCTACGTAGATAGGGTGGAAGACGTTGTTAAAATAACCGTTTATTCTAACCTTCCCGAAGTTGAACTTTTCGCTAACGGCGTTTCGGTTGGCAAAGTAAAAGCAGAAGACCACTTCTTCCGCTTTGAAGTTAAAAACG
The DNA here is from genome assembly GCA_045646405.1 of Christensenellaceae bacterium. GTDB lineage: Bacteria > Bacillota > Clostridia > Christensenellales > Borkfalkiaceae > HGM11412. Next base: position 37,133 of record JAZRKO010000026.1, on the reverse strand, counting down.
AAGGCGAAACCAAACTCGTTGCCGTTGCAGGTGACTGCAAAGACGAAAGCGTTATCAAAAAAGTTGATAAATTCAACGAAGATTATCGCTTGAAAGAAGGCACTACCGTTCTCAACTGGTTCGACATTACCGAAATCGAAGGCAGACTTAGCCTTAACAGTAAACTTAGAGATATTTCTAAATCATTCCGCGGTAAACTCATTTTAGGTAAAGTTATACTTAAAGTTATGAAGGGTATGAAAGGCGGTAAAAAAGGTGGCGGTATGAAACTTAGCCCCGAAATGAAAGAAATGATGATGAGTTTCACTCTCCTTCGTATGACCGGTCTTATGAGTATGGTTAACGTATCCTTTACCAAAGAAGAACTCTTAAAGATTAACGCTAAACTTAATAAAATCAAGATTAAATAAAATATAAAAAACGATAAGAAAACTCCCAACTAGCAGTTGGGAGTTTTTGATTTAATTTAACAATTTTCCATTTAGTTGTTGTGCAGTTATACAATATGTTTGTCAAATTTTATATGTACTTGACAAAACACAGCCTATTTTGTATAATTTGTATTGACAATTTCATATACTTTTTTTACTAAATATTAAGATAAAATGGAGAAAATTTATGAAGATTTTAATTTCGACTGATACTTCGTGTTTAATAAACTACGAATCATTAAAGAAATACGATATAAGCATATTTCCGTTAAACGTTATTATTGACGGGGAAGAGTATTTAGACGGTATTACCATCAATCAAGACGAGTTAAAAGTCGCTATGCGTTCAAATAAAAAAATACAAACTTCAACTCCTCCGCTTGGCGAAGTTATCGAGTATTTTGAAAAACTTTTAGAAAAGGGTTACGACCATATTATTCACTTTACTATATCTAGTAAACTCTCGTCAATGTACGATTTATTTTCTAACGTTGCTAAAACTAACTTTGAAGGCAAGGTTACGGTAATTGACTCGCTTGGGCTATCTATTCCTATGCTTGCCGAGGTGTTTACAGCGTATGAAATGGCTCAAAACGGCAGTTTGGTAGAAGATATCGTTAAAGCCGTTGAAGATAGAAAAAATGGCGATACGGTAATGTTTATTCCTGAAAACTTAACCGCGCTTAAAAACGGTGGTAGAATATCTCCCGCGATTGCTATGATAGGTAACACTATCGGCATAAAGCCGGTTATTTATTTGATTGACGGTAAACTTGAAAAAACCGAAATGACGAGAAAGGTAAAACTATCTTTCACTCAAAGGGCTGACGAGTTCGTTGTTAAATATCCGCCAAGCGAATACGACTATACCGTAATTAGTTTTGACGTTAACGAGATATCTTATAATTACATTTACGACTACGTTCAAAATAAAGTTGGAGAGCAAAAGGTTGTAAAAGGTATAATTCCTATCAACGTTTGCGCTCACTGTGGTCCTGGCACTATGGGGCTTTTGGTTACTAAAAAAATTAACGGAAAGTCGATTGTTGAATTTATTTAATCACTAAAAATTCAATAAAGATAAGTTACTATGAGTTTAATTATCAAAGAAGTTACAACTAAAAAAGAACTTAAAGCGTGGGTAAAATTTCCAAACGTTTTGTACAAAAAAGTACCTGCCTACGTTCCATTTTTAACGGTTGACGAAATTTCTACCTTCACGATAGAAGAAAATCCCGCTTTCGAGTATTGTGACGTTAAACTGCTACTTGCGTATCGCAATAATAAAATCGTTGGTAGAATAGGCGGTATTATAAACCGCGCAGCCAACAAAAAGTGGAAACAAAACCGCGTTAGGTTTACAAGGTTCGATTTTATTGACGATTTTGAAGTTTCAAAAGCCTTGTTTGACGAAATCGTTAAGTGGGGCAAATCTTACGGGCATAACGAAATCGTAGGGCCTATCGGTTTTCACGATATGGACCACGAGGGTATGCTAGTTGAAGGGTTTGACGAACTCAATATGTCAATAACTTTCTATAATTACCCCTACTACGTTAAGCATATGGAAATGCTTGGGCTTAAAAAGGATATCGACTGGGTTGAATTCCAACTTAAAGTTCCTCAAAAAATCAACCCAAAACTCCAAAAACTTAACGACTTTTTGTCAAAGCGAGTCGACTATGAACTCGTAAGATACACCGACCGTAAAGTTTTAGAGAAAGACGCGTACGAGGCATTCAAGGTTATCGACGAGGCGTTTTCAATTTTATACGGCACCGTTCCGCTGACTGACGCTGTTATCGATAAAGCGATTAAAGACAACGTTTCTATGATGAACCTTAAATACATAACGTCTATAAAAGATAAGTCGGGCGAGATTATAGGGTTTGCGGTGTTAGTTCCGTCAATAGCAAAGGCGCTTAAAAAATCTAACGGTAAGTTATTGCCGTTCGGTATGTTTAGGTTGTTAAGGGCGCTCCAAGGCAAGAACGACACGCTTGAAATGTTCTTCGTAGCGATAAAGCCTGAGTATCAAAAGAAAGGTATTCCCGTAATTTTAATTAACGAGATGCTTAACGTTTGCATAGAAAACGGCATAAAGTATTGCGAAACGGGTCCGGAACTTGAAACGAATAAAGACGTGCAGAGTTTATGGAAAAATTTTGACGACGTTCGTCAACACAAACGCCGTCGTTGTTGGATAAAAGAAATTTAATGAAAAAGCAAGGATTATTATTCAAAATAATAAAAGGCATAGTTAAATTGTTTTACAAAACCCCCGAATTTTCGGGGGTTGAAAATTTACCTAGCGAGCCGACCATAATAATAGGCAACCACGCGCAAATGCACGGGCCTATCGTTACTGAGGCGTATATGCCAAATAACACTTTCGTTTGGGTAACGGGCGAAATGCTTTCGGTAAAAGAATTTCCAAGTTACGCCTACGAGGACTTTTGGCGGTTAAAACCCAAAAGCGTTGCGTGGTTTTATAAAGGGCTATCATACGTTATAGCGCCACTTTGCGCCTATATTTTCAAAAACGCAAAAGATATAGGCGTTTATAAGGATATAAGGATAGCAAACACCTTCAAAAATACCGTTTTAAGGCTAAAAGAAGGCAACAACGTGGTTATTTTCCCAGAGGGGAGAACTGAGTATAACGAGATTATTAACGACTTTCAAAAGAACTTCGTTGACGTGGCGCGCGTTTACTATAAAGCAACAAAAAAGGAAATTTCCTTTACGCCTTGTTATATTGCACCAAGTTTACGTAAAGTGGTTTACGGCAAGCCTATAAAGTTTGATAGTACCAACGATTATACTACGGAAAAAGAAAGGATAATCGAAGAACTTAAAAAAGAAATTACTTCACTTGCAAAAAGTTTACCCGTTCACACGGTAGTACCGTATGCAAATATAAATAAGAAAAATTATCCAAAATCAAAATAAAAATCTCCGCTAGCGGAGATTTTTTTATAGAATAAATAGCATAACCAAGGTTAAAATTATTAAAAATGCAAAGTTGAAAATTGAAAATAGACCTACGTATTTAAGCGTTTTGTCGGGGTTGTGTTTAACGTATTCTCTAAACGTTATCAAACTTGCAAGCGAAGATATAAGCGTTCCTACACCGCCGATATTTACGCCAACTAGTAGCGCCCCGTAATTAGTGGTAAACTTAGAAAGTAGTATTGCCGACGGAACGTTACTTATAACTTGGCAAGATATAACGGGCGTTAACAAGGGGCTTTTTTCCATTAAAGAAGAAAGCGCCTTTTCAATAATGGGAATTCTTGCCGTATTGCCTGCAAATATAAAGAACATAACGAAAGTTAAGAGTAAGCCGTAATCTACTTTTTTAAGGGCGCTTTTGTCCATAAAAAGTAGTACCGTAACGATAATAAACAAACCTATAAGGCAGTTAACCACTCTAAACACTATTATAATAGATAGCGCAAAAAGTAGTAGATATATTATAGTTTTTGCCTTTGGGAGTTTGGTTTGAGTATCTTCAATACTGAGCGGTTCGTTTTTAACGAATAAACAGCAAATCGTAATTAGCGCAATCGACAAAATAAACGGAACAAGCATTATTCCCATAAACTCTAAGTTGCCGATATTAAAATACGTGTAAAGGTATAAGTTTTGCGGGTTTCCAAACGGGGTAAGCATACCGCCAAGGTTAGCCGATATATTTTGCATTATAAAGGTAAAAGCCATTAAACGTTCTTTTTTGGTAGACGTTAAAACGAAATATCCAAGCGGTAAAAAGGTAAGTAGCGCCATATCGTTAGCAATTAGCATTGAACCTATAAAGGTAACGTAAACAAGCGCTAAAATTGCTGAGCGCGTATTTTTGAATATCGTTACTATCTTCGTTGCTAAAACGGTAAAAAACCTTATGCCTTTAAGTGCGTTTACTACTGCTAGAACGCAAAATAAACAAGTAAGCGTCTTAAAATCAAAATAGCCTAGATACTTAGCGTCAGGCGGGACTATAATAGACGTAACTATCGCAAGCAAGGTTGCAATACATAAAACGGCGTTATTTTTCAAAAAGTGAAAAATCCCGTCGAAATAATGATGGTCTATACGTTTTTTAGGGTGGTAAGGTAAGTGCATAATTATCCTTTGTTTACAAAAACAAGCAAATTATATCACAACTTTACAAAAAATCAAATTATTTAAGTGTAAAGTTTGCAATTTCATATAAAAACGTTTGACTTTATCAATTTAGCGTGCTAAACTGTAATAAATAATTTAAGGACGTGTGTTTTATGAACGAACTTGAAAAACAATATTGTGAAAACCTATATAAAGCCATATTAAAACTCAAAACGGTAGACGATTGCCGTAAATTCTTTGAAGACATTTGCACGATTAAAGAAGTTTTAGATATTTCTCAGCGCTTAGAAGTAGCAAACCTTTTATCAAACGGCAAAAACTATCAAGAAGTATCCAAGGCAACGGGTGCTAGTACGGCTACGATAAGTAGGGTTTCAAGATGCTTAAACTACGGTTCGGGCGGATACAAACTAGTAGTTAAAAAGGATGAAGACTAATATGAACGATTTACTTAAAGTTTTATCACAAGAAGAATACATCTCTTTAACGTTGCGCTCTCTATACAGCGGTATGGGGTATCAAAAATACCGTATGAGCAAGTTTGAAGAGTACGACTTATACGTTAAAAATAAAGACTTTTTGGTTTCCGATAGCGTTATAACGTTTACCGACACTAACGGAAAACTTCTCGCCCTTAAACCTGACGTAACTTTGTCAATCGTAAAAAACAGCAAGGATATCGACGGGGTTATGAAGGTTTACTACGACGAAAAGGTTTACCGCGTTTCAAAAGGCACGGCTAGTTTCAAAGAAATTTCGCAATTAGGCTTAGAGTGTATAGGCGAGATATCAAAAGATATTATATGCGAAGTTTTATATCTAGCGGGTAGTAGTTTAGAACTCGTTTCTAAAAACAACGTTTTGGTAGTTTCTAGCCTAAACCTTATTTCCGCCGTTTTAAGTTATGCAAAAATCGTAGGCGAACTAAAATCGCAAATTATCAAACTTTTAGGCGATAAAAACCTATTCGCTATTAAAGAATTGCTCGTAGCAAACGGCGTTCAAGGCAAGGCTTACGAACTTATAACAATGCTAGTTACCGTGTACGGCAAGGTAAATTCAAACTTAACCGCGCTTGATAATTTCGTGGTAGACGATGCTACCAAAACCGCCGTAAACGAACTAAAATCGGTTATAAATCAAAGCGTTAGCCTTGGGCTATCTGCGGATAAAGTTATGATAGACTTTTCAGTCGTGAACGACGCGAAATACTATAACGGTATAGCGTTTAAGGGGTTTATTGAAGGTATTCCCACGGGAATATTATCGGGCGGTCAGTACGACAATTTGATGAAGAAGATGAACAAGCGTTACGGCGCTATCGGTTTTGCCGTGTATCTTGACGAAGTTTCAAGGGTAAAGGGGGAATAATATGGATAAGTTTATAAACGTTGCTCTCCCAAAAGGTAGGCTTGGCGAAAAGGTTTACGATATGTTCGAACGCGCTGGGTATTCTTGCCCGTCTATTAAAGAAAATAGCCGTAAACTCATATTTGAAAACGCTGATAAAAAGGTAAGATTTTTCTGGGTAAAACCAAGTGACGTAGCCATTTACGTAGAACGTGGCGCAGCCGATATAGGCGTTGCCGGTAAAGATATAATATGCGAATATAATCCCGAAGTTTACGAACTTTTAGACCTTAAAATCGGCAAGTGCAGTATGGCTGTTGCGGGCAAAAAGGGGTTTATAGACGATAGGAATAAAACGCTTAGGGTTGCAACTAAGTTCGTAAATATCGCTAAAAGATACTATGCCGAACACGGTAGAGATATAGACGTTATAGCCCTAAACGGCTCGATAGAACTTGCGCCTATACTCAGTTTGTCTGACGTTATCGTCGACATCGTTGAAACGGGTTCAACCTTAAAAGAAAACGACCTTGAAGTTATTGAAAAGTTTTTACCTATAAGCGCAAGGCTTATTGCAAACAAATCAAGTTTTAAGTTCAAAACGGATATCATTGAAGATTTACAAGAAAAACTTTCAAAAGAAGTAGAAAAATTATGATTAAAATTATTGTAGAAGACCTTAGTAAAAGAGAAGAAATTTTTTCCGCAAAAGAAACTAAGCGCGACGTGTCTTTAATAGTAACCGAAATTATTGAAAAGGTTAAAAAAGAGGGCGATAAGGCGATTTTCGAACTTTGCGAGAAGTTTGACAAGGCAAAACTTACCACCTTAAAGGTATCAAAAGAAGAAATTGAAACCGCTTATAATAAGGTAGAAAAAGAGTTTATTAAAACGCTGGAATACGCGTCGAAAAACATATACGAGTTCCACTCAAAACAAAAGCGCGAGGGCTTTGAAATTAAAAGGGAAAACGGCGTTATAGTAGGGCAAAAAGTTACACCTATCGAGCGCGCAGGCATATACGTTCCCGGGGGTACTGCGTCGTACCCGTCAACCGTGCTTATGGACTCGATACCCGCTATCGTAGCGGGTTGCAGTAGAGTCGTAATGGTAACCCCGCCAAACCAAAACGGCGAGATAAACCCTTACATTTTAGCATCAGCAAAGATTGCAGGCGTTACCGAGATTTATAAAGTAGGTGGGGCGCAAGCGATAGCAGGGCTAGCCTACGGCACGGAAAGTATTCCAAAAGTAGATAAGATAGTAGGCCCGGGTAACGCCTTCGTTGCCGAGGCTAAAAAGCAGGTGTTTGGCGAAGTTTCTATCGATATGATAGCAGGCCCTAGCGAGATACTCGTGGTGGCGGACAATAAGTCTAACCCGCGTTTCGTAGCAAGTGACCTTTTATCCCAAGCCGAACACGATAAAATGGCAAGTGCGGTACTCGTAACTAACGATATAGATTTTGCTAAAAAAGTTCAACAAGAAATTGAAGTTCAACTAGATAGCCTTGAAAGAAAGGATATTGCAAGGTCGTCTATCGACGATTACGGTAAAATAATCGTTACAAGTAGCATTGAAAGGGCGATAGAAGTTTCTAACCTTATCGCGCCCGAACACTTAGAACTTTGCCTTGATAACCCTTTTAGTTATCTTGACAAAATCAAGCACGCAGGCTCGGTATTTTTAGGTAGATACACCCCAGAGGCGGTTGGCGATTATTTAGCGGGCAGTAACCACACGCTACCAACTAGCGGTACGGCAAGGTTTTCAAGCCCACTATCGGTTGACGATTTTATAAAGAAAACGCAGTACGTTTACTACGATGAAAATTCTCTTTCACAAGTTGCCGATAAAATTGACCTTTTTGCCAAGAAAGAAGGCTTAACCGCGCACGCTAAAAGCGCAACCATTAGATTTGAAAAATAATATGAGTAATTTTCTTAACGATAAAATTAAAAACCTGACCCCGTACGTTCCGGGCGAACAACCCAAAGAGCGAAAGTATATAAAACTTAATACTAACGAGTCGCCGTTTCCACCGTCAAGCCTTGCAATTAGCCTTGCAAATGAAGAACTTTCAAAGGTGAATTTATATCCCGACCCCGACTGTAAAGACCTTATTTTAGAAATTGCAAACACGGTAGGAGTGAAACCGCAAAACGTTATCGTATCAAACGGGTCTGACGAGGTTTTGAACTTTGCTTTTATTTCGTATTGTGACGATAATACCCCCGCAATTTTCCCAGATATTACCTACGGTTTTTACAAGGTTTTTGCGGGCGTGAACGGAGTTCCTTTCAAAGAAATTCCATTAAATAGCGACTTTACTATTAGCGCAAGCGATTATATAAATTCTAAGGGCGTTATCTTTATTGCTAACCCCAACGCGCCAACGGGTATAAATATGCCTATAAGCGAAATTGAAAAAATCGTTGCAAGTAACCCAAACCGCATAGTGGTTATAGACGAGGCGTACGTTGATTTCGGTGGCGAAAGCGCAATACCGCTTATTTCTAAGTACGATAACTTATTAGTTACACAAACCTTTTCAAAATCGCGTTCAATGGCGGGCGCTAGGCTTGGCTTTGGCGTTGCTAGTGAAAAAATTATTCAAGACCTTAATACCGTTAAATACTCAACTAACCCATATAACGTAAACAGAGTTACTTGTGCTTTGGGTATAGGCGCGTTAAAAGATAAAAAGTACTTTGAAAGTAACTGCGCTGAAATTATTAAAAATAGAGAGTTTTTAACGAAAGAAGTTATAAAACTCGGCTTTACGGCAACTTGTTCCCGTACGAACTTCGTGTTTATAAAGCACGATATCGTTAGCGGTAGAGAACTGTATCTAAAACTTAAAGACAAGGGCGTTCTAGTTCGCCATTTCGATAAAGAAAGAATTTCAAACTACCTAAGAATTACCGTTGGTAGTTTTGAAGAAACCTTAGCGCTTATAACCGCGCTTAAAGAAATTTTAGGAGAGTAGTTATGAGAAAATCATACCTTGAAAGAAAAACCAAAGAAACCGATATTAAACTTTCTATCAACCTTGACGGTACCGGCGTTTCAAATATAAACACGGGTAGTGGTTTTTTAGACCATATGCTAACGTTATTTTCAAAGCACTCGCGCTTTGATTTAACCGTTGAGTGCAAGGGCGATACTTGGGTTGATTTTCACCACACCGCCGAAGATATCGGCATAACCTTAGGGCTTGCTTTTAAGGAGGCGCTAGGCGATAAAAAGGGTATCACTCGTTACGGCGACACTATTCTTCCTATGGACGAGGCGCTTATCCTATCCGCAGTTGATATCTCGGGTAGAAGTTATTTGGGCTACGGCTTAAAACCGCGTGCTAAAAAGGTCGGCGAGTTTGACGTAGAACTCGTGGAAGAATTTTTTATAGCGTTTACTCAAAATGCTACCATTAACATACACGTTACCCAACTTGCAGGCAAAAACACCCACCATATATTAGAAGGGGCGTTTAAGTCGGTTGCAAGAAGTCTTAAACAAGCCGTTAAAATTGACGAAACTCTAAACGGAGAAATTCCGTCTACAAAAGGAGTTTTATAATGGTAGTTATCGTTGATTACGGCGTTGGCAACTTGTTTTCGCTAAAAAGTTCGTTTAAGGCTATCGGGGTTGACGCGATATGTTCAAGCGATAAAGAAGTTATAAAAAGCGCGGATAAAATTATTCTCCCTGGCGTTGGCGCGTTTGAAGACGCGTCACGTAAACTCTTTTCGTCGGGGCTAGCGGAAGTCGTTATAAACCAAGCCAAAAAAGGCGTTCCGCTACTTGGAATATGCTTAGGTATGCAACTGTTATTTGATAAAAGTTACGAGTACGGCGAGCATAAAGGTTTAGGTTTAATTAGTGGCGAAATCCGCCCTATAAGTGAGGTTTTACCTAAAAACCTTAAAATTCCGCACATAGGTTGGAACGCGCTTACGTTTACTAAAAAGAGTAAAATTTTCAAGTACTTAAACGAGGGCGACTGCGTTTATTTCGTTCACTCATACTACGGTGCTAACTGTAAAGAAAGCGTTAGCGCAACTACCGAGTACGGCGCAACGCTAACCGCCGCGGTTGAAAACGGCAACGTTTACGGTTGCCAGTTCCACCCCGAAAAAAGTGGAGAAGTTGGGCTTAAAATATTAAAGGCGTTTTGCGAAAGTGAGGGGTAAATGAAGTTATTTCCTGCAATAGATTTATATAATGGAAAAGCCGTTAGGCTTTATAAAGGCAATTATAACGAGATGACGGTGTATAGCGACAATCCCGTAGAAATTGCGCTTGACTTTAAGCGCCAAGGCGCAAAATATATGCATATAGTTGACCTTGAAGGCGCTAAAACGGGCGGTACGCCCAACCTTGAAACCATTAAAAACATCATAGAAAAAGTTGGTATTTTCGTTGAAGTTGGCGGTGGGATTAGAAGTTTAGAAGTAATAAATAAGTACGTTCAAGCAGGCGCTAAAAGGGTAATACTTGGAACTTCCGCAGTAGAAGATAGAGCGTTTTTGTTAAAGGCGCTTGAACTTTACGGCGATAAAATTGCCGTTGGCGTTGACATTAAAGACGGGTTCGTTGCAATAAAGGGGTGGACTGAAAAGTCTACGCTTAACGCTTTCGAATTTATGAAAGACCTTGAAAATATAGGCGTTAAAACGGTAATTTGTACCGACATTTCGAAAGACGGGGCTATGCAAGGCACTAACCACGACCTATACAAAAAACTTAGCGAAGAATTATCAATAAACGTGATAGCGTCGGGTGGTGTTTCTTCGATAGACGACGTTTCAAAACTTAAAAATCAAAACGTTTACGGCGCGATAATAGGCAAGGCTTATTATATAAAGGCGATTGACCTAAAAACCGCGATAGAGGTTGCAAATGATAACTAAAAGAATTATTCCGTGTTTAGACGTTAGAAACGGTAGAGTCGTAAAAGGCGTTAATTTTGAAGGCTTATCTGACGTTTCGTCACCCGTAGAACTAGGAAAGTTTTATAGCGATAACGGGGCTGACGAACTCGTGTTTTACGATATAACCGCTAGTAGTGACGGTAGAGGCATTTTTACCGATATATTAAAAGAAGTAGCATCTACCATATTTATTCCCTTAACCGTTGGCGGTGGCATAAACACTTTGGGCGATTTTGATAGGGTGCTTAAATGCGGGGCGGATAAAGTTTCTGTTAACTCTGGCGCAATTAAAAACCCAAACCTTATATACGAAGCCGCTAAACGCTACGGCGACCAATGCGTGGTACTTTCTGCTGACGTTAAACGGGTAAACGGTAAGTTTACAGTTTTTGCAAAAGGCGGAAGAGAAAATACGGGTATGGACGCGCTTGACTGGATAAAGCGTGGCGTAGATAACGGCGCAGGCGAGATAGTTCTTAACTCGATAGATACTGACGGAGTGAAAGGTGGCTTTGATATCGAAATGCTAAGTGCCGTTTGCGATATAGTTTCAGTTCCCGTAATCGCGTCTGGCGGTGCTGGAAATATAGGGCATTTCGTGGAACTTTTTAACACTTTACCAAAAGTTGACGCGGGGCTTGCCGCATCAATATTCCACTTTGGCGAAGTTAGTATTAAAGACCTAAAACAACAACTTAAACTAAACGGTATTCCCGTTAGAATTATATAGGAGAGAGTATATGATAAATATTGAAAATCTTAAATTTGACGAAAAGGGGCTTATTCCTGCAATAGTAGTTGACGCGGTTTCTAAGGAAGTTTTAACCCTTGCTTATATGAATAAACAAAGTTTACAAATTACAATGGAGAAAAAACTCACTTGTTTTTGGTCAAGGTCAAGAAATAAACTTTGGCTTAAAGGCGAAACGAGTGGCAACTATCAACACGTTGTATCTATCACGGCGGACTGCGATAACGACGCGCTTGTGGTACTAGTAGAGCCTGACGGTCCTGCCTGCCACACGGGCGAAAAGTCTTGCTTTTTCAACCCCGTTTTTGAAAATGACGAACTTAAAGAGTTTTCTCTTAACGGTTTAATGAAACTTATCGAAGGTAGAAAGATAAACAAAACCGAAGGTTCGTACACGACTTATTTATTTGAAAAGGGGCTTGACAAAATTCTTAAAAAAGTGGGCGAAGAGTGTACCGAAGTTATTATCGCCGCCAAGGCAAACGACAAAAAGGAAACGATTTACGAAATTGCAGACCTATGCTATCACTCACTCGTTCTTATGATAGAGCAAGGCATTAGTTTAGAAGACATCCACAAAGAACTATCTTCACGCCACGTAATCGACAAAAAAGTAAAGCAAGAAAAAATGACGAAATAAGAAAAAAGCGACCTATCGGTCGCTTTTTTAGTGGTTTTTTATATTACTTTTTCTTTTTCTTAAATTCTTTCATACCGTTGGTGCTACCGCCGTCACAAAGTACGTCAACACCCGCAAGGTAGCCGTTTCTTTCGTCAGCCACGGTTGCAAGAGCGTAACCGAGTTCTTCGGGCTTACCCATTCTTTCTTCGGCTGAGAAGGGGATGAGCATACCGCCGTCTTCCTTTTCAAGGTTGCCCATATCGGTTGCAATAAGGCCAGGGCTAAGCGATACCACGCGGATACCTTTTAAGCCGTATTCAAACGCGCATTTTTTAGCGTACCAAACTACGAAGTTTTTAGAAAGCGAGTAAGCAAAGCCTTTACGTTGATATTCGCCCTTTGCCATACTTGCGCGCTTAACGAGAATTTTAACGAATTTATCTTCGTCAGTTTCCGCAAGGGCGTATGCCTTTTTAGGAATAATGAAAGAAGGAAGAATATACGCTGAGTTTGAAGAAACGTCAACTATAACGCTACCCGGTTTCATAACCTTTGAAAACTCTTGGTTAACGTACACCGTGCCAAGCGCGTTTATTTTAAGTATACCTTCGGGCGTGCCTTTCATAGCAGGAGATACGCCTGCCGAGTTAATTACGTTTTTAATCTCGCCAAGAGAGAGCGCAAATTCAACGAGTTCTTTAACGCTTTCTCTGCTAGACGTGTCACACGTTTTAGCGTAAGCGTCATATCCTAACTCTTTAAGTTGTGCTACCGCACCTTCGAGTTTAGACATAGTTCTACCAGAAACTACGATAATTTTGTCTTTGGGCATAAACTTAGCGGCTTCAAAACCCATACCGCTACCGCCACCTGTTATTACACATACGTTTGCCATAAAATTTCTCCTTTCGTTTTTTATTTTAGTTTACCAAAATAGCGAAACCTTGTCAATATGAAAAGGCTGAACTTTTGTTAAGTTCAGCCTAAATTTTATCGCCTTATATAATCTTCAAAATTATATCATATTATACGAGTTGGCGTAATTATGATATCAAGCGGAACGTCCCAAGGATTTGGGGTTAAATTATCTTTCACTTGAAAGTCGTACGCAAGCCCTATTTTTATACAGTTTTTATCTTTTAAGAACCTATCGTAATAGCCCTTGCCGTAGCCTACTCGGTTTTTATTTTCATCACACGCAAGTAGTGGAATAACTGCAACGTCAACCCTTTCCATAACGGTATAGTAGGCGGGGGTTTTGCACCCAAAACGGTCAAGAACGAACTCGCTCGATTTGGGTATTGCGGGAATTAAATTATCCCCGCTAATAAGCGGAAACGCCACCGTTTTACCCAAAGTAGTAAGGGCAGAAATTAAGCCACTAGTTTCCACCTCGTTTTTTATTGAATTATATATGAAAAAGTTAGACTTTTCACGGATAAAATCAAGGCTAAACAGTAAACTTTCAACTTGTTTACTTAAAGCAAAAACTTCATTAGCACTGAGTGTTAACCTTTGTGATTTTATCTGGTTTCGTAATGCGGATAAATCCATAAAAATATTTTATATCAAAAGGGTGGTAATGTCAATCACTTATTGATTTTTAACTAAATTATGGTATAATGATAAAGAGGTGAATTATGAATAGTTTTATTTACGATATTCCAACCAAGGTTTACTTTGGCAAAAACCAACTTGAAAATTTAGTTTGCGAGTTAAAACCTTATAAAAAAGGGCTACTAGTTTACGGTGGCGGTTCGATTAAAAAGTCTGGGCTATATGACCGTGTAATTAAATTTATAAATGATGCCGGGCTTGAAGTTTTTGAACTATCGGGCGTTGAACCAAACCCCGAAATAGGCACGGTTAGGCGTGGCGTTAAAATTGCAAAAGAAAAGGGGGTTGACGTGGTTTTAGCCGTAGGCGGTGGCTCGGTTATAGACTGTGCTAAGTGGATAGCGGGCGGTGCAAAAGTCGAGTTTGATGCGTGGGAATTTTATTCTAAAAACGCCCCCGTTCTCTCGGCGCTTCCTATAATATCTGTATTAACGCTTTCGGCAACGGGTAGCGAAATGGATAGTTGCGGTGTGGTAACCAACCCCGAAACAAAAGAAAAGGTAGGAAAACTTGCTCAGCCTTTATATCCAAAAGTTTCGTTTTTAGACCCAACGCTAACGTATACGGTTGATAGATATCAAACGGCGTGTGGTTCGGCGGATATTTTAAGCCACGTTATCGAGACGTATTTTTCAAAAGATGACGACCTTTTTATGCTTGATACGGTTATGGAAGGCATTATGAAAACTGTTGTAAAATACGCGCCTATCGCGCTTGAAAACCCCTGTAATTACGAGGCTAGGGCGAATTTGATGTGGGCGTCTAGTTGGGCTATCAACGGCTTTATTTTAGGCGGAAAGGTTAAGGCGTGGAGTTGCCACCCCTTAGAGCATCAACTAACCGCATACTACGGCATAACCCACGGCTTAGGCTTAGCAATACTCACGCCTAGGTGGATGAAATATTGTTTAAGTGATAACACGGTTGATAAGTTCGTTTCTTTCGGTGTAAACGTTTTTGATATAGATAAAACCTTAGATAAAATGGAAATTGCAAATAAGGCAATTGAAATGCTTTCTAACTTCTTATACAAAACGCTTGGGCTTAGCGATACCTTTGAAAAGGTGGGTATCGGTAGTGAAAATATATCCGCTATGGCGCTTGGCGCGTCAAAAGGTAAGTTTATAGACGGGTTCGTTCCTCTATATAAAGAGGATATCGAAACAATTTACAAAATGTGCTTATAATTTTAAGGAGAAATTTTTATGAGTATTCAAGAAAACGATATCGTCAAGAAAGAAAGGTCGGCATCAATTGATTTATTTAGAATTATATCAATGTTTATGGTTGTAGTTCTTCACGTTTTAGGGGCAGGCGGTATTTTAACTGCATTGTCGCCTAAATCTGCAAATTGGTTTTTGCTTGGTGGGTTAGAGTCGATTTGTATAATTGCGGTTAACTGTTTTGTGCTTACCACGGGTTTTTTATACGTTGGTAGAAAGATTAAAATAAGAAACATATTTAACCTATATTTGCAAGTTTTGTTTTATTCTCTTATTATAGCGTTAATACTTTTTGCAACGGGGCTATGTGAATTTTCTATAAAAGAATTACTCAATTATTTATTGCCGATATTAAGCGGTAGATATTGGTATTTTAGCGCATATTTCATTTTATATTTAATTATGCCACTCTTAAACTTAATTTTAGAAAGAACGGATAAAAGTTTTATGTTTACCCTAGTAATAGGTGCAATCGTTCTTTTTGGAGTTTATATATATTGCGGTTCATTAGTATTTGGTGACACGTTTCATGTTCATAATGGCTATTCATTCATTTGGTTTTCTGTTTGTTATTTAATAGGTGGCGCAATAAAAAAATACGAGATTTTCAGTTTAAAAAAGTCACGAGTGTGGTTTATTTGTTATTTAATCTGCGCTTTGCTTACGTATGGCGCGTCATTTGTTTTATCGGTGTTAAAAGGTTATACTCGTTCGCTTTATATCGGCGAATATAATTTTATATTAAACGTTTTAAGCAGTATATTTTTACTAATGTTTTTTGCTAATTTGAAGATGAAAAATAACAAAATTATATCCTTTATAGCAAAATCAACTTTCGGCGTATTTTTGTTGCATACACAAAAATTATTAAGAGATATAGCCATCGTTGATAAATTTATATTTGTATCTAACTTGTCGCCATTGCTTGCTATCTTATGTGTTTTAGGCTCAGTGTCTTTAATATACGTTGTGGGTACGGTCGTTGATATTATTAGGCAGTGTTTGTTCAAATTGTTAAGGGCAAGTAAGTTATCTGCTAAAGTAGAAGAAAAAACTATAAAAGTATTTGATAAGATTAAAGAGAAATTGGAATCTAATGAAAAAACCGCTCTATAAGGCGGTTTTTGATGATTTAATAAGAGTGAAAGTTTATGAAAACCAATTCTAAGAAGAAAAAAATATCTATAATAATAACTTCGATTATATGTGTTTTTATTATTGTCGTTTCCGTTTATTTTACTATGCCGTATTGTGTTTATAAGACGCTTGATACCTCCGTAACGTACGATAAACAAAGTAATAAAATAAACGTTAATAAAAATACGATAAAGGTTTTACAACTTACCGATTTACACGTAAATGGCGCGTTGGACATGCCGTTAACTTTTTCGCTAGTTAAAAAAACGGTTTATAAAACGAACCCCGATTTAATAGTTTTAACGGGGGATTTATACAGTAATGGCTCATCTAAAAAAGACGTAAAAAAATTGATTAAGTTCATGGAAGAATTGTCTTTGCCGTGGGCGACGGTGTTTGGTAATCATGATAACGAAACCCCGTACTCGATTAGCGAACTAAGCGAAATGATAGGTAATGCTAATAAATCAATGTTCATAACAGGCAATTTGGAAGGGTTATATGGCAACTATTTTTACGACGTAGAGTTTTTAGACGGCAAATTATTTCAATTTATATTTATGGATTCTCGCTCAGATGGTTTTACAGATAAAAGTGTTGAATTCTACTTGGAAACGGTAGAAGGTACAAAATTGAAAAATAACGGTCAAATAATAAATAATTTTTTATTTTTTCATATACCGTTAAGTGAAATTATAGATGCAAATAATGACGGTGAAAATTTATCTGGTAAACTTCGAGAGAAACCGTCTGTACAAATTAACGACGTTGATTTTTTTGAAACGGCTGTAAAATTAGGGGCAACCAAGGCTTTAATATTTGGGCATGACCACGTTAACGACTTAAAGGTTAACTATATGGGTGTTGATTTATGCTATGGGCTTAAATCTAGCACTTCAAGTTATAATGAAATAAATCTAGTGGGAGGGACTGTTTTTACGCTTAACTCGAACGGTTCATACACGTATCAAGACGTGGTAGTGTACTAAATTATGAAACTATGAACTTTTTGTGCAGTTGTTTATATTAACCGCTACAAAATAAAAATATTGACAATTTACAAGTAAAAAGGTAAAATGTAAGCATAATAAATACAAAGGAAGATTTTATGGCAAAAAAATTAACGATAGCGCAAAAACTCGCTAAAAGAAAGTATCGCCCTGCGCCTAGGCTTATTGCAGGTATTTACAAGTTTTTAATGGTAGATATTATAGGTCGCAAATACAAACCTAAGTTTCATATTATTGATGACGTTAGCAAGTGTGACGGTCCTTGTTTCGTAATATTTAACCACCTATCTAGAATTGACCATATGTACGTAATGGGTGCGTCGTATCCAAGAATTACCAACATGGTTGCAGGTTGTAGCGAATTTTATCGTAAAAAATTCTCGTTTATTTTCTGGCTTGATAAGGTTATTCCTAAAAAGAATTACTCGCCCGATAGAATTGCCATCAAAGGCATAAGCGAAGTAATTAAAAAGGGTGGTTGCGTAACCTTTTCGCCCGAAGGTTTAGCAAGTGACTACGGCGGAAATAAGCCGATAGTTCCAGGCACTAGCAAAATGTTTAAGCATTTCAAAGTTCCCGTTTATATGTGCTATCTTGAAGGGCAGTATTTACAAAACACCAAGGTTTGCTTGGATGAGCGCTTTGGCGAAACCCACGCTACTATGTCGCTACTCTTTTCAAAAGATGACGTTGAGCGTTTATCCGTTGACGAGATGGACGATATCATTAACGAAAAGTTTAGGCGCAACGAGTACGCTTGGAACGCTGAAAAGAAAATCAAGTGGAAAACTCACGGCAGAATTTGCCACCGTTTAGAAGATTTCTGTTACAAATGCCCCAAGTGCGGTATGGAATTTACTATGAAGGGCGAAGGCGATAAAATTACTTGTTCTAACTGCGGTAACGGCGCTAGGATGGACGATTATTATCAGTTCCACCCCTTTGACGGCGCGGTTATTCCAGAGTCGCCGTTTGACTGGGTTGAACAAGAGCGCATGGATATAATTAAAGAAATTCGCGCTAATCCCGACTATTATTTTGAAGACGAGTGCCAAATAGGAAACTTAGACGAGTATAAACTTCTAGGCAACAACAAAACGAGTTTTATCGTTGGCGAAGGCAAGATTAGAATTGACCATAGCGGTCTTCACTACAAAGGCACGCGCAACGGCGAGCCGTACGAATTCACTGCCGACTATAAAAACTTATACACGCTTATCACCGAAGTTGATTCAAGTTTCTTTAACTTCTATCTAAAAGGCGAGTACTTTGATATATTCCCCAAACACCAAACGGTAGGAAAGTTTAGTTTGCTCGTTGAAGAAATGCACCGCTACCACGTAAACTTTTACAAAAACTTTAAGTGGAACGACAATATGTACGAAGGTTTAGAACTCGGCATTGACGAAAAGAAATAATATAAAAAGTCCCCTTTTTAAGGGGACTTTTTTGTTAAAACTGTTGTTTTTTTAATGCCGTTTATCGATTAAGCATATTATGTAGTAACTTAAACGAAAGAGGTATGTAATATGTGTTTTAATAATTATAACGATAACTGCTGTTTTAATAATACGAATAACTGTAAAAACCATTCTTGCTGTGTAATAGTCCCAAACGTGTCGGGAGTTCGGTCCCGTTGGTCCGCGAGGACCACGAGGTGAAGTAGGTCCCTTAGGTCCTTCGGGAGGGGTTTTAGGATACGCCGATTTTTACGCAGTAATGCCACCAGACAATTCTGCAACGGTAGGCGTGGGAATAGACGTGAGTTTCCCTCAAGACGGGGCTAACAGTAACACCAGCATAAGTAGGCTAAGTGATTCCTCTTTTAACTTAGCGGAGATAGGTGTATATCAAATAATTTTTCAAGTTAGCGTGAACGAGGCAGGTCAACTAATTATAACGATAAACGGGGAAGATATAGCGCCGTCGGTTGTAGGAAGAGCGACTGGAATTTCTCAAATCGTAGGAACGTCAATTATAGAAACGGATACGGAAAATTCGATAATAACTGTTCGTAACCCCGCAGGTTCGGCATCGGCGTTAACTATCACGCCGTTAGAAGGCGCAGTGCGCCCGGTATCTGCACACTTAGTAATAACTCAACTTAGATAAAAAGAAAAAAGTAACCAAAACAATTAAATTAAGGCAAAACCTTGGATATCATCAAAACAAACGCTTTGAATATAATCAAGTTGCAAATATACATTTAACGAAATTATATATATTAGCAAGTATAATGGTTGACATTGCAATATAATCTTCAAGTTTTTAGTTAAGAGTACCAATCAAATATTTTAAGTAGTTGCAATAATTTTATAGTAATGATATAATTAATTTATGTATTCTCATTGTAAGGTCGTATAGATGACTTTATAAAATTTGTTTGATTTTGGGGTTGGAATCATATGAAAAAAAGAGTAGTAGGGTTAGATATTTATCGATTAATTTGTATGTTTTTAATAACAACTATTCACATAATTGGATATAGTGATTTATCAACGACTGTAAATTATACTCATTATAATTTTTATGTGGTTAATTTGATTAAAACTTTTCAAACTTTTGCGGTAAGTGGTTTTGTGTTGATTTCTGCATACTTTTTAATATCTTCGAACACAACTACGAAAAAAATCGTTTCCTTTTGGTTGCAAGTAATATTTTATTCTTGTGTAATTCTATTAGTTTCATTAACTTTTTCTTCTAGCATTTCTATTATAAACCTAGTTAAATCATTTTTCCCTATATTATCTAATCATTACTGGTATCCAGTAAACTATTTGGTGCTTTTATTTCTTGTTCCAATTCTTAATAAGTTTGTTTACTCGCTTAATAAAACAGAATATAGATCTTTAATCGTAATGATATTTTTAATATGCACACTTTTTCAACTCAATCCTTTCTTTAATGCGAACATATATTTAGGGCATCAATCTCATGGAATAATTTGGTTTATATTTTTGTATTTTATCGCTGGCTATATAAAAATATACGGATTAAGCAATAGGTTATTTGGAGTTTCTACGTTTATATTAAGTGGAATATGTTTGTATGTGTTAATTTTAATAGATAATAATTTATTTAATTTGAAAGAAAACTATAAATTTATTGGTACCATATTCAACAAGGTAGATTTGTTGTCTTATAATTCTTTAATTCCAATAATTTTTACTGTGTCTTCATTTAATGTATTTACAACTATTAAAAAATTCGATAAGAGTTGCGGGAATAAAGTATTCAGTAATATCATTTCTGCTACTTTTGGAGTATATTTAATTCAAGAACACTGCTTAATACGTGAGATATTATGGGACTCAATTAATATATCAAAATGGGGACAAAGTCCATTTTTAATACTAATTATATTTTTAATTTTTATCGCGTTGATGTTTTTTGCAATTTTAATTTATGGATTGTATAGGTTGTTTGAAAAAATATTTATATTTAGAATAGAAGAAAAAATATTAAAGTTAATTGAAAAGATTAAATTGAGAATACAAAAAAATAAAAATACATTGTAGAGCATGTTCGGGTTGAATAAGTCACACACCCAAAAAACTGTTCTTCGCCACGCAAAAAGCACCCCTAGTTGGGGTGCTTTTAAGTGGCGGAGAGAACAGGATTTGGCTCTTTGCGAGGCCGCCCCGGTAAACAGTCTACTAGACTGTTTAGTTTGCTTAAAAACCATACGCGTATATAAACTTTTAGTCAGCAAACCGTTTTGCAAACCGCAAAACGCCTCCCCATTCAAATCCCGTTCTGTTTGAGCTTTCAATCAAACAAAAAAACCACCTTGTCGGTGGTTGTTTTATTTGGCGGAGAGAACAGGATTTGAACCTGCGAGGCCCGTTAAGGCCTACCCGCTTTCCAAGCGAGCACATTCGACCGCTCTGACATCTCTCCAAATATTTGGCGTGAGTTAGTTTCCACGCCAAATCATTATATATTAAAATATTGAAAAAATCAATCTTTTTAACGCAAAATAGTTATTATTTCAAAAAGCCGTTTACAATTTGCTCTTCGGCTTCTTTTTCGGAAAGACCAAGCGTCATAAGTTTAATAAGTTGTTCGCCTGCAATTTTTCCGATAGCCGCTTCGTGTACGAGCGACGCGTTTATATCGTTAGCGTTAAGCCCGGGGAGTGCCATAACTTTTGCATTATCCATAACGATAGCGTCACACTCGGTTCTGCCTGAACACTTAGTATTTCCGTCAAGCACCGAATAGAATTTTTGAACGGAACTATCTTTGGCAACCGACCTTGATACTACGTGAACGGCTGAGTCTTCCCCGTTTAACTGAACGTTAAAATCAGTTTCGGCGTATTGAGTGCCGTGCGTCATAATCTTTTCTTTAATAACGAGAGTGGCCCTTTCTTGCAAAATAGCGCGAGTTTTTCTTATAGAACTATCAACGCCTTTGATTTGCGCCGTGTCCATCGTTAAACTTCCGCCTTCGTCAATAAAAATCTCGGTAGTGGGGTTAAGGGTGCGCTTTCCGTTCCCGTCACCACCGCCGTAGTGTTTTTCGTAATAGGTAACCTTGGCGTTTTTGCCTACGTGGAAAGAGTGAATACCGTCGTGCGATGAGTCCCCGTTCTCTACGGTGTGGATACCGCAACCTGCTACAATTAAAACGTCAGCCCCGTCTTCAACGTAAAAGTCGTTATAAACAAGGTCTTTAAGCCCTGCTTTGGTGATAATAACGGGCAAGTCAACGCGCTGTTTTTTATAGGTTTTTTTAATGTAAATATCGATGCCGGGCTTGTCCTTTTTATTTACGATTTCAATGCTACTTGTAGAAGTTCTACCCATAAGTTCGCCGTTAGAACGGATATTGAAAGCGCCGTTAGGAACTTCTTCAAGCCCTGCAACTTCTTTGAGAAGATTTTTTTGAATTTCGTCAAATACCATATTACTCCCCGTCCTTTTCAGTAAGTGCTTGGCAAGCGGAATTAGATAGAATTTGGGGGAGTACGCCTTCCTTTTCCCCGTCAGTTTTCACTTTACCGTCAGCAATAACGATAATTCTATCGGCGATATTAAGAATTCTTTCTTGGTGCGAAATTATAAGCAAAGTGCCTTGGGTTTTATCGGCTAAACGCTCGAAAACCTTGATTAAACTGTTAAAACTCCAAAGGTCGATACCTGCCTCAGGCTCGTCAAACACGGTAAATTTAGCACCGCGCGCCATAGTTGCTGCAATTTCAATACGTTTGAGTTCGCCACCAGATAAACTAGCGTTAATTTCGCGGTTAACGTACTCTCTCGCGCAGAGCCCAACTTCGGATAAATACTTGCAAACTTCGGTTACCGTTAGTTTTTTACCGCTTGCAAGACTAATTATATCCGAAACGGTAATACCCTTAAATCTAACGGGTTGTTGGAAGGCAAACGCTAAGCCTTTGTGGGCGCGCTCGGTAATAGATAAATTAGTTATATCTTCCCCGTCTAAAAGAATTTGACCGCTGGTTGGCTTAATGATACCCATAATAATTTTTGCAAGGGTAGACTTACCGCCACCGTTAGGGCCGGTAAAGGCAACGAATTTTTCGTTGATTTTAAGCGAAACGCCTTTAATTATTTGTTTATTCCCGTCTTCATTTTCGGCGGTAAAGGTAATATTTTTGAGTTCTAACATAGCGTTTTAATTATATCTTTATATAACTTTTTTGTCAATGAATTGAGTTCCCTTTTAATATTTTATCCTAATATTAAAATATACAACCCCTTTTAGCGTTGATTTCAAACGATTATTGTGATATAATTAAAAAAAACAAGGAGAATTTTCTATGGATTATAAAAAACTTCAAAACGGCAGTGATATTCGTGGCGTTGCGCTTGAAGGCGTTGAAGGTCAAAGCGTAAACTTAACTGAAAAAGTTTGCCGTGATATAGGTAGGGGCTTTGCAGTTTGGCTTTACAAAAAAACGGGTAAAACTAACCTTAAAGTTGCCGTTGGTAGAGATAGTAGATTGTCTGGCGAAACGCTATCTAAATGGATATCGAAAAGCATGGTAGAAAGCGGGCTTAACGTAACCGATTTTAAGATGGCGTCAACCCCTGCGATGTTTATGTCTACCGTAACCGAAGGCTATGAGTTTGACGGGTCGGTTATGATAACCGCTAGCCACCTTCCGTTTAACAGAAACGGCTTTAAGTTCTTCACCGCAGAGGGCGGTCTTGAAAAGCAAGATATTAAAGAAATACTTTCTTACGCCGAAAACGGTGATACCGCTCCGCTTGAAAAGGGCAGTTTCGTTTGCGGTGAGTTTATGGACGCGTACTCCAAAATTCTTCGCGATAAAATCATTAAAGAAACGGGCGACAGCCTACCCCTTAAAGGCTTTAAGGTGGTGGTTGACGCGGGCAACGGCGCAGGCGGGTTTTACGTTTCAAAGGTGTTACAGCCACTCGGTGCGGACACTACGGGTAGTAGATATTTAGAGCCTGACGGAAGTTTCCCCAACCATATTCCTAACCCCGAAGATAAAGACGCGATGAAAAGCATTACCCAAGCCGTGAAAGAAGTTTCCGCCGACCTTGGCATAATTTTCGATACCGACGTTGATAGGGCAGGCGCAGTTTTATCCGACGGTAGCGAACTCAACCGCAACCGAATTATCGCAATGTTATCGGCAATACTACTTAGAGATTATAAGGGTACTACCATCGTTACCGACTCTATAACTTCAACAGGATTAAAGAAGTTTATTGAAGAAAAAGGCGGTATACACCATCGTTTCAAACGTGGGTACAGAAACGTTATAAACGAGGCTATAAGGCTAAATAACGAGGGGCAAGACACTCAACTTGCCATTGAAACTAGCGGTCACGGTGCGTTCAAGGAAAATTATTTCTTAGACGACGGCGCGTACATAGTTACCAAACTTTTAATCGAGTTATCAAAGGGCAGAAAGCAAGGTTATACGCTTGAATCTATGATAGAAAGTTTAGAAGAGCCCGTTGAGAGCGTTGAGTTTAGAATGAATATAAAGGTTGAGGACTTTAAGGCGTACGGTCAAAAGGTAATAGACGACTTGCTTGAATATTCTAAATCGCAAGCGGGTTGGACCTTAGCGCCCGATAACCGCGAAGGCGTAAGAGTTTCGCTTGATAAAAACCACGGCAACGGTTGGTTTTTATTAAGATTATCTCTTCACGACCCGTTACTTCCATTAAACATTGAAAGTGACGAAGAAGGCGGTGCTAAAATTATCGCTAGTGAAATACTTAAATTTATAAGTAGTTACAGCGAACTTGACTATGAAAAACTTAAAGATTTCGTTAAATAAAAAAGGCGGTCAAACCGCCTTTTAATTTTTTATAAAAAATTATCATAAAATAGGTTACTTTGCTTTACAAATAAAATTAAAAGTACTAAACTTAGTTAGGTTACAAAAGAAAGAAAAATCAAAGGTGATATTATGCAGGCAATTTTACTTTCATTATCAATAGCGTTGTTTGGCGGGCTTATGCTTTCACGCCTTGCAAAACTCTTTCAACTTCCCGCCGTTACGGCGTACCTTGTTGCGGGTATTTTAATAGGGCCTTTTTGCTTGGGTGCGCTAGGCGTTTTGGGCTTAGGTTTTACTAGCATTGAAAACGTTAAAAGTTTTTCAATTATAAGTGACGTGGCGCTCGGCTTTATAGCCTTTTCAATAGGTAACGAGTTTAGGCTTTCGCAACTTAAAACGATAGGAAAACAAGCAACCGTTATAGGTATTTTTCAAGCGGTGTTTACAACGCTTATAGTTGACGTTGCACTTATAATTTTGCACTTAATACTCGGCGATAAATTCCCACTTCCCGCAGCGATAATAATGGGGGCGGTAGCGTCTGCTACGGCGCCTGCTGCAACGTTGATGGTAGTTAGGCAGTACAAGGCAAAAGGCCCGGTGACTGACGTTTTACTTCCCGTAGTTGCGCTTGACGATGCGGTAGGTTTAGTCCTATTTTCAGTTTCCTTTGGCGTTGCGAAGGCGTTAATTGCTGGGCAAGTTAGCATTCTTGCAATTATAGTTGAACCGCTACTTGAAGTTATATTATCGGTAGGTTTGGGCGCAGGTATGGGCTACGTGTTCACCTTTTGCGAAAGGTTTTTCCACTCGCGTTCTAAAAGGCTTTCAATGTCGGTGGCGTTCGTGCTTGTTACCGTTGCCATATCTAACTTTACCTTCCAAATAGGCGGTATTCACGTTGCCTTTTCACCGCTATTATCTTGTATGATGCTAGGAACGATATTTTGCAATATCTGTGATTTTTCCGAGCAACTTATGGATAGGCTTGATAGGTGGACCGCGCCTATATTTATCCTATTTTTCGTGCTTTCGGGCGCGGAACTTGACTTGACCGTCGTAACTGATTTAGCAATAGTTTTAATAGGTATAGTTTATATCGTGTTTAGATGCGTAGGTAAATACTACGGCGCTAGAATTAGCGCTGGGCTAGTAAAAAGCGAACCTAATATTAAAAAGTACTTAGGTATAACGCTTTTCCCGCAAGCGGGTGTTGCGCTTGGTATGGCGATAAAAGCAGGGGCGCTCCCCGGTGGTATAGGTTTAATAGTTGCAAACCTTACGCTATTTTCAGTTTTAATTTATGAACTTGTAGGACCTTTCCTCACTAAAACCGCTCTTGCAAAAGCAGGCGAAATTGACTTTGAAGGAAAAATTAGCGAACGCCATAAACACGGGCTTTTCCATAAATAAAAGCGTTGTTGTTGAAAAGTTTTAGTCAATATGATATACTTGTCGTATGGAAAACTTAGATAAAAAATACGCGCTCGTAACGGGCGCTTTCGGCGGTATGGGGCGCGAAACGATAAAACTACTTATAAGTAACGGCTACACGGTTTTTGCGCTTGATAAAACCGCCTGCGAGAGTGGTGAAAACGTTATACCTATTAAGGCTGACTTATCATTAAGTGAAGACGTTGCCTCTGCTTTTAATCAAGTAAAAGCGGTAACTAATCACTTACACGCCATCGTTCATTTTGCAGGCGTTTACATGCTTAATTCACTTGTAGAAATTAGTGATGACGAATTTGATAAAATACTAAAAATCAACCTATACGGCGCTTTTTACGTAAATAAAACCTTTCTACCTATATTAGATAAGGGTAGTAAAATCATAATGACAACGAGCGAACTCGCACCGCTTGACCCACTTCCCTTTACGGGTATATACGCGGTAAGTAAATCTGCGCTTGATAAATACGCGTATTCGTTAAAAATGGAACTTCAACTACTAGATATTTCAGTTTCAGTTCTTCGAGCGGGCGCGATAGATACCGGTATGTTAGGCGCGTCGACTAGTGCGCTTGATAAGTTTATAAAAAACACTTCCCTTTATAAATGCAACGCTAAAAGATTTAACGACGTAGTAAATAGCGTTGAGTCAAAGTGTGTAAGCCCTAAAAAGGTGGCGGAAAAGGTTTATAAAATACTTTTAGCGAAAACCCCCAAATTTATCTATAATATAAATAGGAATAAACTTTTACTACTTCTAAACGCGCTACCTAAAAAGATGCAGTTTTATATAATTAAAAAAATATTAAAGTAAAAAACGCTCGTTTCGAGCGTTTTTTAGTCTTAAAAATTTGTCTCAACGCGCAAAAAAAGTCATGCGTTAATCTAAAGATAAACGCAAAGACAAAATAGCGGTTGCTCCTCTTCCCAAAATTCTTTTTAATACTAAAAATAATTTCGGGAGCCCTAAATTTATATTTTCAAATCCGTCATGGCATACAAAAAAGCAGACACCCAAATGGATGTCTGCTTTTTTGGTGCCGCTGGCCGGACTTGAACCGGCACGGTATTTCTACCGAGGGATTTTAAGTCCCTTGCGTCTGCCTATTCCGCCACGGCGGCAATTCCGTGTATTATTATAACGCTACAAAACGGTTTTGTCAAATATTTTAAGCATATATTTGCTTGCAAAAGTTATAAAATGGTTGTATAATTTTTATATAAATTAAATTTATCGTGTAGGGTGGCGTTATGATAGACGTTGATAGAATCAATTTTTTAGCAAGAAAGGCAAAAACCGAAGGCTTAACCGAAGAAGAAAAGGCTGAACAAGCCAAACTTAGAAGGGCGTATATTGATTCGATTAAGGCTAATATTCGCGCGTCGCTTGGCGACCCGAAAGACTACAAAAAGGATGGGAATAAATCGTGAGTGGTAATTTTGAACTCATTGAAACGCACATTAAAGAATATAAAGATTTAACCTATCTTTTATCGTCACTTCAAAACGATTTAGAAGAAAACGCACAAAGTCTTAAAGTTGCGCGCAAAAACGGCGTTTCTATTCGCGGTAAGAACGACGAAATTACTTCGCTTAACCAAAAGCGTGAAGAATTAAAAGATAAGATTTCCGCCACCAAAAAAGCGGTAAAAGACGCGTTTTCAACAACTGAAAAACTAATATTTACGGGTATTCGCACTCATTACAGCGAAGTTTACGAAAAACAACTTTCACGCCTTTACGGGTATAAGATTGACGTTTTGGTAAAAACCCCCGGCGAGTATTTTGACGAGAGTACTTGCATTGCGTCAACAGTAATTATAACAAAAAACAAAGCCCAACACAGAAAGATAGTAAAAATGCTAGACTTTGGGCTACGTGACGCGCACACTTTTCACACTGAAAGAAAAGTTAGCGTTGAAGTTTGCGTGTATTCTAAAAAGCACAAAGCGGGTGACGTTATTCCGTTTGACAGAGAACTTTTCAAATGAAAAAATACGATATAATATTATGCGATTACGACGGGACTTTGGCGGGTTCTAACAATAAAATTAGTAGTGAAAACTTAACTAGTATAAACTCGTTTATAAAGCGTGGCGGTGTTTTCGTAGTGTGTTCAGGTAGAGCGACTGACGCGATTTCTCTCCCCCTTATCCGCCAAGGCTTTAAGGGTTTGGTTGCTAGTTTTAACGGCGCAGTTCTTACCGATTTATCTTCTAACAAAACGCTGTACTCTTACGGTATACCGCCGAGTGTCACTAAAAAATTCTTTGAATATCTTAATAAAAACGCCCTATACGGCCATTTTTACCCCGAAAAGCAGTATCTATACCCCTTCCACACTAAGTATAGCGACCACTATGAAAGGGTGACGGGCGTAAAAGGTATATTTGAGAAAAATATATTAAATTATATAGATAGCACGCAAAATTATTCTTACAAACTTTTGGTGTTTGACGATAAAGAAAAGTTAGATACGCACTTTCTACCTATTAAAAACTTGATGAGCGAGTGTGAAGTGGTTAGAAGCACCGATAATATGATTGATATAAACCTTAAAGGTATAGACAAGGGCGAAGCGTGTGAAAAGGTTGCAAACATTTACGGCAAAACGGCAAATAGCGTTATAGCGATAGGCGATGCTGGAAACGATTACGCTATGATAAAAAGGGCGGGGCTAGGAGTAGCCGTTAGCAACGCTTTGCCTAATATTAAAGAAGTGGCAAGCGTGATAGCGCCGTCAAACGACGAAGACGCGATTAAATTTATAATTGACAACTATTGTATCTAAAAACCGCAGTCAAGCGGTTTTTTTAATATTGAAAAGGTGTGATAAAATTGTGAAAATACCTATTGACGAAAAGTTTTATATATGTTAACATATATATAGTTAAATTAAACACGGGCAGGCTTAGGGGAACTGAATTTTTAAGTTTAGTTCCTTTATTTATGCCCAAATAAAACAAAGGGAGATTTTTATGGCAAAAGAAGTTTTACTTGATGCTAACGGCAAGCGCAAATTCGGTATAAGAGATAAGCTTGCTTACGCTGCTGGCGACTTGGGTTGTAACATGAGTTTCTCGCTCAAAAGCACAGTTCAAACCTTCTGGCTTGTATACATGATGCTTGAAACGGGATTACTTTCATTGCTTTTACTCATCGTTCAGATTTGGGATGCGGTTAACGATCCGCTTATTGGAACTTTGATTGACAATGACAAAAGAAAGTATAAAATGGGTAAGTTCAAAACTTATATTTTAATAGGTGCGCTTGGCTTACTTGTTGGTGGCGCAATGGTATTCTTACCGTTCCCCAAAGCAGACGTATGGGTAAAATGTATTCTCTTTGTCGGTGGATATTTAGTTTGGGATGCTTTTTATACGATTGCAAACGTTCCATACGGCTCGATGCTTTCACTTGTTACGGACGACAATGGCGAGCGTGCACAACTTTCAACCTGGCGTTCAATCGGTTCGATGATAGGTAACATCTTACCTATGGTTATTCTTCCCTCTCTTATTTGGAAAACGGTAACTTACGATGGAACAACGAATTATTTGAACAACATTGTGATTTCTGAAGATCTCAAATGGTTGTTTACCCCTGATAAACTTAGTATAAATCCAAATACTGGTTTACCTTACGCTTTGGGCGATAACGTTTTGAATCCTGCAACGGGTGAAAAGTTACAAATTCTTCTTGGAGAGAAAGTGTTTTGGGCAGCGCTTATTATGGGCGTAATAGGTTTTATTTGCTTCCTCTTTATGATTAAGAATATAACTATTCGCGTTGATGAAAATAGCGTTAAAACTAATGAACAAACTGAAAAATTTAATTTGTTTAGCGCATTTGGTAAATTTGTAAAGAACCGCCCCGCAGTAGGCGCAACTCTTGCTGCGATGGGTATGTTCCTTGGTATGAACGCCGCATCTACGGCTACTACCATTATGTTTGCTATTCATTTCAAAATGGCAGAACTTTCTGGCTTAGTTCAAATGATAGGCTTTATTCCTATGTTTATATTTATGCCTTTCATCACTAAAATCGTTAAAAAATACGGTAAAAAAGAATCGTCAGTTGTAGGTACGTTGGTTTCTATTGGCGGTGCGTTAATTATGTTTATATTCCCGCTTATTAAAAATACTACGGTATCGTTAGTAGTTTACTTATTAGGTTTGACGGTATTTGGTGTTGGTATGGGTATTTACACATGCGTATCTTGGGCAATGATGGGCGATGCTATTGACTACAATGAATGGAAATTCGGTACTCGCGAAGAAGGCAAAGTTTACTCTATCCACTCTTTCTTTAGAAAACTTGCACAAGGCATAGGCCCTTCAATGGTTCTTTTAATAATGGGTTGGATTGGTTACGAGGCTAAATATGGTACTCTTCTTCAATCTTCACAAACGGCGCTTAATATGTGTTGGTTAGTTGCCGCACTTTATATGTTTAGCGCAATTCTTCAATTTATTGGTATTGCAGTTATCTATAACCTTGACAAGAAGACTCTTGCTCAAATGACTGCTGACCTTAACGAAAAACGCGCTAAGGAAAACGCCGAATCTCAAGAAGTTACCCAAGCGTAAAAACTAAATAAAAATTTAAGGCTTGGTTAAACCAAGCCTTTTCTTTTGCTAAAAAAATTTATTAAAAAAACGCTTGACAAACAAAAACGCCTAGCGTATCATTGTATTAGTCAAGTAATACAACGGAGAAAATTATGCCGTACGATTTTAACAACCAAACACCCATATATCTTCAAATAATAGAAGAAATAACGCGCAAAATAATTATAGGCGAGTACGCCTTGGGCGCAAAAATTCCTTCGGTTAGAGAACTTGCTAGTCAGTTTGAAGTTAACCCAAACACTATACAAAAGGCTCTTACAAAACTTGAAGAAGATAAACTTATCGTAACTGAAAGCACTAACGGTAAGTTCGTTACCAAAGATAGTGGCGCTGTAAATTCCGTTAGAGAAAAAACGGTTAACGGGTTGATAGATAAATTTTACGATAGTATGGGCGCGATAGGAATAGATAGAGATAGCGCGCTTAAAATATTAAACGGGAGATAATTATGAATTTATTAGAAATTAAAAACGCAACAAAAAGTTTTGACGGAAAGAAGATAATAGACGGGGTTAGTTTAACGGTTACAAGGGGCAAAATAGTAGGGCTTCTTGGTAAAAACGGTAGCGGAAAGTCAACGCTTATAAAACTCATTAACGACCTTTTGACGTTAGACGACGGTGAAATTTTAGTAAACGGCGAGAAAATCGGCGTAAAGTCTAAGGCAGTTATATCCTATCTTCCTGAAAGGTCGTATTTAGACGTTTCTAAAAAGGTTAGCGAAATCTTTGATTATTTTGAAGATTTTTATAAGGATTTTGATAGGAATAAAGCCGAGAGTTTAATAAAAGAATTAGAACTATCTACCGATATGAAAATTTCTAAAATGAGTAAAGGAATGCGCGAGAAAATCTCGCTAGCGCTAGTTATGAGTAGGCGCGCCGACCTTTATATTTTAGACGAGCCCTTAGGCGGTGTAGACCCGGTTACGAGAGATAGAATACTTAAAACTATACTTTCTAATTTCGGTGAAAATTCAAGCCTTATAATTACTACGCACCTTATATCCGACGTTGAGAAAATTCTTGACGAAGTAATATTTATAGATAAAGGCAAAATCGTTTTGCAAGGTGATGCCGATAAACTTAGAGAAGAAGAAAATGCATCGATTAACGATATATTTAGGAGAAAGGTACAATGAAAAAACTAATTAAATACGACGTTATTAAAATGCTAGGAACACTGCCTTATTTTTACCTATTTACCATTTGTTTTGCATCTCTTACAAGGCTTGTAAACGTTTGGTCGGATATACAGTTTGTGTTTATTATAGGGCAAGTTTTACAAGGAACTACTATTGGGCTTATGGTAAATATTTTGGTAAATACCTTTATAAACGTATTAGTTCGCTCGTTTGTAACTTCGTTTTATAAAGACGAAAGTTATCTAACCCACACGCTACCCGTTACGAAAGAAAAACTTCTTAATTCAAAAATAATAAGCGCGGTAATTTTAACGCTACTTGGGGTTTTAGTTTGCTTTATTTCTTTATTTATAATGTTTTATTCAAGCGACTTTGCTAGCCTTATTAAAACGTTGATAAATGGTGTGGTTGTTGGGCTTGATATGAGTGGCGGAACTTTCGTAACGCTCGTTGCACTAGTATTTTTTATAGAAATTATAGCGATGCTGTTAGTTGCGTTTTCAGCGGTAGTTAAAGGGTATTCGTATAACCACAAAAAAGTTAAAATGAGTTTTATATGGTTTATAATTTACTACGCAGTTTCAACGGTTGCAAGCCTATTAGTAATTGTAGTAGCGCTAGCAATAAGCGGAAACGTATCCGCACTTACTGCTACGGTTATGAGTGCTAGCGCGTTTATAACTATACTAGTAGTTGGGCTTATAAATTACCTTATAATGGCGGTTGTATTTTACTTTATTTGTAGAAAGCAGTTTAGCCGTGGCGTTAACGTTGACTGACGATAAATTGAATAGATAAAGAAAGAACGGTTGAAAGCCGTTCTTTTTTGGTGTTTATATTGAGATACTCACGGCAAGCAAAAAGCCACAAGGTATGCATATAATGCGCCGTAAGAGATACAACCGAAACCCCTAAAGGGGTAATTCCCCTTAGTAAGGGGAGTGTCAACATTTTGTTGACGAGGGGATTGCCGTCCGCGGCAAGCGATTCCTCGGTTGACCTTAGCCCATCAAAGCAAGCCCGTCATATGACGGCCGAACTACGTTCGTAATCTCACGGCAAGCAAAAAGCCACAAGGTATGCATACCTTGTGGCTTTTTGGCGCGCCGTAAGAGATTCGAACTCCTGACCTTTGGTTCCGTAGACCAACGCTCTATCCAGCTGAGCTAACGGCGCATATTTTATTAAAGCCTACTTATTATATAATAGTAAGAAAATTTTGTCAAACAAAAAATATCTCTTAACGCTAAATTTTGACCTTTCTATTTACAAAAGATTTATTTTGTGTTACCATATCTATACAAAATGTTGCAAAAACCACAATAGGTATGCTATGAAAGTGTTGAATTGCCCGTTATTTTCAGGAATTAGGGCGGAAGAAGTTAAAAAACTTTATACCTGCTTACGCGCCAAGGAAGTAAAATTCGAACAAGGCGTTGAAATTTGCGCTTACGATAGTGGTAAGGGTGTTTTAGGCGTGGTAACTAGTGGCGAAGTGGTTATTAAAAAAATTGACCCTAACGGCAACTCTACGATACTTGACCATATTCAAAAAAACGGAGTTTTCTCTGACGTTTTTGCATTTACTTCTACCGAAGTTAACTTTATAGGCGCGTACGCTAGCGAGCCTACTACCGTTGTGTTTTTGGACTATCCGTCAGTATTCAAGCGTTGCGAAAACGCTTGCGAGTATCACTCTACCTTCGTTGAAAACTTTCTTAAAATTGTGATAGAAAAGTCTAAAACTCTTTCTCAACGAGTGGAAATTTTATCTAACAAAACCATACGCGAAAAGATTTTATCATACGCGAGTATTGCCGTTAAAAATTCGGGCAGTTTAACGTTTACGCTACCTATGTCGTTAACGAGTTTTGCAGAATATTTGTGTGTAGACCGTTCTGCAATGATGCGCGAACTTAAAAAACTGTCAAGCCAAGGCGTGCTTAAAACTAACAAGCGAGTGTTTACCGTTGATGAAAAGTATATTTAGCCTAAATTTTTGCATACTAAAACTATGCAGGCGGTAAAACGAAAACTTATTTTATATTTGCTAATAACGGCGACTGCGTTTTTTGCAGTCGCTTTATTTTCATCTAAAACGGCGTTTGCTTACGCGCCCGAATTTACTATAACGGCAGGCGATAAAACTTATCGTTTTAGCGGTGAAGAACTAGGCTTTTATAAAGGAAGATTTTACCTTAAATGTCTAGAAGGCGTAGTAGACGGCATTTATTACGATACGCTTATCCCCCCGACAGACGCTACCGTTTCTTTTAATCCAAACTCGACTTCGCCGTTTACGTATCGTAGCGAAAAATCGGGTAGTGGCATTAACCGCCAACAACTTATCGACGATATAAATACCGCCCTATACGGCGGTAAAACGCAAGTTAGTGCTAAATTTTACAAACTAAAACCAAGCGTAACTGTAAGTGAACTTAAACGCTTTACCGTGCATCGCGCTAAGTTTTCAACTAACTATAATACTTCTAGCGCTAGTAGAAAACACAATATTGAACTTGCCGTTTCAAAGATAAACGGAAGAGTAGTGCGCCCAAACGGAGTGTTTTCCTTTAACGAAGTGGTAGGGGAAAGAACGGAAGAAAACGGCTTTCAAAACGCCGTTGTTATTGAAAACGGGCAGTTCGTAGAAGGCGTTGGCGGTGGGGTTTGCCAAGTTTCGTCAACGCTGTATAACTGCGCGCTGTTATCGGGGGTAAAAGTTATTGAAAGGCGGGCGCATAGCGTAGCGTCTAGTTACGTAGAGCCGTCTTTCGACGCGATGGTCTCAGGTACTTCGTTCGACCTTAAATTCGTAAACGACACGCCAGGCAACCTTTATATTAAAGCCGTGGCTGACGGAAATAATATATCTTTTACCTTTTTCGGCGAAAAGCCAAAATATAGATATGAAAGAGTATCGGTAATTTTAACTGAAATTCCGCCCGAAGAAGATGAAATTATTTTAGATAGCCAAATGTTTGAAGGTGAAACCGTAATCGTTAGAAAGGCTAAAAGCGGAATTAAAAGCGAGGGGTATTTGGTTTTGTATAGCGGTTTAGAAAAAATAAATACCGTAAAACTTCATACCGACACCTATAAATCAATACGCGCGCAAGTAAAGGTGGGTAATAAACCTAAACTTTTGATTGACAACGACGACGTAATAGGATAAAATTATGCTATTATGAAAAAAGAATTTTACGCAGATTTAATATTTAATAAACAAAAACGCCGTAGCGCAGTAATTTTGAACTTATTGTTAGTAGTGATTTCGCTTGGCACCGCGTCAATCTTTTTAGTTAATAAAGACTGGTTTTTTGGTGGCGCGTTCGTACTTATAGCGATACTTCCTATTGCGCTTATTCCCGTAACGTTTAGAAATTATCCCATAAACGGCAACCCGATTATTACGGTAACCGATAAAGAAATTACCGTGATGAACGAAACCGTTAAGATAAAGGACGTAACTAAAATTAAGGTTTTAATTGAACTTCCACCGTGTAATGACGCGGAAAGTGTAAAAGTCTTAGAAAATATTAAGACCGTTCACCCAGGCTATGAGTTTTACGGCAATTTAGATATGTTTTACGTTGGAAGTGACGGGAAAAAGAAGATAGCGTATAGCCACGTTTCAAACGTTATTGAAGCGCTTGAAGATATGATTTACGTAGGCGTAAAAAACTATTCGGTAACGTATTCGCTCAAAAAAAATACCGCGCTGTCCGAGTTTGATTTTAGAAAAGTCGTATCTCAAAAAAAGCAAGACGAGAACAATAAACTCACTGAAAAACAAAAAAAGCGCCAACTTATATGACGGGAATATCGGCAATTTTCAAAAATATTAAAAATTTTGAAAAACCCCTTTAATTTATTTGCTCTTTTGAAAACTTTGTGTTAAAATACATATGCTTTAATGAGCACGCGGATGTGGCGGAACTGGCAGACGCATAAGACTAAGGATCTTATGAAGGCTACTTCGTGCAGGTTCAAGTCCTGTCATCCGCACCAAAATTGCCGTTTTCTTCGTGAAAACGGCTTTTTTCTTGCAAAAAATAGCAATATATTCTGCTTTTTATACCGCTTTTACGCGGTTTTTTTAATTTTGCGGGGAAAAAATTGGGGAAAACTTAATAATCAAGCCTTACGGCTTGTTTTTGCTGGAACTCCAAAGAGAAGTGAGTATAAACCGCGCTCGTCGTGTTGCCGGCGAAACTATGCCCGGTCCAAAGTGACGTTAACTCGTTATCGATACCGTTTTCACGGCAACGTGACGTGAACGTGTGCCGTAGTTCGTGTAAATGGTGGCTAGGGCAGTATTTTTTGAAACGTTGACCGCATTTATTCGCCATTTCTTTATACGGGAACTCTACGCCTGACTTTATCGCCCGTTCGAGAACAGGGCGAAGTTTAGGAAATATCGGAACGATACGCGGTTGAGCGTTTACTCGGTCCTTTAACTTTGTAGTTCTAATTGCTACCGTATTTGCCGTTAGGTCGATATCAGATAGCGTTAAACGTTCCGCTTCAGATACTCTTGCGCCTGAATAAAGCAAAAACAAAAGGACCGGTTCGTAATGGTCGCCTTTTATTGCTTCAACGAAAGCGCGTTCTTCGTGAAGAGTTAACGTCGTACCGTGTTTGCGGTAGTGTTTGGGTATTGATACACCGCGCATCGGGTCCGATTTTATAAGGTCGTTAAAATACGCCTTTTCAAACATACCTTTAAGAAAGGTTTTAACGTCTTCTGCGGTTCGACTTTTACCGTCGGCAATAATGCTAGTTAACAGTTCCTGCAGTTGAATTGCCTTAACGTTTTTAAGTTCTACTTCGCCAAGGCGCGCTACAACGTAACGTTCGCATATACGCTTAATGTTTACAAACGCTTTATCGCAAAGAGTAAACCGTTTGTAACTGTTAAGATACGTCGTAGCCCACGAACCAACCGTCAATTTACATTTAGGCTTAACTTTGCCGTTTTGTGTTTGCTTGTTAAGGTCCTTCAAAAAAACCTTAAACTTTGCCTGCGCTTCTTCAAGCGAAGTTGCGCAGAAAGACTTTTGATATCCAAATTTGCGAAAGCGTATTTCATAACTTCCGCCTTTTTTTCTGACTTTACCGTCTTTAAGTGTAAAAATAATAGGCTCCTTTCGATTTTCGATAGAAGCCCCTACTTCTTCCTTTTTATCGGTTGCGCTGAACCCCATCGGCGCAACCGTTTCTTTATTTTGGTTAAATTTACCGCCGTAAATCACTTTGAAAGACGATTTGTATTCGTCGTGTTTACTGAGTACGGCGTTAACGTCGCGTGAAATTTGCATAATTTCAGCGCTTAATTCTTGTAGCCTTAAAGTGCATTTTTCTAAAAATTCGTAAACGTTTATCATATCGCCTATTTTAAGGCAAAAG
>JAZRKO010000025.1:0-20173 GCA_045646405.1 Christensenellaceae bacterium | reverse complement strand
TTTGTGCTTCTTTTAAATTTCTTTCAATTTGTTGCACAAAACTTGTGGAATATTTATATTTATTGCTTTTTTCGAGTTCGTCTTGATAATATTTTATTGTTCTTTTCAAGTAGTCGAAAAATTGTTTAAGCGCATCATCGTAGTATTTTTTATAAATTTCATTTGATACATACGCCTGCTTTTTGCTTGGTATATAATCAATTATATTATATAAATCTTTTATATTTGCCTTAACAATTTCTCTATGTAATGTTCCTTTGTATTTTTTACCGTCCGCACCTTCTTTTATTGAAAATGGCGCCTCTAACTTTGTATTTTTTGTTACTAAAGAAAACGCCTTAAATATCTGAAATTCAATAAATGTACCGTCAAAATTAGTTACAACAACAACATTTTTATATTTACTTTCAT
The DNA here is from genome assembly GCA_045646405.1 of Christensenellaceae bacterium. Lineage (GTDB taxonomy): Bacteria > Bacillota > Clostridia > Christensenellales > Borkfalkiaceae > HGM11412. Next base: position 19,762 of record JAZRKO010000025.1, on the reverse strand, counting down.
CGTAAGCATCTTTATTGTAATTTTCTGCTGCTTTGCCCTTTTTTCTAAAATATAAGTTTTTGTTTGCAACCAATTCACCGGGTTCTTTTTTCGCCCGTTTGCGGTTGTCTATTACTGTGTACTTATCGCCGTAACCGTTCAGTATGCTTGACGTTGTTTTTGCATTGATACCCGCTTTTATTTCTTCGTACAAAAGAGGGTCGGTGTCCTGCAAGGCTTTTAAAGCGTTTACGTTAAATTTTTCAATATCAATTTTTTTAAATGCCGCTGTTTCGTCTAACTCTTTGCGCGGGTTCTTCCTTGTATCTGTTACAAGATAGACATCGCCGGGCGCACCTAAATTTTTTTTATCAAAAATTTGGTTATCAAAAAAATCATTTTTAACTTTGTCGCAATAAAGGTGGAAATCAACAACAAAGGGAGCTGCCTCGCCTTTTACTCCGTTGAGGTTTAAGGCGGTCTTTACGGTATTTGCAAACTGAAAGGGGCGTGAATACACGGTAACTCCGCCGCCTTTTATATATTGATTATATAAATTTTCAAACTTTTTTTTCTCATCTCCTTTAATATACATTGACAAAACCTCGCCTTCTTTATGCTCCGTTGTGTCAGTTAAAGCAATAGGGGACAAATACAAAATAAAAGGCGTGCCGTCCGCTTTTATAAACGGTTTCAAAAATACATAAGCATTGTTGGATAAAAATATAATATTTGGCTTTTCCAACGTTGCTTTTATATATGCCCATGCGTGTTTGTCCGGGTGTCTTCTGCTGTATTTAATATGTTTTCTCAAACGGTTTGCAGAAAGAAAAACAATATTATATTTACCTTTTAACGGCGTTTGAATAGGATAATATTTTTTTCCGTTTTCTTCGTAAACAGCGTAGGGAAATTCCTTTAAAATGTTTTCTTCTGTTTGTTGTAAATAATCCCTATTTGCTGCGGGTTCTAAAGTAATCAATTTATAAAAATCATCATACGACAAAACCTCCCCGCCCTCTATCGGTCTGAACTCTCCGTCCTCAAACTCTGCCTCCTGCGCCTCGCCGCTTTCGTTCATGCGCTTTTGAAAATCCAACAACGCCGTATTATCGTCAAACTCTAATTTTATATAAGGTTTGCCGAATCCTGAAAAAACGCCGTTTTGTATGTTTCCAAAAATGCTCATTGTTATATTTTTTTATTATATATGCCACTCCATGCGGCGAACTGTGCGCCGATTTTGTTATATTTTTTTATTGTTTTTTAGTTTTCAATTGGTTCTGAATTAAAGGGGATTTCGTAATTTACCGGGATTGAAAAACCTAACGCTTTTATTTGTCCCTCAACTTTACAAGTGTTAGGGAGTTTCAGTCCTTGCCCGGTTAAATATCCTTGAAACATTGAAACAGCCACCGCGCCCAAATTGAGCCACGAAACTTCTATATCAAAACTTTTCGGGACGGTAGTATTGCCGGGGATGGTTAGTTCTTTATTGTTTGTGTTAAGAGTTCCAACCCGTTGAAAATCGGGTTTTTCTGCTGTGCCGAAATTCAAAAAGAAATTCAAAAATATTTGTTTAATTGTAATCGGTGCGGAGGTTAAGTTCGTGAAATTAACCCACACACGAAAAACAATAGGACGTGTTAATTTTAATCTATAAATTTGCACGCCTTTTAACTGATAATCAAGATTTTTCGCCGCTTTTACGGTGCGCAAGGCATGAACTAAATAAACAGTACCTGCCGCTGCTGCTATTAAAAATAAAGGGTTCATTTTGTTTTTTGTTTTGCGCAAAATTGACACAAAACAAAAAATCATGCAACCGGGGAGTGCTGCAACAATTCAGGAAAGGAAAAATAAAAAATTCGCAATACGTCTACCTCGTCTAACAAGGTGTAACGGCTTTTTTTCTCCCCTCTAACAATCTGTAATTTAAAAAGATAGCCAACGTCCGCAGCTGTCCAATGTTTTTTTAAAATTGGATTTCGTGTTATAATTTCCGATGGTGTGTAATATATTTGCATAATATTAGTAATTAGATAGTTACGTTATTTTTTTTATTTTTTCAGTACCTACCGAAAAAAAATAAAAATGCTGTGAGTTTTCACAACTGACAGCATACAGTTAAAAAATAATTTTTTAAAATAAAAATATATGAAACAATTAAAACAAAAATAAAGAGTCTTTCCCGTTCTTTATTTAGTGCAAAAATACTAACATTTTTGTAATATGCAAAATATTTTTCTATTTTTCTGCAAATAATAACAAAAATATTTCACCGGTTAAAAAATAAAAAAGCCGGGTAAAAATCCCGGCTTTTAAATCACAGAAATATTTTTTTTATATATATATCGTTCGTTCTTATTTCTACCGTTCCCGCGGATATTTTTTGGGGAATATCAGGAAATTTTTTTACTATATCCTGATAATCAACAAAAACCACGTCATTAACAAGATAGATAACGCGGGGTGTAATTTTTAGATTGAGCAATTTTAAAACCTGCTCAATCTTTTCTAAAGACATTGTTTTGCCGCCCTTTAAGTAGTTGTTAAAATTCCCATAATTCAGGGAATTATCTAAACAAAAACGGCGAATTGAAACGCCGTTTTGTTCTATTGTTTTTTTTATAATTTCTCTAATCATTTAAAAGAAATAATTAATTGTGTGTGGTACATATTCAGTTGTAGAATAATAAGGATTATAGCGAGTGTCTAAATCGTTAAATCTTTTTCGCATTCCGCAAAAATAACATAAATCTAAAAACTATACGCGTAACCGTTCAATTTATCAATGATAATATTAATAAATTGATTAAATGTTGCTGTTTCATCGTCAGAATCATACGCGTAATTAGATTTTTCTGTCAATTCTTCAAATTCATTTTCAGAAATGTCAATAAAGCAAGAATTAACATTTTTTATGTTTTCGAGTGTACCCTCAACATCGAAATCGTCTTCGGCGTAATTAAAGTATACACCCTCGCCTTCAAAGGCTAATATAACTGTGTCGAGGTTGTCTATATCATTTTTACTGCAAACTTGATATATACAGCCATCGTCGCCAATTGCGTAATCATCATTAAATATAACAAACTTTCTTGTATTTTCTTTGTCTGTCGAGTTGTTAATATAAACGTTTGCCTCAATGATGTTGTTACAATTAATTTTTTCTATTGTTTTTTTCATGGTTTTAAATTTTAAAAAGTTATACATTTATTTTGTTTTGATACTGCAAATATATTAACATTTAATATATTCACCAAATTTTTTTTGTCAAAAAGTATTAAATATTAATATTTTTATTATTTTAAAAAAAAGCCGGGACATTTCACAACGCCCGGCGACATATTGAAAATAAATTAAAAACAAAATAAAATGTATATAATTTTTGCAAAGATATATATTTTTTTTAATCCTTGCAAAAACCTTTCTGAATCCTTTTAAAATCCTTACAAAAACCTTTATATATAATAAGACGATTTAGATATATTAAGACGCTTAATTGCATAAATGTGTTTTTTTATATTTTTTTGTCTTAAGATAACAATTAACAATTTCTTAACGTTTTTTTTTTTGTTGTCTTAATATTTCTGCTCAACTTTGCAACGTCAAAACAATAACAAAGATATAAGATATTTATTAGCGGTTACCCGTATCTCCTTGAGGGATAGTGCTTTGTTATTGGCATTGACAGCGGGTAGCCGCTAAATTTTTTTTATTAACGTCAAAAACAATAACAAATGAATGAATCACAAAAAATTGAATCAAAGGGATTTTGTTTGTATAAGGACACTTTACAAACAGCCTTTCAAATTCTGCCTTCCTACGACGAAAGAGGCAAACTCTTTACTAATGTATTTCAATATGTTACAAATGAAGATATTGAAAATTTTTCCGAAAAAATTACAACGTGTTTTTTGTTTTTAAAAAATTCAATCAACATCACAAATCAAAAATATCTTAAGCGCAAAAAAGCGCAAAAAGCATATTACGACAAAAAAACAAAAAAAGAATCTTTAGACACCTACAATAACATAGACAATAACATAGACAATAACAATAACAACGACAACTACATAGACATAGACAAGAATATTACTAATAGTAATATTTCAAATGATATTGATATTAATAATTCTCTCTCTAATAAAAAATATACAAAAAAAGAGGTTAAAGAAATGTTAGAGAGAGAGAGAATTTTTTTTAAAAATCTTTCGTTTGAAAATTTTTGGAAATACAACCGAGAAAACGGTTGGAAATATGACCCACTAACGGCAGCCGGGTTTTACATTGAACGACACCCGGATTGTTTAAGCATACAGAAAGAAGAAAACCCCACCCCCGCCGCCCCCGCCCCGGCTCAAGGAAACGCCACAAAAGGCGTTTTAAAAGAGGTTCAGGACGCGCTCAATATTTGGAACAAATTAAAATTTGAAACGGTTTCCTCCGGCTTAATTCCCGGCGCGGATGGTGCGTTGCTTAATGATGTAACGCCGCTAAAACTAACTAAGGAAAAAACGGGAAAGAAAATAAAACGGGTAATTGCCGGGCACGAAGTAGAAACATGTGAAATTAAAAAAATTCTTTTGTTGCGTGTTAATGACAAAATAATTGAAAAAACACTTTCAGAAAACGCCGTTTTTTGCGGGTTCTTTGAAAAAGAAAATATTATTCTGAAGTGGATAAATTAAAAAACATAACGTTAATTATCGGACAAATTTTAGGAGGGTAGAAGGAGACCCCAAAAAAGTAAAGAATCATGCAAAAAATTAAAACATTTTTACAAAGGGAATCGGAAACGCTTAATTGTTCAGTTTTCGAGGCAGTTGTTATAAATCTGTGTATACTGCTTGTAATTTCCTTTTATTTACGCCTTTTCTTTGAGTTTTAGGCTTTAAAATTCAAAAGTTAATAAAATGTATATCTAACAAAAAACGTTTAAAATCATGGAAATTAAAAAAAAATTAGGAGGTCAAAATGAAAGAAATTAAAATTTATATTACTGCTAAAATAATCAATAATAATAATAAAAATGAAGAAAAAAAGCGATATGTAGACAAACATAATATTTTTGTTGATATGCTGCAAACGAAAACCCCGTAATATTATGAAAAAAGAAAGAGATATAAAAGATGTTAAAAGGAAAAATAGAAGGAGATTTCGTTCTTATTTACGCAAATATTTAACCTTAAAAACGGTTAGAAAATTAAGATATAAAAAAATGTATTCTTTAATCTTACATAATATTTTTTAAAATATATGAAAACATATTATCAATTAAATATATTTTCCGAAAAAGAAATTTTAACGCCAAAATCAAAAAGTTACGAAAACTTTTTAAAAAAATTTGACGTGAAAAAAACGACGGACGATTGTTACACGCCGCCTGCTGTGTTTGATGTTGTAAAAAATTTTGTTAATGATAATCTTTTAAACCTCAACGGTTTAGAAATTTTGCGTCCCTTTCAGCCCGGCGGGGACTATTTAACAGAAAATTACAACGAAAAAACGGTCGTAATAGATAACCCGCCTTTTTCGATATATGCGCAAATTGTTAAAAATTATTTGCGTATGGGAGTAAAGTTCTTTTTGTTCGCCCCGGCTTTAACGCTTTTTGTTAAGGGTTCGGAGTGTCAATATGTCATTACCTCGTCTAATATTATATACAAAAACGGCGCAAGGGTGAGGACGTCCTTTGCAACTAATCTTTTGCCGCCTGAATCAAAAATTTTAATTTCTGCAACGTTAGCAAATGAAATTAAAACCGCGCAACAACAAAAACCGCAAAAAAAGAAAATGGAACTTTTTGAAAATTATATAAGTAGTGCGCAACTTTTGAAATATTGCAAGAGTGAGGATTTTTATTTAGACGGTTCAGCGGATTTTTTAACACACTGCAACGGTAGGAAAATTTTTGGTTCTGCTATGCGCATGACCGATAACGATGTTAAAATGCTAAAATTTTTAAGACATGAGAATTGAAAGAATTAGGATAAACCCGGAATTTAATTCCGCCGCAATTGCAGTTTTACATGAAAAAAAAACAATATTATTATATAGACATAATTATAATTATTATGTTATTGTTACAAATTTTGTAAAAAATAAAAACGCAATTTTTCTTATTTATTTTTCGAGCAATGCAGAAAAAAAAGATTGTTTGAAAAAAGAAAATCTAAAAAACTTTTTAGAAAGGTTTTTTAATGATTATGTTGATTTATAAAAAAATATAGAGTTTATTATAGTTATTAATTGCCGGGTGCGAAAAGGTAAGACTTGGCACGCCCCCGGCTTTAAAACAGAAAAAAATACGAAATTGATTTAATATGAATGAAATTATTTATATACCTGAAAAACGGCATTTTAAAATTTACCGCCGCAGCCCGTATTCTTGCAAAATCGGATTTTTCTTTTTAACCCGGTTTTTATACGGTTTAGACTGCGACGGCAAACCGTGGCAAGAAAATATTTTTTGCGTTTTTGTCGGTCTGATGTCGTTTTTTACCGTTCCCGCGGATTTGGTGTGCGTTGCTTGTTTTTACGTCCTGAAAGGTTTTTATAAAATAATTCTTTACTTTATAAAAATTGTTTTTAATAACTTTTTAGGCACGTTTTTAAAAATCGCAACCATTTTATTGACAATTTTAATTTTGTGGCTGAAATGGCAAGAAATAACGGATTTTATAAAAAATCTTTTTTAGGTAGAATAAAAGATTTTATAAAAAATTGTTTGTCATGGTTTGCACTGCTTGTTTTACTTTACTATTACACAGCCGGAAATTTGACAAATGCAATTTTGCTTTATTTGTCCTTTCCGTTTGCGCTCCTGAAAGAGTTTTTTTATAAAATAATTTCAGGAACATAGTAATAAAAAAATATAACAAAATCGGCGCACAGTTCGCCGCATGGAGCGGCATATATAATAAAAAAATATAACGAAATGCAAAATACATTAACAGAAATATTAACCGCGCTTTTTTTTGTTGCTGAAAAAAACGGTGCGGAGTTGTGTTACAATTCAGACGACGGCAAAATATATGCTGTAAAGGAGAGGGACGGAAACGCCGCCTCGCTCCTACCGCTCAACGGGGATAACGCCCCGGTCGTTTGTTTTAATCCCGAAAAATTAATTTTTCGGTACGACCTTAAAACACGCCCGGAAATTAACGGGGTTTTAACGGGTTTTAACGGGATAGAAACGGGATTAAAACGGGATAATAACGGGATAATAACGGGAAAAAATACGGACGGGGAACGGCTGATCGCCGGACCGGGAACGGAAACCGCGCGGGTGCTTAACGGTTTGAATCCGATAGAAGAACGCGCGGTTATCGGAAAAGGAAAGGTTAATTTACCTCGCTTTTCAGACCTTTACGCCGGGGACGTTGCCGCCTCCGCGGTTCAGGTGGAGGCGTTGATTGATAAAATAATTTTTGCAACGAACAAACCCGAAACAATAAAAAAAATTATTACACAGTACGAAAACGCAAAAAAAGCCGCTCAAAAAGGAAATTTATTTGCACTGAAACAAATAGAAAAAAGTTTGTGCGGAATCGTCGAAAAACAAAAGGCAATTGCAAAAGGTGTTGAAAAAATGCAGCATAAAGCACAAGTTAAAAAACGTTTAATTAAGTGCTTAACAATCGCAGCGTTATTGTCAGGCGTATTTTTTTATTTTTCGCATTTTTACCGCTCCACCCCTACCCCGCAAAAGGATTACACGGTTGTCGCTGTAAATTCGATTTTTGACGATGCGGTCGCGGAATTTGAGCGGGAAACGGGGAAAAAAATTTACCCAAAAGGGCGCGAATGTTTGTCCCGCGCTTGTCGAAAATGTAAGACAAAAAAAGAATGTTTAACAATAATTAAAAACAATATGAAATGAATGAATACGAACTAACATTATATAATGCAGTTATCGAAAATATAAAAACGCTAATTGCAGACAAGAAAAAAGAAACTCCCGGCAACATCAACAAAGAAAGATTTTTAAATTATCTGTGCAAAATTGATAATTTTATTTTTTTTGATTTGCTAAAAAATGAAATTCAAAATTTTTCTCCTGAAGAGAAAGAGTTTCAAAAATTTTTTAGGAAATTAATGTCGGGTGCAAATATGGATATAAGAAAAACGCAATATGTAAAAACATCTGAAATAATTGAATATTTTTCTAATGTTTTACAAAAATTAGAATCCTACGGACGGCAACTCGGTATTGCGACGGAAACCGAAACGGAAACGGAAACCGAAACCGCACCGCCGCCCCCGGTTCAAACTCAAACAACGGTGCAAAGTTTTGTAAACGTAAAACCGCCAAATTTGACGGATAAAACAAAAAAAATATATGAAACTATAAAGACAATAGAAACAATGTTAAACGATTTAAAAACGCTAATTTTAGAATAAAGGAGGTGAGTTATGAAATACGGAAAACAAATTAAAAAATTGAATAAGTGGGCAAATAAAATTGTACACGGGCAATGGCGCTGACACCTGCAAATTGTTTATGATAATTATTTTTATTGGTACGACAAACTCCCGTTTGTTTTACGCCCCGTTGCGGGCGTAAAGGTTACTAAAAAATATTTATATGAAATAAAAAAAATATTACTAAATATGAGATGAATTATGAAAAAAATAAATAAAATTGACGAATACGAAAAAGAATATAAAGAATTTTATAAAAAAAACGATTTTACAAAAAAATCGGAGAATTACACAGCGTTAAGCGTGTTAATAAAAAAAGTACAAAAATATCAACGTTTTTTATATAAACACGGTTCTCTTCTCCTTTATACGCGAGCGGATAAACTTTTATTACAAATGTACCATACACGGCAGCGGCTTAGAGAATAACAAAAAATCCCCGGTTCGGAATATTCCCGGACCGGGGATTTTTTATTATTTTAATGTGCAAAAATCAAAATCAATTTTATATTTATTCATTAAAATTTTTACGTCGGTTTCGTTTATTTTGTTATCGTCAAAAAAATTTTTAAAATGCCTGATTGTGTTTTGTGCCGAGCCGCGTTGAATTTTCCATATATACTCCTCCAAACTTTTATAATAATAATGTAACAATTTAACGTTTTCGGGGTAATATATAGTTAAAAAATTAGACGGTGTTAAAATGCTTTTGTGTGCGCTTTGTTCAATTAAAAACCGTGTTTGTACAACGTTTTTATTATAACCCCACCTTTTTATAATATCACCGTTAAACCGTTCTTTTAGCGGCTTGTTTTCGTAAAATGCTTTATTATTCGCCCCTATAACTAAACCTTTAAAAATTAAAAGATTTGCCACGTTTTCACACCCTTTGCAAAATTCTTTTAGATTACCGCTAAACATTTCATCTGTATCAATAAACGCGCACCATGTTTGCCCGTTTTTGTATTCAGACAGAAATTTTTTATAACATTCGCTTTGCGGGTTTTTGCAGTCAGGAGGCGCGGAGTATCTTTCGACGCTGCAAATTTTTAACAGTTCCGGCGCGGTTTCTTTTAAGTAGTCATAAACCGGGATTGTGCTTTCGTTGTCATAGATATAAAAAAAATCAATACCCGCGCGGGCATTTGTAAGGATATGCTCGCGCAAATATTGATTTTCATTTTTAATAATAAGACATTCAGTTAGATAGTACATTTTTTTTAACTGTTAGCCCCTGCGGGAATTGGTGTACCAATTAATAGATATTCTTCGCTATCGTTTGTTGCTAAAAATGCGAGCGCACCATACGCAGCGATTGTTGCTGTGCTGTTGTGTGAGTAACTGTAACTTACTGTTATTGCAGTGCTGCCGTTATTAGTAACTATTACCAAAGAATTTGCCGCCGGGGGTGTGCTTTCGTGTCCACTGTAAATAGCGTTTCCGTCTACGCCTGCCCACACGGTTGTACCGCCGCCGCCCGCCGTTGCTGTGTCGATTAAATCTCCGTAATCTGCCGCGGTTGGATATTTACCTGCCGCAAATTGTTCTTTTAATTGTGCTGCTGTTTTTTGTGCCATTTTTTAAATTTTTATTTATTATTATACTAAAATATAGGAGAAAAAGAAATCGGCTTAAATTCGCCATTTCCCGCGTACCTGAAAATTAAATCAAAATCCGCATTTCCTTTTAAAATCTTTGTTGTGCTGTTGTATGTGTAATTATATATTTTCGTTTCGTCAATATCCGAAAATATAATTAAATCGTTGTTTTTTAATTCAGTCAATACCGACAAACATTCATTTATATTTGTGTTAATGCTTTGAGCATTAACGACAAAAATATTTTTTTCTGTTTGCGGTTGTTGTGGCTGAGGCTGTGTGTCTACTTGTGTAAATGTTACCTTTTGAAAATTAATTTCTTCGGTTGTTTCATATCTGAATTGTGAAAGAGTTGCGCCGTCGCCGTCATCATACAGTGTCCCTTTTACTTTGTTGTTTTCGTCAAGTTCCCAAAGTGTATAACCGTTTGTTATATATCTATTTCCGTCTGTATCACAGCAATAAATTAAATCATGTACGTTACCAAATGCCGGGTTAGGATTTAAGCCTTCAAAAACGGTAAAATCAAAGGGATTGATTGATTTTTGATTATTAAAACTGCCTTTTGCTTGTAACTGTGTAAGATGTACCTCGTTTTCGAACATCGGTTCGGAAATCGGTGAAAGCGCGGTTTTAAAGGGTTCGGGAATCGTGCTGACATCAAAATTTTTGCTTAAAACTTGCACGGTGTAATTATTCCCGTTTATGTTATTAAACTGCTGCCACGTATTTATAATTGGATTATTCCACGAACTAATCAAATATAACACAGCCGGTCCTGCTGCATAATATTTTTTTATTTTCGTACCCACGGGCAAAACTAACCCCGCCGTCGTTTCTTTTTTATAAAAGAATCCGTTTTTTAAACCGTTTGCGGAATCGTCCTCGCCCTGATACTGTGCAATTTCGCCCGGTTCGAGTTCGTCTGCTGCGGTAAAAAATTTTGTAACTTTTTTTTGCAAAGTGCTTGTAATCACTTTGTTTTGCACGGGGTTTTTAGAAATTTCTGAAAGTTCAGAATCTACCGTAATTTCGCCACCACTGCCGCCGTTTTCTTTTTTCTGAAAACCGTATTTTAATAGACTGTTAAAAAAATATCCCATGTTTTATTCCGTTGTACAAGTTATTAAAATTGCGTTGCCGTTTTCGTCGTATTGATAACGACGTACAAAAATTAAATTTTCACCGTCGAAAAATTTTTCTTCGGTCGGATCGTTGTTCGCGTTGTATGTCATATTAACATGATGTCCCGGAACTGTTGTCCATGAATCTCGCGCCGTTACTGTGTAATTACCTGCAATCATATTTTTAAATTTCTTTTTTATATTCTTTTAAGAATCTTTCAAAACCGCTTATAACTGTTATTAAGTCGTTAAAGGTGTGCGTGTTGTCGTTTAATGCTTTTGTACATTCGCTAATTATTTGCGTTAATCTTTCGTTTTGTGTTTGCAAATAAATTAAATGTTTATCATAAACCGCCGTAACGTTTTGAAACGAGTCGTTATTTTGTTTTATTTCATTTTTGATTATTACAAACAAAACATAAAATAAAACTATACACACTCCAACCGGGAAAGCAACGTTTTGAAAAACCCCGCTAAATTCTTGCATTTTTTTTATTTTTTTGTTATAAAATACAACGCCGCCGCTCCGATGAACAACGCCGGGAGTAAAAACCCGCTGCCCGTTTTATTATAATCAAAATCGGAAAACAACAAATAATGTGTAAAACCCGTGTTTTTTATTTTCCTTTCCTGAATACCATAATCGAATCCGCGTGCCTCTATTTCGTTGCCGTCGCCAATTGACACCCCAACATGACCTTCACGCCACAAGACCGCCCCCGCGGGAATCTTGTCCGCGTTGTATTGGTTTATTTTTATTCGCTTTTCTGCGTTGTTATACAATGCCGCGGAGGTTCTTCTCTTCCCGTCTTTTAAAAATCCGTAAATTAAGCCGCTGCAATCTGTAACACGTTCACCGATATAATTGTTTTTTGCAAATGCGTAACGATTTGCAGTTATACTGCCCGGATTATTAACTCGTAAAATTTCCAACCTTTCAGGCGTTAAAATTTCAAAGTTCCCGCCTAAAAGGAATTTAACGCCGTCCGCTTTTGCTTTTTTTGCAAATGCGGCTAAATCTGCTCCTTTATAAACATTCATAATTAAATTTCTTTTACGCTGTTTTTTGCTACATACCCGGACATTTCAATTAAATCTTTTAAAACATTGCCGTCGCTTTTGTAACCGTTGATAAAATAAGCGTTTCCGCCTGAATACTTTTGCAATGCTCCAATCAGCGTATTTTTTTGAAATTGTATTGTTACTATGCCCGTTGCTGCTGTGCTATCTTTTAAAATCGCTGTTACGTCCTTAACAGTCTGTATTTTTTTTGCTGCTGCTATTTCAACCGCTTTTTTGTAGATGTCAGTTGGTAAGGCATTTTGTAAAGCATTTAACAAAGTGTATTCTTTGTTACAAAGTTTTAAAAATGAATTTTGCACCGCTGCCCACTTTGTAATACTTAACAACGTGTTTAAAATTTCTGCAACTTTCGGATAATCCGCACGGCTTTTTAAATTGTTTGTTGTCCAACCGATAACTACCACTTTTTCAGGGTTTAACAACGATTTTAATATTAACGCCTGTTGCGTTTCTTGGTTCGTTAAATCCTCGGTTTCTTTGTCTGCGTTTTTTGCGTTGTTTTCGTCTTCGTTCTTTTTTCTAAAAAGATACAACGCTAACAAACCCAAACCGCCACCGATTAATAAAATTTTCCCGTCCATACTTTTTTTTAAAAAAACGGACGGAAAAACCGTCCGCAATCAAACAAACAAATAAAATAAATTAACTAATCCCTGAAAGTTTCGTTTTTGCCTTAATTGCTTTGTTTTTAATACTTTCACGCTTTTTTAATTCGTTTTCGTATTCTTTTTGTTTTTTTCTGTATTCAGCAATTAATTTGTCATTTTCGCTCTCAATTTGTTTAACTTTACTTTCGTAACTTTTCCAACTCTCCGACGATGCTGTTGCCTTCGGTTGTTTGGGGAGTTTCTTAAACTTCGGTTTACTTGGTTTCTTTAATGCCATGATTTTAAATATTTAAATGTTTAAATGTTATTAATTATTTTTTTAAAGCCATAAAAGCGCGGTTTTAAGTTTTTGAGTATTTTTAATTAACTCAATAAATTTTTTAATTTCGCTTTCTGTTACGTTCCCGGACTCAAATTGCATTTTTATTGCTGTGTTGAGTTCATTTAATAAATTATCATGCGCGTAACGTTTTAAAAAATTACTGCTCATTTTACGTCCGCCTCCTTTCCGGGTTCTGCCGTCTGCGGTTTCGTTTGCATTGTGTTAATTAAATTTTCAACTTGTTCCGCCGTTATTTTCGGGTTTTCGTAAAGAATACCCGCCAATTTTTCAACCGCTTTATATTTCATGTCGGTTGGTTCGGGTTCTTCCTTAATTCCCGCCAATTGCGGTGGCGTTGTTTCCGGGGTTGTTTTTAACATCTTCAATCCGGGAAACAATTCGCCCAAAATTTTTTTTATTGCAAAAACTAACGTTTCTGCCGCTGCGCCCGTGTTGCTTTCGTATTTCTTTTTTTCGTCTTTTAGTTCTCTGCGTAGTTCTTCAAGTTCCGCCCGTTCCCGGTGCATTTTTTCCGCAAAATCCTTTTCACGCTGCTTGAATATTAGTTCGTTTATTTGCCGTGTATTTTCCGCCCTTAATTCATCGAGTTTGCCGTTTAAAACACTTTCGGAAACCCAACCCGCCGGGGGATTAACAAAACCGCCGAAACCGTTAAAATTTTGCGGTTGTTCTTCTGTTTCTTCTTTTGTTTTGTTTACAAATTCAATCCCGCCGATTATGCCGTTGCCGTTTGCGTTCTTGCTGCTTTTCAGTTCGATAGACAAAACCGCGTCTTTTGGAAAATCTTGTAAAACGGCAAAAAGACGGTTTATTGCTTTTTGCGCTTTTTCTTCGTCGCTGTCGCTTTCTGTTATATCGTCCGCATTATAGGACATAATATGCACCCTTTTGTAATTTTGGAGCGCATACAGCGTCCAAAAATAAAATTTTGTGCGCTTGATATGTTCAGCGATGTAGTCTTTAGTTAATTTCATTTTTTATCTGTGTTTGTTGATGTCAAATTTTATTTTTAATTTCTCGCCCTGCTGCTGCATTTTCGTTTTATCCGCTGCCGTGAGAGGTGTTAAATAAAAATACTGTGCAAAAAATTTCTGAATATTTGCAAACATAGACTCCGCCGTGTTTTCAAATAGTTTAAAATTCAAAACGTTATCAACTGCAAAAATAAAATCGCTCTCCGCTTTCTGTATTGTTCCAAAATCCGATATATTAACAATACCGGACAAGTCCCAAAAATCCGTCGGTGTTTCAAGTTCTAAAAATTTGCCGTTTAAATTGCTATAATTCTGAATTTCACCAACCGCCGCAATTTTATAAAAAAATGCTGTGCCGTTTGAAAATTTCACGGGTTGCAAAATATCTTTTTTAGTTAAAAATTTGCTTTTTAACGTGTAATTATCGCCCCACCCGTGGAAATATGCGTAGTTTTTTATATAGTCGAAAATATTCATTTTTTACGCGGTTTTTAACAGTAAAAAACTAATTGTATAGTCCGTTGGTGTGTATTGCGCAGCACTGTCTAATGCTGTCAAACGTGCATTAATTTGTTTGTTTGCACTCTTGAAAAATAGCGGATAAAAAGAATTATCCGTCTTTTGATTTTCAGTTACTTTCAGCACTGACAAGGGAACGGGGTCTAAAATAATATTATAATTGTCGTTTATGTCCAAACATAAATTTAAAAAATTTGTTTGGTCTGCTCCTACAATATTAATGCCCGCCACGCTGTCAAAATCGGAAGGCAACGTTATATTAAAGTTTTGCCCGAGTTCAGGTGTAGGAACTGTAAAGGACTGTATGTCGTATTGTTTACAATCAACGCCGAAAATTTTAATATTTAACGGTGTGTCGCTCTGCCTGAACATTGCAACAAAACCAAACGCCGCCGCGGTGTTTTTTACTTTTACAGTCAAATAAAAATTTTTTCCCGCGCTTTCGACGCTTAAAGGACGGAAAATTTCCGTTAAATCAAAACTTTGTGAATTAGTGTTTTTACACCAATTTTGCACCGGGGAAAAAGATAAAACGCTTTTATAATCGTCCCTTAATTCGATTTTGATTTCTTCAGCCGCCGGGATTGCTGTTAGCAACGGACACGAGATGCCCGTTAGGTATTTTCTTAATTCGTTAGATTTAAAATTATACGAAACAGTATTAACACCCACCGTTGCCGGGATTTCAAATTTATATTTGTGTATTATGTCTAAATTCATTTTTTTAAAATTTTAAAATTTGTAAGCGGGTGAGAATCGAATCCCCGCGCGGACTAATGCCCCGCCCCGCTTTTTATTGCGCTGCTCTCGTGAATGTGCTATTTTACGCGAATTTCCGCACCCCTCAAGGCTACCTCTACAAAATAGCGGTAAGACGTACCGTCTATTGTTTTGCCCTGCGGGATATGCAAACGGAATTGCATTTCTTGTAAATCTGTAATCAACTTTGGAGCGGTCAAGATAATACCGTCCTTTTGTCCGTTAATTCCGACGCTTTCTTGGTTAAATGAATTTATCGGTGCTTGAAAAATGTTCAACTGTGCAACGTCGATTTCAATTTCTGCGTTACTCAAAACGGGGTTTGCAGTTGCGCCCTCCATAATTGACAAAACGGGCAAATAAGCAACGTTAGCCTCGTAATTTGCTGTAGTTGTTGTTGCTGCAACCGTACCTACCTTAATTGTAATTCGGTCTACCATGATAGCGCAGCCTTGTTTGATTTTCTGCTTTGAAATATTTGTAAAACCGTCTTTAATTGCGTCGTCGTTGTACAATAAATCAAGCAAACCGCCCGCGCCCGTTACTTCGTATCTTTTGTAATAAACTGAATCCGAAAAGTTTAAATTTCCGTTTTGGAAATCTTCCTGCATAGCCGGGGAAAGTTCGCCGACCTTGAGTTTCAAAAATTCTTGTGCTCTTGTAAGTAATTTCATTTTATAATTTTTTTTAATTTGTTAATACTCTATTTTAAAACATACCCATTAAGAGTGCCGCCTCGTCTTCGCTCTCTGTTCCCATCAAGTCTGCCGCGGTTTCGTCCACTCCTGCTACTTGTTTAACTGTTTCGTCTGCAACGTCAATTTGTTTTGCAACCGCCTCCCAATCGTTGCCGTCATTTGTGCCACTCTCACCTGCCGCTAACGCCTTAATTTCTTCAACGTCTGCCGCGGTGCTGTCTGTTGTTGTGCCTAATGCTGCAATCCCGGACATTAACGCTGCCTCTTCTTCAGCATCGCCCGCAAGTCCTGATATGCCGATTTTTTCAGCCAAACCGCCCTGCCCTTTTGTTACAACTGCAATCGAATGTAAAGCAGCGTATGTTGTTAAACCTTGTGCAAATGATTTGATTTTTGTATCTTCAAACATCATGTCGCCCAAAACGCCCGCCGCTAACAATAGCGGTCCGCCAATATTGTATAATGTCTGATTTTCGTTTTTGGGTTTCGCCTTAAAAGGACCTGACGTTGCAATATACGCCCCGGCGAATCCACCCGCCGCTCTCAATCCTGCATTTAAAAGCACTGAGGATGCGTCCTTTTGCCAATTCTTTTTTATAAATCCTGCCATGTTTTTATTTTTTACGTTTTTTATTGTTACTGTTTAATAATATCAAACCAACCCCGGCTGCCGCCACAATCCACCACGGAAAACCCTTTTTATTTTCCGTTGTCGGTGTTTCAGACATTGCAGGCGTTGTCGGAGGCTCGTTTGTTATAAATTTTTGTGTTTGTTGTTTTTCTGTTGTTTTTTCTCCCATATATTGTCCCGTTGTCTGAATCGTTGTCCCGGTTGCTGCTGCTGCTTTCTTTAAAGAATTTTTCATTCTTTTGCCAATAAACCCGGTAAGTGGAACTTCTATTGTTATTTCGCTAATATTTGCCATAATTACCTTTTTTTATTCATCAACATCAAACCAACTAACAACACGCCGCCACCGATAATCCACGGGAGGTAGTCGCTCATGCCCTTGTCCGCTTTTGCGTTATTTGTGCCGCTCCCGGTTTCTGTTGCCTGACCGTTATAAACATACACGGGCTGCTGCTCTTGTCCGCTGTTCTTCGCCGTTTTCAGGTTTGCAAATGCGTTTGTTATGTTTGCGACGCTGTTTGCTGCGTTGGTTAGTGAGTCCGTAACATTAACAAACGCGCCTCCCGTTTTCGGTGTTGTTTTCGTGTTAGGTGCATTTGTGCCGCCTAATCCGTTAAAAGTTTCGTTTTGTTCTTTTATAATATTGTACATATTACCTCCTTTTTTTACCCTTGCCGCCGCTCATCGCTAAAAGTGCAACGCCCGCCGCTGCTGCTATCGCAATTATTAATCCCGTTTTTGTCTTTTTTTTGTCTGCGTTTTCAGGTGCTTGAGCCGCTGCTGCTGCCGCCGCTCTGTCTGCATCAATTTGCCCCTTTGGAATCGGTCTGCCGTATTCGTCCACAATCGGGTTGCCGTTTACGTCTGTTTCGTATAATTCCGCGTTTCGTGCTTTTTCTTCTTCCCGTTTGCGTTCTTCTTCCTTTTCCTTTTTTTCTTGCTTTTTGTTTGCAACAATGCCCGCAATCCAACCCGCAATCGCTACTAATGCCGAGGTACACGCCGCAATCATTGTCGCGACGGTTGCCGGGTCTCCGAGGGTTGCTTCATTGTCGGAACTGTCCGGGGAAAGGTCTACTTTCGTGTCTTTTTTCGCTCCGAAAAGCGGTTTTCTTTTTGCACCGTTTTTTATAGATTTTTCAATCTTATCTTTTTTGCCGCCCATTTTAGTGTAGAGTTTTACAACACGTTCATAGGCTTTTTTTGCTTTTTCCCACGCTGCGGAATCATACCCCGCCTCGGCTGCTTGTTGCTGTGTCAAAGTACCGACCGCGAGTTTCGTTGCAAAACCGCGGAAATTTAACGCAATCAACCCGCGCAAACTGTTTCGTATTAAAATAGTTACAGGATTAAGTTTTACAAAAATTACTTTAAAAACTTTCCCAGCAATTTTAACCGTGTTTTTAATCGGGTCAATTACAAATGTTTTTGTCGGTTCAATTATTGTTTTTTGTGTTAAATCTTTTGTGTCTTTTACCGCTTGTTTTATAGGCTCTGTTACTGCTGCTTTTGCTTGTGAGCCTGCCTTTTTTAGCGTTTCTTTCGCTTTTGCGCCTTGTCCCGTTGCTGCCTGAATACCCGCCTTTGTTAAATTTGCGGTTGCTTTCACAGTGTTTATCGTTGCTTTTACGGCTGCTTTTGTTGTGTTTGCGACCGCTTTTGCTGCACTCTTAACTGCGCCGCCTACTGCTTTAGCCGCTTTTTTGACTGCGTTTTTAATCTTCTTAAAGATTTTTATTTTGCCGAGTTCGGTTGCTCCGGGCGAGTTTGCGTATGCCAAAAATTCTTCTTCACCCGCCGCCGCTATTTCTGCAAGTTCCCGCGACGGGAATAAATAACCGCCGTCGAAATCGTCAAACCCGCAAACATACGGCATATAAATAGAGGCTAATCTGTAACAATCATAATCCGTGCTTTCAAGGCTCAATAAAATTTTTGCTTTTTTGTAGTCTGTTACATTTTCAGGCGTTGCCGTTCCTGCTGCTATCTTTGCCGCTGCCGTGTTGTAAATGCCCTCTAAACCGCGCAAGTTTGCAACGTGTTTTTCCGTCATTTTTTTACGCAACGCTGCGTTCTTCATGCGCGAAACAACTTTTTTAAAACCGCTGCCCGGTTGCTGCTGTTTTGCCGCTGCTGCTATTTTTTTAAATCCTTTAAATTTTAGTTTTCCAAGTTCCGGGTAGTCGGTTAATTCCGTAATTTCGCCGAATCCTGAAAGACCATAAACAGGTATTTCCATATTAAAATAATTGTCCTAAATTGTTAATTAAATCAACTCTAAATAATTCTCTTTTAGTAACAAGCGGTGGTCTACTATTAAACACAAACCACACACGATCCACAACCACACCGTCGCAATTTATAAAGATGTGCGAAAACTGCGGTCGGTTCTTAAATGCCACTAATTCAAAGACCGGGTCGTACCCCATACAGCGCAAAACACACCACGAAAACACGCTTAAACAATCACAATCAACGCCCCGCGCCCTATCATGCCAAACCCGGAGCGGGGTTCTTATTTCTTCCCGTCCCTCTTTGTCGTATTCATACCGAATATTAAATCGTAACCAATGCCACAAATTAAAACACGATTGTAAAAGAGAATCACCCTTTAAATGTGCTGCAATCTTTTTACAATCTTTCCAATGCGCCCGGCAAGTTTCAGAAATTAATTTTTTTGTGTCTGTAAGTCCGAAACCTGCAAAACTTGTTTTACTGTCTGCAACGTCGAAAAAATTGTCGTAATTGTCTAATATTCTGTATGTCGGTTTTAATCCTCTACAATCAATAATTTCATTATTATTATAAAGATAAGGGTTCGCCGTTTTGCCTAAATTACCATAACCATAAAAAGCAACATTATAATTATATTCTTTTTGTGCTTCTTTTAAATTTCTTTCAATTTGTTGCACAAAACTTGTGGAATATTTATATTTATTGCTTTTTTCGAGTTCGTCTTGATAATATTTTATTGTTCTTTTCAAGTAGTCGAAAAATTGTTTAAGCGCATCATCGT
>JAZRKO010000024.1:0-7546 GCA_045646405.1 Christensenellaceae bacterium | reverse complement strand
CGTGTTATAATAAAATAAAGGTGCGCGCAAGCGTGCTTGACAAGTCCGTAACGGTCTAGACTCGCCAAAGTTCCACCGTTGCGGTTTTCTTTTGCCCTTAAAGGGCTTTTTTCATTTCTACTTCGGCAACGTCTGACTTAAATTCTTCCCAGCGCTTGACGGTGCTGAAAAAGTCGTCTTCGGTGCCGTCGAATACGTAGTATGGGTTTATAATCATTTTGCCAGAATACTTGTACTTAATAGCGCCGTTTTTGGCTAATATATTAAGCCAGCCACGAACGGTGCGCTCTGATACGGTTCCACCACTATCGGAAAGCGCTTCGACCAACTCTTTCGTTGAAACGGTTAGAGTATTACTTTGCGTTTCTCGAAGAAAGACTAGTACGCTTAAAAGTTGTTGGGCGCAACGCATATACGATAAACGCCCGTCAAACACGCTTAAATCACATTGAATTGTTTTGTAGTTCATACGTTCCCCCCTTTTTTATGTTTAGGTTTAAAAAACTTCGACGTTAGCGCCGTAAAATCGGTATTTTGGACAGTTTCAGTCCGTTTTGGTTCGACGTTGCCGGGAATCGAAATCGAAAAACGGACAGTTTTGCTATTTTTAGCCTAAATTTAGGCGGTCGGTCAGTAAATTGCCGTCACGAGGCTATGGCAATTTACTAACACAATTTATCGGATGTTATTTTCTTGTTTTAACGACACTATTTATAGCAACGTATTTGCCTTTTTCGTTGTTTTTTAGGAAATCGCTAAACTTTGTTCGGGGTATGGTCGACGCACGACCCACGCAGGCGCATTTGCGCCCACGTAGGCACGCACGTTCGCCCATTACCCACGACAAACTTCTTTACGCGATTTCCTTTATTTTTTCTGACAATGCGTCGCGTAGCGCTTTCAACTGCTCGGTGCTCGATACAAACTGCGTGGCGTTCTCAAGGTCAACACCATTGATTATAAGGTTCTTAAACGTTTTACCTTCGATTTTCTTAAAGAAAAACGAAGGATAAAGTTCTTTATACGCTCTATCGTCATAGTATCGATTGATACCTGATGCAACGTAACGAATACGGTTTCTACCAAGTGGTATTCGTTCCCCAGTATCATTTACGACGTATGTTTCACTTCCGGTTTCTAGGTTTCCCATACCAGAAACAATTTGTTGTCTAAACCCTATCGATTTTACAAAACTTTCAAACTTAGACATAAACTTTGCCCATTTAGGTTGTCTTTTAGAACCTTTGTCAAGATTATCAATTTTCCACGTTTTAAGAAAATTGTAAATTCCAAGCGCCAAAACAGGCTTGCATACCCATTGTTGCGATTTGACGAGTTCGTTTGCACCGGCAACGCGCCTACAATCAATATAAATATTTTTAGGGTCCTGCTCACAACCGATTACCGCCCACTTTAAGAAATGACCGCCAAGCCTAAACATATCTGAAACGTCGTAGAACTCGCCTTTTTTAAGCGATAATTCACTTTTAAGTACTGCGCCGATTTCGTCAAAGAAAACGACGGAATAAAGCGGTAAACGTGATATGCCTTTTATATGGTCGAGCGTGACCTGATACGACGTGCGACCACCAGCATCTTTTATACCTATGTTCGACCATAAACACGGTATACCGGGGTTTTCCCCTGGTTCTGGCTTTCGAGTGTAGAACTCGTAACTTTCTTTAATTGCGTACCACTCTAAAAGTTCATTTATATCGCCTTTTGCAAGAATTTCTTTTTCTCGGCTGTGGTGCATCCAATAATCATATTGAAGTTGGCGCCACTTAACGAGCGCAAGTGCTTTCGCTTCTTGTATCCCCTGTGACGTCTTCCCCACACGTGGTTTTCCGCATTTTACTTTGAAGACGTTGCCAAAGTCAGACATAAGGTCCTGAACGTACATAATATGCCAAATTACGTAATATTTTCCGAAGTAGTAAAAGCCAAAATATATAAAAAAAATCTTTATAACGTAAGGCGGATAAACATTCGCCCAGAACTCTGGAAAATAGTACTTAACGTTAATTACGGCGTATACGCATAGCGATATAGTTAACAATAATATTAAAAACTTAAATAGCGCGTTTGTTTTACTTTTCGCCGTTGCTATTAAAATTGCAAGCGGTAGTAAACAAGCAGTAGCGACGATTACGTTTTCCACGAACGAAAACACCGCTAAGTTTAATATCATAAAGATAATGTTTGCAATAAGTGGTATTAAGTAGTAAAGTAACCCGTTTATCGAATAAATAACGTCATTTATAAATATGTAACGGTGTAACCTTAAACGGTTATGCGATTTTTTGTAGGGACCCACTTCTTGCCGTAAATCTACGCTCGTTATAACGTTTTCTCGCCACTCTTTTTGCTTGTCGGTAAAAACGGGGTCTTCTTTTTTCATTTCGAGAAGAAACTGCTGTTTTTGATAAAAAGTAGGGCGAACGTAAAAACGCGCGCTTTGTTTATCGTATGGGCTTAACGGTTCAAGTGGTAAACGGTCCGGAAAATCGTTTACTTTTCGTTTTGGTTTAGGTCCGTCATACTTGTTTTTTTTAATAGGCCCGTTATATTCAACGGTAAAATTGTCGCCACTCAACGTGCCGTTTTGCGGTACATAAAACGTTTCAAAACTTTCTTTTACGGGTTCTACTGTTTTTTCAG
The DNA here is from genome assembly GCA_045646405.1 of Christensenellaceae bacterium. Taxonomy (GTDB): domain Bacteria; phylum Bacillota; class Clostridia; order Christensenellales; family Borkfalkiaceae; genus HGM11412. The sequence goes on along the minus strand of JAZRKO010000024.1, from coordinate 4,885 downwards.
TTGGTTTTGCGCTCGTAACGTTTTCGTTCGAGCGCTTTTGTTTTAATTCTTTTAAGCCCATTTTACTTTACTTTTTTGAACAACCAAACGAGAACGAAAAGTACAACGCCACCTAATAGCACGTATCCTAAAATTTTAACAAATTGCGCGAACGGGTTCGTTTCAAGCCAATCTGAAAAAGATACGCCCCACTCGTCAACTTTATCTTTAACACCGTCTACAACGTCTTCGCCAAAGTTTTCGCCTGCAGAGTCGTCGTCTTCAGAGTTGTCCGCCCCACCGTTAGATAAAAACGGTTTATCAGACGTTATATCTAAGAAAAAGAAGTAACTTTCTAAAATCTTATTGTTATTATTCGCAATCTCGCAAAAACTCATTAAGGTATATCCTGCGCCACCAAAAAGCGCGCTGTCTTTCATATTGTTTGCAAAACGATATAAATTCGAACCTACAATTTGTTGCGATCTAAATATGGTCATACACCCATCGCCGGTGTTGTTTGAAAATAGCGCGTTAAGGTCCGAAACCTGTGTTTCAAAAACCGCAATGTTGAAGTAGCCGTAGAGTTTATCTCGCTCTACGCTGTTCGAATATTCAAAATACTCGTTGTCTTTCGTGTTTAACCATAGTATTGACCAGTCGAGACCGAACATTTCGCAATACTGCTCGTAGCACGTTAACGGCACCTTTACTTCGTTACTGTTACCGTTATAGTCAATCGCTTTAATCGAAAGATAAGTGTATTTAGGCGTTATGGTATAGGTAGAAGTACCGTTATACTGAACGTCTAACTTCTCAACAGCCGATTTGAGAACGTTAAGCGTAGATTTCCCAACAATTTTTGCCGTATTGTTTGCATTTATGTTTTTAATATCGCCGTACTCTGAAACCTTAACTTCCTTGGTGACCGTTTCAAGCGTAGCAAACGGCGTGTTTTTGTAACGTTCAAGGTAATTAACTTTAACGTACCATTTATCCGAAAGTTCAGCAGTTAACGTTATAATCTTTTTTTGCGACGTTGACTCGTTTATAGTTACCGTTAAATCTTCAGGCGTTTGCTCGCTAAAAACGATTTTAACGTCATCATAAACACTTTTTGTAACGTTTTTAATACGCCAACCGTTAGGCACGCTAAACGGTAAGTCATCGTAAGTATAAGTTAAAGAGTTGCTATCTAGCGCAATATAAACCGTTGAAGTTGATAAACTATCCGTAACTTTTAGTAACGTTGTGTAGTCGTATTCAACTTGTACTGTACACCCCTTTTTATCGCTGGTATAATCTTTCCTAATACCCTTATACGTATAAAAGGCTTGTCCGTTTAACACTTCGGGTTTAATTGAATTTATTGCTAACTCGTAAATACTTTTCGTTGCATCAAGCGTTTTGAAGTTCTCGTTCCCTAGCGCCACGAGATCCGAGTAGTACATTTTAGTTGTATCAGTATATATTCTAGTTTCGGTAAGGTCTTCATTAAGTTTAGCGTAGCGGTATTTTAGGTTAAGTTCGTAATCTTCCATAATTTTAGTTACAATCATAACTGAAAGGTTTGAAAGGCTATTTTCGTACGAGTTGCTAAACGTGATCGTTAGCGCTGTATCTGAAAGTGACGTCGTTACGTTCGGTGTCGATATAATCGTAAAATCTTCTTGTTGGATATCAAAAAGCCACTTTGCAGAATTGAATAATTGTCGTTCGATAGTATCAAAATCATACGTTAACGTCGTATTGCTACCGTTATCCACTACGTTTGACGTAAAGTAATCAATAGTAAGGTTATTAGCTGGGTCGTTATTAGTTATACGAATAACAAAGTTACTATACTTAAACGGCGCGTAAACTACGTTAAGCGTTCCTACGTTCTGTGTAGAATTAAAAGCGTAGTCTAAACTTTCCGCCTGCAAGAACACGCGGTCCTGCGTATCGTAAATGCTACCGTCTATAATATAACTATCAGTATAAACCGCGTTAAAGTCTGAAATATTCGCATACCCTAAAACGTTATACATATAGTTCTTTATGTAGTTTTCGTTGTATATGTAACGACCTTTAATTAAAAAAGGCTCTGATACCGTTTCAACCTGCGCAAAGTCTTTTACTCGTTTATACGTTAAGTTAACCGTAACGTCTTCATCAGCCCTAACCGAAGTTCCAGCAAGCGTTAAATATTTATTTACTCTATTGACTTCAACACTTGAAGATACATTTTCTAAAAACGATTTGGCTTCATTTTGGGGGTTTACAATTTTGTAATTATCCGAAGTGTAAACAATTTCTTCCTCGTATTTAATATACTCTTTGTTGATTGTAATAGTATAATCGTTATAATAATAACCACTAAAAGACCTCGTTTTAGTAGCTTTAACTATATCAACCCATAAGTATAAATCTGCATCATTTTCAAAATCCTCTTCATATAATTGTAAAAACGTATTTAGCAAATATGTGTCAATTGTACCTAAAGTATACGAATTGTTAGAACTAAATACTGTTTTTTTATCTTCACTTTCATAATAAAAGTTTTTGCCAATCGGCTTATCATAACTTATATCTTTATAACTTATTAAAGATTTTTCAGAACGTAATCTTAAAAAATAAGCTGTGTATATATCTGAAGTGTATATTTTGCCAGACTCATATCCCGTAATATTTGCACCAACTTGAGTTGGTTTAGATATAAGATCATTATGCTCAACAGATTTAGAAAGTAATTCATATGCATCAACCGGTAAATAAGCGTTCATTGAATAATTTGCCTTATCTTTTACACTATCATACTTTAGTTCTGGCGTGGTTATATATAAATCTTGCAAAACTTCCGCTTTGACGGTATTTGTAGACATAGCAAAAACGCCTGCTATCATAGCGCACGTTGCGCAGATGCAAGCAAGCGAATATTTCAAAAAACTTCTAAAAGTTATCTTTTTCATAATAATTTCCTTTTTTACCAAATAGCCAAGCGCCTAAGTTAGGCGCTTAACCTTTGGGTTTTTATTTTTACTTATTGAATAGTAAAGATCTTCTCGCAAATGCACTCGGAAACGTCGCTACCAGCGTAAACGAACACTTGCAAAATGTGTTTACCTGCAGTAAGTTCAGAAAGGTCAATACTTATAACACCCGTATCGATATAGTTCATATCTTCAAAGTCGTTATCATATTTAGCCCAGTCTTCGCTCGCCTTGTCGTATTTAGCGGTAGAAACGGTAACTTCGTCAGCCGTATCGATTTGATACGTGATTTTAGTAAACTGTTCATCGCCAACCGCATAAGCGCGCATAACTGCAGGTTGCTCTTTGATTTGCTCAGACTCGAAGTATTCAACTGCCGAGTATTTAGCGAGCGCATCTTCATTTGCTTTTTCTTTGTTTTTGTTAACTAAGTAATTGATGCCAAAACCTGCGCCAACTACCGCAATAACGCCAACAATTGTAAGCAATATTGCTAACCACCTTTTCATACAATCTTTTCCCCCTTTTAATATTCAAAAAAGCAAAAACGCTTTTAAGTTAAATTTAACCGGCGCGTTACGTCGCATTGACTAGCGCCGGTGGGCTTTCGCCCGGTAGGTACGCGGTAAATGAAAACCGCTGGGGTGCCGTTATACGATACGGCACTAAAAACGTTTGTTTAATTAAAACCTTTGGGTATCAAAAGTTATAACTACTTTTTAATAGCGACAAAAAATATGCCTAATAATACTGCACTTATTGCAAACGTAAATATGCCCGTTGCAAAAGGTTCCGCATCTATTTTTAACACTTCATTTACAACAGTGCCAACGTCTTCAAAAAAACTGCCACAACCCGTTTTTTCTTCGTCTTCAATCGGTTTGTTAGTCGGTACGTTGGTCGGTTTGTCAGACTCAATTTTGGGTTTAATAAGAGTAGTAACGGTTGAAGGATAGTTAAGCGCGACTTTCGTTAAGTCAACCTTAAATTCTTCATATCCGTTATAATTTCCGGGGAAATCAGTATAAACAAAGTCAACGTAAGGTTCGGATATGTTAAATAAGTAGTATTCAACGTCGTCAAGTGTTATCGTTTCGTAGGTAATATCTAATTCAGCATATAAGGTTACGTCTAGATAAATAAAAATCGAAACTTTGTTTTTATATCCTGAAATACCACCCTTTACAACTTCTCCAAATTCGCATTGAATATTGTCAATATAAAATTCAAAGCCTAAATCTCTTTCGTCTTTTTCAAAAAGCAAATATTTGTTAAAGACGTTTAAGCCCCCTGTAATTTCACTTCGTTCCCACGTTGAATAATCAACCGTCGTGCTTTCACTCGCGCTTGCAGTAGTAAAAGCATTATTTACGGTTGTAACTGCGCCGAAAATAAAAAAGAACGCTAATACGAAAGCGATAATTGAGTCGATTATTAAACTGAATTTTCTTTTTGTTTGCTGTTTCATAATAAAAACTCCTTAAGAAGTTATTTGGTCAGTTTTAAGCACCGTGTACGGCTTGTCGGTAACGTAGCGTGCCTGACACATAAGCAAGCGCACGACATCTACGTCTTCAAGTGAAGAAAGGTCTTCAACGCCGTCAAAATTCGCTATTATAACGTTGCCGTAAATTCTTTCATACGAGTTAAACGACCAAACACTAAGTTTGCGATTATATTTAAGAGCGCCTTCGTCGTCAGCAACTATGCAATATTTTTTACCGCCCAGCGTTCGCTGAGTTACGTCTATCATGTCACAACCGATTAAACGGTGAAAGTCGTCGTTATTGTCGTTACATACTTCAATGATTTGGGGTTCTTTAGCGTTTTTAACGTCTAAAAAAAGTACTCTAATTTTATTCATTTTTTTATACCTACCTAATTTTTGTTAAAGCGCAACGTTGCGCTGTTTTGGACAGTTTCAGTCCGTTTTT
>JAZRKO010000023.1:0-46970 GCA_045646405.1 Christensenellaceae bacterium | reverse complement strand
TTCGTCCTGAGCCAGAATCAAACCCTAAAGTTTAATTTCTTAAAGCTGAACCGAAGTTCAACTGCTCTAACGATTGTTTTTTGTTCGTTTTTGCAAGTCGGAGGCCAAGCGGTCTTAGGAAGACAATTAAACTCACCAACTCCTTGGCTCACAGAACGACATGGCTACGATCCGACTTCAGCGTTCGTCCTGAGCCAGAATCAAACCCTAAAGTTTAATTTCTTAAAGCTGAACCGAAGTTCAACTGCTCTAACGATTGTTTTTTGTTCGTTTTTGCTGACTGTTTTTTTGGTACATAATATACTCAATAAATAATTGACAGAAATCTTTTCATTACAAAATATCTTGTAACTCAATTCATTTCCTTCTATTCAATTTTTAATCTACTTGATGAAGAACGACAGTTCTTCGAGTGCTGCTTTGCAATCGACAGCCTACTTATAATATCATACGGCATTTTGTTTGTCAACTAATTTTTCGCATTATTTTCAAAAATTTTGAAAATATTTTTTTGCTTTTGAAAAACGAGTTTTTTGCCGATATTTGCACGCCTTTTACAGCGCACACGGTCGGTCGATGCTAGATTATTAAACTATATTTTGAGAAAAATGTCAAATATTTTTTTAACATTTTTTGAAAATTTTTTTTCCACACTACATATTGTGTTTTTGAAAACAAAAAGTGAAACTTTTACACAACCGCATTTTCTAAAAAATCGCAAATTGTCAATTTCATTAAAAAACACCCGCATTTTAAGGGGTGCTTTTATCTATATATAATATATACGCGTACGCACGCGTGAAAAGTGAAAACATTATGACAGTACAAACAAAACTTATATCAAACTCCGTTTAAGACGTTAGAAACAAGCAAGACAAGGCTCGCCTAGACGGGTGGTTACAATAGACCTTTTTGGTCATTGTAGACACACGGCGACGGCAGTAACGCAGTATTTGCGCCGTTTATAAAGTCTTAAAAGATAGCCTTTTCGATAACACCGCCACCCAAACAATACTCGCCTAAGTATAGTACGCAGTACTGCCCTTCGGTGATGGCGCGTTGTTTTTCGTGAAAATCAACTTTGACTAAACCGCCGTCTAAAATCGAAACGGTGACACCTTGCTCGTCTTGACGGTATCTAAACTTAGCGGTACACTCGAACGTTTTCGTTTTTGGAGTTTTTGGAAGGAAATTACAACCGCTCATATATAAGCCTTTGCTGTAAAGTTTATCTTCCGCGCCGTGGGCTACGTATAGAATATTGTTTTTTAGGTCCTTTTCGATAACGAACCACCTACCGTCGTCACCTTTTTGACCGCCCACGTTAAGACCACGGCGTTGACCTATCGTATAATACATCAATCCCGAATGCTCGCCTAGCACCCTACCGTCGTAAGTTTTGATAGCGCCTGGTTTTGCGGGAATATAATTCATTAAAAACTGACGGAAATTTCTTTCCCCTATAAAGCAAATACCCGTACTATCTTTCTTGCCTGCGGTAACCAGCCCGTTTTCTTCGGCTATTTTTCTAACTTCCGCCTTATCAAGGTCGGCAAGCGGAAATAAGACGTTTTCAAACTGCGGTTGGGTTACTTGATTGAGAAAATACGTTTGGTCTTTATTTTTATCTTTGGCTTTCATAAGGTGATGACCAAACTCGTCGTGCTTGATTTTGCAGTAATGCCCAGTTGCAATATAGTCTGCCCCAAGTTTTAAGGCGTATTCCTTAAACGGGCCGAACTTTATTTCGCGGTTACACAAAACGTCAGGATTAGGGGTTCTACCCTTTTCGTATTCTTCAAGGAAGTATTTGAAAACCCTATCCATATACTCTTTTGAGAAGTTTACGGTATAGTACGGGATATCTAAAACCGAACAAACGCGCCTAACGTCAGAATAATCGGTTTCGGCGGTGCAAGCACCGTCATCGTCAGTTTCTTCCCAGTTTTTCATAAACAAGCCTATTACGTTGTAACCTTGGTTTTTCAAAAGTAAGGCGGCGACGGAACTGTCAACCCCGCCACTCATACCTACTACTACTGTTTTTTTATCCATATATATATTATATAATTTTACGGTGGCAAAAGTCAACGAGTAAAACCTATTTACTAATTTATAAAAAAATGTTAAAATAATAATAATGATTATTCGCAAGTTTTTCAATTCAAAAACAACGCTTATATCTTTTATAATTTACGTACTACTAACGGCGTTTATATTTTCACAGTCGTTATCGAGCGGAACGCAAAGTTCAAATAGTAGCGGAAGGGTTTCTAACTTGATATCTCAAACGGTTGAGTTTTTAAGTGGAAATAAAATAACGCTTAAAGACGACGGCAAGATTAAAGCCCTATACCCCGAAAGTATTGACGTGTTTTTGCAAGATAGCGAACTCACGGTAGGAAAGGCTTATCAAATCACGTACCTACTTAAACCGAGCGGAAACTACTCGCTGTCGGATATAGAGTTTTCTTCTTCGAACGAAAGCGTTTTAATCGTGGATAAAGACGGGCTTGTTACCCCGCTTTCAAAAGGCGTTTCAACCGTTACCGTTAAAGATAAGTTCTCGGGCGTTAGCAAAAGCGTTTTGGTAACCGTTGGCAATGAAGTTTACGTTCCGTCGTTTACTTTTGGTAGCGTTTCGGGGCTTTCAAGCGCGGATAACGGCGTTTACTACTCCCCGCAAAACAGTTCGGGCGCGGTGTATTCGATAAACTACCAAAGTGATTTAGATATAAACTCTATCGTATCCGTTTCGGGCGACGGGGTTGACGCCGTTCTTGGCAAAAATAAAATCTACTTTTACCCAAAACGCGCTGGCGAAATTACGATAACGGTAACCGCTAGTTATAACGACGTTAACGGTTTTCAAACGAAAACTTTTTCTCACGAAATAGCGGTTAGCGAAAAAGCGCTACCTTCGTACACCACTCCGCTTATCGTTAGCGAAACGGAAATGGTTTTACCCACCAACGAAGAAAGAGAACTTTCCTTTAATTTTAGCGATTATAGCGCAGGGCTTTTAGATTCGCAAGCGCGACTGTTTTATATGGTTGACGATGAGTTTTTAAGCCTTTCAAACACCCAAAGTGGTATTAAGTTTACCCCGAAAAAAGTTGGCGATACCATCTTTTATTTATATTCAATTTATAATAATTCTCTCGTAAAAACCGAAGTTTTAGTTAGCGTTATTCAAGGCTTACCGAACAGCCCGCAAATTTTAGCGCCTAGCGGTTGGGCGGTAAACGGCAAAGAGTTAACTTTAACGGTGGTAGGCGACGGGGTTAAGTTTAGCCCTAGCGATTTCACTTGGGAAGTTGGCGATAACGCAAGCATTGTAAACAGCAAGTTTTATAGTGAAAAAAACGGAACTTATACGGTAACTGCTACCCATAAAACGATAGAGAACTTTACCGTTACCAAAACGATTAACGTAAAATACTCCTACCATACCTACGTTAGAAAAATTATCGGGCATTTTTCGCTATTTTTAGTGCTTGCAATTTTTGCCACGATAGTTTATTATAGATTAGCGGAAATGATAAAACCTAACAAAAAAGTTTTGCTAGGTACTACCCTTTCACTTACCGCAGGGCTTTTAACGGCAGGGCTTTCCGAATTTTTACAATCGGGAACATTCGTAAGTGGTCGAGGTCCGTCGCTAACTGACGTGGGGATTGACTTTTTAGGGTTTATTCTCGGCACGGCAATATATCTTATTATATATATTATATATAGAAAAGTACAAAATAAAAAAATGAATAAAAGGTAAGGGTGTATACCCTTATATGCACCCGTAGTCTAATTGGATAAAATAATGCCCTCCGACGGCGTTGTTTCGGGTTCGAATCCCGACGGATGCACCAAAAAAACGGCAAGGTTAACCTTGCCGTTTTTTGCATAATAAAGCCCCCAAATGGACTGGGGGCTTTATTTGTTTATATCATTTTGTGCGGGTCTAAAACGCTGTCGAGTTTAGTGGGTTCGATAACATTTTCTTCGATTAAAATATCGCGGATATTTCTCTTTTCTTTAAGCGCTTTTTTAGCAAGGTCAGCAGCGCGAGTGTAACCGATATACGGGCAAAGCGCGGTAACGATACCGATACTCTTTTCAATTTCGTCAACGCAAACGTCTTCGTTTACGGTAATACCGTCAATACAGTCGGTCTTGAATACTTTTACACCGTTAGTAAGCGTTTCGATAGATTCGAATAAATTATAGAAAATTATAGGTTCGAAAGCGTTAAGTTCAAGTTGACCTGCTTCCGCAGCCATAGTGATAGTGGTATCGTTTCCCATAACGTTGAACGCAATTTGCGAAACAACTTCGGGGATAACGGGGTTGATTTTACCCGGCATTATCGACGAGCCGTTTTGTTTTGGTGGAAGGTTAATTTCGGCAAAGCCCGTTCTAGGACCAGACGACATAAGCCTTAAATCGTTTGCGATTTTAGATAAACTCGTTGCGCACGACTTAACGATGCCCGAAACGAATACGAAACAGTCAAGGTTTTGAGTAGCGTCAACCAAATCGTCGGCTTGTTCGAAATCAATACCGCACACTTTCGAAAGCGTGGGAACTACGTTTTTAATATAATCTTTATCGGCGGTAATACCCGTACCGATAGCCGTACCACCCATATTGAGAACGGAAAGTTCTTTTATTGCTTGTTTGAATCTAACAACGTCTCTTTTAATAGGCGCTGCGTACGCTCTAAACGCTTGACCAAAACTTATGGGAACCGCGTCTTGCATTTCGGTTCTACCCATTTTAATAACGTCGTCAAACTCTTTTGCTTTTTTAATTAACGCCGAATAGAAATCTTCAAGCGCAACTATCGCTTTTTTAAGAAGTTTTATAGCGGCAATTTTACCTGCTGAGGGATACGCGTCGTTAGTTGATTGAGCGCAGTTAACGTGGTCGTTCGGGTGAACGATTTTATAATCGCCCTTTTGACCACCTAAATACTCAATAGCAATATTTGCAATAACTTCGTTTGCGTTCATATTAAGTGAAGTGCCTGCACCGCCTTGAATAGCGTCAACAATAAAGTTTTCAAGATACTTACCGCTAAGCAAATCGTCACACGCTTTAACGATAGCGTCTGCCCTTTCGGGAGATAACGCACCTGAATTTTTGTTGGCTATTGCAGCCGCTTTTTTAACTTCAACGATACTGTTTATAAACTCGGGGTGAACCTTTTGACCGCTAATGCGGAAATTTTCTTTCGCACGGAGCGACTGAACGCCGTAGTACGCATCAATAGGAACTTGTTTTTCGCCGATAGAATCGCGCTCTAATCTAAATTTTTCCATAAAAACTCCTTAGTTTTTTAATTTATATATTGATTATAACCTTTCTTAGTGATATAATCAAATATATAATCATGCATAATTATTATAACTTATTAGTTATGGGGTGAATATGTTTAGAAATAAGGAATACGTGCTAGCAGTATTAAGTGAACAAAGTTTTACCAAAGCGGCGCAAAAACTGTTCGTATCACAGCCGTCACTCTCGGCAACTATTAAAAGAATTGAAGACAAAATCGGCTCGCCGATATTCGACCGTTCAAACTCGCCTATAACCTTAACGGAGGTGGGCAAACAATACGCCGAAAGCGCTATGGCGGTAAAGCAGATAGAGAATAATTTTTCGGCGTTTTTGTCAGACAGCCAAAAACTTTTACGCGGTAAAATTAAAATAGGCGGAAGTAGTTTATTCTCGTCGTTCGTGCTACCTGAACTAATTTCACAATTCAAAAATCAATATCCCAAAATCGAGTTTGAAATTTTTGAAGACAACACTAAAAACCTTATGGCGAAACTCAACCGTGGCGAACTCGATATAGTTATTGACAACGTTGGCAAAAACGACGAAAACTTTTTAACTAGCGTTTATAAAAGAGAAACTATGCTACTTACCGTGCCTAGAAATTTTTCGGTTAACGAAAGGCTAAAATCCTACCGCCTTACCGCTGACGACGTTAAAAACGATATGCACTTATCCCCCAAAAAAGGCGTTGATTTAAGCGCTTTTTCCAACCAACCGTTTATTCTTCTTAACCCCGAAAACGACACGGGCAAGCGCGCCGAATCGCTACTTAAAAAGTACTACGTTTCGTATAACGTTTTGTTTAATTTAGAACAACAGTTAACCGCCTACAACGCCTGCTGTACGGGGTTAGGAATAACTTTCGTTTCAGACACGCTTATCAAAAAAACTGACTCATCGCCCGACGTTTATTATTATAAAATTCAAGACGAGTCCGCTTCGAGAAACATACGTTTTTACTATAAGAAAAACCATTATTTATCACGCGCAAGCCAGCAGTTTATTGCACTTAATTCAAACGCGGATAAAGTTTAAGGAGATATTATGTTTACACTTAACCACTTTTTATGGCTTGGTATTAGCGCCGTAATTATCGCGCTTTTACTTATCGTTTCCAAAAAGTTAAAACTTAAAATCGACACCGTCGTAACCATTATGATAATTATGTCGATTTGTAGCGAAGTTACTAAGATTTTATGCAATATGATGCCGTCGCCCCACCGTGAAGGCGGTAGGTTTTTAGACCCCGGCGATTTGCCTTTTCATCTATGTTCTATTCAAATATTTTTTATGTTCGGGTATAAATTCCTTGCAAAAACGGATAAAACAAAGCAAACTATTTTAGCCTTTCAAACCCCAACTATGCTACTAGGGGCTATAATTGCGCTTTTCGTTCCAACGGTTGGCGTTAAGTTTACGGTTATACAAGTTTATCAATACTTTATATACCACTCGTTTATAATATTCTTCCCTATCTATATTTTAAGAGAAAAACTTGTAAAGTGGGAAATTAAAACGTACGGCGTTAACCTTGCCATAGTTGGTATAATAGCCTTGGTGGTTCTATGGATAAACAGTTTTCTTTCCGTTGCGGTTTGCACGTGTGAAGAGTGTCTAGCGTCGTCACACAACTATTTTGCGCGCGCTAACTTTATGTACCTTACACACCCGCCTATGGATAACCTTCCACTACTCAATCTCAATAACGGCTGGTATTGCTACTTTATAACGCTAGCGTCACTCGTTATAGTTTTGCTTGGAATTTTCCACGTAGTTGCTTATAGCGTTTATAAAAAGTCATTAAAAAATGACGATTAAAGGGAATTGCGCTTAGGTGTTTTTTGGCAATATAAAAGGCTAACGAAAATTTTTCGTTAGCCTTTTTTTTACTTTTTACTGCCTAGTTTTGAAAACCACTTAAAGGTTAACGGCCATAAAATACCCGCCGTTACGACTATTAAAAAATATCTTATTGAACGGGCTATTAGGTGACCTTGAAAGATAGCGTCAAGCGGAAATCTTAAAACTTCTTTAATTAAAATAACTATTGCTAAACCTAAAACCACTTTTAGTATTTGCGCCCACCAAACGGCGTTTACGTCAAAGTTGACGTAGCGCTTTTCTATCGGGTAAATTACCCAAAGCCCTGCAACGCAACCAAGCATGGTATAGGCGTTCTTTCTTGCCGATTCTAGGTTGTGAATATTTTCTTCTAAATACACTTCGTTTGGGAAAGGGTACGCGTGTACGAATATTAAAAACGCGATAACTAACGCCGTAAGTACGCCTATTATAATATAGAATACTTTATCACTATTTTTTGCGAGTTCAAACACCTTGTAACCGAAAAATATTAAAAATAGCGATATGGCTATTGAAACGCCAACGTCAAGCGGAGTGTGAACGCCTAAATACGTGCGTGATAGTGGTACGAGTACGCAAATTACTATTGCAACTACCCTTACCCACTTGTTTTTATTCGCCCTAGCAATACCGCCAAACAAGGTTACCGACGACTGCGTATGCCCACTAGGAAAGGAATATCCGCTAGCGCCTTCTCTTGCGCTTTCAACTATCGTAAAGTTCTTATCCTTTACCCACGGGCGGGGAATTCTAAATATCATTTTCAAAAACTGGTTAATAACCGTACCGATAAACCCCGTTATTAAAAGAAAATAACCTTGAAATTTAGAAAAGCACCAAAACACGATTATTGCAACCGCCATAAACGCCGTTTCTTCACCAAGTAGCGTAATAGCCGAGAAAAACCCGTCAAACACAGGGTTTCTCAACCCTTCTAAAAAATATAAAAATTCCATATCTTACTTTTTGAAAAAGGAAAATAACCCTTTCTTTTTAACTTCTTCTTTTTTAACGCCTTTTACGGTGTAGCCTCTACCCTCTATTGCCGAAATAACTAAACTTTTGTCAATTTCATTATTTGATATAACTTCAACCTTTTTATCTAGATGTGACGCGCTAATTTTAACCTGCGGAATTGCTTTTTTAACGCTTTCTACCGCGTGTTTTTCGCAATTCGAGCACATCATACCTTCAACTTCAAATATATACTTAATCATAATATCCCCTTTTGAAAAACGGCTCGTAACGAGCCGTTTTAATTGATTTATGCTAAAAGCGCATTTATTATCTCAGTTACAGTATATCCCCACCACGCATCTTTTCCAAGTTTTTCGTCAAGTTTAGTGGAAATTCCGTTATCTTCAAGCAAGCCCGCTTCAATAAGGTCGTGGAAGGTTGCAGTTTTTATACCTTCTTTAATTCTATCCGGCATAGCGCTAATTTTAATATCACCTACCGTCGTTTCACCTTCTTCAAGTTCTATAATCTTGAATATACCGTCGCTGTAATCATCAATAACGTCACTAATCACGATACCGTCGATAATACCTTCGAAACCGCCGTTTGACAAACTGCTAACGGTAAGGTTAGCAACTTTATGCTTAATACCGGTTACTTTTTGGCTGGTAGAAGTATACCAGTCCTCACCCGTTTTAGTGTAACCCATAATTTCGCCCACTGAAAGCGATTGCATACGGCTAGGTAATTCTTCAACCGAGTAATCGCCAAGTAACGACAATATGGTGTTTCCTTCAACGTTTACAACGTCTTTAATTTTAAGACCGTTTATCTTAGACTGCAAGTCGAACGTTCCGTTAAATACGTCTGCTAAACTTATATCCGCCATAATTTTTTCAATAGTGGTAAGCGGAACGGATATATCGCCTTCCGTTTTCATCCAACCGCTACCGTCGTTAGTGTAACCCATAAGGTCACCTACGAAAAGGCTAGAAAGTTTTTCTTGAATAACGCTGTCGTTCCTTGAAAGTTCGGCAAGTTTAATGCCCGATAAAACGTTATACATAAGCGATACGCGATTATTACCGTCGTACCAGTAAGGCGAATTTTCCTCGCAGAAGTCTGTATGTACGGGGCAAGAATCGGAAATTGCGTTACATTTTACGTAGCCAAACACTTCGCCAAGTTCAATATCCGCAACCATATCTTCAAATTTTAACGTGCTAAGGTCGGCTACCTTTTTAGGATATAATTGATATAAAATTTTCCTAACTAAGGTTGATTTGTCTATCGGTTGCTCGTTTTCGTCAACCCACTCGCCACCCATAAGTTTGTAGCCCATAACTTCGCCGATAGTAGTATCTTCAATGATGCCGGAAACGTCAAATCCGCCCGAGCGCACGTCGCCAAACGTTTGGTTTGAAAGTTCGTTCATCATATCTCCAACGTATTCAACCACGTTGACGAAATAGTAGTTGTGTTTATGCTCTAAACTACAATTTGCCCTACAATATGAATACGTTACGTGGTCGTGTTCTTCAACGCAATCTTCTTCGCACGCATCACTAGGATAGCCCATTTCGTAACCGAGCGCCTCACCGATTAAAATATCGTCAAAGATACTTTCAAAATTGAAACCGCCACCCATAAGGTCTAAAATTTGAACGTTTACGAGTTTTTTGAGTATTGCTTTCATCATACCCGTTTGCTCGTAGACCGTACCGCCTGAGTAAAGTTCACCGTCACAGTCGCTAGTGTTAGAGTGAACGGGGCAACCATCGGCTTTGGTACAAGCCGAAATACCGCCCATAAGCGAACCTATCGTACCAAGCCCCATAAACTTCGAAACGTCAAGTTCATACCAAGAATTTTGTTCGTTCCACACGAACGCGTCTTCAAGTTTAACGCCGGGAATAAGCGATAATTTTTCAAGGTTTGTAGCGTAAGTTTCATCGTCAATCGCACCGAAAGACGCAATAATTTCAGCAAGCGATTTGTCTTTAAGGCTAGATAAATAGCCTTCCATTATCTCGTATCCGATATCCACGGTTTTACCTTCGATTAAAGCGGTAAATAACCCTAGTTGAAGGTTGCCGAGAAGGTTAAGCCCTCTATCTTCGTTAGAATAGGTGTATTCGCCCGCCGAGTAAGTTTCTACGTAGATATCGCTTAAAATACTGCCTAGTTTCATCGAGCGAAGAACGTTTGCCGCGCCTACAACTCCGTTTGCATCGGGATAAACGAAATCGCCAAGGTTAAACTGCCTTAATCGATTGCGCGCACCTTCTGAAAATATCGGGTATTTGCCGGTATCTTTATTTTTGGGTATGAATAAAAATAAGACGCCCATATCGACTTCGCTAAGCCCCGTATCACTTGTAAGCGATGCAAAGGCAAGCGACTTCAAACTCTCCACGTCTTGCGGGTTAGCAGTTGAAAAATCTAAACCCAACGTCGTTTCAATATCAAAGCCCTTTTCTTCAAGTAATTTAAGGGTTATCGACTGCGGGTCGTTTGCTACGCCTAAAATAAAGGCGGTCAAATCTTCAATAGTCCAAGACGACATTTCGCTCTCTTGGTCGGGAGTAAACGTACCTAATGTTAAGTTTTTATACGCCCAGTACGCGCCACCTGCTATACCGCCTAGCGTTAATACTAGCGAAAAAACCATACCTAATATGAACGCTAGCGTTCTTCTCATAAAATTTCCCATAACTTCTCCAAAAGTTGAAACGGAAAAACCGCTTAATACTTAGTTTTTTATAATGGAATAACTTCCACGGTGATTTTAGCAAAAACGTCAGGCAAAAATTTTACTTCCACCTTGAATTCGCCAAGGTTTTTAATGCCTTCTTTAAGAAGAATTTTCTTCTTGTCAACCGAAAAACCCTTCTCTAATAAACTTTCGGCAATTTCTTTACTCGTTACCGAACCGAATATTTTGCCGTTTTCACCGCATTTTATCTTAACGGTTACCTTTTCACCGTTTAATTTCTTTGCCTGCTCTTTAAGTGCTTTAATTTCTTCTTGTTTGTGGAAATCTTGCGCGTCTTTTTTAATGTTAAGACTGTTTATCTTTACAGACGTTGCCTCCTCCGCTAAACCTTTTTTAATAAGGCAGTTGCGGGCGTACCCGTCAGCCACCTCTTTAATTTCACCGGCTTTGCCTGTTCCTTTAACGTCTTTAAGTAGAATTATCTTCATAATGCACACTCCTATACGTATAAAATTTTACACCAAATTTTCGTCTTTGTCAATGTATATTTGCTTTATTATAATATATACTTTTGTTAGGAGAAAAATTATGAACAAAAACTGTATCGACTGCGACGTATCAAACTGCATCTATAACAACCTTGGCAAAGAATGCACCTTATCCGCCGTAAAAATCACTACCGACTACACCGACCTTACTTGTTGCGGTAGTTTTAAGCAAAAACATATAGATTAAATGAAAAAGAGATGGTTGAACCATCTCTTTTCTTTGTTATAAACAAGCAAAATTATGCTCGCCTAGTCGGGTTTACAATAGACTTTTTTGGTCAATAAAAAACTCCCGTTTTTTCAAACGAGAGTTAATTTTTTAGTTGCTTTTAAGCCGTTAGAAACAAGTTAGGCGAGGCGTTTGCAGTTTTTGTGGAAGGGGGCGACCTTATCGGTCGCAGGAATTTCACGAAAACGCAAAGAACAAAGCATAACGCCGTTTATAACGGATTAAAAATTATTCTCCCTTAAAAGGAAGCAAATCAGCAATTCTCGCTCTCTTAATTGCTTTAGCGAGAGCACGTTGATGTTGTGCGCAAACACCGGTCATACGACGGGGAAGGATTTTACCTTTCTCGGTAACGTATTTTTTGAGTTTTGCAACGTCTTTATAATCGATAACTTCAACCTTATCAACACAGAAAGCACAAACCTTTTTTCTAGGTGCTTTTTTGAAAGGTTTTTTAGTTACGGTGGTTTTTTCTTCCATAATCTATCTCCTTATTAAAATGGCAAATCGTTATCACTGTCAACTGGTTGAAGTGATAATCTTTCTTTTTTAACAGGCTTAACTTCCTGCATTTCGTCATCACCGCGGTTGGTGTTTAAGAATTCAACTTCGCTTGCAACGATATCGGTAACCGTTCTCTTAACCCCGTCTTTATCTTCGTAAGAACGGTTTTGAAGGCTACCCACAAGGGCTACTTTGCTACCCTTTTTCAAAAATCTACCGCAGGGTTCGGCTTGACCTCTCCATACGATGATATTAAAGAAATCTGCTTCTCTGTTACCGTCGGCATTAGTGAAATTTCTATTAACTGCAATTGAAAAACGACAGTAGGGAACGCCACCCGTAGTTTCAGAAACTTCAGGGTCACGCGTTAAGTTACCTATTAAATAAACTTTGTTCATAATTACTCCTAAATTTTTTATGCTTTGGTAATCAATCTTCTAATAACGCCGTCAGTTATACCTGCAATTCTTTTAAGTTCTGCTACTACGGTAGTAGTTGCCTCAAAAGCCATAAGCACGTAGAAACCTTCCGATTTGTAGTTGATAGGGTATGCGAGTTTTTTAACTCCCCACTTGTCAACTTTCTCAACGTTACCACCGCTAGATTTAACGACGTTTTCAAATTTAGCAATTATTGCGTCTTTTTCTTCGTCAGTTAAAGTTGCGGTAAGAATGTAGAGCATTTCGTACTTTCTCATATTTTTAACCTCCTGGACTTAATGGAATACGGTTGACCTCGTATTCAAGGTTTTGCGCGTTTTAGCGCTCTTTGAAACTCAAAGTGTATTTATTATATACAATGCAACAAAAATTGTCAACGATTTTTTAACCGAATATTTTCTAAGTATTTATCTATCGTTAACCCGTCTAAAAAGTTAACCGATTTTTTTATCGCAAACGGATGATTGCCACCGTATAATTTGAGCAACTTTTCTATCAAATAATCGGGGCGCAAAGTCACGTTGCCAAACGAAAGTTCCGCGTAAAGGCGGTCGCCGTTAAAATACAAGTTTTTTATTTTATCGCGAACGTCTATATCTTCTTCCTTTCTCTTATCGTACACCAAAAACTCGCTACGTGCTAAAATTTCACTCACGTCAAAGCGATTTATACCCGAAATTTCGTACGTGGCGCTAGTTATATCCGACGCTACGCCCACCTTGTTATCCACGAAATATACGTCCTCACAGCGTATGCCTTTTAAGGAATTTTTATTGAAAAGTTCTTGGAAATCCTTGCCGTTATAGGGAGTATCGAATAAACAGTACTCGCTTTCGCTTTTAAGCCCTAAGCCGATAGGTGAACTCATATAGATAAGCATATGCGGGTTAAAACCCTTTGAATAATTGATAGGTATATCCATACGCCTAATCGTTTTAATAAAGTGGCGCAAGGTATCAAGGTGCGGTATAAATTCCGCGCCGTTTAACTTTGAATATCTAATTAGTATCATAAGAGAGTGCACCTCCCTTGTAACCCACAATTTTTACAACCCGTATGACATCCGCCCGTTACTATTTCATTAGTCGCAAGGCGCTTTTCTCTAAGTAGAAATTCCTTGGAAACACCAACGCTCAAAAAGTCCCACGGTAAAAGTTTTTGTTCGTCAATAACCGCCTTATAGGGTTCTTTTTCAACCTTTTCTTCTATAAACGCGCTATTCCATTTTTCGCCAGAGAAAAAGTCGCCCCAACTGTCGTAGATACAGCCTTTGCGGTAGGCGTTTAGAATAACTTTTGATAACTTTCTATCCCCTCTTGCGAGTACGGCTTCTAGTTCCGACGTTTCGTAATCGTTCCAACTTACCGTAGTCCCCTTAGAAAATAGGTGCTTTCTAACCGTTTCGAGTTTGTGCTTTACTTCATCGCTCGATATAAATTTTTCCCACTGAAACGGGGTAAACGGTTTTGGAATAAAGGTTGACAAACTAACGTTGATTTTTAACCCGCGTAGGCGCTTAGGGTTTTGCGCGTACACTTCGCGTATCATTTCAATAACTCGTCTAATACCTGCAATATCTTCGTCAGTTTCGGTAGGCAAGCCCATCATAAAGTAAAGTTTGATAAGCGAGTAACCTAACCTAAACGCCTTTTCCGCACCGAGTTTAATATCTTCGGTAGAAATGTCTTTATTGATAACGTTACGAAGGCGTTGAGTTCCCGCCTCGGGGGCAAAGGTCAAACTGTTTTTGCGTGCGTCTTCTGCGTAGAACTCGTCAAAACTGTCAATTCTAAGCGACGGTAAAGAAACCTTCGTGTTGGTCGGCAAATTCTCTTTAAGGCTTTTAAGCAAGGGTTTTAACTCACTGTAATCGCTAGTTGACAAACTGTTGAGAGAAAGCGTTTCAAAGCCGGTTGAACGAATAAGCGAGCAGGCGGTTTCGGTAAGATTTTTAACGCTCTTTGTGCGAACGGGGCGGTAGATAAACCCTGCTTGGCAAAACCTACAACCGCGATAGCAACCACGCATAACTTCAATAACGGCACGGTCGTGAACGGCTTCAACGTTGCCCACCGTTTGGGTTTTTGGATACACCGCGTTTTCAAGGTCAACGCAAATTGCGCGGGTTACTTTTTTGCCTTCAAACCTAACGATTTCGCCGTTCTCGTTATATACGGGATACGTTAGCGACGGCACGTATACGCCTTCAATTTCAGTTGCTCTTTGTAGAAATTCCGCCTTATCGGTCACTTTTAGTTTAAGTTCGGCAAGTTCGCGCATCGCGTCTTCACCGTCGCCTATCACGAATAAATCAAAAAAGTCGGCAATAGGTTCAGGGTTTACGGCACACGGCCCACCGCCTTGAATAATAGGGTGTTTATCCGTTCTATCTTTGGCGTATAAGGGAATGCCCGCTAAGTCAAGCATATATAAAACCGTAGTGTACGAGAGTTCGTATTGAAGAGAAAAACCAAGCATATCAAACTCGTTTAGTGGCATTTTAAGCCCTAGCGAGTAAAGGGGAATTTTATTTTCTTTAAGCGCGTCGCCAAAGTCCGGCCAAGGCGCAAAGCACCTGTCCGCCATAGCGCCGTCTACCCCGTTAATTACTTCTTGAACTATGCGTATACCTAGGTTGCTCATGGCAACTTCGTAAACGTCAGGAAAGCAAATACAGTAGTTAAACTTCTCGCGTTTGATATTCGGTTCTCCGCACTCACCGCCGATATATCTCGACGGTTTTTGCACGGTTAAAAGTATTTCGTCTAAATTTTTCATAATAAATCGCCCAAATAAATTTTAATTATTATAACATAATTAAGCATAATTGTAAACCCAAATTAAAAACAGCCCCAAACGGGCTGTTTTTAATTCTGTAAGCAACTGTCTATTGATGAATAAAGTTCATAGTTTTTGAAATTCTTTCGCTTGAAAAAACCTTGTATTCGTTCAAGGTCGTCTTGCGTGTGGTAGGAAACCTTCCACGTAGCGCTTTGTCTCGTTGCAGACAACAAGAACTCAAAATACGCCATATCAACGCTTGATAAAGAATGTCCTAAAACGTAAACGCTTTTTACGTCGTTTGGGAAAACGTGTTTTTCGCCTAGAAAGTCTGCAAGCTTAATCATGTTCGAATTAACCTTTTTATCCGTGTGATAAAGTAGGTTTTGAATATAATACGAACTTTCAAACCTACCGCCCCATTTTTTCAAAACCGAATGTGGTCTATACGGGCTTGACGAATGACCAAACACTATACTCTTTGGGTTTTTATAATAGCCGTGTATATGAAATATTCTATCCTTGCAAACGTTAAAATTACGGGATAACGTGTCGGTGTAGTTAAAGTTAATAAATACCGAATTATTATTAAAAATCGACTTATAGGTTGGTTTTCCCATATCGATATACGAAACCCATCTGCAAAAAGCCTTTCTTAAAATACTTTTGGCGTTTGTTGTTGCGCGTAATAACTCTTTAAGTTCATCTTTCTCTTTGCCGAAATATACGCTAAGTTTCCACTCGTCAACGTTTGCTAGATTTTCTTCAAAATTACACCAAAACTCACTAGATAACGACGACAAGTCAAACGCGTCTCCGTAGATGAGTTCAACGTCTGTAAAGGTGTAACCGTCTACTGTGTAAACGTTTTTTTCAAGCCCTAATTCACGCATAATTTTATCGCGATTTTTAAGATAATAATTTTGAAAATCAATATACGAAGTGGACAATCCTTGCCACCTATCAAAACCATTACCAACGATAATTAAACTGTCTACCTTATCCATGTTATCCTTTTATTATTAAACTCTTAAAACAAGTTCAAATATAAATTTATTTTACATAAAATGCTCTATTCAGGAGCATTTTTTATTATTTTATAAACTCTATTTTTTATTTACCCACTTTTTCATACTTAATACTTTTTTAAGTTTGATTTTTGATAGGTTTACGAGAGTATTAACAATTTGTTTTTCATAAAGCAACCAAAACACCCCCCTTTTTAGGCGCAAAATTATTAACGTATTTTTATATATATAAATTTACTCCCATTGCAAATCAAACCCACCCCCTCCCCTTAGGAGCTTGAAATGTGTTCGAAAATTAAATTTTTTATATGCAAAGTCGAACATAAAATTCGTTTTGTCAAATAAATTGTTTCGTAAAATTCGTATCGTTACGGAAAATTTGTATCGTTTTCTAACTTTTCTGATGAAAATAATTCAATTTCTATTCCAAATCGGAAAAATGCAATCCCAAAAATTTCGCCACTCTCGTCGAGAATCGCACCGAAAAGAATCTCAATTGTAGTCACCCCGCTTTGGGTATTAACTGGTCATAAATTTGGAATTATAAAACACTTTTTTTCAATTTCACTCCCGTTGAGAATCGTGTCACCTAAAGCTGGAAATTAATATAATCGTTCAGAATATTATATACTTCTAATAATGTTTTTTGATAAGGATTTGGATCTCCCGTAAAAGTTTCATAACGACTTTTATCCCAGAAAACTGTTGGGAATTCAACTTGCTTGTTATGGGAAAAAATCTTATGCACAATATTTCCAGTTCCAACATGTACCGGCTCAATTAAATCCGGAAATCCTTTTCCCCCATTAAACTGGTCACAAGTTATATCAATTATGATTTTTGACTCCGTTTCTAACCATACATGATGCCAAAAAGGATCATCTATATTCGAACCATTTATTATATTTGTCCGTACGTTATAATTCAATAAATACCAATATAACAAATCCGATACATGGGAGCAACAATCATTTGGGAATTTGCTAAAAGGAATCTTCTTAAATTTATCTTCATTATATGCTTTATCTAGAGCTTCTCTAAATTGCTTTACCAAGAAACAGACATGTTCCATCTAATATACCCCCTTTACCCTATGTGCGAATGATATCCTTCTAGTTCTTCTATTAAATAAAGAGGTCTTCTATATCTTTTACGTCAATAAATTCTTGAGCAATGGAAATTATCCAGTTCCTTTGCTCATCCGACAAAACTTCAATTCTTTCATTTTTTATATCGTTTGCTACACTTCTAATTCTTACTGTTGGTATTGCTAAAATTGCCGTTGTTGCTTGGGAACAATATTGTTCAATTTTATCTTTATCAATATATTTATTTAGCACTTGGTTAAACGATGAATTATTAATATCATTAATTATTTCTATCCACAAATCTGTTATTGCCGGGTCGTGAAATTCAGCATCTTTATAGTTTACTATTTCTCGACAGTTTTTCATCCATTTGTATGCATCAACTTCTTCAATTTTTTGTAAACAAATTATATCACTATTTTTAAAATATTTAGAATAGACGTCTATTGTCCCGCCATGGTCAGTCATCTCAGCGGGCTTTTCATAAATTGGTTCTTTAAGTTGAATTCTTGCATAATACAAATGTTTATTTGCTCTAACAATAATCACATTCCGGCATAACAACGAACACCTTAAACCAAAATAAAATGAATAATATAATTTTATTGTCGCCCATGTTAAATTTTTTCTTGAAATAGCTGCTATTCCTTCGACATACGACAAAAGGGCTTTATAGTAAAAGGATTTTATATCTTCAGTAATACCCTCTTTATACAAAGTTATATCTGATTCATCAACCAAAACACTATTAATACTCTTGCCATCACGAAAATCAACAAAAGGTTCTCCACTTGCCCCTGTAAATCTATTACGAAAGACCTCTTGGCATTTTGAAGTCTTAAAAATCATAATCCGATTCTCCAGGCAAATCAGAAATAAACGCTTCTCTTAAATTTTCCACTACTCTCTTTCTTGCTGTTCTACCGTCAGTAGCCACGATATCCTTTGGAGTTATTAAATCAACCTCAGAAAAATCAAACATTTTTATTATAACTTCTTGTTTAAAACTTCTTAATGCGACACATTTTTCTAAAACATATTCGAAAAAGAAATCTATAGCACCTATAAATCCCGCTGCCTTAAAAAATATGTTTTCACTTACCACTCCCCATTTTTGAGCTTTATCCGCATGGTATTTTATTGCATTAAAATAGTTACATAAAATTACGTATTGATAATTAAAATCATGAATATTTTTCTTCTCAAATTTTCCATCCTTATCAACATACCCCTTTAATGCATTAACAACTGTTGATAAATCCAATTTGCCTTTTCCTCTTGGATTCCCAGGTAATTTTATTACTCTATAATATGGAGAGTTAATATCATCATTCAATTCATTAGCTATATCATTTGCCCTATTTATAGCATAATTCCTTTCCTCAGCTGTGATGCCATATAAATCATAAATTAGACTCTTAGGAACTGGCTTTTGTTCTGAATTGATATTTAAGAATATTTTTGCGGCAGCCTGTGTCTCTAAATTCAATGCCAGTGAAACCAAAACATAATTATTTGCAATTTCTTTATTTTCCTCCATTGCCGCTTTTAATCCAGCTAGTCTATGTTGACCATCTATTAATTGTGCAGAACTATAAACTAAAGGTATTTTTATATCGTTTTCCTCAACCGTAGGCCTATCATTAACATTTGTCCAATTTAATACAAAAGTATTTACAAACATGTTCCCATCTAAAACATATCTTTTTATGGAAGCTATTCGTTGTTTATTTAACACTCTTTGAACAGCCCCTTCTTCATCATCTTTTCCCCTTACTGCTACATAACTAATATTAGCCAAATCAGATACTGTCATAGGAAACGTATAAATATCAATTCCACTAATAGTTGTTTTTATATGCTTAAAACTCTTTGTTTCGCCCATAACTTCCCCTTTACAATGTTTTAATTTATATATTTTTTCTTTACCATTTTGTTCAACGCTAAAATATCTAACTTGTGATGGATTGCTTATTTTTTGTCCTTCACTAAATCGTTTTAACTGAATAGAAACAACACCTATCGGGTCTTTAGCTCCGAACTCATAATATTTGTTTTCTAATATTTTTTCATATATTTCTTTAGTTGTTAGCCCATCAGTGTTCTCGGTTAAAACTTTTACAATTGCATCTATTATTGTCATTTTTTCTCCTTAGAACAAATTTTCATTGGCAAAGTTATCTACTATTTCATAGATTTTTGCTAAGTATTCATCTCTAGTGGTTGCACCCGACGTAAATTGTTCATAAAGCCATTCTAACCCTCCACGCACATAAGAATTAAAAAGCTTCATATTGTCAGAAGTATCAGGCTCCTTAAATGCTCTATGAATTTTTTCATCAGCTGTTAAGTTCCCACTATTATCTACAAGCATCGCAATTCTAAAAATAGTAGTTAGATTGTCTTGTTCTCTATTAACTACATCCGCAAACAATTTTGCTGTTTCACTGCTGCTAGTATCTTCGTCATTTCTTAAACCATACGTTAACCCGATAATAGCCGCCGTCATATAAACATCAATATGTCTATCAAAAACACCAGCGACCTTTTCTTTGTGGTCATTTTTTTCAGTTTTCTGGCTTAAATATCTAAGATATGTAGCATACTTACCTTTTATTAAAATATCACCTGTAAACATTAGTCATTCCTCCTAATCGACGAATTAACTTCCGAGTGTTTTTCAATTTGATAAATCATACCAACTTTATCACTCATATTTGCTTGAGCATACTCCCAGTCTTTATTCATAACAACTAATATAACTTGTTCTGCAACTTGAGGCAAAACCTTAGAAATGTTAGCGATGTGCTTTTCATCTGCATTTGAGAACGGAGCATCCATAACAATAGGATATGGTTCGCTAGAATACTCAATAGCATCAAACCCATCTCCTTTTTGTTGAGCTTTTTTTCGAGCTAAATCGACTATACCTGCAATAAATGCAAAGTTCTTTACCGTATCAAGACCTGGAGACGTATCGTTTACATAAACGCCATTACCACTATCTACTTTTAAAGTAATATGGTATTTATCGTCCACTTCAACAATACGTTCGCCATGATACATTTGCTTAAACAATGTGTTAATACTAGTATAAAGCTCGTCTTTTACTTCCTTTTCTTTCTCGTCATAGCTCTTTTTAAACCATTCATAAATTCTATGAGCATATGCAATATATGTATTAACGCGCTTATTTTTATCCGTCGCCAACTGTAAAGCGCTTATTTGCTTTTCAAGAGATTCAATTTGATTCTTTGTTTCACCAATTCGCATAGAAATACTTATCTCTAAATCTCTTCTTTGTTTAAGCTGGGCGTCGTTTTCAACCTTGTCTCTTTCAAATTTACCAACATCCACATTACCCTGAAGCAAACGACTAAGTTCTGCCAAATGCGTTTTCTTATCATCTAACTCATTTGCATTTTCGCGAATTCTTCTATAGTCTGTCTGAATTCTTTCAGCATATCCGGTGATGTCGGACTGATATCTTTGACAATCTCTCTTAAATTCTCTAATAGTAGTTCCAATATGTTGAGGAGGCAATAAACTTTGTTCATATCTAATATGATTTACAGCACCTTGATTCATCGTTAAATCAGCGCCACAAATACACTTGCCACGTTTCAAAATAAACTCTATAGAGTCAGAATGCATTTTAGGAATTCCTTCACCGTCCTGCTTTGCATCTGCTATAACTTTATAAACTTTATCATATAAAGGTAACGCAAAAAACTTATACGCATTTTTCGTAAAATCGCGTACAATTTCTTGCTCAACAGCGGTTTGATTGCGTTCTAAGAAAGAGACGTCTCTTTCAGTTCTTGTTTTTTCCTCTTGCCTATGTTTTGTATCGGCATTAGCTAATATTTTGTCAGATAGTTCTTTAGAACGCTCTTCAAAATATTCTATCTCTGATTTAACTTGAGCTAAACGTTCTTCAAATTTTTGCAAACGTCCTTTTGCATCAATCAAATCACTTTTAAGCTTCATGTGCTTGTAGTCTTGCCCTACATCCAATTCTTTTTGAAGCTTGCTTATTACCGAAACTGTACTTCGTGGTGAAAAATGGTCTACTGCTTCATTTATTGTTTCTAATCCCATTAATCCTCTTACAGCTTTAACAACATTTCCCTTATTGTTAATATCAGATATATGTTCACCATCAAAGAAGAAATATCCTGATAATGCTTCAGGCAACACCTTATTTATGGTGCTTTGACATTGTAGCGAAGAAACTTCTTGCATTTCACCATTAGGTTCCTTGTATTCTACCTTTAATATAGGTGTCGAACAAGTCGGGGCTCTACCAGGAACATTTTTTGTGACTTTTTGCGTTCTTCTTATAACATAAAGCTTGTCCTCGTGAATTAATTCTATCTCAACAGAAACATCTTTGGATAACATACTCCCCATTTCCTGTAAAGCCTCCGAATTAATTAAGTCTTTAGTCTTAAACGAAGTTTCCCCATAGAGGCACCAGTTAAATGCTTGAATCAAAGTAGTTTTACCACTTGTATTGTCGCCAAGAATAACAGTAACGTTCTTTTCTTTATCACAAGAGAACTCTACCACCTGTTTTTCGCGGTATTGTCTAAAATTGGATAATGTAATTTGCTTAATTAACATTGTCAACCTCCTGGGCAATCATCTTAATTATACGGTCCACAACTTCATTATCTTTTAATTTTTTTGTTTTGTAATTGTCGCGCTCTAAGACGTACACCCTATATTGAAGTTTGCGAAGCTTTTCTTCATCAATAACAACTTCATTATTTTCTTGCTTAAATTCCATAATCTTTTCCTCCAATGTAATTAAGATGATAATACTTATTAATTTTATCAACTAACTTAAATGATTCTGATGGATTCTCACACAATTTCACAAAATCATCCAATCTTTCTTTTTCTCGCTTAAATAACGATATTTCACAATCAACATTCCTTATCGGCTCAGTTGAATCTAATGCCCTAGGCAATGTAATAAAGTCGTAAATAACTGCGTAATCCTTTCCTTTTGCCTTTCTAAGCACTCTGCCTCGACGTTGCACATATTCTTTAGGATTTGTACTACTTGCCATAATAAATGCTGTCCTTATACCAGGTATATTAACACCTTCGTCTAAACACTTAATGGCTACCAACGCTTGCAACAAATGACCTTCAGCAAAACTATTTTTTATACGTTCTCTTTCATGCGCATCTTCTTTGGAAGTAAACATGGATACTCGCATCCCTAACTTATTTCCAAGAATATCCACAACTTTCTCTATTTGACGTTTATCTTCGTCATCATACTCATCTTCTTTATCTTCAAAAAATTTTGTAGCACCACAATAAACTAATATATTGTTATCGTCTTTATACTTGGTTATTAATTCTTCCAATTTCCCTATCTTGTTTCTTGCGCCTGCCACAATTCTTGCTCTTTTTATCAACAACATCTCCGCAGATTTTGGCAAGTCTTCACCTGGATTTTTCTTCAAAATATTGATTACCTTTTCCGTAATTTCTATATATTCGTCCAACTCATCAGGCTCCAGATTAACAATTACAGGATGATAATAATATGGAGTCAGAAAACCTTGATTTATAGCATCTTCAAGAGAGAAGGTTATGCACTTTTCCTTGAAATAGTCTAACAGACTGTTTGTTCCCTCTTCATCATGATGTCTTTCTAATGTCGCAGATAACGCCAATCGATATTTGAAATTAGGTAACATGCACTTCCTTAGTTTTGTTGAACCAAAGTTATGCGCTTCATCTACCACCAAACAAAGATTCCCTCGAACTGTTTTCAATATTTCTTGTACATAAGATGTTGAATAGGAACCATTTACCATTATGATACAAAAATTTTGCTTAACCCCCAATTTAAAATCGTTAATAAGCAATTTGAAATTTTTCTTCCAATCATACTTCGAATAACAAATTAAAGGCTTTACGTTAAATCTATTTATATCTTCTACCCATTGCTCAACCAAATGTTGGTATGGACAAAGAATTACAACCCCTACTCGGTCTTTTAATCGTTCTGACAATCTGGATAAAGCACCTAATGCAGTAAATGTTTTTCCTGCACCAGTTGCCATATCAAATATACCCTGAAACCCCATTTCTTCCCATTTATCGATAGCTTTTTGCTGATAATCAAAAAACTCAACATCCTCCGGAACTCTAAATGTGTTTTTAGGTTTTTCTTCTATAACAACTTGTGGCTTAACTATGATTTCCTTTTGGTCAATCTCTCTATCTATAGTTTCTCTCTTATAGCTCATTAATTTCTGTATCGCTATTTCAGGGAAATCTACAATGGATACTTTAGTGTCAGCATTAGTCCACAGCAAATGAAAAGCAAGCTCTTTTTCTATTACTTTCTTTTCTTCAAACTCAGATTGCCACGAGCAAAAAACATCCATAACTTCATAATTCGCTATGAAAGCGTTTTCTGTTTCATTTGTGGAGCCTGAAAAAGCGATTACATTGTTCTCATCATCATACATAAGCCCCATTTTTTCATGATAAATGCCTAGTTGATTATGACCTTCCGTAAAAGCTATTTTTATATCAAGTTTGCCTTCTGCTATCAATGTTGCTAAAAGATTAAGCCTTTCACTTTCAAAATAAGTTTTAGGCTCAATAAAAGCTCTCATTATTGCTTCTGTTATTATCTTATCTCTTTCCGCGTAGCCTCGTTGTATCGCATCAATATCTTCCTCAGAAAGTCTTGGTGAGGCTATAAGTTCAATTTTACCACCATTTGCAACAAGCTCTGCAATGCCTCTAGCTATTTGAACCAATGCGGTTGAAGAAAAAAATCCTACAGCACGCTTGTACTTCCTAGCTTGTGCTAAAACAGGAACATAAAAGTCTTTGATAACATCACTTTTCCCTGACCTATATTCAGTTTTTATTTCAATATCCTTAAAAGACATTTTATAAGCTCCTTATTGCTTCAACAAGCTTGTCTATATCATCTTCTGTATTAAAATATCCCACACTTACGCGAACAGTTCCGCCATAGGCAGTATCATTGATAATTCTGTGTACCCTTGGTGCACAATGATGCCCTGTACGAACAGCGATATCAAATTCATCATCCAAAATCTGCCCCACATCTGAAGATTCGTACCCATCTACAACAAATGATATTACGCCTGTAATGAAATCTTCCTTTGGGGGCTTATATACCGTAACTTTTCCCAAAATCTCCAACTCTTCAACTAATTTAGATATTAAACGATATTTGTGAGTTGTAATATTTTCTATTCCAACCTCTGTCACCCACTTAATTCCCGCATTCAATCCAGCTATTGCGGATATATTGGGGCTGCCTATTTCATATCTAGCACTTCCTGTTTCTGGCATATCCAGATTTAATGAGTCTGAGCCATTACCACCAGCAAAAGACACATTTAATCTCGTGGATTTTGTAGCAACAAATCCGCCTATACCTAAAGATCCTTGCAAATTCTTATGTCCAGCAAAAACCATAAAATCTACAAATTCTTTAATTTTTCTTAAATCTATCAAACCTATAGTCTGCGCCACATCTAACGTTATAATAGGCTTCCACTCTTTTGATAATTCATAAATAGTTTTTACACAAACTAGATTTCCGATTACGTTACTCGCATGATTTACAAATATATAATCAGGGTTATCTTTTATAAGCATATCCTTAAAGGCTTTTTCATCAATAGAAAAATCGTTGTTAAAAGGAATAAATTTAATATTAGCTTGTCCCAAATTAACCTTTAACTGTAAAGGTCTCATCACTGCATTATGTTCAAACGGAGTCACATAGACCATTTTTTTGGACTTCCAATCTAACCCATTAATTATACAATTCATTGCATAGGTATCCGACGGGAGAAAATAAACATCTTCCGCCATAGTTCCTACCATTTTTGCCACATTCATCTTTGTTTCATTAATTAATGAATTCGCTTTTGCAGCAAGTTTATATGTTCCCCTTCCGGCATTAACCAATAAATTTCGATTAACCTCATCCATTGCGTTACATACGCATTCTGGTTTTGGAAAACTTGTTGCCGCATTGTCCAAGTAAATCATAAACAACTCCTAATTTATTAAGGTTTTAATTACATTGAGCAAAATACTCAATTTCTCATCCGATGAAATAGACTCCCCATATTCTTCAAAGACTGATTCTATGTTATTCTTCACTGTCATACCCATCGGCGTAGCTTCTACTGAAGCAAAAGTCTTTGATATCTTCTCGCCGTTTATAACAACTTCTATGCCATTTTCCCCCGATTCATCATCGGAAGAAACATTAAACGCGTTAATAGAAATAATTGCTGACGAAAGTACTTCTTTATATTTTTCTAATGTTGAATTGCTCCAGTCTGCCAAATTAATGGTCATTACACATTTAGAAAGTTCATCTATCAATTTAACATCATCGTAAGCAGTAATAGACAACAAGTAGCCCAATATTTGATTAGTTTTAGTGTCAAACATCCGCTTTTTTGTTTTCTCAGTAAGTTTTTGCTTCCAATCAAGTATCGCAGACGATAATGTTCCTGTTGACCTGTCACCAAAAACCTTCTTAGTTTCAAGAATTAAATAATCCTTAACATTCGAAATGTGGTTATCAAGTCTACTTTTTAATAATTTAACTTTTTCGATAGCATGTTTGAGTTCCGCTTTTGAATTATTATTAAATACATACTCAAACAAAAACTCTCTTGCATTAATTTCAAATTTCAATAGTTCTTTTTTAAAATTTAACTCTTCTAACGATAATTGAACAAACTCACCGTTTTCACAAATGCTTTCACAACGTTTTGTGTATTCAGGAAGAGAACGCATCCAATTTTGCATGAGCTTAACAACGTTGTAAATCTTGTTTATACTTTTACTTTGAGTGTCTGCATATTGAGCAAAGATATCTAAAAGCTCTGCTATACTTTCATCCTTCTTTTGAGTTCCGCTTTCTAGAAGGATTTGATAATCCTTACCATTAACATCTATTATTGAACAAATAATATCTGCTGACAACTCAACTTCGTTCTTCCCATAATAAAGAACTACACTTTCTTTATATGGACGCAGAACATACGCAATAAGCATAGGAATAATACCCTTTCTAACACCGTAAGGAGCTGAGGACAATGTATCAAAAAGATTACTGAACTTCTGTTTCTTTGTTTCTGCATTTTTAACAAATGTTTCTATTTCAGATAAAACGTCTTTTAATCCTTCATCCTTAACCATTAATGTCTGATTAAGTCCTGTGGCTACAAAAACAGAATTAAACACGCTTACTTCTGAGCCAAAGCCTTCAATTCCAGGAAGAACCGTCTGTTCAGAACTCTCTAATATATGATTAACTACCAATTCACGTGCCTTTCTTATAGGAGAAGACAAATTATTTTTGTTAACCATCTCGTTATTAATTTTGGGTGATTTTCCATATTTATCTGAACATATACGAGAAATCGCCTTATTTAAGTTAATCTGCTTCCTTATATCGGGAATTTCGCCGTCACAATTATAGAAATGACTTTTCGGACTTGTAACACTATATAGTTCTTCTATATATTTACTCAAACGTTTTTCCGCATCTTCTTCATAAACTTCAAGTTCTTCAAGATAATGCTTGTCGCCTTTCGCCACATCAGAATTCTTTAATTCGGCTACAGCTGAAAGCTGTTTGATTATTATATCATCAAATAATTCATCTGTTTCAGGCACACATGCAATAATTTGTTGTTGACTAGCAAATTCCTTAATTTTTTCTATAACTTCCGCAGAACATAATTTATTGCTAAACAGAACATTTAAAATTAAACCATCTGCATTTACACCTTCAAACAATTGCATCCAGTTTTTAGTTCTAATTAACTCTTCTGCCTCCATAAATTTAACTTGGAAATAACGAATCATACTATACTCATCGTTATACTGTCTAGGCATAATATATTTAGTCTCAAGAAGTTTATTAAGATATTCGCATCTATTCAACTTGATAGCTTTACTATTAACAAAATTGTTTACGCTATTTTGAACATCAACACCGTTAGCCGTTAATAATACAAATTCTGACGACTCTCTTTGAGCAATGATGCTCTTTTCTTTCAATAATTTAATAGCTCCATCAAATTCCTTGTCGCTAAAATTTAAGGCAGCTTTTATATGGGTAGATACAGGACGGAATTTTTCATCCCCCACAATTCCTATAATAGATAATGCCTTTATAATTTTACATGCATTTATATCTTCAACTTGATGTAATGCCGAATTTGCTTTTGCCCACATACTATGAACAGTTTCATTAAACAAGCTTTTCTTAAAAAGGTCTTGAAAATAATCAAAAACAGAGTCTACCGTCATTAAAGCAAACCCCTCATTATTTTTGATAAAATCAACAAGCGTCCCCTTTTCATCTTGGGCAAGGAAAGTGAATACTGTTCTTTCGTTTTGTCCAACTTTTTCACTTACCCTTAATAAAGTATACGCCGTTAAAGGAGCAATTGGGAAAAACCCATAAGCTAATTTTTCTATATCTGAAAAAATACCTATACTAGATAAATTTATTAAAGTTTTAAAGTTTTTCTTATGTTCTTCCTTAAATTCTATAAATTCAGACTTTTTAATTATCGCATTTGCTATCAATTCATAACTTTGTTCTGAAGAAGCAACAAAATTAATACTCCCAAAACGACCTTCTACCGCTTTAAAATTATCACTTGTTGAATAATCCAAAAGTGACTTGTGTGTTACACACGTAAAGTGCATTTGAGGATTTTCTTCACGGTCTGCCGCCTCTGCCAAATCTTGAATAACCTTATAATTCGCCATGCGAGACTTGTCCAAATTAGCTTCAACGAATTTACTAAATTCATCGAAAATAATAAACATTCCACTAAACTGCGTAGCCTCTTTAAGCGCATGATTAACAGCTTGATAAAGTTTGTCGACTTTAGTATTTGAATAAGGATTAAACTTTGTTCCAGCTGCGATTTTTGGATATATTTCACAGAAAGTATTATATGCTTCTAAATCATACCTCTCTAGATTTAATGCAAACAAGGTAGGCTCTATCTTTCTTGTCTTAAGTTCACTAACAAATGTTGAAAAAGCTTTGGGATAATCTTTTTTCCACATTGTTAAAACTTCTATTGCTGCATCAAAATGTGTGGTCGGCAACAAATCTAATATGCCAGCACGTTCCAATGCATCACGCAAAGCCAAGATTAGGTTTTGGCTTATATCAACCCCATTACTATTTACCAAAACGGGTAATAATCTCGTATTATTGTTCAATAAACTCTCAGCAAGAACGCCGGTTTGTTCATTAATACGACTAATTTTTTTAGTTAAATCTTTAAGAACTTTTTTCGCTTTCTTTTTATCTTCTGCCACCACATCCAATGATAAAATTGCGGACAACACAAGAAGCAAATGAGATTTTCCTCTACCATAAGGTCCAACTAGAACATTTGCTCTTTTAGCTGAAGATGGATAATATATTCCTCTTAAAAACCTATCTAAAACTGCCACAGATTGCTCTGTAGGTATATATCCTGTTATCTTATCAATATTATTAATGTCGTATTCTAAGTTAACAGATGTTTGGAATTTTTTATCTACTGATATAATGTTTTGTAAACTCATAATCTTTCTTCCTGAGTGTAATAGTCAATTAATACTTGTTTGGCTGTAATATCTTTATCAAAATACACCATATCCAACCCTGCCGTTCTGTTAATTGTGATGTATCCTCTAGCTCTCAATTGGTCTAAATATTCATTAAGTCTTGGACGTGTTAAATTGAGAAGTTTTCCTGCACTATTTTCGCCAGTAAGTAAGTCATTTATGCTTATCGAGTCCTTATCTTTAATTTTATTTCTAAGCATAATATATAAAATAACCAAACTATCAAGCTTGTCGTATCTTGGTGCAGTCTTTTCAAAAGTTCCTTTTTTCGTTTGACTCCTCACCAATAAGCCTAATGCCGATAAAGGAGAACTTAAATTATCTTCCGGGTCATTATTATCCTCGTCGTCAGCATACATCTTAATAACGCTTCCACAATCATCTCTAAACAAACTGTCAGAATAAGTTACATCCTTATCCAATATTTTCTTTAACTCGTTTTCTAAAACATTTTGCATATCTTCTTTAGTAAAGGTTTTTGCATCATATTTATTAAAAAACAAATACCATATAGTAGCATCTTCTATATGACTTGCTATATTCACATGAAGAATATACAAAGTAAATAAATCCTCGAAATACGGGTCATATTGATTAATTACTTCACCAAGTTCTTCTGTTATAATTAATTCAATTTTTGATTTTGCTTTTTTCTCTTCTGCTAAGCCTGTCGTCAAAAGCCAATGCTTAATAGATTTTACCATTTTGCTACCAACACCAAGCAATTGCATAGCTTCCTCAAGAGAAAACAAGTTGGGATAATCAGGCAACAGCTTCATTCCTTTTCTCAGCCAGCCTTCTCTTATATTGAAAGATTCATTCCTTTTCAATCTTACTTTTGAAAGTTTATTTTCCATAATTTTTTCCTCTCGGCAATAAAACTCTTCTCATATAACAGCCGCCTTGATAATGGTCTATACAAGCAAAACAATTAACGCATTTTGAATCGTCAATTATATAATCATATTCACTATCAGACAAGCCTTTCTTTTTCAATTTTATTGCATTAATTTTACATGCATTTTCACAGGCATGACAACCAACACACAATTGGAATTTTGTAATTTGACATTTTATTTTTTGTTCTATTTCTACATTTTTAGTTTTCTTTGCTATCGGTTTTTGAAGAACACTAACTCTTAATTCTGTTTGGCCTTTTTTACCTTTAAGTTTCATTATTGGCATTTGCGTTTTAGGATTAAGTATATAAACCTCTCCCAATCGTGCGTTGCCCATTTCGAAGTTTAATTTACCAAAAACCTTAAATAATTCATACAACGTATCATCTATAGGCTTATTTAACGAGTAATTAAAACTATTTTCATCAGTGGCGCAAGGCTTAAATGAAACGTTAACATTTTTACTCAACTCTAAGCCGGCCCCACCTTGTCTTGCTTTCCATCCGCCAGAGGAAACATACTCTTCCGGGTCCTCCTTTCCCATCTTCTCTGCAAAATCAAGAAGAACGCCCCTAAGCTTATCAGACAATTCTGGCATAAATATAGCAGTAAGAAACTCTGACCATTTGCTATTGTTTGGACAGCACCAACAACCAACACGAGTAAAGCCTAATCTATACGCATCATTGAAATCAACCCCTGAAGCCAAAAGATATAACCAAATATCATAATCCGACCAATCGATTATTGGAGAGGTAACCTTTTGTTTGCTAATTTTAGGGCTTTCATCTTTTCTTTCGTATTTATTTCTGCTTGCAGACTCCATTCTTCTTATTCCATAAAAAGTTAAAATTGCAGTCTTATCTTTGAAGGTTTTTAATATCTTATCCCCTATAAATCCTGTTTTGAAAATAGTGCAACACCAGCGCAACATTCTACTCGGCGGACCGAAGGTCTCACACAAATTGAAGAAATCTTGTTCTTTATTTTGCGCTGTAAGCAACGGTGTTTGTCTATTATTAGCCCTAAATCGTTTTACATACTCATACGTGGAAGGAAATTCTAATGTTGTATTTCCAAATATATGAATAATATCTGGTCTGCCTAAAGCTCGCAAAACCAAGCTGCTTACAACTGTTGAATCTTTACCTCCAGAAAAGGAAACAAACATCGAGCTATTATCGTATTTTTCCGCCTCCTGATTAATCCACGCGCACGCTTCTGTAGTAATGTAATTGTATCTTTGGATATTTGCTTGCAGGAACAATTGTATTTGACTATTAAAATATTCATACGAGTTTTTACTCTTTAATTCCTGTACTTTAACTCGTATATCATTAATATCAAACTGAGAATAATCCCCAAATTTCAAATTAAATTTTTTTCCGTTCACATAATATCGATTCCCAGACCCATTCCAAACAAAATCTTTCTCGAAACAAAAAGGTTTTCCTATCATTATTTCTAACAATAATCTTTCTTCAGGAAAAACTGGTCTTGCGTCTGACGTAAAATACTTTCCTTTATTGCCACAAATTGGACAAACTTCGTCATACGTCGGAATATTACAATGCGAACACCAAAACAACTCGCTTTTATCTATGGCAGACCGCCCCCCACAATGAGGACAAACGCTTGTGTTTGTTTTTAATCCGCATTTTTCACATATATAAGTAATCAATACACACCTCGTATTTGCTAAAATCACTCTGATTTTAGCACAGTATATATGACAGAGTCAGTCATATATAAAAATTAATCTTCTTTTTTTGTTGCATCCATAACGTCCCCGACATTGCATTCGAGGATTTCACAAATACGAAGAACTACGTCCATTGAGACTACTTCGTTATTACTCATTTTTGCTAACGTAGACGTTGACATACCTGTTTTTACACGCAAATCAGTCTTATTCATACCTTTATCAATAAGTAATTTCCATAGTTTATTATAGTTTACTGCCATATAAAATACCCCTCTGGTATAATAGTTAAAATCATTATATCATATTAGAAAAAATAAATCAAGAGCAATATTCGACTTTTCAAATTTTTTATTTGTTTCAGTAAAATTTTAATTTTATATAGAAAAACAGACGCAAAACAATTTGCGTCTGTTTTTTACACTTCTATTACCGCAGCTGATGGTAAATTCCATCTTGTCCCTAATTGATTTTCTTTCTCTTCTTTAGCAGCGTTAATATCTCTTATACAACCTTCTGCAACGCTTTCTGGCAAAAAACTAATTAGATTCAATATATTTGCTTTTAAGTTTGAACTTTTATTAGCGTCCACGCCATCTATATAGCATGTTTCATAACCACGATATAACAATAAAAACTTATTGTGCATTACAGCATTTCTTAATTCTTTCAACGCTATTGAATTCTCTTTTGCGTTTTTTGTGTTAAATAATAAGCATTTATTTTTAACTCTTTGAGGCAGTTTACTAATTTGAATTAGAAGTGCCGAAAAATCTATATGCTCTAAAGCATCGTTTAAATCCCCATTAAACTCCTCAAGTTTATCATTAATATCTCTAATCCATTGAATTTTTTTTACTCGAAACCTATATTCATCTAAAATTACAGAACGATAAAACTCTTCCAAATAAGAGATGTACTTAAATAAAATATTTCTAAGACGTTTATCATAACGATATGTAGACGCAATTAAAGAATACTCTATTTTATCTCCCTCTATCCAATTGAATAGTTTTTCCTTAAGAATAATATGTTTTTCAACACCTTTAGAAGTTAAAAATCTCTCTGCCCTTTCTTTATCTGTTTCATCTATTATTAAGTTTTTATAAAACTCTTCTCTTCTGCTATCCATAATTATTAACAAAACTCATTTAATGTCTCAAGGAACACTGAAAATGACTTAACGTCATCTTGTCTAGATAAATGCATATTTTTCAACTCTAAATATCTTCTCTTAAATTGCATCCATTTGCCACTTTGTTTTACACGTTGAAATCTTTCAAAATAGTTATTTGAGTTTTTTACACGGTTCCAAATATACCGATTACTAATTTTATCATTTGTTAAACGATAGAAATATCCGTCATCTCCCTCAACTATGATTGCCACATCAAAGGAAAATTTAATTTTATTATTTCTAATAATCTTTACTGTAACCACAGATGTTGAATCGCAGGCATGAAAATATCCATCAATATTCTCTTGTAAAACCCTGTTGAACCTGGCAACAAACAAGTCTTTTATTCGTTTCGGATTGTCAAGCAATCCTTTCTTATCTCGCTGCAAAATAATGTTATAGTCCAAATCAAAAGACTCTTCACTGTTTTGCGTAACAAGCCTTTTATCTCCACTGCCTATTAAACGAATATCAAAAGTAAAATAATCTTCTACTTCATCTTGCATTTCATGTAAGATGTCTAAGCACCATTGATTTAATTCCTTCACTTGATTTTGATTAGCAAAACGATACATATGATTGTCCCCTTAATCTTCTATTTCATCAAACAAAGCGTCGTCGAAAAAGTCTTTGAGCGTAATACCCAAAGTTGCAACGATTTGATATATAGTGTCTAATTTAACAGTTTTATACTTACCGTCTACCGTAACGGAAATAGTAGAACGAGGAATTCCTCCGTTCTTGTAAAGTTGATATTGTGTCATATTACGTTCTGCAAGTAAATTCTCTACCCTTTTACCTACCGCTTCAGATAATTTCATAGTTGCCTCCTTGCGTTTACCACAATAAACGTTCATTGCAATAATTATAGTTTGTGCAATTTAATTTTTAGTTTATTGCACTGAACGCTTTCAAAATGTAGTTTATTGTGATAAACTATTGTATAAACGGAGGTTTCTAATGATAATTACCTTTTGTGGACATTCTAACTGTTTGTTTAGCGACGACATCAAAGAACAACTAAAAAATTCCCTTGTAAATGAGATAATAAAAAATCCCACCTGTAAATTTTACTTAGGTGGGTATGGTGATTTTGATGGACTGTGTTTGCGTACGTTAAAAGATTTGAAAGCCAATTTTCCGGAGATTGAGCTTATATTTATTACACCCTATCTTGATAAGAATTATTCTAAATTAGAGTTTGCTAAATATCATTATGACGACGTTATCTTTCCTCCTCTTGAAAGCGTTCCACGCAAATTTGCTATCTTAAAACGAAACGAATGGATGGTTGAAGAAGCCGATTTAGTTATTGCCTACGTTATGTACTCTTGGGGTGGAGCTGCTAAAACTTTAGAATATGCTAAGCGCAAAAAGAAAACTATTATTAATCTTGCTTGTACAAAATAATAAGTCGGTGGTTGAAACCACCGACTTAGAAATTTTCAATCTATTAAGCATCCAAAATATTAATCTTCTTTTTCTTTAATAAGAACACGTACGCTACAAGCGAAACTATACTATCAAAAGCATTACCTATACCGAATAATAATGCTATTCCTATAAGTGTTGGTTGCCATACTCCGCAAAGATATAGAATAAATGCTCCTCCATAGTAAATTGAGTTGGTTACAACTGATTCAAACAACATATAATTGGTTTTACCAAGCCCGTAAAAAGTTGAATCAAACACGTTTTGAAAAGCATAAAGCATATAAAAACCTAAAAGCACCATAACAAGTTCAAACAATTTATCAACGTCGCTAAAATTTAATACGTGAGTCATAAATGGTTTCCATAGCGGAATAGTTACACACCATAAAACACAAATTACTGCCGTTATTATAAAATACCCAAGCGAATTGTTTTTAACTGCGTTTTCGTCTGTTGCCGTTTCACGCTTAATAAGTTCGCCTAACTGAAGAACGGGAAGCAATAACCAACCCCATATAAAATTGTTTGCTACCCAATACGTTCCTTGCTCACCAACCATATTGACCATACGGGCTATCATTAACATATAGGCAACGTTTCTAACAAGCGACTCTAAGCCCGATATTCCACCTACTTTCAAAAAATCTTGCATCCAAGCAAAAGAAAGTTTAGCTTTTTTGAAAAGAACGACTCCTTCTTTACTTAATAAAATAATCGCCGTCGCTACTAAAATAACGTTAACAATTATATTTGAGAATGCAATTCCATTTACACCAAGATTTAATGAAATAGGAAGCGTTGAAACCATAAACGTATCTACAAGCAAACACAAAACAAGTTTAACTACCGTCAACACGTAAACGTATTTCTCTTTACCGAGTGTTACCATACCAACCATTATAAAGTTGAACGCAAGCGAGAAAATGCTAGCTACGCTTTCAATTCTTATGTAAGTTGCCGATGCATCTATAATTGCTTTATCCGTTGCCATTAAAGATAACAATGGTTTTGCAAACACTATTATAATAAGCGAAAGCACCATATAAGCACTAACGGAAACAAGTAAGCCCGTTCTTATACGATTAACAAACTCGTCTTTGTTGGTTAAAACCTTTCCTATAAAGAAGAACAACGGTAATACGATTGCTTCACTCAATATCTCATACAAAAGGTTTACCCATAAGAGTTGCCCCGCAATTGAGAAAGAATATTCGCCTGGAAGTTGCCCTAAAAAGAAAACTCTAACCGTCGTGTAAATTGTTGGAACTAAACCTAATACTAACAACGATAAAAACAACTTATAATTGATTTTGCTTAATGATTTTTTAACTTTTATAAGCATTTTTATCCCCTTAATCCATTTCATCAAAAACTGTTAATCCTAAAGGATTAGTTATAGTTTCTATTTCATCGTAAACAGGTTTTTCAAAATACTTAACGTAGTTCCATTGTGCTTCATCATACTTCTCACCATAAACACAATCACAATATTCCTTAAAAAATTCAGCACTGCCATCTAATAATTCAATAACCAATTCCTTTGAAAATTTCAAATAAGACATAGCCATATGACCTTGCTTGAATTCATTTTCAACTAAAACTTCTGGATATTTATTTTTTAACTTCTCATAAGTTGACATACTATTGTGTTTTATAAAATGCCAAATTAGATATAACTTATCGTGATACTTATGATGTTCAAAATCTCTTGCCGTTCCCGTTGCCCCAGCATAGTCATATAAATCATCTCTTCTAAAGTGTTCCACATCTTTGCCGTTTTTTGCTAATACATACACCGTTATAGCTTCAACTCGTGATGCCATGTAATGAAAAAACTGAGCGTAAAGATTACATAAAGTCATAAATTTTTTCTGCTTATACTCATAATCTCTCTTTGCGTTTTCCCATTTTGCCCAAGCACTTGCACCGTTCGGTCCCGATATTCCACACACAAAATTATTAAAATCACACAAATCAACCTTTGTTGGTTTCTCTACTCGCTCAACGGCTTCATCAATTAATATGACAAATTCTTCACTCCAATATCTTTTAATTTCTTCTATTTCACGAACGAAGATATTACAGTTGTAATCATAATAATCGTATTTGGCAGGAGTAAAATAATGTGTTTGCCTTTTATTAATTATTTCCAACTGCTCTTTAGTTAACCTTTGAGCTTTTTTACTGAACCTAATAGGGTCAATTTTTATTTTATTATGACCGTTAGCGTCTTTACCAAATAAAAACAACCCATAATATCTTGTATCATCCATTTTATAGCTTTCTTCTAATTTACTATACAATTCTAAATTATTTTTAGTAACATTTCTTTTCTTCATAGATACTCCTAATAAAAAGGACACCTTCTGTAGAAAGTGTCCCCGCCTAATTGATTATTAAGCTTTTACATAAGACACACGCCACGCTCACCTTTTACTACGAAAAGTAATAAAACAATTTTAGGCAGATATTCAGCATTACTATCTGAACAACTCTTATGCCCCATTATTTTAGCACATAAGCAACTGTCCTGTCAATATAATAGCAACTTAGAACTAAAATATCAATGAACTAATAGTACAAAAATTAAAGACACCCTATATTGCAAGGATGTCTTCGATTTGAACGTTAAAAAGCTTTGCTAAGTTAAACAAGTTTTCCGTGCTAGGCATTTTAATACCATTTTCCCAATCATAAATTACCCTAGATGAAGCTAATTGAAGATAATCCGCAACGTCTTCCCTAGTAAATTGAGAGTGCTCAATGAGGAAATAAATGTTTGTTCCAATCTTTTTCTTGTTCAGTTTTACTTTGTAATTCATTGTTTGACCTCCATATAATGAAAATCTCCACCTATGGACAAATGAATTACGATGTTATTATACTATTATAATAAAATTATTTCAACTTGTTTAATTGTTTATCAACAAAATAAATTAAAAATCTTTTAACGTGTACATTACGTTGTACAGTTAAGGCTTGACAACGGCAAAATCCGATGCTATAATAAGTTTACAAAGCGAACATATGTTCTACTTTGTTACAATTAAATAACGGGTAAAGGGTTCCGTTGAATGCCTTTGCTAACGTTCGTTATAGAGTTGGATTTGACTGAAGCCGT
This sequence comes from Christensenellaceae bacterium, assembly GCA_045646405.1. Classification (GTDB taxonomy): domain Bacteria; phylum Bacillota; class Clostridia; order Christensenellales; family Borkfalkiaceae; genus HGM11412. The sequence continues at coordinate 9,461 of JAZRKO010000023.1, read as the reverse complement.
ATAAATTAGTTATACGAAACTGTGAATCATCAAGAATTCGGCGAGCAGATGTTACTCACTTTGGTGGGTTTTGTCTGCTCGCTTTTTTTGTTCTCAAAACAAGTTTTTATCAAAAAGTATACAACTCCACAGCAAGAAGTGTCCATTAATAGTAGAGAGAAAAAATAATTTATTTTTACGGAAATGGAATATTTTTAGCCTTTTCGCTGCCTACCACTTGAGGGGGTAAAAAATTTTCTTGAAAAAAATTTTAAAAAAGAGCAAAAATACCCTGACAAATACTGGTAAAAATGTCCATTAATAGTGAAGAGATAAAACTTTTTTGTCCTTTTTGTGGACCACTATCAAAAAAATTGTGCAATAAGATAGTGAAAGAACTTTTTTAAAAAACCTAAACTGAACACCTACAAGTGTCCATTAATAGTAGAGGATAAAAAAATTTTTAATATTTTTTTGATTTAGGGGTTGAAATTTGGCTTTTCAAATGGCTTATAAGTGAAGGGATAATTTTTTTGAGAAATGGTTGTAAAAATGCCGTTTTCGTCGGCTACCTATTGAAGGGATAAAAATTTTACAAAGAAATTTTGAATAACAGGCAAAAATACCCTACCAAAATGAGATGCAAATGTCCATTAATAGTGAGGGGTTAAATAAAAACATTAAGGAGGTGATGCCTATTTGCTAACCAAAAAGGCAAAGTAGATGTGCCTATAAACACTCTGCAAATAATAAAATTTAGGAGGAAAACATTGAACAAATTAAAAACATTTATCTTTTACGACGAGTATTTAGACGCTCTAAATACCCTATCAGACGAAAAAGCCGGACGTATGATTAAGCGAATTTGCAAGTTTATTTATACCGACGAACCGTTAGAACAACTTACCGAAGCTGATGAAAAATACGCTTGGAGTTGCATTGAAGAACTGCTTACTACCGACAAAGAATTTGAAACAAACGGAACCGTACCACGTGCATTAATGCGCGACAGAAAGTATTTTTACTTTCAAGAAAACTTCTACCTTGCTTTAGATTTGATGACGGATAGCGAGTGTGCTACCTACATAAAAGCAATATGTGCGTTTATGTTTTTAGGCGAAGATAAACCTAAACTTAAACCACCTATTGAAGCGTATTTCAACATAGCAAAGCGTAAGTTAGAACTTTCAAAGATTCGAAAAACAGCTGGAAGCAAAGGCGGAAAATCCAAAAAGCCAATAAACGCTTCCCCTACTGAAAGTGAACCTATAACGATTGAAAAACTTAAAACTGAGTTTAATCTTTACGGAAACTTAAATGAAAACAATCCAATTTTACAAGGCGTTGACCTTAATAAATTAAGAGAGTTTATTCTAAACAATAACGACGTAAAGACTCAATCAACGTACCGAATCGTAGAAAAGTTTAGGCAAGCAAACGGAATAACAACGTAAAAACTTGCAAGCAAATAGGTTTGTCCAATGTGCTAAAATTTTGGGAATTAGTTAGTTTTGAGAAGCAGGTAAAGAGAATTGCCAAAATCGACCGATTTTTGCCATATCTGACTTTTCTTGAACAATCGGGAAACCCGATTTTCGCTTCACTACGTAAACTCCCCTACTATTTTTAGCGGCAGAAAAATTCTTTTAAAATATTTTCAAATTTTTTCGAAAAAGTGCTTGACTTTCTCCCTCGGATATGATAATCGTGTTAATACGAGAAACGTTTGGAGGTAAGAAAGTTTTATGAAAGGCTTAACAGTTGAAGAAATTATCGAATATCAACGCACTCATCCGTACAAAAAACAAGTTTACGGCAAATGGGGAAATCTTAAATACCAATACTTAAAAGATATTGGTGTGGATTGGACGATTGTAGACTTACCTACCCTACTTCACGCAACCGATAAAGCCGCAAACGAGCTTTACGACGTTATGTATGAAAAGCTATCTATCGAAGAGCGTTTCAAAAGGACGGGTGACTACATAAAAGACGTTCAACTCGAAAACGAGAAAAAGCGTTTGATTGAAGAAGAAATTTTTAACGAAATCATTTACGTATATTAAGGAGAAAATATTATGGAAAGAAAAGAAGATACACCTATTAGAGTTTCAAGAAGAAAGTACGAAGAAGTTCATAGAGAAAAAAGACATCAACAAAATAAAGTTTGGGGTACGAGCATCCCAAGAAAAGACGCCGATGCTATCGACGACTTTTTGAAAACCCACTTTATGTCTAAGGTGGACTTGATTATGGCAGGCTTTAAGGCTCTGCAAGAACAAGTAAAAAGCTCGAAGTAGAGAAAACTACTTTGAACAAACCACGTATATTCACCGGCGCGATTAAAAAATATGAGATAAGCGATTAATGAAATAGAAATTACGTGATTTGTGGTACAAATTTGACCACTGTTTTTGGAACGAAAGGTTCGTACGCGGGGTTACGGCAAGAAAGCTCAGAGAGAAAGGAAGAAATAGCTCGTAACAAAAAAATCGGAGATAACCCGCCGTCTCCAACTTAAACGGAGGTTAATATATTGCTTAGAAGCATCAAACAAGCACTCGATATAATTAAAACGCAAGACAAGGATACTGCTATCACTATGCACTGCATACGTTCGTGGGTAAACGAAAATAAAATTCGTTCGCTACGTTCGGGCAAGAAAATTTTGATTGACGTTGAAAGTCTGCTTGACTATATCAACAATATAAATTAAGGAGGTAAACTATGGCTTATTTTAATATAACGACCAATAAAAAAGGCGTTCTCACAGCTAAAATCCAAGCCTATGGCGTAGATTTAGAAACGATGAAACGCAAAGTTCGTTATAAACGCATAACAAACGACGACGGTCTGTCTCGTGCAAAGTTTACTAAACTAGTAGAACGTGAAGCTAACGCGTTTGAAGATTCCTTAAATGAACTTTATCAAAAAGCATTAAACGGTGAGCGAACGGAAATATTGTCTTTCCCTAAACTTGCCGAAGAATGGTTACAAAGAACTAAAACAACTTTATCCATTAACTATTACGTTCGTAGTAGTAAAATCGTAGAAAAATTTAACGAGTACTTAAAAGACTCGTTCCTTTACGACCAACCCATCAACAAAATAACCGTAAGACATATTCAGCTCTATCTTGATACGTTTGGAAGAAAACCGCAACGTGGACTTGTAAAACTTAAAAAGGACTTGCCCGAAAAGGTAAACTTTAGAGAACTTGCAAGGCAAAAAATTCTCACGTCTAACTCAGCCTATCGTATGAAAAAGCTTAACGCCAACATTCAAACCAAGACAGCTGAAAAGATTTGCAAGTTTTACGACCTAAACTTTAAGGAGTATTTTGAAGTTATAGAAACGGAACAGTTCTATGCGTCCGAAACCATTAAAGGCGTTAGGCGTGTTTTAAGGACCATTTTCAACGAAGCTATAAGATACGACTGGATAACCAAGAACCCCGTTTGTATGACCAAAATAGGCGTTGGAAATAGCAATATTTCTATCCGTGAAGTAGCTGAAAAAGAAGTCTATTCGATTACCGAGGCGCAAGAGTTTATTAAAGCACTTGATAGAATGCCCGACGAACTGATTTATAAAAAGATTCCGTTAAAATTTTTAATCTTAACGGGTGTAAGAATTAGCGAACTACAAGGGCTTAGATGGTCGGACATCGACTTTGAGCACAAGGTAGTACATATTCAGCGCAACCGAATTTATTCTTCAAGCGTTGGCACGTATGAAAAAGACCCGAAAACGAAAACTTCAAAACGTATTATTCCCCTACCCCAAGATTTGGTGGACGACTTGATTAAATTCCAAGATTGGTTTAGGGAAGCCGACGACAAGTTTGACGAGCATTTAGATTCAACTTATATCGTGTCTAACGTTTATCGTCAACCCGCCGGAATTGGCGTGGTTAGGCAATGGCTAGACAAGTTTGAAAAGGATAACGGCTTTAAGCACGTTTGCTGCCACGGACTTAGACATACGTATTGTAGCGTACTGCTCACTCAAAGCGTACCTATTCAAACGGTTACTAAATACTTAGGACATAGCGAATCAACGGTTACTTTGGAAGTTTATAGCCACTTTATGCCAGACACTCAAGAACGCGCTCTAAACGCTCTTGACGTTATCACCGGTAAGAAATAGGAGGACTTATGTATATACCAAAATTAAGGCGCATTAGCGACGTTATAAAGGAAATGAAAGCACAAGACCCCGACTCTCCCGTTTCGTGGTATTTTTTACGAGAACTTTGTAAAAAAGGTAAAATTACTACGCTAAAATACGGCAACTCGTGGCTTATTAACGTGGACGAGCTTTACGCATTTTTTCAAGGTGGAGGTGAACGAAAATGAATACTTTAATTTCTTCGGGCGAACTTATGAGAATGTTCTTAAACGCCGATCCGAATACGATTATTCGCCGTCCTAATTTAAGGCGTTTTGCTCACGACAACGACATACGTTATATTATAACTAACGGCAAGTGGCTTATCGACCATAAGCAATTTTTCAAAAAGGTAAATCCAAGAAGTATTAGCGAACCGGCAACGATGCCACGCCTACGTTGTTTAAGAGATTGCGTTACTCAGTTTAATAAGGACTACCCTAACCGAAAGATAGATAAGGCAACCGTGTCACGTTATATGAAATCAAAGTTGGTAACAAGGTATTTCCACGGTAACACGTGGTTTATTAACTACGACGAACTAGAAAAAGTTCTTTTGAAAAAAGTAAGGATTAATAGTAAACTGAAAACTAAATAACAACTGAATATAGAAACCCCGCTTGACTTTATTTGTCAAACGGGGTTTATTCTTATACTAATTCGGCACAAGGAAATCTTTTCTTAAACATCTCTTCCTCATCCTTAGTTATAACTTTAACACAAACCAATCCACTTATTGCTCTTGAACAAGCAACATATATTAATTTCGTTGAATTAATTACTCTATCAGCATTGGTATCGCTTTCCGGAGAATACAAAGAGGAAAATTTATATTCATTCCAAAAGAATTCGTCCAAAACTACGATAACGTTTTGAATGCTTGAACCTTTAGTTTTGTGCATTGTAATATATTCGGTTTCTTCAGCCAAGTACTTAGAATAATTCAACGCCTCAATAAATTTCAAATCAGGCGACAGCAATTCATTTATAAAGCGCTCTCTTTTATAAATGGCTTTCCAATCATCGAAAACATCTTCCGATGTAATATCAATCATATCTTTAATTTTATTATAGGTGTTATGTCCTAAAAGATACAATTCCTTGAATTTTTGATAGAATTCGTCATTATTGTATTGCTCCACAAAATCTCTTTCACGTTCGATTTTATTAATACAACTATCGGACAACTTTATAAGCTTCTTTTCTGCCGCTAATTCGATTGCTTGCCAGATTGACAGGTTCTGATCATACACAATACTTTCCATAAGATCACTGATCGTTTTTTTGTCGGAAAGGTTTCGAATAGAATATCCATTTGATCGTATTGATTTTATAAGAGCATTATATTCACCACTCAAATAAGCATTACAAACATCACAAAACTCCAATACTTGAATCGATGACAAATCTTTTTCCATATGATCGCCAACATCAGCATATCTATCGTCAAAAACCCTATAAAGATTTTTAAAGTGATTCTTTTCTGCTATTGCTTTGTTTGTAAGCATCAATATTTTAGCAGTTGAACAGTATTCTTTTGCCTTGTTTATCAATGTATCAATTTTTGATTGATATACAATTTTCTCTTCTTCTGAGCTATGAGAAGTAGGTTTTTGTTCGCAGATGGAATATAAAACTTTTGCGAAACCATGACGAGATTCTTCAGTTTCGATTGCACCGTTTGCACTCTTCTTGAGTGCCACTTCCTGCTTCAAATCATCCAATCGTAGTGGATTAACAAACTCGATAATTTCATAAGCGCAACGGTAGTTATCAGGTTTTGGAATCGAAATTAAAGAATCACCGATATACTCATCTACATTACCAACGCCATCACTATAAATAGACTGCATACTATCTCCAAACAAACATAATGTTAATTTGCTATTTTTAGAAACTTGTATTAAATCACAAACGATATCGGTGTTTGTATCTTGGTACTCATCGATAAATATGTAGTCATAACGATCGGCAATCATTTTTGACAACAATGGATATTTATTTATTAACCGATGAAAAACTTTTAACAAGCCATCATGACCAAACGTTAGATCTTTTAAGCTATCAAAGCTCGTATCGTTATATCCTATCGTAGAATAGTCCTTTGAAGCTATATCTTCGCCAATCTTATTATTGATAAATTTGATGCCATCATTAAGAAGTTTATTAAATGCCTCTGGATCCTTATCGTAATCTCTTTTTCCTACTACTTTTGCTACAGATTCACGAGTCGTTTGATAATGTTTATCTGCATATTTTTCATACAATTTCTTGTAACGCTCGTGCTCATTCTTCTTGTAGTCTTTCTCGGAAATATCCTCTGTTTTTTCAGTAACGACAAACTCGGGAACAAAAAACAATTCTCCTATAACAGTGTGTATATTTTTCTTATAGTCTTTAATTAAACTATTAAGGAAGGAGTGAATAGTTGATACCGGAAAAGCATTTCCTGTTCTGCTTAGTATTTCATTAACAGCGACATTAGTATGGGTTATACACATTACTTTCGCTTTGGGATTTGTTTGATTTATATATATCAACAGTTCTTTGAGCGATTCTGTTTTACCACTACCAGCACCACCTTGAAGAACAAAACTTCTTTTCTCATCAATGCATTTTTTGCATTGATCAATAGCAGTTATTGCCGAGTCTGTAGCCATTCTAATCCCTCCCTTATATATTTAGGGGTTGTCCATTCAACACTTTTATCTGTATAAGCAACGTAAAGCAAAGAAGAGGCAAAATCCGATTTTTTATCGATTATCTTTTGTGTCAAATCATAAATGTTTCCATTCGTGTCAATTTCATCTTTGTTTTTTAATCCTAATAACTGATCTTGATGCTTTTTCAACATTGCCAAATTCACATTTATAAATGCGTCCTCAAAGCTTCTTGAATAATATCCGTTTTCCTCGCACTGATAGCTCACATTTACAAAATCACTTATACTTTTTTGAGAGTGTTTTTTAATGTTTTCAAGCCAGGCAGTATGCACCGAGCAACCATACACAAATTCTGGAGCTGCATAATAATACTTAATCGTTTCATTAGAGGTGTTGCAACAATTAGGATCCGAAACGGGACAAGCTGGATAGGTCGCCTTTTTGTTAACTTTACGATAAACTGTATCTATATCGGTTATAATTAGTGTTGGAATTTTAAGGAATTCGATAAAATGTCTAAACGCCTTAGCATTCGCTCCAGCTTGTATTACAGTAATGTTTTGAGCCGATAGAGGTATGTAATTTGATTTATATTCCGCAATCTCCGCTTCCTTTTTGTCTTCTTCCAACTTTCTTTTCGTGTCATATTGATTAGAAAAATAATCGATTAGAATACCTTCAGAAATTCCTTCTATAAATATCGCTTTGTCAGCAAAAAACAATTCTGAAGATTGCACGCTCAGATATTGTTTCAAGAAGGAAAACTCTTTTTCCTCTCCGACATATTTTTTGCTTAATTCATTATAAAAGTTTTTAATTTCTATGTTATCACCATTCTCACTCTTCTTTAAAGACATATATCTAATATTCTCAAAGGGATGATTTGAAACAATATGTGGTGAGTGAGTAGAAATTATGGTTTGCATATTGGGGACTTCTTTTAATATTTCTTCTATCTTTTGTGCAAAAATATATTGAATTTGAGGATGAGTGTGTGCTTCAGGCTCTTCAATCAGCAGCAACTTTATATCTTTGTTATTAGCCTTGAACGCCTCTTTCTTTATTTCTATACTCAAAAGCAAAAACAAAATATTCATATGTCCCAAGCCATTAAGATGTTCGGGTAATCGTTGAGTCAAATCACCATATACAACCTCGGAGGAGTCATTAACAATCTCCTTAGCTTTTAAGTTAGAAACAACCTTAAGATTTCCCATGCTCAAGAATTCTTTTGCATTTGCAAGAAAGTTATTAAAGAATTCCTCGTAACTATTCCCTAACTCTTCATCCATTTGTGCTATCAAAGCATTTATACTTTCAAACTTATCTGGAGCATTGACATTTGAGTGATTATAATAATCAGTTGTGAGTTTCGAAAGAACCTTTGTACCGTTTTTTTCTTCTGAACTTGATACGCTACGCTTCGCATGAATTATTTCAAAATCAATTAACTTTTCTATATCTTTGAATTCCTTCTCAACAAGTTTGTATCTATTTTCGGTTTTCAAATCTTCGGCAGAAGCAAATGCATATATTTTTCTATCAAAGTACTCTTTGATGTTATTTATTATGAATTTTTCTTTGGGCATTGTACCCTTATTTTTAATGCCTTCGAGCATCTTGTCTTTTTTAATAGAGCACTCGAATAACAAATTAACTGTTTTACATTCCGGATCAAGATCAAGTATAAACTCTGACAAGTGACACAAATTATCATTCTTATCATATTCAACAGTCATTATCAATTGAATTGCCAACTCGTTTACATCGGTTGTTTCATCAAATGCAAACAATTTGTTTCTCAGACTGATAGAAAAATCATTAAAATTAAAATCACCGTTTTTCAAGAATTTTTCTATCAATACCATAAATGATGTTTTACCGGTATTGTTCCTACCTAACAACAAACAGAGATCTCTATCAAAATCCATGACAGAGTCCTGTAAAAGTCTGAAATTCTTAGCTTGTATTTTTGTGATACGCATAAAAACAACCTCGTTCTTATATAAAAATTTCTTTTTTAGTAATTATACCATATTTTGACAAAAATTGCAATGTGTAACTGCACGTGGTAGAAAAGTTATAAACAACAAAAAAACAGCCTTTTTTGTGGTAAAAAAGACTGTTTCGTGGTATACCCTGGCAGAATCGAACTGCCAATAGAATCTTAGGAGGATTCCGTTATATCCATTTAACTAAGGGTACATTTATATTAAATTTTGACTCTACTTTGCCCTTATTTAATTCCAGAAATAATTCCAAATTGAAGTTTTTTGGCGATTTTCGGGCATAAATTGTAGCATTTTTTAAGGCTTAAAATTTAACTATTTTGAAATCAATAATTCCAAATCAATTCCGACGTGTTTATACGAACTACCAAAAAATGCACTTTTTTGGGGTTTTAACCCCTATTTTTGCCACTTTTTGAGCATTTTAACGATAAAATGCCGACTCTACTCAGCCCTTAGGAGGCGACTGCGTTATCCCGTTACGCTACGGAAAGATTTTTACATTTTAAAAGTTATTTTACGATACAAAATATACCAATTTTATACCACAATACTGCACGTTTTGAACAAAAAACACAATATATTGTGGTATATATAGCTACGCTATACTATATTTAGGAATATAGTAAACCCTTAGGAG
>JAZRKO010000022.1:0-4624 GCA_045646405.1 Christensenellaceae bacterium | reverse complement strand
ACATGGCTACGATCCGACTTGGACTAACAGAAATGGCGAAAAGACAAATAACGGCTAAACAAAGAGCCGATATACAAAGAAAAACAAAAGCCGCTAACGAACGTTTACGGAGTGCAACGGCGGGGCAACGTTCATATTTGGAATTTCAAGTAAATAAAGCAACTGGGGGTACAAAATTCAGCGCAGCGACAAAAGGAATGTCGTATGTTGAAGCAAAACACCAATTAGAAAAGTTAGATAGATTTCTTAATGCGCGGTCTTCAACCCGTAGAGGTTGGAAAGCAATTAAGAAACAACAAGTAAAAGCCGCTAACGAACGTTGGCAAAGTTGGGGTTATGATTTGACCGACTATGAATTAGCACAGATACTGGAACAAATAGACACAAAGGACAAGAAAGCCTATTATATGGCGGTAGATAAAGTACAAGCCGCAAAGTTTGCGGGCGGCGGGTACGAACTGGACGCAAGCGCAATAGCCGCGGCGATTGATGAACAAATCACCGAACAACAGGCGGCACAAAGGGCGGCAAAATCAAGGGGCAATAAGTGAAAAGCGTATTATATAACGGTAGACCTATACCAATATATGAATATGACGAAGCGGAAACGCTTATAAAGAAAATCAGCAACGACAACGCGGGCGACTTTACAACGGTTGCCCGCGGCGGTCGCGGCAGAAATAAAATAGAATACTATAACTACGCTTGTAGTTTTGATATAGAAACAACAACAATAAAGGCGGGCGAACTTGACTATATAGCAGACGAAGACGCGCCGCCGCTTGCTTTTCCTTACCTTTTCCAATGGAATATATACGGGCGCGTGATAATGGTACGCCAATATGAACACGCGAAAGATATTTTTAAGTGGCTTGTAAAATATTTTAGAACGGCGGCAAATAGACGGCTTGTATTGTTCGTTCATAATCTTAACTTTGAATATGTATTTTTTAAAGATATATGGGAAATAGACGCGCCGCATTGTTTCGCGCTTGATGAACACCACCCCGTAACGGTAGTTACTACCGGCGGTTTGATGTTTAGAGATAGTTACAAAATGTCAAATATGAGTTTGGAAACATTAACGAAAGACTGGGGCAAGGAATTTAAAAAGGAAAAAGAAATAATGGATTATAGCGTACTTCGCACGCCTTATACCGAATTAGACAATAACACGCTATTATATAGCGCGTTAGACGTTCTTTCATTAAGTGAAGCGATAACTAATTTTTTATCGGCACGCGGCGAAAATATATGGACTATATGCCCGACAAGTACCAGTTTTATTAGAAAGAATTTAAAACAAACAATCGGACTTGTTAACACGAAGACGCGAACAAAAGAACAAAACGACTATATGCGGTTTTTACAAACGGTATCAATAACCCCCGATATGTTCAAACTGTTAACGCGGTGTGTTCGCGGCGGCAATACGCACGCAAACCGCGCTATTACGGGTAAACTATTAAAAGATGTAGTACATTTCGATATTTGCAGTAGTTACCCAACGCAAATGGTCTGTTATCCGATATTTCCAATTAGTCGTTGGTTTGACTTGGATATGGGCGCGGAAATGTCGGATATTGAAGAACTGGAGCAGAACGGCTATATAACTATGTTCGACGCGGTACTTATCAACCCCCGTATAAAACAGGGTGTCACCGTGCCGTATATATCAATTTCCAAAATGGTTATACTAAAGGGTGAAAGAATGGACGCAACCGACAACGGGCGTTACATGGGCGGTCTTGAACAAATAGAAATATCAATATTTGGTATGGAGTGGGATATAATCAAACGTCAATATGATTTTGACGACGCGTACGTTGTACGCGGTTATTTTAACCGCAAGGGGTATTTGCCCGATATTTTACGCCGATTTGTTTTAGACCTTTACGAAAAGAAAACGACGCTAAAAGGGGTAGAAGACGCCGCGATAGAGTACGCGATAGCAAAAGCAGAATTAAACGGGGTCTATGGTTGTTGCATAATGTCACCATTCAAAACGCGATTTGAAATGGACGAACACGGGATAAAGGAAAAAGACCCCGAAGACCTTAACGAATTTTTAACGAAATATCAAAAGTCGCGGGCGTACTTCTTGCCGTACGCCGTGGGGTGCGTCGTGGCGATGGGAGCGCGTGTCTATCTTCAAAGAATGATTGACGCCGTAGGCGATAACTTTATATATTGTGATACCGACAGTATATTCGCCATTAACCCCGAAGAAAGCCGAAAAGCGATTAAAGACCTTGAACAAGAAATCGTAGCAGAACAACGCAAATGCGGCTTGAATATATGTTATAATGATATAAAGGGAAAGCCGCACGAACTGGGAACAATAGACGAAGAACCGCAAGCCCAATACTTTAAAACGTTCGGGGCTAAAAAATATGTGACAGTTGAAAAGGGCAAATTGATATGCACAATTGCGGGCGTACCAAAGAAAAAGGGCGCGGAAGTTATCGGGAATATAAACAACTTTCAACTTGGCTTAAACTTCCGCGGTGAAGATACCGGCAAATTGTGCGTATGGTATAACGACGCGCCGCCGTTCAAACTGCACGATGAACAAGGACGCCCGATAGATATTTATAGCAACGTTGCTATGCTCCCGTGCGACTATTTGTTATCATTATCAAGCGACTATATGGAATGTTTAAGCATTGACGGCAATTTCCATTGGTTATTTAAACAGGCAGACGAAAATGTTATTAACGAAAGTTAGAAAGGAATTATAAAAAATGAGTTATGAAAGCCCGATAAAACTAATAACAGACTTAAACTACAAACTTATAGAAGACCAAGAGCGAAACGTCGTCAAGTACGGAATACCACATTGTTCGGAGTGTAAAGCGATAAATAATTCGGTATTTAAAAACTACCGCCCTAACTGCGGCGCGAAAATGGATTTGGACGAGGTGAAAAAATGATTTGTAATTGCATGATGGCGGGTACTTCTGCTTGCAACTCTTGCCCAAGCAAACAATGGGTAAATGAAGGGAGATTTCCAACCAAGGTCTTTTTCACTTATGGGGTCGACGCAGTTGAAGTCGTACGGTGCAAGGACTGCAAGCACCTAAACAAAGAAGAAATGAGATGCTTTGAAGTTGAAGGGCTTGGGTATCGAAACGTGGCAGATGATGATTTCTGCTCAAGAGGTGCGCGAAAAGACGAGGTGGAAGAATGAACAGTTTATACACCCCCGACGGTTGGTTAGATTTTGAATACATATTAAGCCGTGGGGCTTGGCTTAATATCATAATAGGCAAAAGACAAGTCGGTAAAACATACGGTACATTGCAACTGATGTTAAAGCACGATTTAACACACGTACTTTTGCGGCGTACGACCGAAGAAGTGGACACTATAAGCGCAACGCCCGATTTATGCCCGTATAAGGTATTCGAACCCGATTATAAAGTATCATTCTTTAAAAGCGGTTCTAAAATATGCCGTATTAGTGATTATATAATAGGCAGCGACGAAAAGACAAAAGAAGAAAGACAACGCGGTATCGTTACCAGTTTAGCACAAATATCGCATATACGCGGTTTTAACGGTTCGATGTATAGCGACTTGGTATTTGATGAGTTTATACCCGAAAAGGGCGTTATATGCCGCAAAACAGACGGTGACGCGTTCTTGAACGCTTACGTTACCATAAACGGCAATAGGGAACTAAACGGGGCGTTACCGCTCCGCGCTTGGCTTTTGGCTAATACTAATAATATCAATAGCCCGATACTTGAAGCCCTAAACGTTACCGACGATATATTATCTATGCGTCGTAAAGGCAAAGAAGAATTACTAACCGATAACGGGGTACTTATCATTCAGCCGCAAAGCGTCGATATAACCGCCAAAAGAAAAGATACTGCACTTATGCGTCAAATAAACGCTAAAAGCGACTTTTACGGTATGGCGATAGAAAACCGATTTTCGTATGATGAAAGCCCGTATATAAAGACAATGCCAATAAAGAACTTGACCCCGTTATGGTCGTATGATAATACGGCGTATTGCTGGGAAACCCCGACAGGGTATTATATATGCCGTGCCAAATTCAAGACAGACGCACAATACCGTTATGACGGCACGCGAACAGGGCGCGAACGCCTTTATACCGATTTCGGGTATATGAAGCCGTTTTATTATTACGGGGCTATTACATTTGCCGATATGCGGCTTTATACTTTATTTAAAACAATATTTGAAATAGATTGACAATAAAATAACAATATGATAATATAATAGTAGGTTAGCGGCGCGCCCTTGAAGAACGGTCGGAAGCCGTGGGAACTGGTAGCGACAACCAACGCGCCGCAACCCGCTATTATTTTAATTTACGGGGTAATATTATGGATAATATAGTTAATATAATATCTTCCGTGGGATTTCCGATTGCTATGGCACTTCTTTTGTTTTGGTATATGACTAAACAGGACGAAAACCATAAACAGGAAACGCAGAGCCTACGCGACGCGATAAATAAACTTGAAGTCGCTATAACCGCACTTATAACAAAACTTGGTAATTAAAATGAATATAGATATTCACGACAAATATTATATACGCAAAGTTAACGGCGGTTATTCCCCTTGCATAGCGGGAAATGATAAGT
>JAZRKO010000021.1:0-39850 GCA_045646405.1 Christensenellaceae bacterium | reverse complement strand
TACTGTTGACGTAAAGGCAGTAGCTGAAGCTCTTAAGAACGAGCCCGGCGTTGTCCACTCCACCGATTATCAGTATATGTGCTCTCAGGCAGGTCAGGATCTGATCAAGGACGCTATCAAGGAGCACCGTCTCACCGGTATCGTTGTTTGCTCATGTTCTCCCCGTATGCATGAGGCTACTTTCCGTAAGACCGCAGCTGCGGCAGGACTCAACCCCTACATGGTTGAAATCGCTAACATCCGTGAGCAGTGCTCATGGGTACATAAGGATATGCCTATCGGTACCGACAAGGCTATCATCCTCGGTAAGGCGGCTGTTGCTAAGGTAAACCTTAACGCTCCCCTCACCCCCGGTCAGTCCCCCGTTACCAAGAGAGCGCTCGTTATCGGCGGTGGTATCGCGGGCATTCAGTCTGCGCTCGATATCGCGGAAGCGGGTTTTGAAGTAGATATAGTAGAGCAGTCTCCAACTATCGGCGGAAATATGGCAAAACTTGACAAAACTTTCCCCACGCTCGACTGTGCTGCTTGTATCTTAACCCCCAAGATGGTTGACTGCGCTCAAAACGAGAAAATCGACATTATGACGTTTAGCGAAATAGAGTCGGTTAAAGGTTTCGTAGGCAACTTCAAAGTTCAAATTAGAAGAAAAGCAAGGTTCGTAGACGAGAAGAAGTGTACGGGCTGTGGCGAATGTATGCAAAAATGCCCGTCAAAGAAAGGTCTTAACGACTTCAATATGGGCTTAAATACTCGCCCCGCTATTTATATTCCGTTTGCGCAAGCAATTCCCAACGTGGCTATTATCGACCCTGAACAATGCTTGAAGATTAAAAACGGCAAGTGTGGTCTTTGCGCTATGAAATGTAACGTTAACGCTATCGACTACACTCAAAAAGACGAGATTATCGAAAGAGAATACGGCGCTATCGTAGTTGCCACGGGTTACAAGCCTATCTCTTTGGAAAACTTTAACGAATACGGCTATTCAAGTTATAAAGACGTAGTTACTTCGCTTGAACTTGAAAGGCTTATGAACGCGGCAGGTCCTAGCGACGGGCACTTAGTTCGCCCCTCCGACCATAAAGAACCCAAGGTTATCACCTTTATTCAATGCGTAGGTTCAAGAGATACGTCTGGTTGCGGTAAACCGTATTGTAGTAAAATTTGTTGTATGTACACGGCAAAGCACGCAATGCTTATCCGTGAAAAATACCCAGACACCGAAGTTCACGTATTCTATATAGACGTGCGTACCCCCGGTAAAAACTACGACGAGTTCTTCCGCAGAGCGGTTGAGCAATACGGCGTTGACTACATAAAGGGTATGGTTGGCAAGGTTTACGAAGAAAACGGCAAACTTATGGTTCAAGGTTCAGACCTTATCAATAACGAGCAAGTAGTAATTCCTTCCGACCTCGTAGTTTTAGCGGCTGCTATCGAGCCTAACCCGTCGGTTAGAAATATCGCTACGATGGTAACTGCAAGTATTGATACCAACAACTTCCTTACCGAAGCGCACGCAAAACTTCGCCCCGTAGAAAGCCCCACGGCGGGTATCTTCTTATCGGGTGTTTGCCAAGGTCCTAAGGATATTCCCGAAACCGTTTCGCAAGCGAGCGCTTGCGCGGCGAAGGTTATAGGCTTACTCGCAAAAGACAAACTTAAATGTAACGCTTGCGTATCGCACTCTGACGAAATGCTTTGTACGGGCTGTTCGGTATGTGCTAACGTTTGTCCTTACGGCGCAATCACTTACGTTGATAAAGAATTCCGCTTAGGCGGTGGCAAAACCGAAGTACGCAGAGTTGCCACGGTTAACGACGCAGTATGTCAAGGTTGCGGTGCTTGTACGGTGGCTTGTCCGTCGGGCGCAATGGACTTAAAGGGATTTAGCAACAAGCAAATTATGGCGGAGGTAGACGCGATATGCAAGAGATAAACAAAGAGAAAAAACCGCTTATCGTAGCGTTTTGCTGTAACTGGTGTAGTTACGCCGGCGCGGACCTTGCAGGTTCGTCAAGATTATCTTACCCTGCCGACGTAAAGATTATAAGAGTTCCCTGCTCGTGCAGAGTTAACCCCATGTTTATATTAAAGGCCTTCCAAAGAGGGGCTGACGGGGTTATCATCTGCGGTTGCCACCCAGGCGACTGCCACTATACGACGGGTAACTACTACGCTAGAAGAAGAATGTCACTTCTATTTAGTATGCTTGACTATTTGGGAATTGAAAGAGAAAGAACTCGCGTTGAGTGGGTTTCCGCTGCGGAAGGCGCTAAATTTTCAAAGGTTATGAACGAGTTCGCAAGCAAAATCAACGAACTTGGCGAAAATAAGAGGTTGGAGGATTTAAGATGCAAAAATTAGAAACTTTAATGCTTGAAAAAGCCAAAAATCTTTTAAGTAGCGGTGAAGTGTCGAGAGTTCTCGGCTGGAAAAAAGGAGAACTAGGTTACGACGTTGAGCCTTCGGTATTTACGAGCGTTGAAAGTCTTGACGATTTCGTTTACAACGTATTTTGCGGGGCAAACCTTTCAAAATACTTAGTTCAAGAAACTAAAAAAGAAGGCAAAATTTTAGTTTTCTTAAAACCGTGCGACAGTTATAGTTTTAATCAACTTATAAAAGAACACAGAATAAACAAAGACAAAGTTTACACCGTTGGCGTAGAGTGTCAAGGTAAAATCGACAACTACAAACTCAAAGAAAACGGCATAGAAGTAGTTGAGAGTTTTGATGAAGAAATTGACTTCGTTACCGTAAACGGCAAAAAGTTTACAAAAGGCGAAATCGTTCTCGGCAAATGTTCGGTTTGCGAGAAGAAACTTCTTGAATACGACGAAGTTATTTCGATAAACGAAAAGCGTAGCCCGGATAAAGACCGTTTTGAAATGGTTAAAAAGTTAGAGGCTATGACGGCTGACGAAAGATACGCTTTTTGGAAAGACCAACTTTCCAACTGCATACGCTGTAACGCTTGTAGAAACGTATGTCCTGCTTGTACTTGTACTAAATGCGTTTTCGATAACGATAATTCGGGTATAGCAAGCAAGGCAAACAGCGACAGTTTTGAAGAAAAGATGTTCCATATAATAAGGGCTTTCCACGTAGCGGGTCGTTGTACCGACTGTGGCGAGTGTTCAAGAGTTTGCCCTCAGCATATTCCCTTACACCTTCTCAACAGAAAGTTTATCGGCGATATCAACAGATTATACGGCACTTACCAAGCGGGTGAAGACACCACGTCAAAAGGTCCTTTAACCGACTATACTAAGCAAGACGTTGACCCTAGCGACGTATTTGGAGGTTGAAACTTATGAAAAAGATTGCTATATCTAATATTGAAAAGTTATATAACGAAATAAGTTCACTTCAAGAACTTTATCTCCCCGTAAAAAAGGCTGGCGCTACCAACTTTGCCAAGTTCGAAAACGGTGTTGACGTTGATATTAAATCACTTCAAACGGTAAAATCGGCAAAAGACTTATTCTTCCCCCAAAGCGAAGATATGATAGACTTCAAAGTTAGCGGTAAAAATATCGAGGTAAAAGACGCGCGCCAAACCCCTAACCCCTTCGTGTTATTCGGCGTTAGAGGTTGCGACCTTAAAAGTTTTGAAGTGTTAGACAAGGTATTTTTACAAGAACCCGTTGATACTATGTACAAAGCAAAGCGCGACGCGGTTACCGTAATAACCCTTGCTTGTAACAACCCTGAAAGTTCGTGTTTTTGTAAAGTGTTCGGGGTAGACCCCGCAAATCCTAAGGGCGATATTCAAGCGACTATCGTAGGCGAAGAAATGTTCTTCGAACCGTTAACGGACAAGGGTAGCGAACTACTTTCAAAACTCACTTCGCTTGAAGACGGTGACGAAAAGGCGGTTGAAAGCGAAAAGAAAGAAATTTCTCAAAAGGTAGAAAAACTCCCCTTTGTAAATCTCGACTTATCTAATTTCAAAGGCGAAAACCTTATGGAACTTTTTGATAGACCCGAGTGGGAAGAACTTTCAAAGGCTTGCCTTGGCTGTGGTACTTGTACCTTCGTTTGCCCGACTTGTCAATGCTTTGACATAAGGGATTTTGAAACAAACGACGGGGTTAAGAGATTTAGGTGTTGGGACTCGTGTATGTACAGCGAATTTACCAAAATGGCTGCCGAAAACCCGAGAAAAACCCAAATGCAACGCTACCGCCAAAGATTTATGCACAAACTCGTATACTTCCCCGCAAACAACGGTGGTGAGTACAGTTGCGTAGGTTGCGGAAGATGCGTTAAAAAATGCCCGCAATCACTTAATATCGTAAAAGTAATAAAGAAACTCGGAGGTAAAAACTAATGACTAATGAAGCGTTAATTCCCGTAGTCGGCGTGATTACGGACATAAGAAGAGACACCCCCGACGTTAAGACTTTTAGAGTTGTAACACCCGACGGAAAGAAGGCTTTCGAGCATATGCCCGGTCAATGCGCAATGCTTTCAATTCCCGGTGTAGGCGAGGCTATGTTTTCAATAACTTCTTCGCCAACGAATACCGAATTTATGGAATTTTCCATTAAAAAATGCGGTTGCTTAACTTCTTGGTTACACGCTTGCGAAGTAGGGCAAATGGTAACTATCCGCGGGCCTTACGGCAACGGTTTCCCCGTTGAAACTGCGTTCAAGGGCAAAAATATGCTCTTTATCGCAGGTGGTATCGGTTTAGCGCCCTTGCGCTCGGTAATCAACTACGTTCGCGCTCACCGCGAAGATTACGGCACGGTAGATATCGTATACGGCTCGCGTTCGATGGACGACCTCGTAGACTTTAAGGAAATCGAAGAAGAGTGGAAGAACGAAAAGGACTTTAACGTTTTCTTAACGATTGACCGTGAGCAAGAAGGTTGGAACGGGCACGTTGGTTTCGTACCCGCGTACGTTAAAGAAGTTAATATTCCTACCGACAGAACGGCTATCCTTTGCGGTCCGCCGATAATGATTAAATTTACCTTGCAAGCACTTTTAGAACTTGGCTTTAACAAAGAGCAAGTTTACACCACGCTTGAATTCCGTATGAAATGCGGTGTAGGTAAATGCGGTCGTTGTAACGTAGGTAACAAATACATTTGTAAAGACGGTCCTGTATTCCGTATGGACCAACTTGAAGAACTTCCTTCGGAATACTAATAGGAGAAAAAATTATGGAAAAAATGGTAAACGTTTACTTTTTCGGTAAAAAATACTCTGTACCCCAAAGCCTTACTATTATGAAGGCTATGGAATATGCAGGCTATCAACTTATTCGCGGTTGTGGTTGCCGTAATGGTTTCTGTGGCGCGTGCGCAACGCTTTATAGAATTCACGGCAAAACCGAACTTAAAACTTGTCTTGCTTGTCAACAACAAGTAGAAGAAGGTATGTACGTAGCAACTCTTCCTTTCTTCCCGCTCGTTAAACAAGTATACGATATACAAAAGGTTAAACCCACCGAGCAAATTATGATGCAATTATATCCCGAAATTTATAGTTGTATCGGCTGTAACGCTTGTACTAAGGCTTGCCCGCAAGAACTTAAAACTATGCAGTATATCGCATACGCTCAACGTGGCGAATACGCAAAGTGCGCAGAAGAATCTTTCGACTGTATTATGTGCGGTCTTTGCTCGTCTAGATGCCCGGCAGGTATTTCTCATCCCCAAGTTGCAATCTTGGCTAGAAGGCTTTACGGCAAGTACATTGCGCCCGACTGCAAGCACCTTTTCGACCGCGTAGCGGAAATCAACGAAGGCAAGCACGACGACAGCATGGCAGACATTATGAACAAATCTCTCGAAGAGCAAAAAGCCCTTTACAACACGAGAGATATTGAAAAGTAAGGAGGGGTAAAAAGATGTATCAATACACTCAAGAACAACTTGATTCAATGAAGAAGGTAGAGGCTTCTCGTCAAGAAAGACTTTCTAATCTTCACGCAAGAATGACCGCTGATGAAAAAGACGCGGTTTTGAAACAATTCCACCCCGACTACATTGAAAGCGCTTACGAAACGCTTAAAGTAGGTCCTAACAAAGGCGAAAAAGTTCTTCACGAACTTGCAGACCTTTTACAAGGTAAGTCAAGACTTGAAACTTCTAAAATCGACCTTTCCAACCCCGATTACGACGTTGACGTTTTAGTTATCGGCGGTGGCGGGGCAGGTTCGTCTGCCGCAGTTACCGCGCACGCTAACGGCGCTAACGTTATGATAGTTACCAAACTTAGAATAGGCGACGCTAACTCAATGATGGCAGAAGGCGGTATTCAAGCGGCTGATAAGCCTAACGATAGCCCCGCACAACACTATCTCGACGCGTTCGGTGGCGGTCACTTTGCCGCTAAACCTTGTCTACTTGAAAAACTCGTTAAAGAAGCACCCGACGCTATTCGTTGGCTTTCCGACCTTGGCGTTATGTTCGATAAAACCGCAACGGGCGAAATGGTAACCACTCATGGTGGCGGTACTTCTAGAAAGAGAATGCACGCTTGTAAAGACTATTCGGGCGCTGAAATTATGAGAACTCTTCGTGACGAAGTTCTCAATAGAGGAATCCCCGTCGTTGACTTTACCGCAGCGATAGAAATTATTAAAGACGTTGACGGTAAAGCAGCAGGTGCAGTTCTTCAAAATATGGAAACGGGCGAAATCTTAATCGCTAAGGCTAAAACCGTAGTTATCGCAACGGGTGGCGCTGGTAGACTTCACTACCAAGGTTTCCCAACTTCTAACCACTACGGCGCAACGGCTGACGGTTTAGTTCTCGCTTACCGCGCAGGCGCAAGCCTTTTATACGCTGACACTTTACAATATCACCCCACCGGCGCGGCAGAACCCACTCAAATTTACGGCGCACTCGTAACTGAAAAAGTTCGCTCATTAGGCGCTCAACTCGTTAATAAAGACGGTGAGGCGTTCGTGTACTCACTCGAAACGCGTGACGTAACCGCATCTACTATTATTAGAGAATGTAAGGGTCGCGGTAACGGCGTTAAAACGACTGACGGTGAAGGCGTATGGCTCGATACCCCGATGATAGACATTATCGGTGGCGAAGGCACTATCGAAAAACGTATCCCCGCAATGATGAGAATGTTCGGTAAATACGGCATTGATATTAGAAAAGAGCCTATCTTAATTTACCCCACGCTCCACTATCAAAACGGCGGTATCGATATCGAGGCTGACGGTCAAACCACTAAGGTTGAAAACCTTTACGTTGCAGGCGAGGCAGTAGGGGGTATCCACGGCAGAAACAGACTTATGGGTAACTCACTTCTCGACATTATCGTATTTGGTAGAAACGCTGGTAAATACGCTAGTGAAAAGTGTAAATCGGTTGAAGTTAAAGAACTTACCCTTTCTCACGTTGACGCTTTCAATAAAGAACTTAACGACGCTGGCGTTGACACGGGCAAAGTATCTCCGCAGTTATTACCCAACTATAAAAGGGGAGATTTATAATCAATAAAAATTTAGCGTTTGGCGGATAGCCAAGCGCTAAAATAATGCTAGAACATTTGGAGTAAAATTATGGAAAAACAAAACAAAAAAGGGCTTATAGGTTGGTTAATTATAGGTGTTATCCTTGTTGCCCTTATCGGCTGGTGCGTGTATAACGCAGTTTCGGCAGGCACGGTTGACAAGGTTTTCAAGTTCGGTTCAACCGCCGTGCTTTTTATCCTTATCTTTATAATCGTAGCGCTCGGCTACTTACTTGGCTCAATAACTATAAAGGGCGTAAACTTAGGAACGGCAGGCGTATTCTTAGTTGCAATACTCTTCGGCTTTTTATGTACGCTTGACTTTGGTAGCGTTCCCGTTATCGGCGCTTTCCACGTAACCCACGAAAGTTCGGTAGTTTCTACTATGGGTGGCTCGGTACAAAACTTAGGTCTTATAATGTTCGTAGGCTCGGTTGGTTTAATTGCAGGCCCTAACTTTTTCAAAAACCTTAAAAAGAACTTCAAAACCTACATAGTACTTGGCGCGGTAATTATTTTATCGTCAACCTTAGTTGCCGTTATCTTTACATTAGCAACCGGTTATAGCCCTGAATTTTGGGCGGGTATACTTTCTGGCGCACTCACTACCACCCCTGGTTTTTCGGCAGCGCAAGAAGCCGCTAAACAAACGGCAAGTGAATTTTATAACCAAATCTCGCTCGGTCACGCTATTGCGTACCCGTTCGGCGTTGTAGGCGTTGTACTTTTCGTTCAACTTATGCCAAAATTTTTGAAAGTTGATATGGATAAAGAACGTGCACTCTTAAAACTCGGCGATGAAGACGAAGTTAGAAATTATTGCGGTTTATTCGAAGTTGAACCTTTTGGGCTTGTTCCCGTAGCCTTAACCGTTGTTTGCGGTTTAGCGTTAGGCGCTATTAAAATTCCGCTTTTCGGCGGTTCGTCGTTCAGTTTAGGAACGACTGGTGGCGTACTCATTATGGGCTTAGTACTCGGCCACTTTGGCAAAATCGGCAAACTCTCGCTTGCTGTTCCCGAAACCACTTTGAAACTTTTAAGAGAATTTGGTCTTATGCTTTTCCTTCTCGGCGCAGGCTTTGAAGGCGGTGTAAACCTCGTATCCGAAGTATCGGCATCTGGCGGTGGCTTAGTAGTTTGGGGCTTTATCGGTGGCGCGCTTATGACTATCGCTCCTATGATAGTAGGCTTTATCTTAGCAAAATTCGTTATGAAACTTCCCCTTCTCAACGGTCTTGGTTCAATTACCGGTGGTATGACCTCAACTCCCGCACTCGGCACCTTAATCAACACCGCCAAAACGGAAGACGTAGCGTCGGCATACGCCTCAACCTATCCTATCGCGCTCGTACTCGTAGTACTTGCTTGTCAGTTAATGATTACTTTAATGTAATTTTAAGGTCTTATTTACGGCGTTATGCTTTGTTAACCGTCAGTCAATAACCTTCGATAACCAACAAGGTTAATCTCAGTCTATTGTCTTCGGTTGCCTCGCCTAACTTGTAACTAAGCCCTTAAATTTAAGCCGTTATTTGCTACGTCTATCTTCGTTACTGCTACGGTTTTGCGACCATCACAACCAAAAAGGTTAGTGCTGTCCGCAATCCTTTGCGAGCCTTGATATACTTGCAACTAACGTCTTAAAAGGTAAGTTGTAATAGGCTTGATTTTAACAATTAAAATAAACTCTCGTTTGAAAACAAACGGGAGTTTTTTTGTTTGGCATTCGTGTTTTTCACGCAAATTTCGTCAAATTTGTATAAAATACGTATTGTGCTACGTGGTATATTATGGTAAAATTTAGGCAAGGAAATATTAACCAAACCTTGCCTTAAAGCACGTATATTTAAGCATCTTACGTCAAATACTCACTCGTTGTATGCTTTATACAACTTCTCTCGTCTTTGCCAAAATCTACTCAAATCTCCGCACTTTAAGGTGCAAAGCAATTTTGAGTTAGAAAATTTTGATTTAGGCAAGGCAAAGACCGACGGCAATAGTTTGGGCTATTGCCTAGGGCTTTAACAAAGTATAAATAAAAACTAGCAAGTCAAAATCAAGGTTTGGATAATATTTTCTTGCCTAAGAGGTGTATACCGATGCAATAATTTTTAGCATATTATATTTTACTAAAGGAGTTTAGATTATGAAAGAAATAAAAAAATCAACTTTAACAACTATAATACTTATTTTATTTACGATTATAATGTCGGTTTCATTTACGGCTTGTGATTATTCAATTTATAATATTGATTATGAACTAATTGAATTAAAAAAAGCTTATTATCAAGGTAAATTATCCGATGAAGATATGAAAAATATTGCTTATTACAGTAACGGTTGTAGTAATAAATATAACGAAAACGTGATTTCAGAAGATTTTATACCTAAACCGAAGGCAGAGTTGAGTGAAGAAGTTAAAGATTTAATAAGAAAATCAATAGCAAATTATTGGAGTAACAAAAGCAAAAAGATTATCAAATACGATAACGTTAGGTTGGGTGAATATTATGGTGAATATAATGGATATATCGTTATTTGTCGCGTATATGAAAGTTTACTTAATGACGTATCGCTTGTAACATTAGGTGGAGTGAAAGTTAGTTATGCTGATGATGAAGATATCTATCTTTGGAAAAAATTGTAGGAATAAGTATGAATAGAAATAAATTAATTACGATTTTATTATCATCATTTGTATTATTATCAGTTTTGTAATAAGTGTAACAAGTTTACGTAGTAATGAAAAGCACGCAAAAGCGTGCTTTTTCCATACCTAGAAAAATAATTCAATTATTTTTTAATTTGCTTTGACTTTAACTAAAAATAATAGTATACTTTTAATATTAACTGTTATTATAGGGAGAAAACTATGTTTTTTGACAAATTAAAGAGTTTAGACGCGGAAGTTTACGCCTCCGTTGAGCGCGAACTTAAACGCCAACAACAAAATATTGAACTTATAGCATCTGAAAATATCGTTAGCGAAGCGGTACTTCTTGCAGCGGGCACGGTTCTTACTAACAAGTACGCCGAAGGTTACCCCGGCAAGCGTTATTACGGTGGTTGCGTGTACGTTGACGAAGTTGAAAATATCGCACGCGAGCGCGCTAAAAAATTATTCGGCGCTGAACACGCTAACGTTCAACCCCACAGCGGTGCGAATGCAAACCTCGCTGTATTTTTTGCATTACTTAACCCCGGCGATACCGTACTTTCGTTATCGCTTGCAAACGGCGGTCACTTATCACACGGTTCGCCCGTAAACATTTCGGGGAAATACTTTAATATCGTTCCTTACGAAGTTAGCCTTGACAAGCAAGTTCTCGATTACGACAACATTAGAAAACTTGCCTTAGAAAATAAGCCTAAACTTATCTTAGCAGGCGCTAGCGCATATCCTAGAACTATTGACTTTGCAAAATTTAGAGAAATAGCCGACGAAGTTGGCGCATACTTAATGGTAGATATGGCGCATATTGCAGGCTTAGTTGCCGCAGGTTTACACCCAAGCCCCGTTCCGTATGCCGACGTTGTTACTACAACCACTCACAAGACCTTGCGCGGTCCTCGTGGCGGTATGATACTTTGTAAAGAACAGTTTGCAAAACAAATAGATAAAGCGGTATTCCCCGGCACGCAAGGTGGTCCGCTTATGCACATAATCGCTGCAAAGGCGGTTGCGCTCGGCGAAGCGCTTACACCCGAGTTCAAGGCTTACCAACAAAGAATAGTTGATAACGCTCAAACTCTTTCAAAAGCGCTTATCGAAAAGGGTATTAAACTCGTATCCGGTGGAACGGACAACCACTTAATGCTCGTAGACCTTATAGGCACGGGCATAACGGGTAAGGAATTAGAGCGCAGGCTTGACGAAGTTCACATTACCTTAAACAAAAACGCTATTCCTAACGACCCTGAAAGCCCGTTCGTTACGAGTGGCGTAAGAATAGGAACTCCCGCGGTTTCACAAAGGGGTTTCGGCAAAGAAGAAATGCTTTTAATTGCAGACTTTATTTACGACGCTATATACAACTTTGAAGAAAAGAAGGAAGAAATCACTCAAAAAGTTATTGCGCTTTGTGAAAAATTCCCTATTTACGAAAACTAATTATAAAGACGGTAAGATTTTTCTTACCTTCTTTTTATGCGCTTATTAAGGAGATTTGGCATGCACAAGGTAAGTATGCGCGTTCACGGATACAAGCATCCGCCTAAAAAAATAGAAAAGGACCTAACGAAAGGCCCGCTACTTAAACAAATTATACTTTATTCTATTCCCCTTTTGTTAACGAATATTTTACTTCACGTTTTCAAAACGGCGGATATTGCCGTGCTTGCTATTTTTGTTGGCGATAGGGCGGTGGCGGCGGTTGGCTCAACTTCTTCGCTTATAAGTTTAATGGTTATGCTATTCGTTGGCATTTCGGTAGGCGTGAACGTTATGGTATCTCGCTATATCGGTGAAGGCGACGAAGAAGCCGTTAAAAAAACCATAGGTTTAAGCGTTCCGCTAGCGCTACTTTTCGGCGTAATTCTTATCTTTATAGGTCAGTTTTGTTCAAGGTTTTTCCTAGAACTTATCGGGTGTGACGAAAACGTTATAGACCTTGCCGAAAAATATTTAAGGTTTTATTTTTACGGTGTTCCACTAGTTGTTTTATACAACTTTATGTCGGCTATAATGCGTGCGTCAGGCGATACGGTTAGACCGCTTATCTACCTAATAATAGGCGGTGTACTCAACGTTGGTATGAATTTGTTTTTCGTTCTCGTTTTAGGGAAAGACGTTGAAGGCGTAGCCATCGCAACGGTATTATCGCAAGGCGTTTCGGCGGTACTTTGTATAATTTCGCTCGTAAAGGCAAAAGGCGTTGTTAAACTTCGCGCTAGGTATATGCGCTTTTACAAAAGGGAACTTTTAGCCGTATTAAAAATCGGCGTACCGTCGGGGCTACAAAGTTCGCTGTTTGCAATATCTAACGTAACTATACAGTCGGCTATCAACTCGTTTGGGGAATTTGCTATGGCAGGCTCGTCGTACGCATCGGAAATGGACGTTTACATTTACGCATCAATGAACTCAATTGCCGTGGCGATAATGTCTTTCATATCCCAAAACTACGGTGCTGAAAATTACGATAGAGTTAAAAAATCGGTAATTTACGCGCTTATTATAAATATCGTTTTAGGTCTTATTATAGGGTTGTTTTTCGTTTTACTAGGAACGCCTATCGTAAAACTCGCAACTAGTGACGAAAGCGTAATTAAGTATTTCAATACGCGAAATATAATAATGAGTTCAACGTATTTCTTGTGTGGCATTATGGAAGTTTTATCCTATTCCGTTCGCGGGCTTGGTAAAAGCGTAGTGAGTATGATAGTGTCGCTTATAGGCGCGTGCGTATTTAGAATACTTTGGATTAAATTTATAGTTGAACTCACGCACAATTACAGTTTGATATGGTGGTCGTATACCGTATCTTGGGCGATAACTTCGCTAATATTCGTACCCATTTTACTTAGCCAACTTAAAAAAATCAAAATAAAGTTTACTACGAAGGTTGAAAATTCCGTTTCAGCATAGTATAATAAACTTAATAGATATATCAAACGCCAAGGGGTTTACTCGTAGGGGAAGCGTGGTGAAAATCCACCGCAACAGTCATTGCCGTTATAGTCGGAATGCCTACCGTTTGACGAATTTTTATCAAAGCATTTTCGGGCAAAGGAGAGTGCGAGGTAGTCTTATTTTGGACAAAAAGTATCTCCTTTCCTGCAAGAAAGGAGATTTTTTATGAAAAAATTAGCAACTTTATTACTCGTTTTTACACTTTCTTTTTGCGCCCTTTTTGCTGGTTGCAACAAAGGCCCTCTCGTTCTTAAAGAGACGGATACTTTCGTGGTCATTACCGCGCAAACTGATGAAGATTTAACGCTTATAGAGTATATAAACTCGCTTGACGAATATAAGGACATGTTCGTTATAGAAAACGGAATGGTTACTTCAATTGACGGTGTTGCAAACACGGCTAACTGGTCTCACAGTTGGATGATATATACTAGCGATAGCGAAATTGCAAATAAGGCGTGGGGCGAAGTTGAGTATAAAGGCAACGTTTACGGTTCTGCAATACTCGGCGCAAGCCAACTAAAAGTTAAAAACGGGTGTTTGTATATTTTCGTGTACCAAAGTTTATAATTTATGAAAACGGCAAAAGAAATTTCACTACTTGGGGTATTTATAGCCCTTTTAATAGGCGGACAGTTTGCTTTGAGCGCCGTGTCGGGCGTGGAAGTTGTTACCGTTTTAGCGGTTACTTTTTTCTACTTTTTTGGTGCTAAACGCGGTGTGATTTTAGCAACCGCATTTTCGCTACTTAGATGTTTTGTGTTCGGCTTTTTTGCAAACGTCGTGATACTATATCTTATATACTATAACGCGTTAGCGCTCATATTTGGGTTGATAGGAAAAGCGCTTAATAAAAAAACCAGCCTAAAAGCCGTAGTAATAGTAACTTTAACGGCAGTAGTTTGCACCGTTTTGTTTACTGTGCTTGACAACTTTATTTCATATATATATTTCGGTTTATCGCAAAAGGCGTTCGAGGTTTATTTTAACGCGTCTTTATTAACGATGATACCGCACGCCGTATGCGTATTAGTAACCGTACCGCTACTTTTTTATCCGCTTATAAAAATCTATAAAACCGTAAAACTATAAAAAAATGCTTGGGAAACCCAAGCATTTTTTAGTTTAGTTCGTTGTGGTTGTACATTGTAAAAACTTCTTTTCTCGCCATTGAAGGGGGGATACCCATCGTCTTTTTGAAAACGCGCGTAAAGTACGAAAGTTCTAAAAACCCCGAACTTAAAGCCGACTCGAAAATCGAATACCCGTCAAGTAGCATTGCGCGTGCGTTTTGGCATCGTATAAGGTTTACGTATTCTATAAGAGAAAACCCCGTAATTTGCTTAAAAACGTGGCTTAAATAACTCTTGCTAAAATGTAGCGCGTTAGAAATTTCGTTTACCGTTAACTTTTCTTTGAAGTTTTTTTGCAAATACCCTATGGCGCTTCTAACCATAGCGATTTTTTTGGGTTCAAAGGGAAGTTCGTCTAAGTCTTCTTGAACGAAATTTCGCTTTAACAAAACGAACAACTCCATAAGTTTTGAAAGAATTGCAACGTTGGAATAATCGTCTTTATTATCGTATTCTTTGATAATATCGTCAAATATAGCGCGCGCTTCGTTTGAACGAATTAAAGGCTTGAAATACGTGTTTTCACCGTAAAGGTTATTACTTATAAAAAAGTCGTCACTCGCGAGCAAAACGTAATAGTCAACCGGCGCTTTGGTTATTTGAAAGCCGTGTACGTTCGACGAGTTTATCACGACTATATCACCGCTATTTGGCGCGTACGACTTACCGTTTAAGGTGATTTCAAGCCCACCGCTTATAAAATATATAAACTCAATCGCGCTGTGCCAGTGTAGCCCAGAATGCCTATGGCAACGCATAAGCGAAAATACCGAGTTTTTATTAAAGTGTTTAGTTGACGGCTGGTATAATATCATATCTCCTAAATATTAACCCTAAAAAGCAAAAAAGTCAATATAATAAGCAGTTTTATCAACTTTTAACCCAAAAAAAAGCACGATTGTACTAAAATAAAACATTATTATATATAGCGTTTTGTAAAAAAGTTTGATATAATTAAAATATAAAAGTGTGTAATCACTAATAAAATTATAAAAGGAGAACTAAAATGGCATTTAACCTATATTTCAAGTATGAACCAGCCGAGTGGATTCCCGTTAAAGATAAAGACGTTTTGCTTAAAGTTGTCAACACGGATATTAACGCGCATCAAGGTAAAAATTTCGAAAACCCTGACTTTGAACTCAAAGTGGTGTTTGACGTTCATAATTATTTTGCGATAGAATTATTCCAAAGAATTAGAATGTCTGACGTTAAAAACGAAAAACTCGTTCTTATACTTCCAAGCCCTGAAAACGCGGTGTTTATAAGCGTTGCAGAGGCTCTTAACAAGTATAAAGTAAGCGCGAGAAACGTTCACGTATTCTTCCTTTACGAATACGCTAACGAAAAGGGCGAAGTTGCGCCTTGGCAAAGCCCGTACAGCCGTTCGGGTCACTTTATGAGATATTTCTATAATAGGCTTGACGCTGAACTTAGAATGCCTATGGAAAATATTCATTTCTGGACTAACGAAAATATCGAAAGTTATTCTAACGAAATTGCTAAACTCGGCGGGGCAGACGTTGCCTTTACAGCACTTAGTTGGTCGAGTGGTATCGGCGCTATCGACCCCGAATCTTTCCCTGCAAAATCGCTTGACGAATTCCTTTCAATGGGTTCACGTTTAGTTACGCCTATGCCTGAAATGATTGCTCACGATTCACTTCGCGGAATGTTCGGTTGTTCTGGTGACGTTGCAAACGTTCCCCCCAAAGCCGTTACCGTTGGCCCAAAAGATTTAATGGCGTCGAAAGAGTGGATTGACCTTGAATACGCGGTAGGTTGCGGTGGCAATCCTGCGCATCAAAAATTCCCACTTCAACTTGCTATGTTTGGACCTATCTGCCCAGAAAACCCCGGCTCGATTATGAGACTTCATAAGGGCATTTGTTACGTTTGCCCGCAAGTTGCAACTCCTGCAAACAATCAACCCAACTCGAACATCTTAGAAGTTCTTGCAGAAATTCGCAAGAAAGAAGAGAATTTATAAGGAGGTAGACTAATGAATCGTAATTTATTTGATTTCAACCCTGCTGAATGGGTACCGTTTAAGGATAAATCAGTTTTGGAATATTGTAGAAACGTTAAAAGAGAAGAAATGGAAACGACTAATAAAAACGGTTATAGTATAAAAGTCGTTCCTCACCCGTCAAGCGCTATTTCGTGCGAACTTTTCAACTGGATATATAAGTCTGACGTTGAAGATAAAAAGACGGTAATCGTTTTCCCTAACTCTTGGAAGAACATTTACGGCGCTGCCGTTGAAATGTGTAATAAATACAATATTTCAGGCAGAAATATTCACGCTTTCTGTATGGACGAGTATGCCGACGAAAACGGAAACGTTGCCCCCATTTCTTGGTATCGTTCACTCGGCGGTCACTTCATTAACGAATTTTATATGAAATTCCGTGAAGATTTACGCCCTCCACTTAAACAAATACACTACTATACCAACGAAAACGTTAAACATTATTCGGATATGATTGCAGAAGAAGGTAACGGCGGTGCAGACCTTATTATTTCGGCTACCGGCTGGGTAGGTCATACCGCGTTTATCGACCCTTGCACCAAAGCGTTTAAGGCAAACAATTTAGAAGAATTCCTTAACATCAAAGCGGGTTTCGTTGATAATCACCGCTTAACCGTACAACAAAACTCTGGTGGCAATAGAGCGCTTTGGCACACTCCTAGATATTCGGTAACTATCGGCCCTTGGGACGTTATTCACGCGCGTGACCACTTAGAGCGTCACGACCTTCAAAACGTAGGTGGTTATTCTTCTTGGGAACGTATGATTTCACGTCTTCAACTTTACGGGCCCGTATGTATGGAAGTTCCCGCATCTATTTATCAACTTACCAAAGGTACGATTTACGTAAGTGAAGAGATGGCAATGCCTATCGAACCGCTTGATTTCTATTCTTTCTAAGGTTTTATAAGCGTAGCATAACTGCGTTACTGCTTCGGTCTTGCGACCACAACAACCAACAAGGTTAGTTTTGTCTGCAAGCCCTTGCGAGCCTTGTTCTGCTTGTTTCTAAGGTCTTAAAATGCAAGTTGAAATAAACAATAAATGAACTCTCGTTTGAACTCAAACGAGAGTTTTTTATTTAGAAGTCGTGTTTTTCACGCAAATTTCAATTAGTTTGTATAAAATACGTATTGTGCTACGTGGTATATTATGGTAAAATTTAGGCAAGGAAATATTATCCAAACCTTGCCTAAGAGGTGTAAACCGATGCAATAATTTTTAGCATATTATATTTTACTAAAGGAGTTAGATTATGAAGAAAGTTATAAAAAAAGCATGGTTTTTAATTATGATAATGTCGTTTTGTATGGTTTGCTTTTCTGGTTGTTTTTTTCAAGAAAATAGTAGGATACTATCGAATGAATATTTTATTTATATTGTTAAAGATAATGGTAATGAAATTAGAATTGTTGGTTTAACGGATAAAGGAAAAGAGCAGGAATACTTAATTATACCAAATGAAATAAGTGGCAAGAAAGTTAGTAATATAGGTTGTTCTAATAATTTAATTATGGCTCAAATAGAAAATGAGTATGGCTCTTATGATTATATCCAAATACAAAGCGAAAATTTAAAAAAAATTTTTATTATGTCGGACGTTGTTGTTATGAAAAATTCTTGGGTTGTTGGTGATGGGATACAAAACTGCCCTAATCTTGAAGGATTGTTTTATTTATTAAAAAAAGAATACGAAAGTGCCAATGCGTTTAATGATTTACCTTTTAATGAAAGCCCTGCCAACGTATCGTATTTTTACAATTATGATAACGCCCCTAACGATAATTATTACTGGATAGACGATTACGATTACGGCGAAAAAATAGACTTTATTCCGCCCGAGCCAACACGCGCTGGTTACACCTTTGGCGGTTGGTATAAAGAAAGTGAGTGTATAAACAAGTGGGATTTTGGAACTGATAGATTACCAGATTATTTGTTTAGTGAAGGAACTCCACCTGATCCGGAAAATTATAGACCAATTTATCAAGAAACTAAATTGTATGCTAAATGGATATAAAAAGCAAAAAATTCAAAATTTTAGCATAAAAACGGCTTAGCAAATTGCTAAGCCGTAGTTTTATATAGAAAAAACCGTTAGACAATCATAACTATGCAAAGCATATCATAACTCATAACTTAAAAAATGCTTAGCACCTGCTAAGCATTTTTTACTCTTCCTATTTCAACGTTGTCTTTGGTTCTATCTCTAAGTGCTTTTTCGGGGTGGGGTGCGGTTTCGTAGCGCAAATCTTCGCCAAACTTTTTAATATATTTATCAACTACTTTATGACTAGGTGCGCCAAGTGGGTTTCTAACTACCGCTTTTTGATACTGCTCGAAGGTATTGTTTGCTTTTAGTGAGTTTACTTCAACGTAGTTTTCCTTTTGCGAAGTAAGTCTAATATTTTTCAAAACTTCTCGTATATACGCTTTGTTTTCTCTAAACGACAAAAGTTCAGGGAAATCTAGGGTAACTAAAACGTCTTCGTAGTGCTTACCTTCGTATTTATATAAAAGTTCGGCTATCTTTTTAAGGTGGATAAGTTCGTCTTCAAAATGAGCAAGCCAAACGTTTTTAACGTTTTCGTCGCTTTCGTCTTTATAGCACGAATAGTATAAATAACACTCGGTATATTCGTGCATAAGCGCGCATTCAAGCCAAGTGGCGTTCGGGTCTTTCAAACTTTCGTAGCCTGAAACGTGCTGTTCTTCTATCATAGCGATTTCGGCGTAAATATTTCTACCTGCTTGATTGCGATAGAAACTACCCACGTTCATATAGTAGTTCATAGTTTGTTGTTCCGCCGCCGTTATAATGTTTATATGAAGTTTAGTAAGCGGGTCTGAAAGGTAATTGATAACGGGTTTTCTAATATCGTCGAACGGGTGGCGGTGTTCGGCAACGGTAGGACGTCCTGGCATAATCTCGGTGTAACTGCCGATAAGATTTTTATAACTTTCGCGCTCGTCCATATAAAGCATATCGGTAAAGCGGTAAAGGTGGTCAAAGTCTTCAAGCAGTGCAAAGTCAAGTTGGTTTTTTACCGAAAAATCTTTTTCGCGCTTTGCAAGTATTGCCGTTAAATCAACGGCTAATTGCTCGTAAGAAAGGGTAGTTTCTAAAATGCTTTCGTTTATAGGTTTTAACGACGAAATGCGTTTTTGTTGCTGTTGTTCAACCCGCCTTATCTCGGCAATTTCGCGCCTTAACTCGTTATTCGAGCAATGCCTTGCGAACTGGTGATAAAATTTAGCGCTTTCAAACTCCGTGCCGTTAAGAAGAATAACTCTCGTTTTAGTGTAAGGCGCGGTTTCGTACTTATCGTAACTTTTTAGCGCCAAGTTTTTAAGTGTGTAATAATTAATTTTTGATTTTGATGATTGTTCAAACGGATTCATAAATTCCCTCCATACCGTTAATTATTTCACCGCGTTTCAAATAATATACAAAAAACGCTCAAAAAGTTAACTTCGTTACTTTACAAAAATGCAAAATATGGTACAATATAAGGTGTAAAAACTTTAATTGAGTTAAGGAGTATTGATATGAACGTTAAAGTAGTACCGGTAGTGGTAATCAACTCTATCGAACAAACTCTTCCTACTATGCAAGCGCTTTGTGACGGGAATTTGCCCGTTGCTGAAATTACTTTTAGAACTGCTTGTGCGGAAGATGCTATCCGCTTAGCAACTAAAAACTTTCCCGATATGTATATCGGCGCAGGCACGGTTATAAACGTAGAACAATGCAAAAAAGCAATTGACGCGGGCGCTAAATTCATAGTTTCCCCAGGTCTATCAAAAGAAGTTGCCTTATACTGCCAAGAAAAGGGCGTAACCTACTATCCCGGTTGCGTAACCCCCACGGAAATTATGGAGGCGATAAGCCTTGGCATAAAGGTTGTAAAATTTTTCCCCGCAAACGTTTACGGCGGGCTTAAAGCGATTAAGGCACTTGCTGGGCCGTTCGGTCAAATTAAGTTCTTGCCAACGGGTGGCGTTAGCGAAGAAAACTTAAAAGAATTTTTAGAGTGTGATAAGATTTTTGCCGTTGGCGGTAGTTGGATGATGAAAGGCGATATAAAGGCAAACTGTCTTAAAATAAACGAAATCATTAAAGGAGTATAATAATATGGCTAAGGTTATTACTTTTGGCGAACTTATGTTAAGGCTTGCACCCGAAGGTTATTATAGATTTTCTCAATCGGACAAATACCTTGCAACTTTCGGCGGTGCAGAGGCAAACGTTGCGGTATCCCTTGCAAACTACGGGGTTGACGTTGCTTTCGTATCTAAACTTCCTAAACACGAAATAGGTCAAACGGCGGTTAACTCGCTTAGAAAATACGGGGTTGACACTTCGCTTATCGTTCGCGGTGGCGATAGGGTTGGTATTTATTACTGCGAAAAGGGTGCGTCACAACGCCCAAGTAAAGTTATATACGACAGAGCGTATTCGGCTATCGCTATGGCTGAAAAGGCTGATTTTGACTGGGATAAGATTTTTGACGGGGTTGAGTGGTTCCACTTCACGGGTATTACCCCCGCGCTTTCTAATAGTATGGCGGAAATTACCTTAGAAGCCCTTCAACAAGCGAAAAAGAGAAATATTACCGTTTCTTGCGACTTAAATTACAGAAACAAACTTTGGTCGAAAGAAAAGGCGGGCAAGGTAATGAGCGAACTTTGCAGTTACGTTGATTACTGTATCGCTAACGAAGAAGACGCGAAAGACGTTTTTGGTATCGAGGCTGACAATACCGATATATACAGTGGCAAACTCAACCGTGAAGGCTACATTTCAGTTGCTAAAAAGTTAACCGATAAATTCAATTTCAAGGGCGTTGCCATCACTCTTAGAGAGAGTTTATCCGCTAACGACAATAACTGGTCGGCTATGCTTTACACGGGTGGCGAAGCGTATTTTAGCAAGAAGTACGCCGTTCATATCGTTGACCGCGTAGGCGGTGGCGATAGTTTTGGCGGTGGTTTAATCTACTCGCTTATCTCTGGTTACGGCGCGCAAGAAACGATAGAATTTGCAGTTGCCGCAAGTTGCTTAAAGCACTCTATCGAGGGCGATTACAATCTCGTTTCGGTTGACGAAGTTAAAAAACTTGCCGGGGGCGATGCGTCTGGCAGAGTTCAAAGATAATAAAAGAGCAAGGCACGCGCCTTGCTTTTTATCTAAAAAGCCATTATAAAAATTTCCTAATTGCCCACACTTTATCTAAGGGGGTAATTATGGACGACGAAAAATTTACAACGCTTGACCAAATTGCTTGGGGGTTATTTTCCCAAACGGGCAACATCGGTTATTACTTTTTGTATAACGACGTTAAAAGAAGAAGAAAAAACCATAAGGACAGTAGAGAGTAAATGGAAGTTATAGTAAACGCCCTAGTTTTACGGGCGGTAGACTATAAAGATAGCGATAGAATTTTAACCCTATACTCACTTGAAAAGGGAAAAATTACCGCAGGAATAAAAGGTGTAAAAAAATCGGGCGCAAAACTCAAATTTGCATCCGAGCCGTTTGCGTTTTGCGAGTACGTTCTCGCCGAAAAGCAAGGGCGTTACACCGTTATCGGCGCGACGTACATAGACACTTTCTTTTCCCTTAGAACTAATATGTTGAAATATTACGCGTCTGCGGTGGTGGGCGAGGCGATAGACCGCTTAACCGTAGAAAACGAGAGTGACGACGGGTTGTTTTCACTCACGATAAACGCTATAAAAAAGATAAATTATCAAGATAACGAACTCAAAAGTTTAGCGGTTTTTTTGATAGCGTTAACGGAAATTGCAGGCTACAAAATACAAAAAGCAAGTTGCGTAGCGTGTGGCGACGATATAGATGGAAGAGTTTTTTTCTCTACTAAAAACGCCGAGTTTTACTGTTTAAGTTGCCGACCAGACGACGCTATGGAAATAACCGTAGAAACCTATCTTGCCTTAAAAAGTTTAACCGAGCGTGGCGAAGGGGTAGATATTTTGCCTTCGCACCTTATAAAACTATTGAAATTTTTATTCTATTATATAGAAATAAAAACCGAAACCAAGTTAAAATCGGGCGTTTCGCTAGTTGATTTTATAAAATTCACAACCAAATAATCGTGATTTTTTTATCAATATTTGCTAATTGTAAAAAAACGGTTGATTAAAATAGCAAAATAGTGTAAAATATTAAAGTTAAGAACAATATGAGAAAATTTATTCTATAAGGAGAAATTATGAAATATACATACCTTTTTAGCGAAGGCAACGGTAAGATGCGTAATCTTCTTGGCGGTAAGGGTGCAAACCTTGCTGAAATGACTGGGCTTGGAATGCCCGTTCCCCGTGGTTTTACCATAACCACCGAGGCTTGTACTCAATATTATAAAGACGGCAAGCAAATCAACGAAGAAATCACCGCGCAAATTTACGAATACGTTGCAAAACTTGAAGAAATCACTGGCAAAAAATTCGGCAGTATGGAAAATCCGTTACTCGTATCCGTTCGTTCGGGTGCAAGAGCGTCTATGCCCGGCATGATGGACACTATCTTAAACTTAGGTCTTAACGACGTGGTAGTTGAACGCTTTGCGGAAAAGACGGGTAACCGCCGTTTCGCATACGACAGTTATCGTCGTTTTATCCAAATGTATAGTGACGTCGTTATGGAAGTAGGTAAAAAATACTTCGAAGAACTTATCGACGAAATGAAGGAAAGAAAGGGCGTTAAACTCGACACTGAACTCGATGCTGACGACCTTAAAGAACTCGCTTTCCTTTTCAAGGCAGAATACAAGAAAAAACTTGGTACTGACTTCCCTTCCGACCCCAAAGAACAACTTATGGGCGCTATCAAAGCGGTATTTAGGTCGTGGGACAATCCTCGTGCTATCTACTACCGTCGTATGAACGATATCCCCGGTGACTGGGGTACTGCCGTTAACGTACAAGAAATGGTATTCGGTAACATGGGCGACACGTCTGGTACGGGCGTAGCGTTCTCTCGTAACCCCGCTACCGGCGAAAAGGGTTTATACGGCGAATTCCTTATGAACGCTCAGGGTGAAGACGTAGTTGCAGGCGTTAGAACTCCGCAAACTATCGACCAACTTGAACAAACCCAACCCGAAGTTTACAAACAATTCAAAGAAATTGTTGAAAAACTTGAAAAGCATTACAGAGATATGCAAGATATGGAATTCACCATTGAAGAAGGCAAACTCTTTATGCTACAAACCCGTAACGGTAAAAGAACTGCTGCCGCAGCGCTCAAAATCGCTTGCGACCTTATCGACGAAGGTATGATAAGTGAAAAAGAAGCAGTTTTAATGATTGACCCCAAGCAACTTGACGCGCTCTTACACCCTCAATTCGAGGCTAAAAAACTCAAAGAAGCAGTTCCTATCGGTCAAGCACTTCCCGCATCTCCGGGCGCAGCGTGTGGTAAAGTAGTATTCACGGCTGACGACGCTACCGAATGGGTTACCAAGCGTGGCGAAAAGGTTATCCTTGTAAGACTTGAAACTTCTCCCGAAGATATCGAAGGTATGCATTATTCACAAGGTATCTTAACAGTACGTGGCGGTATGACTTCTCACGCAGCCGTAGTTGCTCGTGGTATGGGTACTTGCTGTGTATCTGGTTGTGGCGATATCATTATGGACGAAGAGAATAAGACTTTCCAACTCGGCGGTAGAATTTTCAAAGAAGGCGACGTTATTTCG
This sequence comes from Christensenellaceae bacterium, assembly GCA_045646405.1. Classification (GTDB taxonomy): domain Bacteria; phylum Bacillota; class Clostridia; order Christensenellales; family Borkfalkiaceae; genus HGM11412. The sequence goes on along the minus strand of JAZRKO010000021.1, from coordinate 15,832 downwards.
ATTGACGGTTCTACGGGTAAAATTTACGGCGAAGCAATTCCTACCGTTGAAGCAACCGTATCGGGTTACTTTGGTAGAATTATGGAACTTGCCGACAAATATCGTAGGCTTGAAGTTAGAACTAACGCCGACACCCCGAAGGATGCTAAACAAGCAAGGCTTTACGGTGCGGAAGGTATCGGTCTTTGCCGTACCGAGCATATGTTCTTCGAGGCTGATAGAATAGCAGCAATTCGCGAAATGATAGTTTCTAAAACGGTAGAACAACGCGAAAGAGCGCTCGCTAAACTTCTTCCTATGCAACAAGGCGACTTTGAAGAAATTTACGAGGCTATGGAAGGTAACCCCGTTACTATTCGTTTCTTAGACCCACCGCTTCACGAATTCGTTCCTACCGAAAAGGAAGATATCGTAGCGCTCGCTAAGGAAATGAAGATGAAAGTTGAAGAAGTTAAAGCGGTTATTTCGTCGCTTCACGAATTCAACCCCATGATGGGTCACCGCGGTTGCCGTCTTGCAGTAACTTATCCTGAAATTGCAAAAATGCAAACTCAGGCTGTTATCCAAGCAGCGCTTGCCGTACAAGACCGTCACCCCGAATGGGAAATTATCCCTGAAATTATGATACCGCTAGTAGGCGAAGTTAAAGAACTTGCTTTCGTTAAACAAGTAGTTTGCGATACTGCTGAAAAGTGTATTGCAACCGCAGGCAAGCCCCTTACCTACAAAGTTGGTACTATGATAGAAATTCCGCGTGCAGCACTCACGGCTGACGAAATTGCAAAAGAAGCAGAATTCTTCTCGTTCGGCACGAACGACTTAACTCAAATGACTTTCGGCTTCTCGCGTGACGATGCTGGTAAATTCCTTAACTCGTATTACGACAATAAGATTTACGAAAGCGATCCGTTCGCTCGTTTAGACGTGAACGGCGTTGGTAAACTCGTTGAAATGGCTGCAACGTTAGGTAGACAAACTAGACCTGCTATTAAACTTGGTATCTGTGGTGAACACGGTGGTGATCCTTCTACTATCGAATTCTGCCACAAAGTTGGTTTAACTTACGTTTCTTGCTCGCCGTTTAGAGTTCCTATCGCTCGCTTAGCCGCAGCGCAAGCAGCCCTTAAAGACTAATTTTATAAAGAAAACTCCCGTGAAAACGGGAGTTTTTGCAATATACGGTTACGTATTATAATTATAAAAGAAGAAGTAGGTAAAAGATTTAGTGAGTGTCGCAAGGCGCTTAATTTAACACAAAAGGAAGTTGCTACCCGTTTAGGCGTAGCGCAACCCGTGTATCAAAGGTTTGAAAAGGGTATATACGAGTGTAATTATTCGCAACTCGTAGCGCTTTCAAACATTTTTGACGTTTCGGTTGACTATTTATTAGGCAAAGCCGCTATTTAATAAAAACTATTCAAATTCAAGTAATTACTTGACAAAATTATATAAAAGTTATATAATTTAACTAATCTTTAATTCGATACAGAGATATCGGCAAGAGTAGTTGAATAAAATTGTAGCCCTTTTATAGTATAAGGGTGTATTTTAGTAAAAACTTTAAGTCTTGCCGTAGGCAAGACTTTTTTGTTTAGGTGGAATATGGCTAAAAAAACCTTGATAATGGACGAAACGGCAATTTATAGAGCCTTGGCGCGCATTACTCACGAACTTATTGAAAGGAATAAAGGCGTAGGTTCGGTATGTTTACTCGGCGTTAAAACGCGAGGCGTTCCGCTTGCCGAAATGCTTAAACAAAACATTAAAAAGTTTGAGGGGGTTGACGTTCCTATCGGGTATATTGACATAACTTTACATCGTGACGACATTTCGGAAAGCGATAAAAAAGTATCGGCTGGCGACTGTTCCTTCCCCTGCGATATTAGAGATAAAACGGTTATCATTGTTGACGACGTTATGTACACGGGTAGAACCGCACGCGCGGCGATAGAGGCGACCTTTTCGTACGCTCGCCCCAAGGAACTTCAATACGCCGTTTTAATAGACCGCGGGCATAGGGAACTTCCTATCCGCCCCGACTACGTTGGAAAGAATTTGCCCACGTCAAAAAACGAAATCGTAAAAGTGTGCATGAGTGAAGTTGACGGCGAAACGGCAGTATATATAAAGGATAAAAATGAAAGAGATTAAAGCAAGCGTTATCGCAAACGGCGATATTAAAAACTATATAGAAAACGAACTTATAGGGCGGTTTAGCGAGTATAATAAGCAAGGGCTTACGGCGATGCCGTCGCTAGTAGACGTGCACGTTCACTTCCGCGAGCCGGGGTTTTCGTACAAGGAAACGATAGCGTCTGGTTGTAGTTCTGGCGCGCGCGGTGGTTACACTACGGTATTTACCATGCCCAACCTAAACCCCGTGCCTGACAGCGTTGAAAATATAAAGGCGCAACTTCAACTTATCAACGCGCAAGCGAGTATCAACGTGTATCCGTACGCGTCTATAACGATAGGTGAAAAGGGCGAAGTTTTAACGGATATAAACGCGCTTTCAAAATACGCAATTGCCTTTTCTGACGACGGTAGGGGCGTTCAAGACCCCAAGATGATGGAAGACGCTATGCGCCTTGCAAAAGAAAACGGCAAACTCATATGCGCGCACTGTGAAGACAATTCTCTTCTATTTGGCGGTTATATCCACAAGGGGTTATACGCCGAGAAAAACGGGCATAGGGGAATATCTTCTCAAAGCGAATACAAACAAATCGAGCGCGACCTTGAACTAGTTGCTAAAACGGGCGTTAGTTACCACGTTTGCCACGTTTCGGCAAAAGAGAGCGTAGCGCTTATACGCGAAGCCAAAAAATCGGGGCTTGACGTAAGTTGTGAAACCGCGCCCCACTACCTAATACTTTCGGATAAAGACTTGTTAGAAGAAGGGCGTTTCAAAATGAACCCACCCCTTCGTGACGAGAGCGACAAACTCGCTTTAATAGACGGCGTTTTAGACGGGACTATTGAAATTATCGCAACCGACCACGCACCGCATAGTGTGGACGAAAAGTCAAAGGGGCTTGAAAAGAGCGCGTTTGGCGTGGTTGGGCTTGAAACGGCGTTTTCGTCGCTATATACCCACCTTGTAAAAAAAGGGATAATAACGATAGAAAAACTAGTTGAGATAATGGCGATAAACCCACGAAAGAGATTTAATTTATCTTATGATAAAGGCTTTACGGTTTTCGACCTTGAAAGCGAGTATGTCGTAAACCCAAACGAGTTTTTATCAAAGGGGAGAGCAACCCCGTTTGAAAATATGAAATTTAACGGCGTATGTAAACTTACTGCGCTTGGCGGCATAGCCGTATACAAAAATTAAGGAGAAAAGTTATGGCAAAGAGAAAAGACATTAAAAAGATACTTATAATCGGTTCAGGCCCTATCGTAATAGGTCAAGCGGCAGAGTTTGACTACGCTGGTACTCAGGCTTGCTTAGCACTTAAAGAAGAAGGTTACGAAGTAGTACTCGTAAACTCTAACCCCGCAACTATTATGACGGACACGACCATTGCCGACAAGGTTTATATGGAACCTTTAACGCTTGAATACGTTGCTAAAATTTTAAGGTACGAGCGCCCCGACGCTATCGTTCCGGGCATCGGCGGTCAAACGGGCTTAAACCTTGCTATGCAACTTGAAAAGAAGGGCGTGCTTAAAGAGTGTGGCGTTGAACTTCTTGGAACGTCAAGCGAAAGTATTGAAAGGGCGGAAGATAGAGAACTTTTCAAAGAACTTTGCCAGTCTATCGGCGAGCCGACTATCCCGTCAGAGATTACTTACAGTTTAGAAGAAGCCAAAGAATCGGCTAAAAGAATAGGTTACCCCGTAGTTTTAAGACCTGCCTTTACCTTAGGCGGTACGGGTGGCGGTTTTGCAAACAACGAAGAAGAACTTATCGAAATAGGTATAAACGCGTTCAAACTCTCCCCCGTTCACCAAGTTCTTATCGAAAAGAGCGTAAAGGGCTATAAAGAAATAGAATTTGAAGTAATGCGTGACGCGAACGACACGGCAATCACCATCTGCGGTATGGAAAACGTTGACCCCGTTGGCGTTCACACGGGCGACTCTATCGTAGTTGCACCTATACTTTCACTCAATCAGCACGACCACGATATGCTTAAAAACAGCGCCCTTAAAATTATAAGGGAACTTAAAATAAACGGCGGTTGTAACGTTCAGTTTGCGCTCAACCCAAATTCTAGCGAATACTACTTAATCGAAGTTAACCCAAGAGTTTCGCGCTCGTCGGCGCTCGCGTCTAAGGCAAGCGGTTACCCGATAGCAAGAGTTACCGCAAAAATTGCGGTAGGTATGTCGCTTGACGAAATTCCCGTTGCAGGCGGTACTGCGGCAATCGAGCCAAGGCTTGACTATATCGTTGCTAAATTCCCGCGTTTCCCGTTCGACAAGTTCTCGTCGGCAGCGAACGTGCTCGGTACTCAAATGAAAGCAACGGGCGAAGTTATGGGCATAGGTTCTACGCTTGACGAGTGTATGTTAAAATCCGTTCGCTCGCTCGAAATCGGTTGCTACCACTTGCACCTTCCAAAATTTGATAAGTTCACTGAAAAGGAACTTAAAGATTACATTGTTGACACCAAAGACGATAGCATTTTCGCCGTAACCGAACTTTTAAGGCGTGGAGTATCCGTAAAAGAACTTCACGAAATAACTAAAATTACCGAACTTTTCCTTGACTGCTTTAAGCGAATAGTCGATATGGAAGAAATCTTAAAGCAAAAACCTTTCGACCTTACCGCGCTTAAATCGGCTAAAACGCTAGGTTTTGCGGATAGATATATAGCAAAACTTTGGAACGCGAAAGAACTTGATATTTACAATCTCCGCCACCAAAACGGAATAGTTCCCGTATTTAGAATGGTTGATACGCTCCACACGGGAAAGTACATTGCTTATCTTTACTCGTCGTATATGGGTAAAAACGAGTCAAGGCTTACCGATAAGAAAAAACTCGTAGTACTTGGCGCCGGCCCTATCCGTATAGGTCAAGGCGTGGAGTTCGACTATTCTACCGTTCACGCCGTTCAAACCATAAAGCGTTCTGGTTACGAGGCTATCATTATAAACAACAACCCCGAAACCGTTTCAACCGACTACACCACGGCGGACAAACTTTATTTCGAACCCCTAACCACAGAAGACGTTATGGAAATTTTAGAGTTCGAAAAGGCGGAAGGGGTAATCGCGTCACTCGGCGGTCAAACGGCAATAAACCTTGCTCAACCGCTATTTGATAGGGGCGTTAAAATCGTAGGTACTGACTGCGAGGCAATAGATAGAGCGGAAGATAGAAACGCGTTTGAAAACCTTCTTAACGAACTCAATATTCCAAGGGCGAAAGGTAGAGCCGTTACCAAGATAGAAGACGGTATTTCGGCAGCGAGAGAAATAGGCTATCCCGTTCTCGTTAGACCTAGTTTCGTTCTCGGCGGTAGAGCGATGCAAATCGTTGCGGGCGAAGAGCAGTTAAAACACTACCTAAAAACCGCCGTTGAAATCGACGAAGATAAACCCGTACTCGTAGACAAATATATTCAAGGTAAAGAAGTTGAAGTCGACGCTATTTGCGACGGTATCGACGTTTTCGTTCCAGGCATTATGGAACTCGTTGAAAGAACGGGTATCCACAGTGGCGACAGTATTAGCGTATATCCTACGTTTAGCATATCCGATAAAGTTAAGGGCGTTATACTTCAATACGCTAAAAAACTCGGCTTAGGTATCGGCATAAAGGGTTTATATAATATTCAGTTTATCGTAGATAAAAACGACGACGTTTACATTATAGAAGTTAACCCCCGTTCGTCAAGAACCGTTCCTTTCCTTTCAAAGTCAACGGGTTACAGTTTAGCCGATATCGCAACCGAAGTTATTATGGGTAGAACGCTTAAAGAACAAGGAATTTTCACAATATATCCTAACGAAAAGAAGCGTTGGTACGTAAAAGTTCCGGTATTCTCGTTCAACAAACTCCGCGGGCTTGACGCTTACCTTTCTCCCGAAATGAAATCAACGGGCGAGGCTATCGGTTACGACGATAAGTTAAACCGCGCTTTATATAAGGCGTTACAAGCGTCTGGTATGAGCGTTCAAAACTACGGTACGGTGCTTGCTACCGTTGCCGATAAGGATAAGGAAGAAGCGTTACCGCTTATTAGAAGATTTTATAATCTCGGCTTTAACGTTATGGCTACCGAAGGCACTGCTAAATTCCTTAAACAAAACGGCATTAGAACGCACGCAGTTGGTAAAATTAGCGAGGGTAGTGACGAGATTTTAGACGCTATCCGTCAAGGCTTTATCAGTTACGTTATAAACACCAAGGATATCGGCTCGAAAGGTCAAAATACCGACGGGGCTGAAATCCGCCGTGCCGCAACTGAAAACAACGTTAATATCTTTACTGCGCTAGACACCGTAAACGTTCTTCTTGACGTACTTGAAGAAATCACTCTATCCGTTTCGACGATAGACGCGTAATTTTATAAAGTAAAACTATGAAACAAGTAATATTTGAAATTAAAAACAACAAACCGCTTAACGCTCAAATTATGGAAATGACGCTTGCGGGCGAAGTTGAAGGCGTTAAAGCGGGGCAGTTTATCAATATTAAGATTGACGGTTTTTATCTTCGTAGGCCGATATCCGTTTGCGAAATTGTAAGCGGTGGGCTTAAAATTATCTACAAAATAGTAGGTAAGGGAACGGAAGTTTTAAGCCGTATGAAAACGGGCGAGAAGTTAGACGTTTTGATAGGGCTTGGCAACGGCTACGATTTGTCGCTTTCTGGCGACAAACCGCTACTTATCGGCGGTGGAGTTGGCGTTCCGCCTATGTATGAACTTTGCAAGCAACTAATCGCTAAGGGTAAAGCCGTAACGGTAATACTTGGCTTTAACGCTAAAAGCGAAGTGTTTTACGAAAAAGAGTTTGAAAGCCTTGGCGCAAAAGTTATAGTTACCACCGCTGACGGTAGTTACGGTATAAAAGGTTTCGTAACCGACGCTATGAAAGGCTTAGACTATTCGTACTTCTACACTTGCGGGCCAGAACCTATGCTTAAAGCCGTTCATAAGCAAAGTGTAACTGACGGTGAAATGAGTTTTGAAGAGCGCATGGGCTGTGGTTTTGGCGCGTGTATGGGTTGTTCGTGCAAAACGCTAACGGGAAACAAGCGAATTTGCAAAGAGGGCCCCGTTCTTAAAAAGGGGGAAATCTTATGGTAAACACTAAGGTAAACTTATTAGGTATTGAACTTGATAACCCCGTTATTCCTGCAAGCGGAACGTTCGGCTACGGCTACGAATTTAGTGAACTTTACGACATAAATTGTTTAGGCACGTTTTCTTTCAAAGGCACTACCAAAGAGCCAAGGTTTGGTAACCCCACGCCTAGAATTGCCGAATGCACGGCGGGTATGATAAACGCGGTAGGGTTACAAAACCCCGGCGTTCACAAGGTAATTGAAGAAGAACTACCACGCCTTAAAAAATGCTTTAATAAAAAAGTAATGGCTAACGTTTCGGGCTTTTCGGTTGAAGAATACGCCTACACTTGCGAACTACTTGACAAAGAAGAGCAAGTAGGTTGGCTTGAAGTAAACGTAAGTTGCCCTAACGTTCACGGTGGCGGTATGAGTTTTGGAACTCAGCCGTCTGCTGCTGCGGAAGTAACAAGGGCGGTTAAAAAAGTGACCAATAAGCCGATTATCATTAAACTTTCGCCAAACGTAACGGATATTGTATCCATAGCCAAAGCGTGTGAAGACGCGGGCGCCGACGGTATTAGTTTAATAAACACTATGCTCGGTATGAGAATTGACCTTAATCGCAAAAAGCCGATAATTGCAAACGTTATGGGTGGGTTCTCGGGCTCGGCAATATTCCCCGTAGCGCTCCGCATGGTATATCAAGTATCGTCTGCCGTAAAAATTCCCGTAGTTGGTATGGGTGGTGTTTCTTCGGCTGACGACGTTATCGAAATGATGCTAGCAGGCGCAACCGCGGTTGAAGTTGGCGCGTATAACTTAGTTAACCCCTACGCTTGCCGTGATATTATAAACGATTTGCCAAATGCTATGCAAAAGTATAAAATAAACTCACTTAGTGAAATTATAGGAGGAGCAAAAGTATGAGTAAAGACGTAATTATTGCGCTTGACTTTGACAGTAAAGAAAAGGTATTTAACTTTCTTGACAAGTTCGAAGGCAAAAAGCCGTTTGTTAAAATCGGTATGGAATTATACTACGCCGAAGGTCCTGAAATCGTAAAAGAAATAAAGAGCCGTGGGCATAAAATCTTTTTAGATTTGAAACTTCACGATATTCCTAACACCGTTAAAAAGGCTATGAAAGTTTTATCTGCACTTGACGTTGATATGACCAACCTTCACGCAGGCGGTACTATAAATATGATGAAAGGCGCTATCGAGGGCTTAACTCGTGCAGACGGAACTAGACCTATGCTTATCGCCGTTACACAACTAACGTCTACCGACCAAGAGAGTATGGAAAACGACCTTTTAATTAAAGAGCCTATCGACAAAGTGGTTATGCACTATGCACACAACGCTAAAATCGCAGGGCTTGACGGGGTTGTTTGCTCGCCCTTAGAAGCAGGTAAAGTTCACGGCGTTTGCGGTAACGAGTTCGTAACGGTTACCCCGGGCGTAAGGCTCGCGGGCGACGCGGTAGGCGACCAAAAGCGCGTAACTACCCCCGCGCTTGCTAGGGAACTTGGTAGCGACTATATCGTAGTAGGTCGTTCGATAACGGGCGCTGAAAACCCCGTTGATGCGTATAATAGATGTTTAAGAGAATTTTTAGGAGAACAAAGATATGAACAAACTTGAAAAACTCATTGCGAAAGATTTACTTTCTATTAAGGCGGTATTCTTCCGCCCCGAAGAACCGTTCACTTGGGCAAGCGGTATAAAAAGCCCTGTGTATTGCGACAACCGTTTGACCTTAACGTCAGTAAAAGTTAGGAACGACGTTGAAAACGGCTTAGCAACCTTAATTAAAGAAAATTACCCTGATGCCGAAGTTTTGATGGGAACTTCAACCGCAGGTATCGCTCACGCAGCAATAACTGCGCACCTTCTCGATATGCCTATGGGTTACGTTCGTTCGGGCGCAAAAGACCACGGCAGACAAAATCAAATTGAAGGTAAACTTGAAAAGGGGCAAAAGGTAGTTGTAGTTGAAGACCTTATCTCAACGGGCGGTTCGGTTATCGAAGTCGTTAACGTTTTAAGAGAGGCAGGCGCGGAAGTTTTAGGCGTTGTTTCTATCTTTACGTACGGTATGAAAAAGGGCTTAGAAAGACTTAAAGACGCTAACGTTAAAAACGTTTCGCTCACTAATTTTGACGTTATTGCCGAAGTTGCCGCTGAGGAAAATTACGTAAAACCGTCTGACGTTGAAAGGCTTATCGCGTTTAGAAACAATCCGTCGGATGAAAGTTGGATAAAGGGTTAAGATTATGAGAAGTTTAATTGACGTTGTTGATTTTTCAGTTGAAGAGATTAACGAACTTATTAAAACCGCGCTCGATATACAAAAAAACCCCGATATGTATTCGCAAAGTTGCAAAGGCAAAATCTTAGCAACGTTGTTTTTCGAGCCGTCAACCCGTACTCGTTTGAGTTTTGAAACGGCTATGCTCCGCTTAGGTGGTAGCGTTATAGGGTTTTCGTCTGCGTCGAGTTCGTCGGCGGCAAAGGGCGAAAGCGTAGCCGATACCGCAAAGGTTATCTCAACGTACGCCGATATTATCGCTATGCGCCACTACAAAGAAGGCGCGCCTTTCGTGGCTAGTGAGAACGCAACTATCCCCGTTATCAACGCGGGTGACGGTGGGCATTGTCACCCAACGCAAACGCTTGCCGACCTTTTGACTATATATCGCCGTCACGGTGGGTTTGACAATTTAACCGTAGGTTTTTGCGGTGACTTAAAGTTTGGTAGAACGGTGCATTCTTTAATTTCGGCACTTGCAAGATATAAGGGGATAAAAATCGTTTTAATATCGCCTAACGAACTTAAACTTCCCGAATACGTAATTAAAAACGTTATCGAAAAAAGTGGACTTTCCTACGTAGAAACGGATAGTTTAGAAGAGTATATGAACGAACTTGACGTACTTTATATGACGAGAGTTCAAGGCGAACGCTTTGAAGATAAACTCGAATACGAAAGGCTTAAAGACAGTTACGTTTTAACTCCTGATAAAATCGTTTCGGCTAAACCTAGTATGACTATTATGCACCCACTTCCGCGCGTTAACGAACTTAGCGTTAAAATTGATACGGATAGTAGGGCGTGCTACTTTATGCAAGTTGAAAGCGGTAAACTTATGCGTATGGCGCTTATTATTAAACTACTTAAAGAAGCGAAAAACAGCGAGCGCGAAAATAGGCTTGCCACCGCTAACGAAAGCGTTATAAAATGTAAAAACCCCGCGTGCATAACTACCACCGAGCAAGAAATTATTCACTACTACAAAACGGTTGACGGCGAGCGCCACTGTATTTATTGCGACGCAAAAATTTAATTATTCACACAAAAAAACGGCTCAAACGAGCCGTTTTTTATTGCTCAAAATTTTAAGTTTCCAGAAACTAGCATATCAAGTAGTTCTTTTAATGACTTTCCCTTTATGCTTTCTTTAATATCTTTGAGTTTATCTTCGATAATCTCGTCAAGCACCTTCATACCTAAAACTTCTACGGGGGCTTTGTCGTCAGTTAAAACGTAAGGCGACGGCTCGACTATTTCCATTTTATTAGATACCGTTTGCATTAGCGCCCTTAAAGGATAATCTCTAATTAGTTTGGTGTTTGTAATCAGCCTTTCTTTCACGTCGTAATCGTTTGATGCAAAAAGTTCTACGTTACCGCCAACGTCACACGTGTATACGCTAGAAAAGCATTTTTGAACAGTGCCCTCTAAATAGTCGTTGATAGCGCCTTCGTTTTTCGAGCGCATATTCATATTTATTACCATAACCCCGTCTTTATTTAGGTGGTTTTTAACGCTTGTGAAAAACTCGATAGACGACATTTGAAAGGGTATCGTTATATCGCGGTAAGCGTCGACCAAAATAACGTCGTACTTATTTGTCGTTGCGTCTAGAAAGGCGCGCCCGTCTTCTTCGTAGGTGGCAATTTCTTTGGGCAGGTCAAAATAAGTTTTAGCAATTTCTATAATTTTACCGTCTATCTCAACCCCGTCGATAGAAGAAACGTTAAACCGCTTTAAGCACTCTTCGCCGTACGTTCCCGAGCCTAGCCCTAAAATGCAAATAGATATAGGCTTAGTTACACCGCCTGCCATAACTGGACCTGCCAAGGCGTAGTCGTAATACCAGCCTGCAAGCGTTGAGTTTTTTCTCTTAATGGATTGAAAACTAAATAGTGCGTTAGTTGAAAAAATGATTTTATCGTCGTCTTCTTCAACTCTAAGATAATTATATATTGACTCGCCCTCGTAAACTATATCGCTTTTCCAAAACGCCGTGCCTATCTTGTTTGAAAACAAGCCAAGTATTAGCGCGATTATAAAAATTATAACGGTTTTTACGATATGTTTTTTCTTATATATAAAATAAATTAAACAAATTATATACAAAACGCTTGCAAAAACTACGAAAGTAAGCGTCGTGCCGATTGACGGAATAGTTACGAAAGTTGGTAAAAACGTTCCTATTATGCTACCTATGGTGTTGCACGCTTCGATTATGCCTACCGTTTTACCGTTTTCGCTAATATCTTTAACGGCAAACTTTACAAGGTTTGGCGTAACCATACCTAAAACGAGTAGTGGGAATACGAAAACTAATAAACACGATATGAGCGACGCCCATATTAGATAGTTTTTAGTTACGAAAGTTGCAAGTATTAGCGCAACACCCGAAATAACAAACTTGCCGAACACGGGTATTAGCATAGTAAAAGTTGCTGCTGAAAACAGCCAGCCGAATAGTTTTGACGGGTTATCGAACTTATCCGCCATTTTACCGCCTATAACGTTACCTATCGCCATTGCTATCATAATCGTGCCGATAATTATAGTCCATACGATTTGTGACGATGAAAAGTAAGGCGCAAGCAGTCTTGACGCGCCAAGTTCAATCGCCATAACCGACGTTCCCGAAAAAAACGCCGTAACGTAATATATCCACTTTCTATCTTTCATAAAACACCAACTTTTCCACGCAATTTTAGCCTACATTTAATATATTAAGGTATATAAAACCAAAAGTCAATATAAAAGGATAACAAACGTTTGTTATCCTTTCGTAATTAGAAACCAAAGTAAGATTTTGCGTTATAATAAGCAATTCCTTTAACTATTTTTTCAAGCGTTTTATAGTCGCTAGGATACTCGCCGTCTTCAACCCATTTACCTATTAAGTTACACGTAATTCTTCTAAAATATTCGTGGCGCGTATACGATACGAAACTTCTACTATCGGTAAGCATACCAACGAACCTTGCTATCATACCAAGGTTAGAAAGCGCTTGCATTTGCGCTTCCATACCGTCGCGCTGGTCGTTGAACCACCAGCCCGAACCAAACTGAATTTTACCTGGGATTCCGCCACCTTGGAAGTTGCCTATCATAGTGCCTAGAACGTAGTTGTCTTTGGGATTAAGGGTGTAAAGAATAGTTTTTGGCAAGCAGTCCTTTTCTTCAAGCATATTCATAAACTTAGAAAGGTTTTCAGCAATACATAAATCGTTAATACTGTCAAACCCAACGTCTGCACCGAGTTTATCGTACATTTTTTTGTTGTTGTTTCTAAGCGCGCCTACGTGAAGTTGCATAGTCCAGTTAAGTTCGCTATACTTTTTAGCGCAAATTTTTAAGATGCTACACTTAAAAGCGTCAATCTCGTTTTGCGATAAAACTTCGCCTTTCATAAATTTGTCAAACGCCTTTTCCCCGTCACCATCGCTAAACGGAACGTATTCAAGCGCGTGGTCGGAAAGACGGCAACCACACTCGTTAAAGTACTCAATTCTGTCTTCTATCCACTTAGTAAGCGCCTTATAGGTCGATATTTTAACACTTTCTAGATAAGGTTTGAAAGTAGGTTGGTCAATGTTAACCGCTTTGTCTGGGCGGAAGGTAGGAAGAATTTTAGTGGAAAAATCTTTAAGCGCTTTGTGGTATTCAAGAGTGTCGGCGGGGTCGTCAGTCGTGCAGATTATTTCCACGTTAGACGCCTTTATAAGCCCTTGCGCTCTAAATTCGTCTTTTTTCAAGCACTCGTTAACGGTGTTCCAAATTTCTTCGCAGGTGTCTTCGTTTAAGGTTTTATCAATGCCGAAATATCTTTTAAGTTCAAGATGAGTCCAGTGATATAAGGGGTTGCCGATTAAAAGGGGTAGGGTTTCGGCAAACTTTTTGAATTTTTCATAATCGTCTTTCCCGCCCGTGATATACTCTTCGTCAACGCCGTTAGTTCTCATTTGGCGCCACTTATAGTGGTCACCGCCAAGGAATAAATCAAACGCGTTTTTGAACTGATAGTTTTCAGCAATCATCTTAGGGTTTAAGTGACAATGGTAGTCGATTATAGGTAAATCTTTTACCATATCGTAAAGTTTTTTAGCCGTTTGGGTTTTAAGCATAAAATTATCGTTTATAAAACTCATAGGGTAACACCGTCCTTAAATACTGGTATTTCGCGGTAGCCGTTAATACGATTTTATTTTAAGTTCCGCATAACTATTTATATAATATAATTAAAAAGGTTGTCCGTCAAGAGATTTTCGTCTAAACGGGCGCATAAACAACTTATAAAAACCGCGCGAGTAATATTATTCGTTTTTGCGTATAATCGTATACACGTATTGCGATAAACGGTTCATCACTCAAATAAAAAAATAAAAAAGTTGTTAAAAATCGTTGACAAAGAAATTTCAGGGTGCTACAATAGGCTCAAATTAAATAACTTGAATTTCAAAAACTGTGACGAAGACTGGCTAAGTAGGAGTTTTCAGAGAGTCGGCGTGTGGTGCGAGCCGATAACGAGTATTTACAACCTATCCCTTCCGAGTTGAAGGTGTGAATTATAGTAACGCCTTTCGTGATTTCTGCGTTAATGAATAGGAATTGTTAGATTCCAAAGTGGCAACTAGTTTTAGTTGCAATTTGAGTGGTACCGCGAGTAAATTATACCCGTCTCAAAACAAAAACCTTTTTGTTTTGAGATTTTTTTTTACAAAAATAAAATTCCTTAAAGGAGTTAAAATTATGAATACTAACAACACTTTATCAAGGCTTTCGGAGATAGCAACGAGAATTAAAGAACTTAGAACTATTTTAGGTTATTCCGTTTACTATATGGCTGAAAAAACTGAAATTCCCCAAGAAAAGTACCGCGAATACGAAAGCGGAACGGTGGATATTCCGTTCACTTTTATACATAAATGCGCGCTTGTTTTCGGCGTTGAAATGACTGAACTTTTAGAAGGTAGCACGGCAAAACTTTCAACGTATACGGTAACTAGAAAGGGCGCTGGTCAAAAAACGGCGAAAGAAGACGGTATTGATATTGCTAACCTTGCCCCCAAGTTCAAAGATAAACTTGCAGAGCCTTACTACGTTACCTACGAATACTCGCAAGCGCAACAAAATAAGCCCATACATTTAACTACCCACTCAGGTCAAGAGTTCGACCTTGTTTTAAACGGTAGTTTGAAAGTTCAAGTAGGCGACCACGTTGAAGTTTTACAAGAAGGCGACAGTATCTATTACAACTCGTCAACCCCCCACGGAATGATAGCGATAGGCGGTGAAAACTGTACTTTCGTTGCGGTGGTAATGTCTGGCGACCACACGGCTGAAACGGTCGTTAGAAAGAGCGTTATGTCGGCTAAAAAGTCTGAAAAACTCGTTTGCGAAAAGTTCGTTGTTCCCACCGAAAACGAAAACGGCGAACTTCTCGATATCAAGTTCAAAAACACTGATACGTTTAACTTCGGTTTTGATATAGTTGACGAGATTGCCGAGCGCTATCCTGATAAACTCGCTATGCTCCACCTTGACAAAAATAAGACCGAACGCCGTTTTTCCTTTAAGGACATAAAAAGGGCGTCGAACCAAGTGGCGAACTACTTTACGTCGCTCGGCATCAAGCGTGGCGATAAAGTTATGCTAGTATTAAAGCGCCACTATGAGTTTTGGTTTGCAATGGTAGCGCTCCACAAACTCGGCGCGGTTGCAATACCTGCAACTAACCAACTTAAAGAGCATGATTTCGAGTACAGATACAACTCGGCAGGCGTAAAAGCAATCGTTTGCACTGCTGACGGCGACACTTATAAGTACGCTCAAAGCGCTGCTAAAAAATGCCCCCAAGTTGAAAAACTTATAATGGTTGGCGGTGCGAAAGACGGCTGGCACGATTTCGATAAAGAATACCCACTTTTCTCGGGAAAATTCGAGCGTACCGAAGATTCTTCTTGCGGTGACGATACTGCGCTTATGTTCTTCACGTCAGGCACGACGGGTAACCCCAAAATGGCGGCTCACAAGCACACCTACGCGCTTGGTCATTTCGTAACGGCAAAGTACTGGCACTGTTGCGAGCGTGACGGGCTTCACCTTACCATATCCGATACGGGCTGGGGTAAATCACTGTGGGGCAAACTCTACGGTCAATGGCTTTGCGAGGGCGCTGTGTTCGTTTACGACTTTGATAAGTTTGACGAAAACGATATTCTTCCTATGTTCGCAAAATACAATAAGTCGGATCGTAGCCATGTCGTTCTGTGAGCC
>JAZRKO010000020.1:0-1964 GCA_045646405.1 Christensenellaceae bacterium | reverse complement strand
TAGCGTTTCCCCAGCGCTACTGCGCCAACAATTTATTTAGCGCAGTAACTCTAAAGGAAAATTTATGGAGGTGCTTTATAGCAGTACGTCAAAGATTTTTCTTCTTTTTCTTTTCCGTGAAATACGGGGATAAAAACTCGTTAACTTCGTCGTAACTACTTGCTACGTTATAATCGGTTTTTTTATCCGAAGAAACGATAACGACGAATTTATGAACGCTTTTTCTAAATACAAGCACGGTTAATAACAACTTTCGCTCGTCTATCTTAGGCGTTGCGCGATAACTTGCTCGATAACAACCTGCGCTGTAATCGTAAAACTTATCGTCGCTAAACTCAACGGTTGCCGTCGTAGTTGCTTTATCGTATATGAGCGCTCTAAAACTACCGTCAGGCAGTTCGCACTTAATTACGTTTGGTTTTTGGGGAATAATAATCTTACCTAAGCGAACGCGTTCTTTTACACTTCCCATAAGAACTTACCCCAACTTACGCGTTTTTTTTTAGGCTTAACTGCTGGAATATAGGTCCAACGCTTAATTGTGTCAACGTCTTCAGGCTTAATATCGCGATACGTTCCGTTAGGGTTAGTGCCTATAAACATTAACGCGCCGTCAAATTCGGTATTGAATACGCTACAGTTTTTAGTGTCGTCTGAATACGTATTCATAATTACGGCGTTGTCGCAAAGTAGCATCGCGCTTGAAACTATTTCGTCAAGGCTTTCTACACTGAAGTAGTCAAGCATATTTTTTTCCGTAAAATCGAAATATACCGTTTCAAACTCTTTGTCCGGGCGTTTTAATAAAACCCTAATTGATTTAGGCTTTCTCATTTCGCACCGCCTTTGCCAATAAAACAAGCCGGTAATAATCTGCCATTTTGGGGCTTGTAAATATAGCCAAGAATACGTAAGTCCAACAAAAACAGTTTTATTTGAAATAAAGTATCAAAGCCGTATTTACCTTTTAGCCAACTTAAAGGAATAACTTTATTTGTTGTATAATTTGCACTAAATACGGCAAACACTATGCAATGATGCAAACTTAAACCAAATTCGTTTGGGTTCAAATCTTTTGAAATAAATATTCCCTTTTCTGGTAAAACCTCTATTAAAGAAATAAGTTTTTGCGCTTTTGCAATATTTTTTAATTTAGGCTTTCTCATTTCGCACCGCCTTTGCCGTTCGGCGATAGCGTACCGTTTGCAATTTGTTCAAGTAAATTATTACGGCAATCATAAAAATTGCTTTTTTTTACGCACTCACAACCGTCTTCGCTTAAGTTTTTACAACCGGTGCAAAAATCGCCTGAGCAATAATCGATAATAAAGTCCAAAATGTTAAGTAAACGGTTTTCGCTACATAAAGTCTTTTCTTGTTTTAGCAAATAATCTATCGCTTTAATAACGTTAGCGTTTTTTTGCTTTAACTCAAAAATATCTTTTGGCTGCGCCCACGCTGGATACCAACCGCCAGATTTAGCGTTAAAGATTAAATCTTTGCGTTCTAATTCGCATAAATCAACGTATATCTGCGATAGCGAGAAGTAATTAAATCTGCCTAATACTAACTCAGGCATAAAGTAGTTACCGTTTTTGAAATCGTCTACTATAAGCGCGAATAAACACGCTTCTTGCCACTCAATACCGTAGTCGGGGAGTTTTAAGTCTTTTGCAAAAACAACGTCGCCGTTCTCTACTTTTAATTTGCTTACAAGCGTTGAAACTTGCCCTAAAGTTAATTTTTTCATTTTTTGTACCTACCTTTTGTTATTTATGCGGACTAAATAAGCCCGTTATCTTCATTTTTGTTGTCTTCTTTTGCTTCATTTTTCAACTTTTCTTCTTCGAGTATGTTTTTTGCTTTAAGTGACTCACAACCCAATAAAAACAAAGCAACGATGCTACAAAAAAGCAATAAATAAAGTAAAAGTTTCATCATTAAATCTAACAAATTCATTTTTT
>JAZRKO010000019.1:0-123267 GCA_045646405.1 Christensenellaceae bacterium | reverse complement strand
GAAGGAAGAAAACTTATCCTTGGCGGTATTGAGATTGACAACGATAAAGGCTTGCTCGGTCATAGCGACGCTGACGTTTTAACCCACGCTATTATGGACGCGATTTTATCTTCCGCATCAATGCGCGACATAGGCTATCATTTTAGCGATAAAGACCCAAAGTACAAAGACGTTTCGAGTATGAAATTACTTGAAGAAGTTATGAAAATGCTAAAACTTAAAGGCTTAAAACCCGTTCACGTTTCGGCGGTCGTTATGGCTGAAAAACCCAAATTATCGCCTTATAGAGAGATTATTACCAAAAATTTAGCAACTGCGCTAGACCTTAGCGAAGATAGCGTAGGCATAACCTTTACCACGCTTGAAGGCATAGGAACGGTCGGTCGCGAAGAAGGTATTGCCTCGCAGGCGTACGTTTTGACTAGGCAAGTAATATTACCCAAGGAGATAAAAAATGGCTAAAATTTCCACTAAATACGTTTGTCAAGAGTGCGGTAGCGTAAGCCCACAATGGCTTGGAAAATGCCCTTACTGTGGTAAGTTCGGCACGCTTGTTGAAGAAACGGATTCGCCCGAAGAAGTCAAAGGTAGCATTTCAGTTCCATCGTCAAAACCCACTCTTCTTAAAGATATTACAAAGGGAAATTACGCCCGAATAAAAACGGGTATTAACGAGTTCGACACGGTGCTCGGCGGTGGCATAGTCCCCTACTCGATAGTTTTAATCGGCGGTGACCCCGGTATAGGAAAGTCTACTATACTTACCCAAATATTTGGTAATCTATCTAACACTGAAAAGGTTTTATACGTTTCGGCGGAAGAGAGTTTATCCCACGTTAAACTAAGGTGTGATAGGCTTGGTGTTAAAGGTGAGAATTTTACCGTTTTGAACGAATGCCGACTAGAACATATAGAAAAGATTTCAAAAGATTACGATTTTATCGTGATTGACAGTATTCAAGCGATATATTTAAGCGATTTTTCGGGTTCGGCAGGCTCGGTTGGGCAAGTTAGAGAGTGCGCCTCACGCCTTATGCGCCTTGCAAAAACTAATAAAAAAACAGTGTTCGTTATCGGGCACGTTACGAAAGACGGGAATATCGCAGGCCCTAAGGTGCTTGAACACATTATGGATACCGTACTTTATTTCGAAGGCGAACCGCAAGACAGTTTGAAAGTTCTAAGAGCAGTTAAAAACCGCTTTGGCTCGGCGCAAGAAGTGGGCGTTTTCGAAATGACTGAACAGGGAATTAAAGAAGTTAAAGACTACAACGGCGTATTTATGAGTGAAGACCGTGGCGCGCAAGCAGGTAGCGTGGTAACTCAGTCGATAAGCGGTAATAGGTGTATGCCGGTTGAAATTCAATGTTTAATGAGTAAAACGGTGTTTGGTCTACCCCGCCGTATGCCACTAGGCGTTGACTATAATAAAATGGTTTTAATACTAGCCGTTTTAGAACGAAAAGCGTATCTTCCATTTTTTAATCAAGACGTTTACTTAAACGCTATGGGCGGTATAAAACTATCAGAGCCTAGCGCCGATTTAGCGATAGCGTTGTCGCTTGCAAGCGCTAATAAAAACGTGGCGGTAGATAAGTCTTTAACCGCGTTTGGCGAACTTGGGCTAACGGGCGAAGTAAGAGCGGTATCCTTTGCCGAAAAAAGAGTTCAAAACGCCATAAAACTAGGCTTTAAGGCGGTTATACTGCCAAAACGCAATTACGATAGCGTTAAAAAGTACGCCGATAAAATCGAACTTATTCCCGTAAGTTACGTATCGCAAGCAGTTAAAAAACTGTTTGGCGAGAACAAAGAATAATAAAAAAGCACGGATAATTCCGTGCTTTTTTAATCTTCTATTTCGTATCTATCAACGGCTTGTTTTGCATCGTCGTAATCAAAGCCTTTTGAAAGTAAATACTTGTAGCATTTTAGGATATTCTTCTTATCCTTTTCTTTGTTTTTAAGGTATTTATCGGCTATCGCATTACACACGTCTTGCTGGCTTTCAATCTCGTTTAATGCGGTTTGGGCGTCAATATCTTTAACGCCTTTTTTCATAAGTTCTAGTTTAATAAGTCGCTTGCCTTTTGTCGATTTATAGGTATTTGTAAAACGCTTAGCGTAGTCGCTATCACAGACGTAGCCGTAACTTTTAAGTTTTTCTATAACGTTTTCGATAATTTCGTCAAGGTAGCCTAGTTTTTTAAGTTTGTCTTGAATTTGCTTTTGAGTTTTTACTGACGACGATATAAAATTAAGCGCCCTATCAAAACACGCTTGAAGTTCCGCCTCGTACTGAATTTCAACAAGCCTACTCTCGTCGATAAACTCGCCGACTTTTAACCTATATTTAAGCGCGGTAATAAGGTCAAGCCCACAATAGAACTCCCCATCTAAATAAACGCTAACGCGCTTTTTGTTTTTTAGTTGTTCTTTTATATCGGTAATTTTTTTCATAGATACTCTAAACACTCTGTTTTTAGTTCTAAAACGGCGGACTTTCCCGAAGAATAATCAGTGATTTTATTAGCAATATCATCTTTGTTTTCAACGGGTACGGCAAAGGTAACCGCCACCCCGTTATCGAGATATTCGTCTGCTATCTTAATTGATTTTTCCGTTTCTAAAAGTTTCAAAATTTTGGGGTATAGCGAATAAGATACTTGGGTTTTTAATACGCTTGATAAAACGTTTTTAGATATCCCCGCTAACTCAATCGCCTTAGCAACACAGCCCGAATACGCTCTTGCAAGCCCACCCGTGCCGAGTTTAATTCCGCCGAAATACCTAGTTACTACAACCGCTACCCTTTTAAGGTTTTTTGACTTTAACGTTTCAAGCATAGGAAGACCTGCCGTGCCTTGGGGCTCGCCGTCGTCAGAAAACTTAACGTAAAAACCGCCCTCGTCTGCAATATAGGCGTAGCAATTGTGCGTAGCGTCTGGATATTTTTGCTTTACGCCTAGCACGAACGCCTTAGCCTCGTCTTCCCCGTCAACTTTTTTAAGCGTACAGATAAACCGTGATTTTTCTATCACGGTTTCGTCTATAATATTACGTTTTACGCTTAAATAACTTTTCATATTTTTAGAAGTTTTACAACTTAGTTATAATTTAAGTTTTATAAAGCATTAGTTACAAGTTAGGCGAGGCGTTTGTGATTTTTTGGAAGGGGGCGACCTTTTTGGTCGCAGGAATTTCAAAAAACACAAAGAACAAAGCATAACGCCGTAAATAAGGCTTTATTTGAGGATAATTTTATAGTGAACTTTCTTACCCTTATGCAATATAAATTCGCCTGCCGACTTAACTTCTTCGGTAAGGTTGAAATCATTAACGGTTAACTTTTTATCGCCGATAGATACGCCACCGCCCTCGATTAAACGCCTTGCCTCGCCCTTTGACTTGGTAAGACCGGTTAGAACCATAACGTCCATCACCGTTTCAACCGACTTATCTATTTCCTTTACGGGCATATCTTCTTCACTGCCACCGCCAAACGCCGCTTTGGTTTGCTTTTGTGATAAAACGGCGTTTTCTTCGCCGTGAACGAGTTTGGTAAGTTCAAATGCCAAAATTTCTTTTGCGCGGTTGAGTTCAGCACCTTGCCACGATTCCATCTTTTTAATCTCTTCAACGGGAAGGAAAGTAAGCATTTTTATACATTTTATAACGTCTTCATCGGCAACGTTGCGCCAGTATTGATAGAACTCAAAAGGCGACGTCTTATTAGCGTCAAGCCAAACTGCGCCCTTTGCGGTTTTACCCATCTTTTTACCTTCGCTGTTCATAAGTAAGGTTATGGTCATGGCGTACGCGTCTTTCGATAATTTTTTGCGGATAAGTTCAGTACCGCCAAGCATATTCGACCACTGGTCGTCACCGCCGAACTGCATATTGCAACCGTATTTTTGATACAAATAATAAAAGTCGTACGACTGCATTATCATATAGTTAAATTCTAGGAAAGAAAGCCCCTTTTCCATACGTTGCTTGTAGCACTCTGCTCTAAGCATGTTATTAACCGAGAAACACGCGCCTACTTCGCGCAATACTTCAACGTAGTTAAGGTCCATAAGCCAGTCTGCATTGTTAACCACGATAGCGCCGTTTTCGCCTTCAAAGTTGATAAACTTTGCCATTTGCTTTTTGAAACATTCAACGTTGTGGTTAATGGTTTCCCTAGTCATCATAGAACGCATATCCGTTCTACCTGACGGGTCGCCTATCATAGCCGTACCACCGCCGATAAGAACGACGGGGCGGTTGCCTGCAAGTTGTAATCTTCTCATCAAGCAAAGCGCCATAAAATGACCTACGTGCAAACTGTCCGCCGTGGGGTCAAAACCTATGTAAAAGGTTGCTTTTCCGTTGTTGATAAGTTCTTTAATTTCGTTTTCGTCAGTTACCTGCGCGATAAGACCGCGTTTAACGAGTTCTTCGTAAATTTGCATAACGCTCTCCGTATTTATTATTATCTCGTTAAAGTTTAGCACAAGGCTTTGCGAGTTGTCAACCTAAAAGTTAAGGTTTAATAAAGTATAAATATTATTAAAAAACAATTGCAAAATTTTTCGCGTGATGTTATACTAAATATAATTTTGAAAATAAAACTTTTTGGAGGAACATTTAATGCAATATTCACACGAAGTAGAACAGATGCTTTGCGTTAACAAAGGTCCTAAACACGGCCCCGCTCCCATTCCCGAAGAAGGCAAGTGGGTACAGGCTAAGGAAATTAAGGATATTTCAGGGTTTACGCACGGTATCGGCTGGTGCGCTCCCCAACAAGGCGCGTGCAAACTTTCACTCAACGTAAAAGAAGGCGTTATTCAAGAAGCGCTCGTTGAAACTATCGGTTGTTCGGGTATGACTCACTCGGCGGCTATGGCGTCGGAAATTCTTCCCGGCAAAACCATTTTAGAAGCCCTTAATACCGACCTTGTTTGTGACGCTATCAATACCGCTATGAGAGAACTTTTCTTACAAATCGTTTACGGTAGAACTCAATCGGCGTATTCTGACGACGGTTTAGTTGTAGGCGCAGGTCTTGAAGACCTTGGTAAGGGTTTACGTTCACAAGTTGGTACTATGTACGGCACTGCACAAAAAGGTACTAGATATCTTGAAATGGCAGAAGGTTACGTTACTCGTATGGCGCTTGACGAAGATATGCAAGTTATCGGTTACGAATTCGTATCTCTCGGCAAAATGACTGACTTTATTAAGAAAGGTTTAGAACCTAACGAAGCGTACAAAAAAGCAATGGGTACTTACGGCAGATTTGAAAACGCCTATAAGTATATCGACCCACGCAAAGAGTAAGGAGGTAATAAATTATGGCATTATTCGAAGGTTATTCAAGACGTGTAGATAAAATTACCGCCGTACTCAAAGAATACGGCATAAACTCTATTGAAGAGTGTAAAGAAATTTGCCTTGCAAAAGGCGTTGACTGTGACGAAATCGTTAGGTCAACTCAACCTATCTGCTTTGAAAACGCAGTTTGGGCTTACACCGTAGGCGCTGCTATCGCTATCAAAAAAGGCGCTAAAAAGGCAAGTGAGGCTGCAAAGGCTATCGGTATCGGTTTACAATCTTTCTGTATCCCCGGTTCAGTTGCTGATAACAGGCAAGTTGGTCTTGGCCACGGCAACCTTGGCGCAATGCTCTTAGACGATGCTACCGATTGTTTCTGCTTCTTAGCAGGTCACGAATCGTTCGCTGCCGCAGAAGGCGCTATCAAAATCGCGCTCAACGCTAACACCGTTCGCTCGAAAGATTTAAGAGTTATCTTGAACGGTTTAGGTAAAGACGCGGCTATGATTATTTCAAGAATTAACGGCTTTACCTACGTTGAAACGGAATTTGATCCGTATAGCGAAACCGTTAAAGTAGTTTACGAAAAAGCATACTCTAACGGCCCTCGTGCAAAAGTTAAATGCTACGGCGCAGATAACGTTCCCGAAGGCGTTGCTATTATGAAACTTGAAAACGTTTCAGTTTCTATCACGGGTAACTCTACTAACCCCACTCGTTTCCAACACCCCGTTGCTGGTACTTACAAAAAATGGTGCGTTGAAAACGGCAAGTCTTACTTCTCAGTAGCATCTGGTGGCGGTACGGGTAGAACCTTACACCCAGACAATATGGCAGCAGGTCCCGCATCTTACGGTATGACTGACACTATGGGTCGTATGCATGGTGACGCGCAATTCGCAGGTTCTTCGTCAGTTCCCGCTCACGTTGAAATGATGGGCTTAATCGGTATGGGTAACAACCCGATGGTAGGCGCAACCGTTGCAGTTGCAGTTGCTATCGAAAAGGCAATGAAATAATTTTTATAAAAAATTAAGCGTTGGCGAATTCGCCAACGCTTTTTTAATAATCTTTTATTCCTATTAAATAGTCGGTTGATACTTCAAAATAACTAGATAACGCAACTAATGTTGAAAGGTCAGGCTCAACCTTGCCAGACTCCATATAAGAAATCCTACGCTGAGTGGTATTAAGTATTTTAGCAAGTTCAACTTGGGTTAACCCCTTTTCTTTTCTAAGTTGTACAAGCCTTTCGTTAAATAATATATTCATATTATTATGATAGACAAATTTTATCTAAAATACTTGACATAGACAATTTTTGTCTATATAATATGATTATAATTTATTTTTTAGGAGACTAATTATGAAAAAAAGTATAAATATTATCTTTATAATTCTTACCACAATTCTTGCATTTTCATTAACTGCATGTACATCTACTGAATTTAATAAAGTAAAAGATGAATGTGTTCAAATCGCCGGCATGGTTAAGGGTGAAAACAATTACTTTATTTTAGACACATACCCCGAAGAGTACAATAATTTATCAAGCGAAATGAGAGAATGGTTAAAACCAACAACCGCAGAAAACACATTAAAAGCAATTAAATATGCAAACGAAGAGTTAGGTTTCAGTGGTGCTTTATACGACAAAATGTTAAATACTAATTCGTTAATGGGAAGGCAAACTGAAGAAAATAAAAAGTATAAAGTATCATGGACATATCATCCATCAAATGGGCTTGAAGTAACATATGAAATAAAATAAATTAAGCGTTGCGAAAATTTCGCAACGCTTTTTATTATCGTACAAAATTCTTGAACTTTTAACAAAGCAAGTACAAACTTCTTGTATCATTAAAATATGAAGACAAAACTTGCTGAAAATATTAAATATTATCGAAAACAAATGGGTATGACGCAATCACAACTAGCAAAAAAACTAAACGGTAAGAAAAGTTTAGTTTGTAACTACGAAAAAGGTTACAGCACGCCCGATATTTTAACCGTTTGCAAACTTGCTAAGTTCTTTAATATTACAGTTGACGAACTTATCGAATACGACGATAACGCCCTTTAACCCTTGCCTTTTGCAAGGGCTTTTTTATTAAGATTATTATTATATATACGCTTTTTAGTTAATAAAAACTATGCAAAATTTTGGCTTTTGTATAAATTTATGCATAAAATTATGCAATTATTCATATTATGCAATATTTATGCAGTATTTGGTAAAAATATTTTTATTTTTTCAAAAAATATGCATTATTTTAGTTGACAATTATAGTGTGGTTGAATATAATTGAGATATTGAAAAAAACAAAATGCTTTTGGAGGCGTTAAAAATGGATAAATCACAAATCAAAAAAGTAGTACTTGCATACTCGGGTGGTCTTGATACTTCTATCATAATCCCCTGGCTTAAAGAAAATTATAACAACTGCGAAGTTATCGCGGTTGCAGGCAACGTTGGTCAAGCCGACGAACTTGACGGGTTAGAAGAAAAGGCGCTTAAAACGGGCGCGTCTAAACTTTACTGCTTAGACCTTACCGACGATTACGTTGACAATTATATTATCCCCACTATGAAGGCAGGCGCTGTGTACGAAGAATATTTACTTGGTACTAGCCACGCTCGCCCTTGCATTGCGAAAGCGCTTGTAGAAGTTGCACTTAAAGAAGGGGCAGACGCTATCGCTCACGGTTGCACGGGTAAAGGTAATGACCAAGTTCGTTTTGAACTTGCTATTAAAGCGTTCGCACCCGATATGCCTATTATCGCACCTTGGAGAGAATGGTCTATCAAATCGCGTGAAGAAGAAATCGATTACGCTGAGGCACATAACGTTCCACTTAAAATCAATAGAGAAACAAACTATTCTAAGGACAAAAACTTATGGCACTTATCTCACGAAGGCTTAGACCTTGAAGATACGGGCAACGAACCCACTTACGAAAAGAAGGGCTTTTTAGAAATGGGCGTATCGCCTATCAACGCGCCTGACGTTCCCACCTACGTTGAACTTGATTTTGAAAAGGGCGTTCCCGTTGCTATCGACGGGGAGAAGATGAGCGCTAAAAACATCATCTTAAAACTTAACGAACTCGGCGGCAAAAACGGTATAGGTATACTTGATATCGTTGAAAACAGACTTGTTGGTATGAAATGCCGTGGCGTTTACGAAACCCCGGGTGGCGCAATACTTTACAAGGCGCACAGCGTACTTGAAACGTTATGTCTTGACAAGTACACCATGCACGAAAAACAAAAACTTGCTATCACTTTTGGTGAACTCGTATATAACGGTCAATGGTTTACTCCGCTTAGAGAAGCGCTTTCGGCTTTCGTTGACAAAACGCAAGAAACCGTTACGGGTAAAGTTAGACTTAAACTTTACAAAGGCAATATGATTAACGCTGGCGTTTGGAGTAAGAACTCTCTTTACAGCGAAGAAATTGCAACGTTTGGCGAAAGTGATTACAACCAAGCAGACGCTGGTGGCTTTATTGAACTTTTCGGTCTTCCTATTAAAGTTCAAGCAATGGTTAACCAAGGCAAACTTAACAAAAAGTAATACGGACTTATCCTTTCTCGTTTGCGGGAAAGGATAATGCTATTTTTATTAAGGAGTATTTATGGCTAAAATGTGGACTGGCGTAACCGACGGTGTTACCAGTAAAATAGCGGACGACTTTAACTCGTCTATCTCGTTTGACAGTAAAATGTTCAAAGAAGATATCGAAGGCAGTATCGCGCACGCAATGATGCTTGCAAAGCAAGGAATAATTTCAAATAGCGAAAAAGACTGCCTTATAGACGGGCTTTCGGGTATACTTGAAGATTTATCTAGCGGTAAACTTGAAATTGATTTATCCGCAGAAGATATACATATGTTCGTAGAACAAGTACTAACTGAAAGGGTTGGCGAAACAGGTAAAAAACTTCATACCGCGCGTAGCCGTAACGACCAAGTTGCTCTTGATTTTAGAATGTATTGTAAAAACCGCGCGAGTGAAATTACCTATCTTATTAAAGACGTTTTGAGTTCGTTAGTTTATCAAGCCGAAAAACACTCGGCAACGATTATGCCGGGATATACCCACCTTCAACGCGCTCAACCTATAACGTTTGGGCATCATTTAATGGCGTACGCTATGATGCTACTTCGCGATATTAAAAGGTTTAACAGCGCCTACGAATCGGCTGACGTTTGCCCGATAGGAAGTTGCGCTCTTGCAGGTACTACCTACAATACCGACCGCGACTTTGAAGCAACTCAACTTGCTTTTGGCGAAGTTTGTAAAAACAGTTTAGACGGGGTTTCGGACAGAGATTTCACCGTTGACTTTATATCGGCGTGTTCGATACTTATGATGCACTTATCAAGGCTTAGTGAAGAACTTATACTTTGGTCTAGTTGGGAATTTAAGTTTATTGAACTATCAAGCGACTTTACTACGGGTTCGTCGATTATGCCACAAAAAAAGAACCCCGATATGGCGGAACTTATCCGCGGAAAGACGGGGCGCGTGTACGGCGACTTAACCGCAATACTTACCACGCTTAAAGGCTTACCGCTAGCGTACAACAAGGACATGCAAGAAGATAAAGAGTGCTTATTCGACGCGTGCGACACGGTTAAAGCCTGCTTGCAAGTGTTAGCGCCTATGCTAAAAGGCATGAAAGCGTTACCTGAAAATATGTTACTTGCAGCGCAAAAGGGCTTTATCAACGCCACCGACCTAGCCGACTATTTAGTTAAAAAAGGCATGCCGTTTAGGTCGGCTTACAAAATTTCAGGCACGATAGTATCAAAGTGTATCGACGAAAATACCGTTCTTGAAAAACTTCCGCTTGAAGAATACAAAAAATACAGCGATTTATTCGATAGCGACTTATATAAAGAAATCGACCTATTAACTTGCGTTGAAAAGCGCATATCAAAAGGTGGAACGAGCGTTAAGTCGGTAATAAGCCAAATTGAATACGTAAAGGAATTTATAAATGATTAACGTTTTTATAGACGGTAGCGCGGGAACTACCGGGCTTAAAATATTTGATAGGTTATCAAATCGTAAAGATATCTCTTTAATCACCCTACCCGATGAACTTAGAAAAGACGTTGGGGCACGCAAAACAGCAATAAACTCGTGTGACGTTTGCTTTTTATGTTTGCCTGACGACGCTGCTCGCGAATCGGTATCCTTAGTAGAAAACGACAAGGTTATCGTGATAGACACGTCTACCGCGCATAGAACTAGCGATAAGTTTGCCTATGGTTTTCCCGAACTTAACGGCTACCGCGAAAAGATTAAAAACTCTAAATTTATTGCCAACCCCGGCTGTCACGCAAGCGGTTTTATATCACTTGTTGCGCCACTCGTTGAAAAGGGCGTTTTACAAAGTAGCGCTAAACTTTCGGCATATTCACTAACGGGCTACTCGGGTGGCGGTAAAAAAATGATAGCCGAGTACGAAGATAATGAAAGACCCGTTTCGTTTGACGCGCCACGGCTTTATGGCCTTTCGCAGTCACACAAGCACTTACCCGAAATTCAAAAGGTGTGTAATCTCGACTACGCGCCCGTGTTTATGCCTATCGTTTGCGACTACGCTTGCGGTATGCAAGTAACCGTTCCACTTCATACTAGCGACTTAAAGTGTTCGGTAAAAGAAGTTATAGAAATTTACAAAAATTTATATACGGGTAAAGTAGTTTATTACGAAGATGAAAGCGAAAACGGATTTTTAACGTCTAACTCACTCAGCGGGCGTGACGATATGAAGATTTCGGTTTTCGGTAACGACGATAGAATTACACTCGTTTCAAGGTTTGATAATCTTGGAAAGGGCGCGTCGGGTGCGGCTGTTCAAAACATCAACGTAGCGCTCGGCTTAGATGAAACTTACGGACTTAATTTAGGAGAATAATATGAAGATAATATCTGGCGGTGTTTGTGCCGCTAACGGCTTTAAGGCTAACGGAATACACTGCGGTATTAGAAAGAACCGCACCAAGCGTGACTTAGCGCTAATATACAGCGAAAAACCTTGTTCTTGCGCTGCGGTATACACGACTAACCTTGTAAAAGGCGCACCGCTTAAAGTTACTAAAAGCCATATTGAAAACGGCTACGCGCAAGCGGTTATTTGCAATAGCGGTAACGCCAACACTTGTAACGCTAACGGCGTAGAGATTGCCGAACTTACTTGTTCGTTACTCTCTCAAAAACTCGGCGTTCATAGTTGCGATATCGTAGTGGCGTCAACGGGGGTTATAGGTCAACCGCTTGATATCACGCCTATTAAAGAAGGTATTCCTTCGTTAGTTGAAGGCTTGTCTTATGACGGTGGCGAGTACGCTGCCGAAGCGATAATGACGACTGACGTTGTGAAAAAGGAAATAGCCGTAGAGTTTACCGTAGGCGGTAAAACTTGTAAAATAGGCGGTATTGCAAAAGGTAGCGGTATGATACACCCCAACATGGCTACTATGCTAGTGTTCATTACTACCGACTGTA
The DNA here is from genome assembly GCA_045646405.1 of Christensenellaceae bacterium. Taxonomy (GTDB): domain Bacteria; phylum Bacillota; class Clostridia; order Christensenellales; family Borkfalkiaceae; genus HGM11412. The sequence continues at coordinate 111,420 of JAZRKO010000019.1, read as the reverse complement.
ATATTTCACCTAAAATGCTACAAAAGGCGTTGTCTAGCGATATTCAAAACACCTTTAATATGATTTCTATCGACGGGGACACTTCAACCAACGATATGGTAACCGTTCTTGCAAACGGCATGGCTGAAAATAAGATTATCGATAGCGAAGGCGAAGATTTTAACACGTTTATGAAAGCGCTTAACACGGTAACCGTAGACCTTTGTAGAAAAATCGCGAGTGACGGCGAAGGCGCAACTAAACTTTTAGAATGCTCGGTTTCGGGCGCTAAAACCAAAGAAATTGCTAAAACCGTTGCTAAAAGCGTAATATGTTCAAGCCTTACAAAAGCAGCAATGTTCGGTGCTGACGCTAACTGGGGCAGAGTTTTATGCGCCATAGGTTATAGCGGTGCCCAAGTTGACGTTCAAAAAATTGACGTATACTTTAAGTCTAGTAAAGGCGAAATTCAAGTATGCAAAAACGGTAGTGGTGTTGATTTTAGCGAAGAAAAGGCAAAAGAAATTCTTCTTGAAAGCGAAATTGATATCGTAATCAACCTTAACGACGGAGAATTTTATTCTACCGCGTGGGGTTGCGACTTAACTTACGACTACGTAAAAATTAACGGAGATTATAGAACCTAATATGGATAAACATTTTTCTAACGCGCAACGCGCCGAAGTATTAACGCAAGCGCTACCCTATATCAAGCGCTACAACGGTAAAACGGTAGTTATAAAATACGGCGGAAACGCCATGGTAAACGAACACCTTAAAGAACAAGTTATGGAAGATATAGTTTTGCTATGGCTTATCGGCGTAAAAGTAGTACTTGTTCACGGTGGCGGTCCTGAAATTTCAGACCTTATGGCAAAACTCGGCAAAGAGCCTAAGTTCGTTAACGGGCTTAGAGTTACCGATAAGGAAACCGTTGATATCGTTCAAATGGTACTTGCGGGCAAGGTTAACAAATCGCTCGTTTCTCATTTAGAGAGCAAGGGCGGTAACGCCATGGGCATATCGGGTATTGACGGCGCGCTTATCAAAGCGACTATGAAAGACCCAAATCTCGGCTACGTTGGAAATATTACGAGCGTTAACATTACCCCCGTTGAAGACCTTTTAGGTAAGGGTTATATCCCCGTTATTTCAACGGTCGCTAGTGACGACGAGGGCAACGTTTACAACATAAACGGCGACACCGCGGCAGCGCGTATCGCAGGCGCGTTGGGTGCTGAAAGGCTTATTATGATGACGGATATTGCAGGACTTTTGAAAGATAAAGACGACCCTTCAACACTTATTCCGCACGTCACTATAAAAGAGGCGGAAGAACTTAAAAAACAAGGCGTGATATCAGGCGGTATGATTCCTAAAATAGACTGCTGTATCGACGCTATTTCTCACGGCGTTAAAAACGTGGTTATTATGGACGGGCGCGTTCCCCACTCAATACTTATGGAAATTTTAACCAACGAAGGCGCAGGTACGATGGTAAAGGGTAACAACGATGACTGAACTTCAAAAACTTGACAATTTATACGTTGCAAACACCTACGCAAGATTTCCCGTTGACTTGGTTAGCGGTAGCGGTAGTTTGTATTACGACGGAAACGGTAAAGAGTATATCGACATGGGCACGGGCATAGGCGTTACCGCCTTTGGTGCGTGTGATACCGAGTGGAAAAATGCGGTTATAGGGCAATTAAACGCTTTATCGCATACTTCTAACCTATATTATACTGAGCCTTGCGCAAACCTTGCTAAACTTCTTTGCGATAAAACGGGGCTTAAAAAAGTGTTCTTTGCTAACTCTGGTGCAGAGGCTAACGAGTGCGCTATAAAAGTTGCTAGAAAATACTATGAAGATAAAACGGGAAAGCAAGGTTATATTATAACTTTAACCAACAGTTTCCACGGTAGAACTTTAACCACTTTATCGGCAACGGGGCAAGATAAGTTCCACGAACTATTCACTCCCCTAACGAGTGGCTTTTTACACGCTGACGTCGGCGATACTACCGCCATTGAAAATTACGCTAAAACGTATCCTATCTGCGCAATTATGATAGAACTCGTTCAAGGCGAAGGCGGTGTAAACGCGCTACCTAATAATTACGTTAAATGGGTTTACGAGTTTTGCAATAAAAACGATATTTTACTTATCGTTGACGAGGTTCAAACGGGCAACGGCAGAACGGGTAAACTTTACGCGTTTGAACATTTTGGAATACTCCCAGACGTCGTTACCACGGCAAAAGGCTTAGGCGGTGGGCTTCCTATCGGCGCTTGTATGATAGGCGAAAAGGCGCAAAACGTTTTAACTTTCGGCACTCACGGTTCGACCTACGGCGGTAACCCCGTTTGCTCGGCAGGTGCTATAAGCGTTATATCTAGGCTTACCCCTGAATTTTTAAGTGAAGTTACTAAAAAAGGCGAGTATATTAAAAACGAACTTTTAACTTGTAACGGTGTTGAAAGCGTAACGGGGCTTGGGCTTATGCTTGGCATAAAAACTAAAAAACCCGTGAAAGAAGTTGTTGACTACTGCATAGAAAACGGCGTTCTCGTTCTTACTGCAAAAGATAAACTAAGATTACTTCCACCGCTTAATATTCCTAATAATTTGCTTGAAAAAGCGGTTAAAATAATAAAAGACGCAATAAACTAATATAAAGGTGCTATTATGGACTTAAAAGGTAGAAATTTTTTGAAACTTTTAGATTATACCCCAGAAGAAATCGAGTATCTTCTTAATTTGGCAAGTGAACTTAAAGCCGAAAAAAAGGCGGGGGTAGACCAAAAACAAAAAAGGGGTAAAAACGTTGCTTTAATTTTTGAAAAAACGAGTACTCGTACCCGTTGCGCGTTTGAAGTTGCGTGTGCCGACCTTGGTATTCACCCTGTGTATCTTGACCCACAAGGCTCGCAAATAGGCAAAAAGGAAAGTATTGCCGATACAGCAAGAGTTTTAGGTCGTATGTTTGACGGTATCGAATACCGTGGCTTTGGTCAAGAAATCGTTGAAGAACTTGCAAAATACGCGGGCGTTCCCGTTTGGAACGGCTTGACTAACGAGTTCCACCCCACACAAATCCTTGCCGACTTTTTAACGATTAAAGAACATTTCGGCAAACTTAAAGGCATTAAACTCGTGTATATGGGTGACGCTAGATACAATATGGGAAATTCACTTATGGTAGGCTCGGCAAAAATGGGGCTTGACTTCGTTGCCTGTGCTCCTGAAAAATACTTCCCCGACAAAGCGCTTATCGAAAAGTGTAAAGAAATTGCAAAAAATACCGGCGCTACCCTAACTTTTGAAACCGACCCTATAAAAGCGACCAAGGGCGCTGACGTTATATATACTGACGTTTGGGTTTCAATGGGCGAGCCTGACGAAGTTTGGAAAACTCGTACCGAAGAACTACTTCCATACCAAGTAAATTCTAAAATTATGGAAAACGCTGGAAGTAAGTGTAGGTTTATGCACTGCTTACCAGCCTTTCACGACCTTAACACCGTAGTTGGTAGACAAGTTTACGAAAAGTTTGGGCTTAGTGAACTCGAAGTTACTAACGAAGTTTTTGAAAGCGAACAGTCTATCGTGTTTGACGAGGCTGAAAACCGCATGCACACCATAAAAGCGGTAATGCAAGCAACGATGAAATAAAGAATTTTATGTATGAAAAAAAGACCTTTACTCGATACCGAGTAAAGGTCTTTTATTTTTGTCTTTTTACATCGTGCAAGTTATTATAACGTAGGCTATATACACGCCAAGTAGCGCGTAGCCTTGCCACTTAGAAAACTTTTTCATTATAAGCGCAGGAACGAGCGCAAGCGTTCCAACCACTAAGCAAGAAACGAGGTCAACAACCGCTGTACTTGCAATAGGTAACGCAGAGCCAGAAACGAGCGCGCAAAGTGGCATAATGAGCGTTAAGTCAATAACGTTAGCGCCTATAATGTTACCAGCAGATAGTGCCGACTGCTTTTTAGCAATAGCAGTTATCGTGGTAACGAGTTCTGGTAGCGACGTTCCTACCGCAACGATAGTTACGCCGATAATTCTTTCCGAAACGCCAACCCACCTTGCTATTTCGCTACCGTTATCAACTAATAAATCTGCACCCCAAACGATAGCACCCGCACCAACTACGAATTTTAATACGTTTATAATAACCGTTTTTTTATCTTTTTTAACGGGGGTATCGTCTTCAAGAGAAACGCTTTTTTTAGCCGAAATAACGTTGTCTGCCATAAAGGTTACAAAGATAAGAAGTAATACGATAGATAAAATTATATTTACTTCGCCCGCAAAACCACAACAAGCGATTATAAGCGAGGCTAAAAGCATTAAAATTGATTTTAGAAGATAATCTTTTCTATTTATCGGCCCAGCCATAAAAATAAGCGCTATTGCAAGAATAAGCCCAACGTTAGCGGTAACGCTACCTACGGCGTTTCCAACCGCCATATCCGTTTTACCTTGAACCGCCGCCATTAGCGAAACTAAAAGTTCAGGTAGCGTAGTTGCTATTGAAACTATGGTTGCACCTATTATAAGTTTGGGAATTTTGCTAACTTCGGCTATCCAAGACGCAGCGTCAACAAAAAAATCGCCACCTTTAACTATTAAAACTATACCTACTGCAAAAAGTAGAACTACTAAAAATTCACTCATAATATCCTCATTAAATCACCCAAACGGCAAAACCGTTTGGGTGGCTTTTGTAAAAATTATTAACTTAAAACTGCCTAGCCTATTTCAACTTACCCAGATAAGCGCACAGAAGCAAGTTATACGAGGCACAAGATTTTTTATCGACGAGATTAACCTTGCGGTTATCGAGGTGATAAAAAGTCACAGTAACGCAGTATTGCGCCGTTTATAAGCGGTTATCTTTTTTGTTGAAGGTCATAATGAAGGTCATACGCCCTTTCTTCGTCAGTAAACTTAGTTAAGGTGTTAACAACTTCACCGTTGTTCCATTTTCTATCGCCAACGTCTTCCGCAGTACCCATAACGGTAACGTTAAGTTGACGACGACGTGCGCGAACGTGATCCCAGTCAACGAAATAGATGTGTGCGAATTCGCCACCGTCTAAAACACCGTCTTTTATAGTCATAGTTTCACTTCTACCAAAGAAGCAAGAACGTAAGTGCCCGTCAGTATTCATCGAAGTCCAGTCACCGGGTTCGTTTACGTATCTACCGAATTGAGTGTGGAGTGGACCTGGGTGACGGTAATCGCCTTCTTCGGTGTAGTCGGGAATCATATTGCGCATGATATCGAGAAGGTCGTGTTGAAGGTATTCAAGACCGAAAGAGTCAACGTCGTGCGAGCATTCTTGGATAATAACCGAGCAAGTGGTGTGGTGAGAAGCAAGCGTTACGGTACCGTTTTTAATGCCCGATGCCTTAACGATTTCAATTACTTCCTTAGAAACGTCGTGAAAGGTGGGAACCCAGCCTCTTGATTGAAGTTCTAATTCTTTTTGAAAAATCTTAAATTCCATAGTATTCTCCTATTTCCCTTAATTTAAGGAAATTATTTTTTTATCTATTTAATTTTATAATCTTTTTCCGCTTTCGTCAAGGCATTTTCACAATTTTCTTTAATAACTTTACTTGATTAAAATTTCAAGGTGTGATATCATTTATATAATATCTTAAACGGAGAATTTATTATGATTAGTGAAAGTGCTATAAAGCAAGCGTTAGACGCGTACGATATCGAATCTGCGTGTTTATCCCAAATGAAAAATTATTTCGACAAAGAACAGTTTTCTAAGGCTGTTGAACTCTTATGCAGTGCTGAGCGCATAGGCGCGGCGGGTTCGGGTCACTCTGGTATTATGTGCCAACACTTTGCCCACCTTATGTGCTGTATCGAACGCCCTGCAAGGTTTATCTCGCCAGCAGAAGCCATTCACGGCGCTACCGGGTTTTTACAAGAAGGTGACGTTATGGTGTTCGCATCGCGTGGCGGTAGCACCAAAGAGTTATTCCCTATCGTAGATATTTGCAAGGCAAAAGGCGTTAAAATTATCACGATTACCGAAAATTTAGAATCGCCACTTGCTCAGTCGGCTGACGTTGTTTTGAAGCAGTTCGTAAACCGCGAAACGGATAAATACAATATGCAAGGCACTACTAGTTCTACCGCGCTTATTATGATTTTCCACGCGCTACAAACGGCGGTAATTGAAGAATCTAACTACCAAAAAGAACAATTTGCGCTTATTCATCCGGGTGGCGCGGTTGGTAAAAGGCTTAACAATAAACAAGTATAAGGTGCAATATGAATAAAGAATATATCGTTTCTCCATCACTTCTTGCAACAGACCCTATGAATATGGGCAGAGATATAAAGATGCTTGAAAGCGCTGGCGCTAAGTGGTTCCACGTTGACTGTATGGACGGGAGTTTCGTTCCCAACTTTTCTTTCGGCTACTCTATCGTTTCGGCAATAAATAAGTTATCTAACGTTACGCTTGACGTTCATCTTATGATAGACAAGCCTATCCGTTATATCGACGAGTACGTAAAAGCAGGCGCTGATTATCTTACCGTTCACGTTGAAGCAGACACCGAAGAAAATATCGCTTTAACACTTGAAAAGATTAAAAGCCACGGTATAAAGTGCGGTTTGTCTATTAAACCTAAAACGCCCGTGTCGGCAATTGAAAAGTATCTTGACAAGGTCGACCTAGTTTTAGTTATGACGGTTGAACCCGGTTTTGGCGGTCAAAGTTTTATGCCCGATATGATGGGAAAACTTAAAGAACTTAGCGATAAGTTATCAATAGTGAACCCTTCTTGCCACGTTGAAGTTGACGGTGGTATCGACGTTAACACCGCAAAAATTTGCAAAGAAAACGGCGCAAACGTTTTCGTAGCGGGTTCAGCGTGCCTTAAAGCAGACGACAAAAAGGCGTTTATCGATGCAATTGAAAACAATTAACTAAACGCCGTTTTACGGCGTTTTTTTAGTTCAAAAAGGTATTATAAATTATGATAATAGCATTATTGACAGCGCTTGGCGTCGGCGGTGCTACCGCCGTAGGCGCTCTACTTGGTCTTATAATTAAAAACCCGTCGCATAAAGTTAGCGACGCGATACTTTCCTTTGCAGCAGGCATTATGCTTTGCGCGGCAACGGTTGGGCTAATTATTCCATCACTTAATTACGGCGGAAAAACTGCAATTATATTTACCATACTCGGTATGGTAGTAGGCGCGTTTTGTCTTAACCTTATAGATAAGGTAGTTCCGCATTTACACAAACTCGGCGGGATTGACGATGAAAAGCACCCCGAAAACAGTAAAGCCATAAACAAAGTTATGCTATTTGTTATAGCAATAGCGATACATAATCTTCCAGAAGGTTTGGCGGCAGGCGTTGGCTTTGGAACGGATAATATCTCCCACGCTCTTACTGTTGCGGGCGGTATCGCGCTACAAAATATCCCCGAAGGTATGATAATTATAGCACCTATGCTGGCAACGGGTATGAGTAAAAAACGCGCTATTTTTATCGCTTTACTTACAGGGCTTGTCGAAGTAGTGGGAACGCTACTTGGCTACTTTGCGGTATCTTTATCAACCTTAATACTTCCGTTTGCCCTTTCGTTTGCGGGCGGTACTATGCTTTACGTTATCAGTGACGAAATGATTCCCGAAACCCACTCACACGGCAACGAAAGGCTTGCAACTTATATGTTAATAGTTGGCTACGCCGTAATGCTAGCGCTTGACTTTTTCTTAGGCTAAACGCCATATAGGTGAATTTTTATGGTTATTGAAATAATTTTAATAGTTTTATTATCGCTAGCGGTTTTGTTCTTTTTAGGACTTTACGTTATTTATTTAATAACCTTTTACAATAGTAAGCGTGAAGTTATCGACCCTGATAATTTAATACTTCCTATGGGTGCTAATTTTGAAGCGTTTCGCTTACAAATTTCCACTTGGATAAAAGAAAACCACAAAAGGGAGTTTAGAGTATATCAAATAAAATCGTTTGATAACTTAACGCTTAGCGCTAAATACTACGAGTATCAAAAGGGCGCGCCGATAGAGATAATTTTCGGCGGTTACCGCGGTACTAGTGAAAGAGATTTAAGTGCTGCGGTTGAAAGATGCTTTTTAGTAGGTCACAGCGTTTTAATGGTAGACCAGCGCGCAAGCGGTGATAGTGGCGGTAAGGTAATATCGTTTGCCGTTAACGAAAGTAAGGACTGCTTAGCGTGGATAGACTTCGTTATTAAAACTTTCGGTAGTGACGTTAAAATCGTTCTTGGCGGTGTTTCACTAGGCGCTGCAACCGTTTTATCAGTAGCCGATAAACCTATTAAAAACGTTTGGTATATTATTGCAGACTGCCCGTTTTCTTCCGCGGAAGATATTATTAAAAAAGTTATGAAAGCGGATATGAAGTTGCCTGCTAAACCGCTATTTTCACTAGTTAAATTGTCGGCAAAACTATACGGTGGGTTTAACCTACTTGAAGTTTCACCTAAAAGCGCAATCAAAAACGCTAAAATTCCCGTTATATTTATGCACGGCGATAAAGACGAGTTCGTTCCGTGTAAAATGAGCGTTGATATGTATAACGACTGCCCTAGCAAAAAAGCGCTTTGTATAATAGAAGGCGCGGAACACGGCTTGGCGTATCCCGTTAACCCAAGTAAATACGTAAACGCCATTTTAGATTTTGAAAAAACGATATAAAAAAAGCGAGAATTTAATTCTCGCTTTTTATTATTTGAGTTCGGCTATTGCCTCAACTTCGCATAAAACGTTTTTGGGTAGGCTTTTAACCGCCACGCAAGACCGTGCAGGCGCGTTCACGATATAATTTGAATACACTTCGTTAAACTTAGAAAAATCGCTCATATCCGCTAAAAAACAAGTGGTTTTCACGATATTTTCCATACCGCTACCAGACGCTTCTAATACGGCTTTTAAGTTTTTAAGAACTTGATTTGCTTGCGCCACTATATCCCCGCCTACGATTTCGCCCGAATTTGGGTCAAGCGGAATTTGCCCCGAAGTAAACACTAAACTACCCGATTTTATCGCTTGTGAGTAAGGACCTATCGCCTTTGGTGCGTTTTCAGTTGAAACTTTAATCATAAAACTCTCCCATAAACTATTTTTTAAGATTAAATCTTATAAAATTATAGTACTACTTTTTATTCTCTTTGTCAACGGCAGTTTATAAGATTGAACTACAAAAAAGCCCTTAGACGTCTGCTTTTTTTATTGAAATTGCAAAGAATATATGTTAGAATATTTTTATGAAACGTGCAAGTGGTGTTTTAATGCATATATCGTCGCTATACGGCGATTATAAGATAGGCAGTTTTGGTAGCGAGGCTAAAAGGTTCGTTGACTTTTTGTCGTCAGCAGGCTTTACTTACTGGCAAACTTTACCCTTTTGTTTGCCTGACGAGGTTAATTCCCCCTACAAGTCCTACGGGGCGTTTAGCGGTAACCCGTATTTTATAGACCTTCCAACCCTAAGAGATAAAAATCTTATAACGGATGAAGAACTTTTTCAAGAAAAGCAAAAATCACCCTATCTTTGCGAGTTTGAAAGTTTGAAAAAAACAAGGCTATCTCTACTTGAAAAGGCAAGTGAAAGATTTAGCGATTTTGATAGTCTTAGCGCATTTTATAACGACAACGAAGAAGTTTACAAATTTTGCGAGTTTATGGCGCTTAAAAAGGCTAATAATAATTTACCGCAAAATAAGTGGAAGGTTTTTACGCCCGATAAAAAAGAACTTAATAAGTGGCTGTTTATCGAATACGAATTTTTTAGCGAGTGGCTTGAAATTAAGAAATACGCAAATTCAAAAGACGTTAAAATAATAGGCGATATGCCGATTTACGTCGATTACGACAGCGCTGATTTATATTTTAATAAGCAAGAATTTTTGCTTGATAAAAACGGCAACCCTAAACTCGTTGCAGGCGTTCCGCCCGACTATTTTTCTAGTAGCGGGCAGTTATGGGGTAACCCTCTATATAACTATAAGGTAATGAAAAGTAACGGCTATAAGTGGTGGCTAAACCGACTTAACTTTTACAAAAAGTATTTTGACGGGGTTAGAATTGACCATTTCCGCGCTTTTTCAGCCTATTACACCATAAAACCCACCGAAAAAACTGCTAAGTTCGGCAAGTGGGTAAAAGGCCCGAAAATGAATTTGATAAGTAAGTTCATTGAAAATAAAGGCGACTTACTAATTATAGCCGAGGACCTTGGCGTTATCACGAGTGACGTTATTGAGTTGGTTGAAAAAAGCGGTTTCCCCGGAATGCGAGTTTTACAGTTTGGGTTTTTAGGTGATAGTAACTCTCCGCACCTTCCGCATAACTATATAAATAATTCGGTGGCGTACACGGGTACTCACGACAACAATACCCTGCTTGGCTACGTATGGGAACAACCTAGCGATATAAAAGATAAAATTACCGATTATTTCGGCGTAGACCGTTCGCGTTGGAACGACTGCTATGACGAAATTATCCGCCAAATGCTATCAAGTAGCGCGGGGCTTACCGTTTTCCCGATACAAGACCTTTGTAAATACGGCGGTGACACACGGCTTAACACTCCTGGCGTTACAGAAAACAACTGGGCGTTTAGAATTACTGAAAGCGCACTTAGTGGCATTGATAAAAACAAACTAAATTACCTTAATAAATTATACGGTAGAAAGTAAAAATTCACGGGTTTTCCCGTGAATTTTTTTAGGTTTTAATCTTTCCGCCCGATACGTTTATTACGTTTATATCGCCTAAGTTTTGAAGTTCCAAAGGTAAATCGGTTAACGTAATTATCGTTTGAAAGCCTTTTAGTTTTTCAATAAGTTTTAGCCTGCGCTTGCTATCTAGTTCACTAAGCGCGTCGTCAAGAATTAAAATGGGGTATTCGTTAAAGCGTTCGTTAAACACTTCAAGTTCGGCAAGTTTTAGCGATATTGCCGTAGTGCGCTGTTGCCCTTGCGAGCCGTAAACTCTCACGTCTTCCCCGCCTATTTTAATCTTAATATCGTCACGATGAGGGCCTACCGTGGTGTAGCCAAGCACTAAGTCCTTTTCGGTTTTTTCGCTATACGCGTCAATTAGTTCTTCTTTCGTAGTTCCGCTAAAATACGGCGTTTCTAGTGAAAGTTCAAGTTCTTCGCCACCCGTTACGTATAAGTGAAAGTTTTTAGCGTGCGGAATTAGTTTGGATATGAAATCTTTTCGCTTATTTATAATTTCAATAGCGCAACTTGAAAGTTCTATATCCCAAAGCGGAAGCGTTTGGTAAACGACTTCACGGTCGGGGTTTTTGAGTAAATCGTTGCGTTGCTCTAAAATTTTGCGGTATTTTTGTAGTGAGTAAAAGTACGACCTATCCATTTGCGAAAGCGAAATATCTAAAAACCTGCGCCTATCTTCGGGGCTTTGCTGTATAAGTTTGAGTTCGCCGGGGTTAAAAAATACCGAGTTTATATTCCCCATAAGTTCGCCTATTTTTTTAATGGGAACACCGTTAAGTGAAACGTTTTTTTGCGAGCCCGTAAACTCGATAGAAACTTCCACCCCGCCGTATCTACTTTGGCATTTACCCGTTATAAGCGCCGATTTTTCGCCGTATTTTATAACCTGTTTATCTTTACCTGCGCGTGGCGAATAACCCGTGCATAGGTAAAAGACTGCTTCGGCGCAGTTAGTCTTTCCTTGGGCGTTATCCCCTACTAGTACGTTTATTCCGCTTTTGAAATCGAAAACTTCGTTTTCATAGTTGCGGAAATTTTTAAGCGATAAGTTTTTTATAAACATTTTTACCTTTTCAAACTGTTGATTTTTAACGGGTTTTATTATATAATCTATTATACAACATTTTTTTGAAAAACAAAAGACTATTTTTAAGGTTTGGAAATATTTATGGAAAGTTACGAAATTATTTGGAAAAGAGTTCTACCGGAACTCGAAATAAAATTGTCGTCAATTACGTATTTGACCTACGTTAAGGACTTAAAGCCTATCGATTTGATTGACAAAACGTTAGTTTTAATGACTAAAACTCAATTAAATGCAGACTTTATCAATCGCGACACCTTAAAATCCAAGATTTTAGACGCTTTCAAGAAAGCAAAGACCGACGTTACCGATATAGAAATTTTCGTTGGCACTAGTATAGAGCAGTATAAATCGCACCGCGTTGAAGTTGACAATAATCCAAAGGTAGAAAGTTTACCTATCGACCCTAGTTACACTTTTGAAAACTTCGTAGTAGGTAACTCTAACCGCTACTTATACGCAGCGGCAAAAGCGGTGGCTGAAAACCCCGGCAACAACTATAACCCGCTATTTATTTACGGCGCGTCGGGCTTAGGTAAAACGCATATAATGCACGCAATTTCTAACCACATACATAAAACCCAACCAAAAAAGAAAGTTTTATACGCAACGTGCGAAAAGTTTATGACCGACCTTATTGAAAATATCCGTTCGGGAAAGGCTTACTCGCAAGAGGGCAAAACGCTTAGAAACCGTTATAGAAACGTTGACGTTTTAATCGTTGACGACGTGCAGTTTTTATCCAAAAAGCAGTCTACCCAAGAAGAATTTTTCCACACGTTTAACGAACTTTACGGCGCAAACAAGCAAATAGTTTTATCTGCCGACTGCGAGCCTAAGGAAATTGAACTTTTAGACGACAGATTAAGAACTCGTTTCGAAGGCGGACTTAAAGCGCAAGTTCTCCCCCCTGATATTGAAACCAAAATTGCTATCGTGCAGAAAAAAGCCGAACTCAAAAAGCAAATTATCACGCTTGACGTTGCTACGTATATAGCCGAAAATAGCGACGATAACGTTAGAAGTTTAGAAGGGCTTCTTAACAAGGTTTTATTCTCGGCACTACTACACGAACAACCGCCAACGCTCGAAATCGCTATGGAAGCGCTTAAATTTACACCGCAGTCTGACGTTAAGGAAACGCTTACCACTTCGCATATTATAGAAACGGTATGCCACTACTACAAAATCAAAAAGTCCGACCTTATTTCCAAAAAGCGCAATAAAGAACTCGTTGAGCCTAGGCAAATTTGCGCGTATTTGATGACGGAACTTATGTCTATCCCCCTAGTTACGATAGGTCAAGCGCTAGGCGGTAAAAACTACGCAACTATTATCCACTCACGCGATAAAGTTAGCGAACTCATTAGAATTAGCGATACGTTTGCAACCGAAGTAAACGATATTAAAAACCTTATACTTAAAAAGTAATTTATGCAAGAATATATACTAAAAGCAAGGTACGATGCCGTCGTTATCGGCGCTGGGCACGCTGGCTGTGAGGCTGCGCTCGCCTTGGCGAGAACGGGGCGCAACACCGCGCTTATGACAATTAACTTAGATAATATCGCGTATATGGCGTGCAACCCGTCTATCGGCGGAACGGCAAAAGGTCATTTAGTTCGCGAACTTGACGCGCTCGGCGGTGAAATGGGCGTTAACATAGACAAAACTATGTTACAAATAAAAATGCTCAACCGCGGTAAGGGGGTTGCCGTTCAATCTCTACGCGCACAGGCGGACAAAAATCTTTACCACCGCGAAATGAAAAAGACGCTTGAAAACACCCCTAACCTTACGATTATTCAGTCGGAAGCCGTTGATATTTTGGAAAGTAACGGCAAGGTTACGGGCGTCGTTACCAACTATAACTGCTTGCTCGAATGCGACGCGGTAGTCGTTGCAACGGGCGTGTACTTAAACAGCGATATAGTTGCGGGCGATTATAAGCAATTTGCAGGGCCTTCGGGGTTTTTGAACGCCACTAAACTGACTGACGCTTTGATAAGATTAGGCTTTAAGGTGCGCCGTTTCAAAACGGGAACTCCCGCTAGGCTTGATAAACGCACGATAGATTATTCAAAATTTTCAGTTCAACACGGGGAAGACGACGTTTATCCCTTTTCTTATCTTACCCCAACGCTACCCGAAAACAAAGAGCCGTGCTACCTTGGTTACACCAATAAAAAAACGCACGAAATTATTCTTAAAAACCTTGACCGTTCGCCACTTTATAACGGTATGATTACGACTACCGGGCCTAGATACTGCCCGTCTATCGAAACAAAAGTGGTTAGGTTTGAAGATAAAGAGCGCCACCAAATATTTTTAGAACCCGAAGGGCTTGACACTAACGAGGTTTACGTTCAAGGTATGTCGTCTTCTATGCCGATTGACGTGCAAGAGGAAATGTACCGCTCGATAGAAGGTTTTGAAAACGTTAAATTTATGCGCTACGCCTACGCTATCGAGTACGACTGTATCGACAGTTTAGACCTATACCCCACCTTAGAATACAAAAAGATAAAGGGTTTATTTACGGCAGGTCAAATCAACGGCACTAGCGGTTACGAAGAGGCAGCCGTTCAAGGCTTAATTGCAGGCTTAAACGCTAGTATGTATCTGCAAGGTAAACCGCCTTTAATATTAGGTAGAAACCAAGGCTACACGGGCGTACTTATTGACGACCTTGTAACAAAAGGAACTAACGAGCCTTATAGAATGATGACTTCTCGCGCCGAGTACCGCTTAATACTCCGCCAAGACAACACGGATAGTAGATTAACGCCTATCGGTAGAGAGTTCGGTTTAGTAAGTGACGAAAGGTGGGAAAACTACCTTATAAGGCGGAAAACCGAGCAAATGATACGTGATGAACTTAAAACGGTCGTTTCGTATAAAGACGCGAAACCCTTCGTAGAAGAAAGGTGCCAAGGCGAAGTTTTATCCCCCTTATCGTATGCGGATATGATAAGGCGCGGTATAAAAATTAAGGATATTAAAGAGAGATTTAACGCCTTTTCCTACGCCCCAAACGACCTTCTTGACACCGCCGAAACCGACGTTAGGTACGAAGGCTACATAAGAAAGGAACTCGAAGCGATTGAACGCGCTGAAAAGTTAAAAAACAAAGAACTTCCCCAAGATATAAACTATTTATCTATCGACGGGCTTAGGCTTGAAGCAAGGCAAAAACTTGACGAAATTCGCCCCTTAAACCTTGACCAAGCGCAGAGAATTTCGGGCGTTAGCCCAGCGGATATTGCCGTACTTATGGTATGGCTTAAAACCAAGTATGAAAGAAGTTAAAAAAATTGATAACACCGCTAAAAAAAGCGATGATAAAAAAGAAATAATAAAAAAACAAAAAGCAAGGGCGGAAACGCAAAAGTTTAAGTCTAAATACTTTGAGTATTACGACGATATTAAAATTAGCGACCGCCAAGACTGGTAGAGGCAAGTAATTACCGCCTAACCATTGCTTTAAGGCACATATCTTCAAGCATCTTAAAGTGCTACGCAATTTTAATAAAAACTAATAATAAAATAATATAAAACCAAAATCAAAGTTTAGGCGGTAATTACTTGCCTAATATAAATAAAATAAGTCCATCAAGAAGGAGATAATTATGATTAAACACGTAGTATGTTTCAAACTAAAAGACAATTCTAACGACGCAAAGGAAAAAGCAACCAACGTACTTATGTCAATGGTGACGAAAGTTCCGCAAATTTGGGGAATTGAAGTTGGGCAAAACGTTTTAGACACGCATCGCTCGTACGACCTTATTTTGCAAATCGTGGTTGAAGACCTTAAAAAACTTGAAGAATACCAAAAAGACCCGTATCACGTTAACGTGGTTAAAAAGTATATGCACGAAAAGATGGAAACGTCTATCGCTATCGACTACGAAGTCGACTAAAAATTAAGCGGTGAGGTAAAAACCTCACCGCTTTTTTTATTAAATTTTAATTAGGTATATCGCGTCGCCCGCATTGTATAAAAACTTATAATCGCCTATAAACACTTCTTCTACTACCGCAGGATTCTCAGCACCCTCAACTTCATAAGAAACGGCGTAATATCCTTTATAAACGCCGTAATAACCAGTAACGGTAACGTCCTTCTCGCCACAAGAAAAGATGTAATTACCTCTGCCTACCGCTTTTTCAATTTGCTTTTTTAAGTCATCACTTAAAACCCCGGGGTCTTCTGGAAGATAATCGTCTTCAAACACACCAACGTTCGTTTGCTTTCCCGTACGATATGCAAGAAGTTCAATGTCATCTATATCAATTATACCTTTTTCGTACGCAGTTTGAAAATGAACTATCTCACAGTTTCTACCACAACTAAAAAGTAAATTCGAACCACAAATTGCAACTAATAACAATAAAACCGCTAAAATTTTTTTAATCGACATACTCTCTCCTTATCGTGTATTAGTAATTTTATTATAGCATAGCGTATTTAATTATTCAATATATATGTTTAACTAAAATTAAAACGGCTTAGCACTTGCTAAGCCATTTTTTTATTTAATAGTAAAATGAGTTAAAGTTCATATAGTATATTACCGTGCACGCTATACCTACAATCAAGCAAATTATCGGTAACGCCTTACCGTGTCTACCACTTGCAATAATCGCCGTAATTCCAGCAGGTAAACAAATCCAAACGCCAGCGCCGTAAAATAGCGAAATTCCCACGATAAAATATATAATAGCGTTAAGTATAACTAATATGAGTACTATTATATTCCACAATAAATCTAACACGAGAGAGGGAATAAATAAAATTCCAAGCGGAAGTACTAAGAGTGCATAGTCGTCAGATAACCCGTCAATAAGTTCGGCAATACCTGAGCAAAGATGCATACCAAACCAACTATCTGGTCTTAAAAATTCAAAGAACTCGGTAATCGCGTCACTTGCTACTTTTAGCCAGCCATAATGCCCCGCAACTAGCACTAACGCGCCAATAACTATCGTGAGTAAGGAAACGATTACGCCACCGTGAAAACCCCTTCTAAATGAAGTAAAAAGTTTAATAAACGGCCACGCAATACAGTAGGGAATAAATAGTAAAATCTTTAATAATCCCGAGAAAAAGCCACCTATTTTGTCTACAAAATCATACCTGAAAAAGTCTCCTATTATTTTTAGTAGCGCCCAAATTTTTCTAGGAATAAACATAAAAACGTTTAGCAAAAATACGCCTACTTTTTTGAAAAACTTGCCTAATAGCCCAAATGGGTTAGAAAAGCCTTTTTTAACTTTATTAGTTTTTTGCGCTACTTTAACCTTTGGTTTTTCGGTTATGCCTTTTCTTTTAGCAAACTTTTTGGCTAGGCTTTTTGCGGTTTTGTTCTTTTTAACTTCTTCTTTTGTAAGGTCGCCGTAATAGTATATTGCAGTGTGCTTGGGGACTGCCCCGTCCATCACCTTGCACCCGCTTGGAACGTAAATTTCTAAAAGGTTGTTACAGCCGTAGCACGCGTCCTTTTCGATAACTTTAACGCCCGACGGGAAATAAATTCTAGATAAATTACTGTTTGCAAAGGTGTTTTTTCTAATTCTATCAACTTTCGGCGAGTTAAACTCAATTTTTTCAAGCGCCGTAAAATTACTAAAAGTACCTTCTTCAATACTTTGAAGATTTTCGCATAGAGTTAACTTTAATACTTGTGATTTTTTTGCTAAATTTGAAAACGTTTCCTTTTTTATGCTAGTTGTTGGGTGCGGTATTGTAAGGGTGCTACCATCTATATCGATACACTTAAACACCGTTACGCTTTCAATTTTAGGTTTCTCGCCCTTTTTGCTTGGATTAAATTTTGAAATTTTTGCATCAAACCTAAAATTTTTATAAAGGTCTTTTAGCCAACGTTCTAAACTTTTATACTCGTCGTTAAAAATTTCTAACGGGGTTTTTTCTTTAACGATATCTTCTTCTAACTCTTCTTCCCTTTCTTCCGTTTCTTCTTTATTTTTCATAACGCTTTCAAGAAACTCGTCAGTAAACGGAAACTCTTTACATATAGGCGATATTATCTTGCCTCTTTTTGATGCAACCGCTATTTTAAGCGATTCGTCTGCATGCACTAATAAAATTTCGCCGTTTCCGCCCCTAATTTCACAGTGCCCGGATTTAATGCTTATGCTAAAAATACACTTTCCGTCTTTTTTTACCTTAAAATCACAGCCGTTGTAATCTTCGTCTATATAAACTTCAACTTCTTCGTTTAATTTTAATTTATTTGAAACGTAAGTCACCTTATGTCCAAACACTTTTGAAATTTCAATTCCTTCGTACTTCCTATCCTCGTTCAAAATACGCGCGTAATAACACATTCTAAACGTGTCTTTATAGGGTCTATAAGTAGTGAGTTCGCTTTCCCAGTTATACCTATGAGCAACGATATCGAACTTAATTTTATCCATATCGAAAAATTTTGGAAGTGTTTTTTCTTCTAGTTTACCAAACTGCCCGAACCCGTTCGTTCTTAAATAGTGAACAGAACCGTCACGCGAAACGTATATATTTCTTTTCGTGAAGTTTCCGCCCTTAGTTAAACCAAGTAGACATAAATAGTTTGGGTTCTTGGTATCTACTATAAGCGAAAACCCGTCTTCTTGAATAAAGACTATTTGCTCGTTTTTCCAGTAAAGCGTACCACCCGCTACCACGCCGTTTATATACGGTATGATTTTATAGTTTTGCATAACGCGGTCAACTTCTATTGAAAAGCCGTTCTTAACCCCGCCTATTACGCTTTGCGTAAAAATAACGTCTTCATCTATCCTTTCTACGAAGGAAGTGCCTTCTTTATATAATTCTACTGCCACGGAAATTCTCCTATAAATACAGTTTTTTTAGGCGTTTATTTTTATTAAACGCCATATAATCAAAAAACGGCTTAGCAAGGGCTAAACCGCATAATTTACAATAAAAGGGTTATAAGGGGTATCGTAATAAAAGATAATAACGTCGTCATCATAACCGAATTTGCAGACATTTTTTCTTCGTTTTCATATAGTTCTGCCATAGACATAACCGACGCTGCGCACGGCGTTGCCGACAGCACTAAAACTACCGCTTTTATCATTTGAGATATCGGTAAAAACACCACGCAAAAATATGCAAATAGCGGAAAAACTATGAGTTTTCCAACGGCTACCATATAAGCGGGGGCGCAAAGAAATATATCTTTAAGTTTCATACTTGCAAGCCTTATGCCAAGTATTATCATACTAAGCGGTAGCGTTATTTGGCTCATCATTCCCATAAACTTAAAAAGCAAGTTGCTAGTAGGTATGATTTCACCTTTATTAAGCCCTGTAACATAGAAAATTAAGCCAACCGCTAAACCCAAGGTTGCAGGGTTTATAAGCGCAGATTTTACAGTTACTAACTCTTTTCGTTTGGTAAGTAGGAATATGCCTAGCGTAAAAAGTATTAAGTTCATAGATACGACGTAGATAGACGCATACGCCGTAACTTCATTCGTGTTAAATACCGCTTGAACGAGTGGCAATCCAAAGTAACCAAGATTTCCAAGCCCAGACGCTACCGTTAAAACTCTATATCTTCCGTCATTATGCTTTTTGCGAAAAATAAAATATAGCGCAAGCATAAATATTATTTGAATAATCGAAACGAGTAAGAAAAATAGAACTAAATCAAAAAAACCGTCTTTGGTAAACTCAATTCCTAAAAATGAATTTGCTATCATACACGGCGTACCCGCGTACATAAGCACCGCAGACATAGTTTTTAAGTGGCTTGCCGTTGCCTTTTTCATTTTGCAAACTATATAACCTGGAATTATGTAAAGTAAACAAAGCAAAACGTTAGTTAAAGTAATATTGAAGTACATATTAAATAGTGAATAACTCCTCTTCTTCGGGGGTAAGATATCTGCATTCTCCCCTTTTTAGGTTTTTATCAAGTAAAATACCGCCGAAAGAAATTCTTTCAAGAAAGGTTATTTTATTGCCTTTTGCACCGAAAATTCTTTTAATTTCGTGGTACTTTCCTTCGGTTAAAGTGATTTCGCCACTAGAACTTGATAAAAGTTTTATTTTGCAAGGCTTGGTTAAATACCCGTCTTTAAGCAAAACGCCACGCTCTATCTCACTAGTCGTTTGGCTGGATATAGGGTCAGCCGTTTCAAAGTAATAAACCTTTTCAGCGTGAGTTTTCGGGGATAAGCGCTTGTGGGCGGAAACGCCGTCGTCGGTAAGTATTACTAGCCCAACCGTATCTTTATCTAGCCTACCAACGGGAAATAAACCTTCTCTTTTATACTCAAAAGGTAAAATATCTAAAACCGTTTTATCCTTTTTATCGTCGGTAGACGAAACTACGCCGTTTGGTTTGTTTAGCATAATATAGGCGTATTTATTAAAGGAAATAACTCTGCCATCAACCTTAATTTCGTCAACCTTAGTATCCACCTTAAAATCAGGCTTGGTAACTATAACGCCGTTGACTAAAACTCGTTTTTGGCGAATAATTTTAGCAATTTCACTTCTTGAATAAATTTTGCAAGAAGAAAACGCCTTGTCAAGCCTTTCCATTAAAGTTCCTTCCTGTCGGTAAGCGCGCGAGAAAGGGTTACTTCGTCGGTATACTCGATATCGCTACCGATAGGTATGCCGTGCGCAAGCCTAGTTACTTTTACGCCAAGCGGTTTTATTACGCTTGATACGTACATAGCGGTAATCTCCCCGTCGTAATCGGGGTTGGTTGCCATTATAACTTCTTTTACGCCACCTTGCTTAATTCTGTCGATAAGCCCTTCAATATTAAGGTCTTTCGGTCCAACGTTGTCACTAGGTCTTAGCGTGCCGTGTAAAACGTGATAAACGCCCGAAAACTCGTGAACCTTTTCAAGCGCCAAAATATCTTTCGGCTCTTTAACTACGCAAATAACGTCAGGCTTTCTCGTTGAACAAATACCGCAAACTTCACGGTCGGTATAGTTTCCGCAAACGCGACAGTAACGTATGCTTTTTTTGCAGTTTATAATGCTTTCGGCAAAAGCGATAGCGTCTTCTTCGGGCATATCTATAATTTTATAGGCAAAGCGTTGTGCCGATTTAGTTCCTACGCCCGGAAGTTTAGTAAACGCGTTTATAAGTTTGCCGATAGGCTCTATAAAATTACTCATTTCTTAGAATAAGCCCCCGGCGTTGCCCATTTTTTGCTTATTGAGTTCATCGGCTTTTTGGTAAGCGTCGTTAAGCGCTACTACTATTAAATCTTCAAGCATTTCGATATCGTCTACGTCAACGTAATCTGGGTTGATAGAAATACTAGTTACCACCTTTTTGCCGTTCATAATAACTTTAACTGCGTCGCCTTGCGCAACGCCTTCAATCTCGGCGTTTTCAAGTTCTTCTTGCGCCTTTTGCATTTCAGCCTGCATTTTTTGCGCTTGTTTCATAAGTTGTTGCATTTGGTTTCCGCCACCAAAACCGCCGAAACCACCACGTCCGTATCCTGCCATAATAATCTCCTTTTATTTCTCCACTTTAAGCGTGTCGCCAAAGAAAGCCTTCGCCTTTTCAACGGGGTCTTCTTGACTAACAGTCGCCGAGCGAATTTCTACTTTAATATTTTCTATGCCGAACCCTTTTGCAATAGACAAAAGCGTTTCAAAATTATCGCTTTGTAAAAGCAATTTTTTCTCGTTTTCTGCCGAAGCGTAAATCGTTAGCGTGCTACCGTCAACGCTAGCGCTCATCTCTTGGCACGCCACCCAAAGTATGGTTTTGTTGGGAGTAGTTCTAAGCCTTCTAACAATACCGCCCCAGCACCTTTTACCGTCAACTTTCAAAGCGCTTGAAAGAGTTGTGGGGTGAACTTTCGGCTCAACGATTTTTTGAGCCACGGGTGGAATAAACTCTTCATCTTCCGGCGGTGGAACTAAACTCAACTCGTCAGCGTCTTTTTCCTTGATAGGCTCGTTTTTTATAGGTTTAACGACTTCGGTGGTAGGTACTTCAACTACCTTTTCTACCACCCTTTCAACTACCTTTTCCACCGTTTTTTGCCCTATTGCCCCATTTTTTAACCAACTAACTTGTTCTTCAAGGGCTTTAATTCTACCGAGCAACGCGTCGATATTATAATCGATTTCAGGCATCGTTGCCTTTATTAGTGCCGTTTCTAAAACGGCTCTTGGTTGTGTTGAATATCTAAGTTGATTTTCTATTTCCGCTATAATTTCTATCGAGCGAAGTATTCTATGCTCGTCAACCAAATTTGCAAGTTCGCTCATCGCTACGAACCTATCGTCTGGTAGCGCTAATATATCTTTTGCGTTTTTGCAAGTTTTAATAATCGCTAAATCTCTAAGGTGATTAACCACGTCTTTCGAAAGAAGACCTACCGACTTTCCTAGTGACGATAGTTCGTTAGAATACCCAAGCACCTTGCCCGTTTCGCCTAGAAACATTGACTTTACTAGCCCGTCAATTTTATTAAGGTCAGTCGCGCCGAGAACGGCTAGCACGTCGTTATAGGTGAGTTTATCGCCTACCGAAACGCAAAGGTCGGCAACGGAGAGCGCGTCACGCACGCTACCTTCGCCAGACTTTGCTATAAGTTTAATAGCCTCTTCTTCGTAACTTTTTCCTATCTCGTCGTACACGGATTTTATAAGCGACGCAATCTCGCTTAGCGGTATGAGTTTGAAGTCAAAACGCATACACCTTGATAAAATCGTAGCGGGGAGTTTATGCGGTTCTGTGGTTGCAAGAATAAATATAGCGTGCTTTGGCGGTTCTTCAAGCGTTTTAAGAAGTGCGTTGAAAGCCTCAGTCGTTAACATATGAACTTCGTCGATAACGTAAACTTTATACCTAACGCCAACGGGTGGGTATTGAACGTTTTCGCGAATTTCTCTAACGTTTTCGACCTTGTTGTTGGAAGCCGCGTCCATCTCGATAATATCTACGTTGCTTGGGTCTGCAAGCATTTTACACGCATCACACTTACCGCAAGGCGACCCGTCTATCGGCGAAGTGCAGTTGACCGCGCGCGCAAAAATTTTGGCGAGCGAAGTTTTACCCGTACCCCTTGCACCGCAAAATAAATAGGCGTGCCCTATTTTATCTTGAACTATTTGGTTAGTAAGCGTTTTCACTATCGTATCTTGCCCGATAACCGACTTAAAGTCAGTTGGGCGGAAACGCCTATAAAGTGCTAAATAAGCCATCTTTTCTCCTAGACGAGCGTTTATTTATAACGACTTGTCAAGTTTTTTAATTATTTTTGCCCTGCATCTTGAAAGGGCGTTGTCTACCGATTTTATAGGTTTGCCAGCCATTGTCGAAATTTCAACGTAACTGTAACCTTGAAGGTATAAACTCAAAACTTCTTTCTCGGTTTTCGATAAACCTTCGTATATTTTTTTAGTTAGTTCGCTACTTTGTTCCTTCTTAACGATTTGCTCCTCAGGTGGTGGAGAGAAAAAGCCTATTTTATCAAGCGTTTCAAGTTTAATACTGTTATTTAGCGGGCTTGACTTTAACCCCCCGTACTTTTTTACGGCGTTTATAAGGCTTGACTTTATGCAAGCGATTAAATAGGTTTTGAAAGACGCGTCGCCCCCGCTGTAACCGTTAACCGCCTTGATAAGCCCAAGCATACCTTCTTGAATAAGGTCGCCTTCTTCCGCACCCAAAAGATATAGGTTACGGCAAAAATACTTAACTAGATTTTTGTAGCGAGAATATATTTCGTTGAACGCTTCTTGACTGCCCTCACGGTACTTTTCAACTAAGCGTTCGTCACTATAATTTTTCATAGCGTTCTTTGGCGAACTGCTTCAAACACGCCAACGCCCAGCGCGACAGACGCGTTTAGCGAATTAACCTTTCCGCTAAGCGGAATAGTTAAAACTCCGTCACACTTTTTTTGGGTGAGTTTGTTAACGCCCGTGTCTTCCCCGCCGATAACTAGGCAAATTTTACCTTTTAAGTCTTGCTTGTAAAGATTTTGCCCGCCTAGTTCTAACGCGTAAGTCCAAAGCCCTGCGTCTTTAATCTTTTCTACCGCGTTATTAAGGTTGACAACCCTTGAAATTCTAAGGTGGTTGGCACTGCCTTCGCTAATTCTCATAACGCTATCGGTAACTTGCGCGGAACGGTGTTTACCTATCACTAACCCGTCAACCCCGGCGCACTCGCAAACTCTTATAATACTACCTAAATTATGCGGGTCTTCAATCCCGTCCGCAACGACTAAAAAAGCGCTATCTTTACTTGCAACGCTAGATAATAAGTCGTCAAACTCGGTATACTTAAAGTCAGACGTGTACGCTATAAACCCTTGATGTTTAGGACTACCGCACTCTTTATCAAGCACGGCTTTTTCGGCAAACTGAACTTTATATCCGCGCGCTTTTGCCTGCTTAATTAAATCTCTCGACTGCTCGTCACGTAGACCGTTAACTACTAGTATTTTATCTACCGTTTTATCCGTTTTGATAAGTTCCGCTACCGCGTTTTTACCCCAAATTTTCATCGTTTTCTCCTAAGGAAAGTAGGTAATTTATTCTGTCAATCTCGCCTATTACGTACAAGTACCCGACTAGCGCTTCAAACCCCGTTGACGCGTTGTACTCACTAACCGAAGCGCTCTTTGCACGCGTGCCTTTTTTGGCGTTTCTCGCGCGCTTGAAAATTTCGACTTCTTCTTCGGTTAAATACGGCATAATCTTTCTAACGTATTCCGCTTGCGCCGTCGCCTTAACCACGGCTGACGTTCTCTTGTTGAGTTCAGCCCCCGCGCGGTCGCTTTCAAACACCAACTTTTCCCTTACGAAAAGGGTATAGACCGCGTCGCCTATAAACGCTAGGGTTATAGGGCTTAATAGTTTTGCAGATTTTTTTGACAGTTTGTCCCCTAAATTAAACATATACTTTATAAGTATAACATAAACTTTACATTATTACAACTCGTTGTAGGCAAAAAAATTCCGCCTATTTTTAGACGGAAAGGTATTCGACGCACCCTTTATATACGGCGTTGCAAATATATTCGCGGTACGTTTCGCTTAGTAGAAGTTTTTCGTCGTCTGGGCTTGATAAAAAACCACACTCGACTATAACGGTTGGAACTTTACTTTGGTTGAGTAGATAATAATCGCCCGATAGCGCGTTATATAGCCTTGGCATAAGCCCTATTCCGTTTATCTTTGCTTGAATAATATCTGCAAGGCGCTTACTTGCTTTAATTTCCTTATTGAAAAACACTTGCGCGCCCCTACGGTTTTTCGACGTGTAGGTGTTAAGGTGGATAGAAACGCCTATATCTGCAAGTGAATTATTAAAAATTTCTTCTCGCGCTTTAAGGTCGCGCTTTTTGAAACCTTTGTCGGTCGTGCCGTAAAGCCCGTAGTCGCCCGTTCTCGTCATAACCACTATAAAACCGCTTTTTATAAACTTTTCTTGAAGATTTTTGGCAATTATTAAGTTTATATCGCTTTCTCTAACACCCGTATTTACGCCTTGCGCACCGCCGTCGATTCCGCCGTGACCCGCGTCTATTACAACGGTGAATTTCTTGCTTTCGTAAGACGTTTTCTTAATAAACAAACCGCCTATAAAAGTAAAGGTTAAAATAATGAGCGTTAAAAGCACTAGGGTTTTGAAAGTTATCGTTTTGAAAATACGCATAATTATACTTATGCAAGCGAACTTTTTTTAATAACGAAAAATTGAACGGTTTTATAGTTTAATTACACCGCTAGATAGTTGACAAAACGAAAGAGTTTATTTATAATAAAACTTATAGTTTTTTAGAGGTTATACTAATGAATATACCTGAAATTTTTGCAGAAAACGTATTTAACGAAAAAGCGATGAAGTCCGCGCTTTCGCCTGACGTATATCGTTCACTTAAAAAAGCGGTTAACGAAAACGAACCGCTTGACTTTGCCGTTGCCCAAGAAGTGGCTGACGCGATGAAGGAATGGGCTATCTCAAAAGGCGCAACCCACTACACTCACTGGTTCCAACCTATGACGGGAATTACCGCCGAAAAGCACGACAGTTTTATATCCCCCGTTAAAGGCGGTGGAATTATTATGGAGTTTAGCGGTAAAGCGCTTATAAAAGGCGAGCCTGACGCGTCTTCTTTCCCCAACGGCGGAATAAGGGCAACCTTTGAGGCAAGGGGCTACACCGCGTGGGACCCGTCTTCTTACGCTTTTATTAAAGACAATACTTTGTGTATTCCAACGGCGTTCTGTTCGTTTAGCGGTGAGGCGCTTGACAAAAAAACTCCGCTTATTCGCTCGCTTGAAGCCATCAATAAAAAAGCGCTTAAAGTTCTTCATCTTTTAGGGAAGAGTGACGTTTCTAAGGTTCACGTAACCGTAGGCGCTGAGCAAGAGTATTTCTTAATCGATAAAGAAACGGCGCAAAAGCGCGAGGACTTAGTGTTTACGGGTAGAACGCTTTTCGGCGCTAACCCCCCGAAAGGTCAAGAACTTGGCGACCATTATTTCGGCGCTATAAAACCGCGCGTTAAGTCGTTTATGGAAAGTTTGAATAGGGAACTTTGGAAACTCGGTATTTTAGCAAAGACCGAGCATAACGAAGTAGCCCCCGCGCAACACGAACTCGCGCCCGTGTTTACCTTAGTAAACACCGCTACCGACCATAACCAACTAACTATGGAACTTATGAAAAAGGTAGCCGAACGCCACGGGCTCGTTTGCCTACTTGCCGAAAAGCCTTTCAAGGGCGTAAACGGTTCGGGTAAGCACAACAACTGGTCGCTCGTAACCGATACGGGCGTTAACCTATTAGACCCGGGTGAAACCCCTGCTGAAAACTTACAGTTTTTACTATTCTTATCGGCAATCATCAAGGCGGTTGACGATTATCAAGATTTATTAAGAGCGTCTGTCGCAAGCGCCGGTAACGACCACCGCTTAGGCGCACACGAAGCGCCCCCTGCTATAATTTCTATATTTTTAGGTGACGATTTGTTAAACGCGCTCAAAGCGTTTATCAATAACTCAACTTACAAAACGGGCAAAACCACTATGAGGCTAGGTGCTAAAATTCTCCCACCCCTTCCAAAAGACGCGACCGATAGAAACAGAACTTCCCCCCTTGCATTTACGGGTAACAAGTTCGAATTCCGTATGGTAGGCTCGAACGATTCTATTGCAGACTGCAACGTAGTACTCAACACGGCGGTAGCCGAAAGTCTTGACTATTTTGCAAAAATTCTTGAAAGTTCGAGTGACGTAACTAAGTCCGTTCACGATATCGTTGAAGAAACCATTAAAAACCACGAAAGAATTATCTTTAACGGCAACAACTACTCTAACGAGTGGGTAGAAGAGGCAAAGGCGCGTGGGCTTAAAAACCTTAAAACCACGCCTGACGCGGTCGTTTCCTACACGGCTGAAAAGAACGCCGAACTCTTTGAAAAACACAAGGTTTTATCTCGCACCGAACTTTTCGCAATAGAAAGGGTTATGCTTGAAAATTACACACGTATAGTAAAAATCGAAGCACTTACTATGCTCGATATGGCTAAAAAGGAAATTTATCCCGCAATAAACAACTACGTATCAAAACTACTAGAACTTGTAGAACTTAAAAAGTCAAACGGCGTATCTTCCACAACCGATTTAGCGCTTATAAGCAAACTAAACGCGCTTAACGAAACCGTTTATTACGAGGCGGAAAAACTTTCCGTTTTAATAGATAAGGTAAACGCGATAACCGAAGATTATCACCAAGCCTCACTCCTTATAAAAAACGAAGTTTTACCGTGTATGGAAGCCCTTCGCTCATCGGCTGACGAGGCAGAAACGTGTACTGACGAAAAGTACTGGCCATATCCCTCGTACGCAAAATTGCTATTTAGCGTAAAATAATTAAATATATACATACTAAAAAACACGGTTGCAAACTTGCAACCGTGTTTTTTTATTATAGTGCTTTTTCTAAGTTGTTTCTTATTTCTTTAATAAATTCGCTGGTGTTTACTTGCTTAATTTCAACAGACCCGTCGGTTAAACTAACTAAGTCTTTTGTCATAACGCCACTAAGTAGCGTATCAATACAAGCCTTTTCAAGTTTGTTTGCGAAATTTACAAGGTCACAAAGCCCGTCAAGTTCACCGCGTTTTCTAAACGCACCAGACCAAGCGTAAATGGTAGCCATAGGGTTTGTAGAAGTTTTTTCGCCTTTTAAGTATCTATAATAGTGGCGAGTAACAGTGCCGTGCGCCGCTTCGTATTCGTACTTACCGTCAGGCGATACGAGAACCGAAGTCATCATAGCAAGCGAGCCAAACGCAGTTGACACCATATCGCTCATAACGTCACCATCGTAGTTTTTAAGCGCCCAAATGAAACCGCCTTTTGACCTTATTACTCTTGCAACGGCATCGTCGATAAGCGTATAGAAGTATTCAAGCCCTTGCTTTTCAAACTGCGCTTTGAACTCGGTTTCATAAATTTCTTCAAATATGTTTTTGAAGGTGTGGTCGTACTTTTTAGAAATGGTATCTTTGGTAGAAAACCATAAATCTTGCTTAACGCTAAGCGCGTAGTTAAAGCACGAACGCGCAAAAGACTTTATCGAACTATCTTTGTTAAACTGACCTTGAACTACGCCGTCACACTCGAAATCGTACACCGTTTCACGAGTTTCTACACCGTTTTCGTCGGTAAACACGAGTTCGGCTTTACCCTTTCCTACTCTAAATTCGGTTGCCTTATACACGTCACCATAAGCGTGGCGGGCAATAGTAATAGGGGCTTCCCACGTTTTAACAACGGGCTTTATTATAGGTAAAGTAATAGGCGCTCTAAAAACCGTTCCGTCGAGTATTGCACGTATCGTACCGTTGGGGCTTTTCCACATTTTTTTAAGGTTATATTCCGTCATACGCTGAGCGTTAGGCGTTATCGTTGCGCACTTAACCGCTACGCCGTATTTTTTAGTAGCCTCGGCAGATTTTACCGTAATCTCGTCGTCAGTTTCATCACGCTTTTTAAGCCCTAAGTCGTAATACTCGGTCTTTAAGTCTACGAAAGGATAAATGAGTTCGTCTTTAATTTCCTTCCAAATAATTCTAGTCATTTCGTCGCCATCCATCTCTACGAGAGGAGTGGTCATTTTAATCTTTTCCATAATAATACCTTATTTTTGATTTTTAGTATAAGCAAGAAGTCCGCCTGCTTTTATTATGTCAATTTGCCTTTCGGTAAACGAACATTTTAAGGTAATTTCTTTTTGAGTTGTGGTGTTTTTTAGCCTTATAGCCCCGTTTTTAATGCCGTTATATAAATCTTCAAGCACAAGATTATCGCCTTGTGAAATACTATCGTAGTCGCTAGCATTTTCAAACGTTAAGGGAATAATGCCCGCGTTTATAAGGTTTGCAATATGAATTCTAGCAAAACTTTTTGCAATAACCGCTTTAACGCCAAGGTATAACGGAACGAGCGCCGCGTGTTCTCGTGACGAGCCTTGCCCGTAATTTTCACCACCTACGATGACGCTTGATTTAAGCGCTAAGGCGCGCTCTGCATACCCCTCGTCAACCACCGAGAAACAGAATTTTGATAGATACGGTATGTTCGAGCGATACGGAAGTATTTTTGCGCCCGCCGGCATGATATGGTCGGTGGTAATATTGTCGCCAACTTTTAAGCCTACGGCTACTTTTAACTCGCTATCAAGCGGATAAGTAGTTGGGAAAGGTTTAATATTAGGTCCGCGAAGAACTTCTAAACTTTCCGCCTCAATTTCACTTGCGGGGGGGATAACCATGCTATCGTCAATAGAAAAGTTTTTCGGCATTTCAACGGTAACGCCACTAGATATAAGCCTTGGGTCGGTAATCTCGCCAGTAAGCGCCGATGCAACAGCGGTTTCGGGTGAAACTAGGTAAACGCCTGCGTCTTTCGTTCCGCTACGACCTAAAAAGTTACGGTTAAACGTTCTTAAACTAACGCCTGCTGAATTTGGCGAAAAGCCCATGCCTATACAAGGACCGCACGCGCATTCAAGTATACGTGCGCCCGCTGAAATTATATCGTTAAGCGCGCCGGAACTAGATAGCATAGTAAGTACTTGCTTTGAGCCTGGCGAAACCGATAAACTAACGCTTTCACTAATAGTTTTACCTTTAAGTAGCGTTGCAACTTTACAAAGGTCTTGATAAGACGAGTTGGTGCAAGAACCTATACAAACTTGGTTTACCTTTACCCCTTTGAGTTCGCTAACTTTTTTAACGTTGTCGGGGCTGTGCGGGCAAGCGATTAACGGCTCTAACGTAGATAAATTTATGTCGATAATTCTATCGTAAACCGCGTCGCTATCGGCAGAAAGTGGAATATAGTCTTCAACTCTTCCTTGCGCGGATAAAAACTCTTTAGTAATTTCGTCAGACGGGAAAATCGAAGTAGTTGCGCCGAGTTCCGTACCCATATTCGTTATGGTAGCGCGCTCGGGAACGGAAAGCGTTTTAACGCCTTCGCCACCCCACTCGATAATCGCACCTACACCGCCTTTAACGGATAAAATTCTAAGTATTTCAAGGCTGACGTCTTTTGCGGTAACCATAGGGCTGAGTTTACCCGTTAGGTTAACTTTATACATTTTGGGCATAGTTATGTAGTACGCGCCACCGCCCATTGCAACGGCAACGTCAAGCCCACCTGCGCCGAACGAAAGCATACCTATACCGCCACCCGTTGGGGTGTGACTGTCTGAACCGATTAGCGTTTTACCAGGGCGTGAAAATCTTTCAAGGTGAACTTGGTGGCAAATGCCGTTACCCGGGCGTGAAAAGTATATTCCGTGCTTTTTGGCAACCGACTGAATGTAACGGTGGTCGTCTGCGTTTTCAAAACCGCATTGTAAAGTATTATGGTCTATATACGCAACCGAACGTTCGGTTTTTACGCGTTTAAGCCCCATAGTTTCAAACTCTAAGTAAGCCATAGTACCCGTCGCGTCTTGCGTTAAGGTTTGGTCGATTTTAATTGCAATTTCTTGACCTTTTATCATCTCGCCACTAACAAGATGGCTTTTAATAATTTTTTCCGCAATAGTAAGTCCCATTACTCTAACCCCTTAACGTTGTTTTTTGCGTTTATAACGTGCTTTACCATAAGTTTTTCAGCAAGGTCTAAATCACGGCTCGCTATCGCGTTAAAAATCTCGCGATGCTCTTTAATAGCGTGTTCAGCCCTATCGGTATTAGATACCGATACCTTACGGCAAAGTTGAATTTTTCTATGTAGGCTTGATAAAATTTTCTCGTAAATCGCGCTACCCGAACACTTATAAATAAGTTCGTGAAAGCGTGAATCCATACCCTTAATTTTATCGGCTGAGTTTTTTAGGGTGTAGAATTCTTGAAGTTCTATAACGTCGCGCATTTCTTCGATTTCTAAGTCGGTTATCCTTTCAGCGCAAAGCCTCGCGGCCTTTCCTTCAATGCCGATTCTCACGTCGTATATATCCATAATATCGGCGTTCGTAATACCTATAACTTCGTGACCCTTAGATAGTTCTTTAATTAAATTTTCTTGTTCTAATCGCCTTATAGCCTCACGAATAGGCGTGCGCGATACTGAAAGCGCAGTTGATAATTCGCTTTCAGTAAGAATTGTTCCGCGCTTATATACTCCCGTTAAAATATTGCTTTCTAATTGTTCAAATACGGCGTCTGCACGCGACGTAAATTTCACTTGTGTCATTTTAGTTCTCTCTTATATTAGAATATTTTTCTACGAGTTCAATTATTTCACCCGTTGAGATTGACGTTTGCCTTTCGTTTTCGTACTCCTTGTCAACCCACTCCTTAATTTTTATAACTACTTCACTCTTTTTGTCAACTTCATTGTCCGTACCGATAAGATTGTAGTAACTATTTATAAAGAAGGCTATGCCTGCAAGACCAGAAGTTTTTGATATAGTAACCGTAGCCGGGCGGTTTAAGATTTTACCCGTATCGAATATGTTGTAGATTTCTTCGTCTTTAAGTAGCCCGTCAGCGTGAATACCCGCTCGCGTTTGGTTAAAGTAATCGCCCACAAACGGTGTCATCGGTGGTATGTTGTAACCTATATCCTTTCTAAAATAATCTCTAATTTCAGTTATAACGGTTGGGTCCATACCGTCGAACGTTCCGCGAAGTGACGCGTATTCCATAACCATTGCTTCAAGCGGAATATTGCCCGTTCTTTCACCTATACCAAGTAACGAACAGTTAACCGCGCTTGCTCCGTAAAGCCATGCAGCAGTTGCGTTGGATACCGCCTTATAAAAGTCGTTATGACCGTGCCACTCGATTTGCTCGCTTGGAATATCCGAATACTTTTTAATACCGTATATAATACCGGGAACGCTTCTAGGAAGTGCCGTTTCCGAAAACGGTATGCCGTAACCCATAGTGTCGCACGCACGAATTTTAACGGGGATACCCGCTTCAACGGATAAGTCGTGGAGCGCGTTTATAAACGGAACTACGAAACCGTAGAAGTCTGCACGCGTAATATCTTCAAAGTGGCATCTTGGTCTAATACCGGCGTCGAACGCAGATTTTACTATTGATAAATAGTGTTCAAGCGCTTCGCGTCTACTCATTTTGAGTTTCTTGAAGATGTGATAGTCAGAACAACTAACGAGTATTCCCGTTTCTTTAATATTCATTTCTTTAACGAGTTTGAAATCGTCTTTCGTGGCTCTTATCCACGACGTTATTTCCGGAAATTCAAGCCCTAAATCTCTACATCTATCAAGCGCCTCACGGTCCTTTTTACTGTAAATGAAAAATTCCGTTTGACGAATTATCCCCTTAGGCCCGCCAAGTTTACTCATAAGTTTGTATAAGTGAACTATTTGCTCTACCGTGTACGGTTCAACTGATTGCTGACCGTCACGCATCGTGGTATCGGTTATCCAAATGTTTTCGGGCATATCGATAGGCGAACGGCGGTAGTTGAATACGATTTTAGGAACTTCTTCGTAATTGTAAACGTCTCTAAACAAGTTAGGCTCGCTAACGTCTTGAAGAGAATATTTGTAGGTTTCTTGCTCTAATAGGTTGGTCTTTTTGTTAAGTATTAACATTTCAAATCTCCTATTGTATATTTGTATACAAGTATACCGTACCTTTGCTAACTTGTCAACGATTTTTTCTATATATATTAGAAATATATAAATTTTTTTTGTAAAATAAAAAAAGCGCTTTACAACGCTTTTTGGTTTTTAATAGTTTGATATTTTAGTTTAGTTGCAATACCGCCCCTTAGGTGGCGCTCTTGCAAGTTTGTTTCTAACACTTTTTTAACTTTTTCGTATAGGTAGTTTGAAATTCCTTCAAGGCGCGTAGTCATATCTTTGTGAACGGTGGACTTTCCCACCCCAAAAACGCTTGCCGTTTTTCTAACCGTTGCACCGTGCTTTATAATGTATTCCGCCTCCAAAATAACCCTATTTTGAGTTTTTTTATACACCCTTTTGTCCCCCTAACACTAAGGTATGAAAGGCGGACTAAAATAATGACTATTGACAACACTTTAATCTATACTATATAATTTAATTAAGGAGGCGTTATGCAAGAAAAAGACAATTTAATCGTTAAAGACGAAAACGAAGTTATATCAAACGAAACGATTAAACCTAAAAAGGATAGAACTTTAACTTACGCTACACTTTCAATTATATGCGTCGTGTTATCGTTTATTTCTTACGTCATTTGTTTAATAATGGCATTTATTTCAATATTTGCCTGGAAAGATTTGTTCTCTATATGGTATATATTATCGGCTGTGTTTAGCATAATAAGTTTAGTATTTAGTATTATAGGTTTTCATAGTTGCGTAAGGCAAACCAAAAATAACAAGCGCATAACTACTTTTATTATAACTGTAATAACTTCATTACTTTCATTATCTTATTTTATTTCAGTAATAGGTGAGTTTATTTTAATATTATTATAGAAGTATCGAAAATTGCGAAGATAAACAAACCTATCAAGCAGAAAAATTTCACTTTCGCATAGCGAAAATATAACTGAATTAAAAAAGTGGCGGTTATCCGCCACTTTTTATACGTTAATTGTTTATTTCAACTTGTATTTAAGCCGTTAGAAACAAGCAAGACAAGGCTCGCCTAGACGGGTGGTTGCAATAGACCTTTTTGGTCATCAAAATTATTTTATCACAAAGCCTATTTCAACTTGTATTTAAGCCGTTAGAAACAAGCAAGACAAGGCTCGCCTAGACGGGTGGTTGCAATAGACCTTTTTGGTCATTGCAGACACACGGCGACGGCAGAAACGCAGTATTGCGCCGTTTATAACGGGTTAAATTAGTTTTTATTGCCATGTATAGGCGCAGGTATACGCCCACCCCTATTTATAAACTTTTCAGCCGATTTATTCATAACGGGCATTATGGGTGCGCGACCTAAAAGCCCACCGAATTCAACGTATTCGCCAACCGATTTATTAGGTACTGGGATAATTCTAACGGCGGTTGTTTTGTTGTTTACCATACCTATTGCCATTTCGTCTGCAATAAGTGCGGATATAGTTGACGACGGCGTATCGCCCGGAACTGCCACCATATCGATACCAACTGAGCAAACGGCAGTCATTGCTTCGAGTTTAGATAGCGTAAGCGTTCCGCTTTTTGCCGAATTTATCATACCTATATCTTCGCTAACGGGGATAAACGCGCCCGAAAGACCACCAACGTTAGAGCAAGCCATTACACCGCCTTTTTTAACCGCGTCGTTAAGAAGGGCTAAGCAAGCAGTAGTTCCGTGGCAACCAACTTCTTCAAGCCCCATTTCTTCTAAAATGTGGGCTACGCTATCACCTATAACGGGCGTGGGCGCAAGTGATAAATCAACTATGCCCCTTTCGGCGTTAAGGCGCTTACTAGCCTCGCTAAGAACTAAGTTTCCTACTCTCGTGATTTTGAAAGCCGTTCTTTTAATCATTTCGGCAAGGTCGGTAATAGACGCGTTAGGTATAGCCTTTATAGCGTGTTGAACAACGCCCGGCCCCGATACGCCAACGTTAATAACGCAATCACCCTCGCCAACGCCGTGGAAAGCACCTGCCATAAACGGATTGTCTTCAACCGCGTTGCAAAAGGCTACGAATTTGGCTGCGCCGAACCCGTCAACCGTCTTATCGGCTGTTTTTTTAATAATTTCGCCTAGAAGTTTAACCGCGTCCATATTGATACCTGCTCTTGTAGAACCAACGTTAACAGACGAGCAAAGCCTCTCCGTTTTAGATAAAACTTCGGGAATACTATATATAAAACTCTTTTCCGCTTCGGTCATTGATTTATGTACTAGCGCCGAATAACCACCTATAAAGTCAACGCCGATTTCCTTTGCTGCTTTATCTAGCGCCGTGGCAATAGTTAGTTCTTCGCCCATAAATTTTGCGGTTAAAAAACTCGCAGGGGTAACGGATACGCGCTTGTTTACGATAGGAACGCCGTATTCGAGCGATAGGTCGCTTGCCACTTTAACGATGTTTTCGCCACGCTTACAAATAAGGTCGTAAACGGCGTTTGCGGTAGATTTAGCCGTATCTTTAATACAGCCGAAAAGCGATAGCCCCATAGTTATCGTGCGGATATCGAAATGTTCCTTTTCGACCATGTTTATAGTTTCTAAAATTTCAGTAGTTTTTATCATTTTACACCTTGTGCATAGCGTCGAACACGCCTTCGTGTTGAAGGTGGATATTTACGCCGATTTCACTTCCAAGTTCGGTCATTTTAGCGGATAATTCTTGCATTGACACGCAAGCCTTTGATAAGTTAACTAACATTATCATAGTAAACGTGTTTTGCATAATGGTTTGCGTAATATCTTCAATGTTTACGTTTTTATCGGCAAGAAGCCCACTAACTTTTGAAATAATACCAGGCTTATCTTTACCAACTACGGTTAAAATACACTTCATAAATTTTCTCCATTTAGTTATTTTAATAAATTTTACTACAAATTTACTTTTTCGTCAATCTTTCGTAGGCGTTTATGGTTATTCCACTAACAACGCAACGCATTATAATAAATAGCCAAGCAAAAAATATAGGAATAACGGCAATTTTCCCGTAGATTTTATCGTAAGAGGAAAAGTATCTTAAATAGATTAAAAACACCGCGGTAAAAATTACACCGAACACGCAAGTAAACAAACTGCCTTTTATAACTTCTTTTATTTTGATTTTTTGAGGGCATGCGGTTAAATTTATTATGATTACTGCGATAAAAGTTATAGTCATTGCTATAAAAAAGTTGACAATTTTACCAAAAAAACCTAAAACGGATAGAAAAAACGGTGACAAAACGCCGTAAACCGCAATCAAGAAAGATACGGCTAAACTAACGGTTATCGATGCGATTATAGATAAAATTCTAATAAGAATTGTGCTAGTGCTTTTTTGGTTATATATAACTTCGCCCGTGTATCGTAGATGAACGAACAAACTCCCCGCCGAGTAAACTGCAATAAACCCAGCAATAACGCTACCGCCCGCACCGATATTTTCGGTTGCTAAAAATACGAAATCTTTAATAACCGAGAATTTTTCGGTTATAAAAAAACCACCTAAATTTGATAGTTCTTTTCCAAATAGAGATAGGGTTAGCGAAAACAAGTATAGCGTTGGAACTAGCCCAAGCAAAAAGAAAAACACTAGTCCACCCGCAAAGGTAACCGCTTTTTTACTTGATTTGAATTTGTTGTAGTTTTTAATTTTCAAAATAAAACCGCGCATACGTACAGTATGCGCGAAATTATTATAATAATTTAACGTTGTTGATAATTAGCCCGTATTTATAGCCCATAAGTTCAGCCGCTTTACTGCACATAAGCATACGGGTATGGTAAATTTCAAAGTAATCGGCAACCGAGCAAATTTTATCGTCGGTTTCGATAACGGTGTCAATTTGCTTATTTACTTTATCCACCTTTACAAACGAGCGATTTACCGCTAAATTCACCCTATCGTGAATATTAGTTGAAGCGCTTAAAAGTTTATGCTTTACTCTTGACTTATGAACGTCACTTTTATCGGCTATAATCAGCGCGGAAGTAAGTATGCTAACGGGAATACCGTTTTTCTCGTCGTGATTGCCTATCGCCATCATAATCTCGGCGGAATCGCTTAAACTCATACCCAGCCTTTTTAGTATATCGTACGCTAGTAGCGCACCGCTACCCGCGTGGTCGTAACGAGAAAGTGAGTTTCCTATATCGTGAAGATACCCTGCTATCTCGCCAAGGTTTATAAGTTTTTTGCTTGCGCCCGTTTCTTTAAGTATCATACCAGTCCAGTTAGATACGATAGTGGCGTGGCGAACCGAGTGTTCGGTGTATGCCAAAGCGTCAATCTGCTTTTCGCCCGTTTTTATTAGAACTTTTACTTCTTCGTCCGCCTTGACTTCTTTTAACGTTATCATACTTATATTATGCCTTTTCTACAAAAATTTTACCGTAAATTTCTTCAAATTTATCGCGGTAGAACAAATTCGTTCCCGGCGTGGTAATAGACGCCGTACCCGCAGCCACCGCGTTCCTTAAAATCTCTTGCTTTGACGCGCCGTGTTCAATCATTAGCGACGCTGCCGCCACCATACTATCCCCGGCGCCAACGGTAGAGTTTACGGCAACGTTAGCACTCTTGCAAAAATAACCGCTCGTTCCGTCGTACAAAATCGCGCCTTCTCGACCTAATGACAATAAAACGTTTTCAGCGCCTAAGTCGATAAGAAAGTTACACGCCTTTATCATATCCGCGCGAGTTTTAAGTTTTTCGCCCGCAACCGCTTCGAGTTCGAAAAGGTTGGGCTTTACCATATAAACGCCAGAAGACAGCGCTTTTATAAGTTTTTCACCAGCCGTGTCAAGTATAACTTTAACGCCTTTTTTGCAAGCGGATATTAGTTTTTGATAGTAATCGTCGGCAACCCCGTCAGGGAGTGAACCACTCATACAAACGACTGATGCAGACTTTGAAAGCGTACCTACAAGCCCCACGAGTTTTTGCTGGTTTTCAAGTGAAACTTTTTCGCCTTTATCGTTGATTTCGGTTAGCATTGAACGGTGGTCAACTATTTTATAGTTAGTTCTAACGCTACCCTTACTCCACACGAAGGAATTTTTAACGCCTTCGTTATCTAAGGTGGCAACGAATAAACTACCTTCGTTTTCGTACATAAACCCCGTGGCAAAACTATCGCCACCAAGGCGCCTTACACCTATTGCCGTGTTTAGCGCCTTGCCGGAATACGTTACTATTTTATTGCTTACCCTGTTAAGTTGACCTACGTAGAACTTTTCAAGTTCCATAGTGCAGTCAATGCTAGGATTAGGGCAAACGCTGAGTATCATTTATATTACTCCTTATCTTTTTTTGCTTGTGCTATAATTTTTGCTTGTTCTTCAAAAGGAACTTCTTCGTACCTTTCAAATTCCGCGGTAAATCTTCCGCGACCTTGGGTGAAACTTCTAAGTTCCGCAGTGTAGTCTAAAATTTCGCTTTCGGGAACTTCGCAAGTTATTATGCTGAGTTCACCGTCTTGATCGGTAGATACTATTCTACCACGGCGCTTGTTCATATCGCCCATAATATCGCCTAAATACGTATCGGGCGCGGTAACTACCACCTTCATAACGGGTTCTAAAATAACGGGTTTAGCGTTCTTAACGCCTTCTTGATAGGCTATTTTCGCTGCGGATACGAAAGCAACTTCCTTACTGTCAACGGGGTGAGACGAACCGTCGAAAAGCGTTGCTTTAAGGTCAAGTAACGGATATCCCGCTAAAACGCCTTCTTTAATGGCTTCTTTAAGCCCTTTGTCTACCGCGGGGATAAAGTTTTTGGGAATTGCACCGCCAACGACCGCGTCGACGAACTCGTAAACACCGTCACTCGCACCGCTTTCAAACTTGATTTTAACGTGGCCGTACTGACCTGCACCACCCGATTGCTTTTTGTGTTTGCCTTCGGCTTCGGCTACGCCTTTAATCGTTTCTTTGTAAGCAATTTTCGGCTTTCTAAGTTCACAGTCAACGCCAAATTTTGCTTTGAGTTTTTTCTTAACCGTTTCAAGTTGCGTAGCGCCAACGCCTGCAAGCAACATTTCGCCCGTTTCAGCGTTCTTTTCTACCGAGAAAGAAATGTCTTCGTCTTTAAGTTTGTTAAGACCTGCAAAAATTTTGTCTTCTTCGCCTTTTTTAACTGCGTAAACGGCGCGTTTATAAGTTGCGGGCGGAATTTCAAACGCCTTAAAGCGAGTGTCGATTTTTTCAAATAAAGTATCGCCCGTTCTAGCGTTGTCAAGTTTAGAAAGAGCGCCTATATCACCTGCGGATAATTCTTGAACGCTTTCTTGCTTTTTACCTATAACGGTGTAGATACCGCTAATTTTTTCTTCGCCCCAACCCGAAACTTTAAGGGTTTGCCCAACTTTGAGTTTGCCGGATATAACTTTAACGTAGTTAAGTCTACCAACGTACGGGTCAACCACCGTTTTGAAAATTCTAACTACGGTTTGGTCGTTTTCGTCGGGGTAAACGGGGGTTTTCTCCCCGTCTACAACGGCGCGTTGAATGCCCGCGTCTTTGGGACTTGGGAGAGTGGATATAATTTTATCCATAAGGTTGAATACACCGTGGTTTTTATACGCGCTACCGCCAAGCACGGTTATGGTTGAACAAGAATTTATACCTTTTTTGCAACCTGCTTCAATCTCTTCCGCCGAAAGAGTGCCGTTTTCAAAGAACTTTTCTAAAAGTTCTTCGTCGTTTTCAGCGGCGGCTTCGCATACCGTAAGCCTTGCTTCTAAATACGCTTCTTTAAGATAGTCTGGAATAGGATATTCGTTCCTTTCCCAGTCACGAAGAACGCCGTAAGCAACCTTAACGAAACCCTTCATCTTACCTTCAACGATATTTGGAAGAATAAGGGGGGCTATTTTATGCCCGTATTTAAGTTTGATGGCGTTTACCGTTTTAATAAAGTCGGAATTGTCTTTATCAAGCCCGTTGATAAAAAGCATTGCGGGAATTTTACGCTTAACGCAATAATCAATCGCCCTTTCAGTACCAACGGTAAGCGTACCGCTACCAGACGCTACAATTATCGCCGAATCGGCAACTGCAAGCGCTTGTGCAAGTTCGCTTTCAAAGTCGTAGTAACCGGGTACGTCTATAATATTGAATTTGTACCCTTTATATTCTCCGCATGCGCAAGAAAGTGATATTGAAGACTTCTTTGCAATTTCAAGCCCGTCAAAATCCATTACGGTATTGCCGTCTTCTACCTTTCCTTGTCGGTCAATGACGTTCATATTGAATAATATCGCCTCGGCAAGAGTGGTTTTACCCTCGCCACTATGACCTATTAGCGCTACGTTTCTAATTCTGTCTACGTCCATAAAAATAACTCCTAAAAATAGTTTCGGATTTTCTCCGTTAAATTTATTATACAATAGGTTTTTTACTTTTTCAATACCGAATTTTAATTTACTTTTGAACGTAATTAAAGCGCGCCGTTTAGCACGCTTTTAATTTAGATTGATACAAAACTTAATAAAACGATAGAAACGAGTTAGGCAAGGCGTTTGGGTTTTTGTGGAAGGGAGCGACCTTTTCGGTCGTAGGAATTATACTTGCTAGGTTAAACTTGTCTAAAACGATAGAAACGAGTTAGGCAAGGCGTTTGGTTTTTTGTGGAAGGGAGCGACCTTTTCGGTCGTAGGAATTTCACAAAAAACCAAAGAACGAAGCATAACGAAGATTATATCGTTTTAGAGGCGAGTATTTCGAAAGATTCACCGTCTACTAAATACGCTAGGGTTTTACCTTGTTTGTCTATTATTGAAACGTAGTAGTAAATTCTGTCTTGTTGATAAATAGTTCTAAGCCTAACTTCCATTAGGTAAGAGCCGTTCGACTTTAACTTGCCTAGGTAATCACTTGCCGTTTTTGAAACGGTTTGCAACGCCGACTTATAGTTAGCGCCAGACAAATTGTAACCGCTAAGCGTTAAATTCAACTCTTCGCCGTCGTTTTTGATAACGAGTGAAATCTCGTTTTTAGACGGTAGGCTTTCAACTTCAAACTCGGTTATATACTTTCCGCTAAGCGGACTGTACTCAAAGTTGCCTTTTAAGGTAACGCCGTCGTAAGAAAGTGTGACTGAAGCGTCGTCAAGCGACTTTTTGCACTCTTCAATTCTAACGGTTACAAACTTTTTAATAGTTCCAACGAAACCGTCTGACAAAAACGGGTCTTCACGCTCTTCGCCGTACAAAGTTACCGAATAGTTTTCGTTAGTTGCCGTGTAAACGGAAGTTCTGTTTTGGGATAGGTACATTGAAAGGTCTATCTCGTTTTTGCACGACGATACGAATAGTAGCGAGGTAATTATTATAAGGGTTGCAACTATTTTTTTCATAAAAATCTCTCTTTATAAGCATTTTATTGCCTTTGCCGTTAGTTTAGAACAAAAAAATTTATTAAAAAATAAAGTATTTTTTATAAAGCGTTGCATTTTTTTATTTGTTTTGCTAAAATAGTAAAAAGGTTTTTAATAATGAAGAAATTGATTGTAAAAACGGTGGCGATTACGCTTGCGCTTTTAACGGTCGTTTTCGTAGGTGCGTATTTGATATGCGCTACGTTTGCACCACAAGTTCTCGGCAACGTTTACTTCACCACTCAAAGCGAAAAACTATCGCTTAAATACACCGAAAAGGCGTACGAAAAATCTCGTGATATTAGCGACCTTGCTACGCTCACCGAACGCTGTATAGTTTTCGGCAATAAAGATAAAATTATATCCTACGGCGTTTCGTTTATAAACGACGACGGGTATGAGAGTTTTATCTTAGGTAAAGGCGACGGGTATCATTACTACGTAGTCGGCAGTATTTGTTCGGCTGAGTATGAAGTTGGTAGTAAAAAGGTTGCTATCGATAGGGCCTTTTCAAACACTAGCGAATACGTTTCGCTTAACCCCGTTCACAAACTTATAATTTTATCGGCGCAAAGTAACGATACGGCTACTTTAACCGAAATTAAAATTCGCCTACAAAATAGGCAAAATAAAAATCAGTTAGTAAACGATCACTTAAATTTGATTGATGAACTTATAAACTAAAAAGGAGAAAACTATGGAAAGAAAAATTAGAGAAGGTCTTACTTTTGACGACGTGTTGCTCGTTCCACAAAAAAGTGAAATCCTCCCAAAAGACGTTTCGCTCAAAACCAAACTTGCAGACGGAATTGAACTCAATATCCCCTTAATGTCCGCAGCGATGGATACCGTTACCGAATCGCGTATGGCAATTGCTATCGCGCGTGAAGGCGGTTTAGGTATTATTCATAAAAATATGTCTATCGAAGCGCAAGGCAGAGAAGTTGACAGAGTTAAAAGAAGTGAACACGGCGTTATTACCGACCCGTTCTTCTTAGAACCCGAAAACAAGGTGACCGACGCGCTCGCGCTAATGCAAAAATACAAAATTAGCGGTGTTCCCATTACTAAAAACGGCAAACTCGTAGGCATACTTACCAACCGCGACCTTAGGTTTGAAACAGATTTCGACCAACCTATCGACAACGTTATGACTAAGGAAAACTTAGTTACCGCTCCCGTTGGCACTAGCCTTTTAGAAGCGCAACAAATCTTAGGCAAGCACAGAATTGAAAAACTTCCCATAGTTGACGATAATTATAATCTTAAAGGTTTAATTACGATAAAAGATATTGAAAAATCTATTCAATACCCAAATTCCGCAAAAGACGTTAACGGTAGGCTTTTAGTAGGCGCTGCGGTAGGTACTAGTAAAGATACCTTTGAAAGAATTGACGAACTCGTTAAAAACCGCGTTGACATAATAACCGTTGACACCGCACACGGTCACTCAATGGGCGTTATTGAAAGCGTTAAAAAGATTAAGGCAAAATATCCTAACCTTAAAGTTATTGCCGGTAACGTTGCAACTGCAAAGGCGGTTGAAGCGCTTATTGATGCCGGTGCTGACGTCGTTAAGGTTGGTATCGGCCCCGGTTCTATCTGCACTACCCGCGTAGTTGCAGGTATAGGCGTTCCGCAACTTACCGCGGTTATGGACTGTGCTGAAATGGCTCACAAACTCGGCAAAACCGTTATTGCAGACGGTGGCATTAAATACTCCGGCGATATAACCAAAGCGCTCGCAGCCGGCGGTAACGCAGTTATGCTTGGTAGTTTACTTGCAGGCACGAAAGAAAGCCCGGGCGAAATTGAACTTTACCAAGGTAGAAGTTTCAAAGTATACCGCGGTATGGGTTCGCTTTCTGCTATGGCGGCAGGCTCGAAGGATAGATACTTCCAAGAAGACGCTAAAAAATTCGTACCCGAAGGCGTTGAAGGTAGAGTTCCCTATCGCGGAACGATATCGGATATCGTTTACCAACTTATAGGTGGTATTCGTTCTGGTATGGGTTACTGTGGCGCGAAAGACTTAGCAACTTTAAGAGCAACTGCTGAGTTTATTAAGATTACGCAAGCGTCGCTTAGAGAAAGTCACCCGCACGACATTTCTATCACCAAAGAAGCACCGAATTATAGCCCGATGGACTAATATTTATTATTTAGGAGAAATTATATGCTTAACAAACGCCCTGACGATATGGCGCGTATAACCACGCCAGAACTTGCACAAAAATTTATTGACGAACAAATTAAAGAAATACGCGCTCAAGTAGGCGATAGAAAGGTTCTTTTAGCACTTTCAGGCGGGGTTGACTCGTCGGTAGTGGCAGCGTTACTCATAAAGGCTATCGGCAAAAACCTTTATTGCGTTCACGTTAACCACGGTCTTTTAAGAAAGGGCGAGCCAGAACAAGTAGTTAAAGTATTCCGTGACGAAATGGATGCAAACCTTATCTACGTTGACGCGGTTGACAGATTTTTAGATAAACTTGAAGGTGTTTTTGAACCTGAGCAAAAAAGAAAGATTATCGGCGCTGAATTTATTAGAGTTTTTGAAGAAGAAGCGAGAAAACTTGAAGGTATTGATTTCTTAGCGCAAGGCACGATTTATCCTGACATTTTAGAAAGTGGCCCCGTTAAAGCGCACCACAACGTTGGCGGTCTTCCAGACGATTTACAATTTGAACTCGTTGAGCCTATTAGACTTTTATATAAAGACGAAGTAAGAATTGTAGGCGAAGA
This sequence comes from Christensenellaceae bacterium, assembly GCA_045646405.1. Classification (GTDB taxonomy): domain Bacteria; phylum Bacillota; class Clostridia; order Christensenellales; family Borkfalkiaceae; genus HGM11412. The sequence continues at coordinate 67,302 of JAZRKO010000019.1, read as the reverse complement.
ACTTGGGCTTCCGCACGGCATGGTATACCGTCAACCCTTCCCAGGCCCTGGTCTTGGCGTTAGATGCTTAGGCGCTATCACGAGAGATAGGCTTGAAGCCCTTAGAGAGTCTGACGCTATACTTCGTGAAGAGTTTGCTAAAAACGGTTTAGAAAGCAAAGTATGGCAGTTCTTTACGGTCGTTCCCGACTTTAAGACGGTAGGCGTTAAAAACGACCTTCGCTCTTACGAGTGGCCGGTTATTATCCGTGCGGTAAACACGGTTGACGCTATGACGGCAACTATCGAAGAGATACCCTATTCAATTCTCAGCCACATTACCGAAAGAATAACTCACGAAGTAAAGGGGGTTAACAGAGTTTTATACGACTTAACACCCAAGCCGACCGGCACTATCGAGTGGGAGTAAGAAATTAAAGCGAGCGTTTCAACCGAAACGCTCTAATTTATAAAAGGGATAATATGAATAAGATAAATACTTTATTAAAAGAAATAAGCAAATTCAACGAACATCATAAAAGGCTTTTACCTAATAAGTGCATAATATCGTCATATTTTAGCGAATTATATTGCGCTATTAGGTTTGGATGTTCGCCAGAAGATTTTTTTAGATATAGATTTTATGAAAAATCAAATTATGAACGCAATAAGTTTATAACGTATAGAAGAAGTAAAAAAATTCTTAAAAAGTATAATGATAAAAGTAAAACTTATATCTTCCAACAAAAACCAGAATTTAATAAAGTTTTTTGTGATTATATAAATAGAGATTGGTTAGTTCTAAATAATTGTTCTCGTGAAGAGTTTGACTTATTCGTAAAAAAACATAAAGAAGTTATATTAAAACCACTTAGCGGTGGTCAAGGCAAAGGTATATTTAAGTTAAAAGAAAGTGAACTTAATACTTTCAATTTTGATTTATACAAAAACTATATTTGTGAAGAAATACTTATTCAACACGAAAAAATGAGTTTAGTAAACCCCACCTCAATAAACACCGTTCGTGTTCTTACTTTCAAAGGTGAAATAATAGCCTGTGCTTTACGCTCGGGCGGTAAAGACGCTATCGTTGACAATCTCCACTCTAACGGCGTATGCGCCCATATTGACGTAGAAACGGGCGTTATAGATCACCCTGCTATAAATTATAAGTATGAATCTTATTTATATCACCCTGTAACAAATAATTTAATGGTTGGTTTTACTATACCTAACTGGTCTATTTTACAAGAAAAAATTAAACAAGCATGTAAACTCGTACCTACTGTTCAATACGTTGGGTGGGACGTTGCTATACTATCAAACAACATTGCTCTCATAGAAGGCAACGATGATCCAGGTCATGACGTTGTTCAAATGATTGCACAAACGGGATTATATCAACAAATTAAACGTTTAGAAAAGTAAATATTTAGGAAAAGATATGTCAAATTTTATGATGAAGTGCCCCGAGTGTTTGCACGAATTTTCGGGGGGTACTGAAAACGCCTATATCGTTTGCCCGAATTGTAATAAGGAAATTAACGTCAATCAAGCGGTAAAGTACTATCAATCGCTTAAACGGATAGAAAACGACGATAGAAAGGTTGCCGAAGGCGAAAAATACAAACAATTAAATATTTTGCTTGACGAGTGCCAGTGGCTTATCGATAACGGCAACTACGATAGCGCGTTAAACACTACTGATTTGGCGCTAAAACTATCTAATACCGATGGTAGAGTTTATCAACTACGCGTTCTTGCTAAAACCAAAAATTTTACCGACTTTGAAGACACTTCACACTTTTCGGACTTGAAAAACGCGCTTGAATACTCGTCGCAACTAGAAAAGGAAGCGATAAAAAGAGCGTATTCGCCATATCATAAAAAAAGGAATATTCCAAAGGAAGAACTTGCCGAATACGAAAGCCAAGAAGCCGACAGTAGGCTTAAAAAAGTTGAAACGTTATTAAAAGACGGGATACCCAAGCACTTTTCAAGAGAAAAGTCAATAAAGGTTTTTATCCCTACAATTTCAGCGCTAGCGGTAGCGTTTATAGTTCTTTTAATACTTTCTATCTCGTTAGATAATATTATTTTAACGCTAGCCTCGGCGGTTGTGTTTACTTTATTTTTTATCTTTTTTGCGGTTCTTACGTCAACTATAAGAAAGGTAAAACTATACAACTCGGCGTTAGATATTTACGACAATATAAAAACCTTTAACTTATCCCCTCGCGCAAAACTTAACCTTTCAATATCGCTTGAAAAGTTTACCGTAAGTTTTCTAAACGGCGAATCTATTACTCATATAGAAACAGCCCTTTATCAAACGGTAGAAACACTTTTAGATAGTGAAACGGCGCTTAATTATATTAAAAACGACAAAACGCTTAAAAAATTCATATAAAAAAGGAGAGTTCAACTCTCCTTTTTGTTTTCTATCGTGTATTTATATAGCGAGTTTTTGTTAACGCCACGCTCGTTTGCTACCATTTTAATCGCGTCTTTTTTAGAATATCCTTTATTTATATATAGATTTATATGTTCAAGTTCGTTTAGCGGAAATTGCTTTTCTTTCAAGTTTTTATCAACTACTATAACGAACTCGCCTTTGGGGTTTTCAATTTGCAAACTTCCAAGCGTTCCTAAATAAGTTGTTTCGTGTAGTTTAGTTATTTCCTTTACTACCGCAACCTTTCTATCGCCAAGTTTATCATAAAGATAAAGTAGGTCTTTATTTATGTCGTGTGGCGCGGAATAAAATATAAGCGTACTTTTAACGTCTTGAAAGTCTTTAAGTAGCAAGTCTTTATCCTTGGTTTTTTCGGGCAAAAAGCCTATAAAGGTAAACTTGTCCGCCGAAAGCCCTGATAAAATAAGCGCCGGCGCAAACGCGGTAGCACCGGGAATAACGGTGTACTCTACACCCCTTTCCCTTAAAAACGCAGTTAAGACGTTACCTGGGTCTGAAATAACGGGAGTGCCCGCATCCGATATAACGGCTACGTTTTTACCTAGAACAAGCATATTATAAACTTCTTCTAAGCGTTCTTTTTCGTTGTATTTATGATAAGATATTAGCGGTTTTTTAATGCCGTAATGGTCAAGCAGTTTTATCGAGTGGCGGGTATCTTCACACAAGATAACGTCAACCTCTTCAAGCGTTTTAACCGCGCGATAACTTATATCGCCTAAATTACCTATCGGCGTTGAAATAAAATATAACATTACATACCTTCGTTTATTAGTTCTGGAAGTATTTTTAATTGCGGTTTTACACCTTTTACCGCTTCTATTAAGAATAAGTAGGGGCTACCGCCCTTTTTCGTTACCACCGTTTGAATACGCGTTGGGTTTAGTCCAACACTAACCATTTTGCAAATCATATCTACTAGCCTTTCAGTTCTTTGGCAAATGCAAAGCCTACCGCCGTGCTTTAACTTTTTAGCCGAAATTTCAATAATTTCTTCTTGCGTAACGGTAATTTCGTGACGGCACATCGCTATTTTAATATTTCCGTTAGGCTCGCCACTACCCGCTTTTTTATACGGCGGATTACATAGTATTAAACTGTACTTGCCGTTAAAAGTTTTATCTAACTCTTGAATAGGTTTATTGATAACTGAAAACTTATCTTGAAGTTTATTATACTCCACCGTCATTTTAGATAGTGATGATAACTCGCTTTGAATTTCAATAAGGTCAACCGATTTAACGCCGTTATTAAGCGCGTAAAAATGAAGCCCAACGATACCCGAACCACTACAAAAATCGGCGACTACGTCACCCTTTTTGAAAGACGCGAACTTTGAAAGTATTACCGCGTCACTAGTGAAACGATAAAGTTCGTCGTCTTGATAAATTTTAATGCCGTCTATAAGCAAGTCGTCAAGTACGAGCATTTTTACTCCTTATTAATATTTTAGCGTAAATTTTGTAGCGTTTAGCGAAAGATTTGCTGATTTGCGCCTTTTAATATAAAAAAAGTGGCGTTATCGCCACTAATTTTTTTTACTCTTCTTCAGGTGCGCCTACGGGGCAGGTATCTGCGCAAGCACCGCAAGAGATGCACGCTTCTTTATCGATAACGTATAATGCTTCACCTTCGCTAATTGCTTGAACGGGGCAAGCCTCTGCACATGCACCGCAAGAAATACAACTGTCGTTAATAACGTATGCCATAATATTCTCCTTATAATCGGCTAAATGCCGTTTTTATTTTATAATATCACAAACTAAAAATTTTGTACAGTGTTTTAACAAATTTATAAAAATTTAGTCGTGACTATCTTCTACAACTTCTTCGTCAGGCTCTTTGATTTTATTATTTTTGAACTTAATTTCATCAAGCGCGTAGTCTTTATAGGTTACGGTTCCGTCTTTCATCGTGGTTTTGGTTTTAACGAGCATTTTTAGCATATTGTTAGAAATTACCGTTGCCTTTCCGTCAGGCGTTTGAACTTCCGAACCAACTTTGGGCATTTTTTTATACGCCTCGGCGTACGGCTCGTTTTCGTATTCTAAGCAACACATAAGCCTTCCACAAAGACCGCTTATTTTAGAAGGGTTAAGCGATAAGCCTTGGTTTTTAGCCATTTTTATAGTTACCGTTTTGAAGTCGGGCAAGAAACTGTTACAGCAACAAACCCTACCGCACGGCGCTATACCGCCAAGGAGTTTTGCCTCGTCACGGCTACCGATTTGCCTTAAATCTATTCTGTGATGAAGTGCTTGCGCTAGCGATTTAACTAAATCTCTAAAATCTATTCTCGCGGGGGCTGTAAAGTATATTATTATTTTAGAGTTGTCAAACGGGAACTCTGCACCCGTTATCTTCATTTCAAGCCCGCACTTTTCAACTTCTTTCTTTGCCGTTTCTATAATAGACGGCAATTTCTTTTCGTTTTCTTCTACGCGTTGCGCGTCTTTCTTCGTAGCCCTTCTCGTAATAGGTTTTAAGGGAGATACGATTTCGCTTTCTTCAACGCATTTTGGGGCAACTGCTACAACGCCGTATTCAGTACCGCGCGCAGTGTCCACTATAACGCCTTCGCCCTCAACGTAATTTTCGCCTTGTGGGTCGAAGTAGTATATCTTACACGAGTGATTAAATTTTACACCCACTATTTTGACCATTTGAATTTTCCCTCCACGATACCGAATAAAAGCCCGTCGATAACGGCTACGGTGTTCCCGTTAAAGTAAACGGCTTTTTCGGCTGTGCGTATTTTTTGTGAAACGTGTACTAGCGCGCCAACGCTTAAAGCGTTTGCAACGGCTTTTACCCTTTCGTTATCACCTACGCCCCTCAGCGCGTAGTTTTGCGCTTGACTTACTATACTTGCAAGCGACGATATAAAATCTTTTAATATTTCTTTTGAAATTTTCGCGGAAAAGTCCGCAATTTGACTGCTAGTTTTTAAGTTTATTAGCGCGTTATACGCCAAGTCTTCCGCGAGCGCGCCCTCGCCCGTTTCGTAGCGGTTTATAGCCTCGCCCAAGTTTCCGCCCGATAACCTTACAGCCGATTTTAACTTTTCACCACCTTGCAAATAACCTTCTAAATAGTTATATAGTTCGGTTTCTGCAAAGGGTTTGACGTCTAGTTTTTTACAGCGCGATAAAACGGTTGGAAGTAGCGAATAGGTAGACGTTGCGCCAAGCAATAAATAAGTGTTTTTTGGCGGTTCTTCAAGCGTTTTAAGTAGTTTGTTTTGCGCTTGAACGGTCATATCGGCAACGTCACATAAAACGAACACTTTTTTGTCGCTTTCAAGCGGTTTGAAAAAACTTTTTTCAATTAAATCGTCAACGTCGGCAACGACTAACTTTTTACCCAAAGGGTAAAAGACAACGTCAGTAAACGACTTTTTGTCTACGAGTGAACACACTCTGCAATTGTTACACGGCTCTTTCTCGTTACATACGAGCGCTTTTGCAAAAATTTTAAGGTAGTTTTCTAAGAAAAGTTTATCTTGCGACACGATTAAATACGCGTGCGACAAAGTTCCCCTTATCTTGTCCCCGTTAAAAATTTTATAAGCGCTTGTGTTTTTCAAAAGAGTGTATCCGTTCATTAAATACCGAGTGCCTTTATAATATTTTTATGCGTTTGTTGTTTTTCACCTAAACAGTCGATAAGCAAAAACCTTTCGGGGTACATTTTGGCAACTTTTAAGTAACCTTCGTATACTTTTTGGTGAAAATCTTCCCCGGAAAGTTCAATTCTATCGTCTTTATCAGCCCCGCCTTTTCTCATAAACGCATCTTTTGACGAGATGTTGAGAAATACCGTTTTGTCAGGCATACAGTTTTCTATTGCGTAAGAGTTGATTTTAGAAATAAAATCTATACCAAGCCCCCTAGCGTGCGCTTGGTAGGCAAAAGACGAGTCAATATACCTATCGCATAAAACTAATTTACCGCTATTAAGCGCGGGTAGAATTTTTTCCTTTATAAGTTGCGCCCTTGCAGACGCGTATAATAACGCTTCAGCCTCGTCGCACATTTCTTTATTGTTAACGTCTAAAATTATCGCGCGGATTTTTTCTGAAATTTCCGTTCCGCCCGGTTCTCTAACGAATAAATATTCTATGCCTTTTTTTTCAAGGTATTTGCGAAAGAGTTCTATTTGAGTAGATTTTCCACTCCCTTCGCAACCCTCGAAAGTTATAAATTTTCCTTTCATAATCATATAAACGTGCTATAAGTTTTAATTAAAGTGTATAAAAACGCCAACTTTTCGTAGAATAAATCCCCGTCGGCATCACTAGTTTGACCAAGCGCTATATAAATACCTTCAACCGTGTAAAGCGTTTGGTCGCCTTCTTCATACGAACGCTTAAATAGGTTTTCAATATTCCTGCCCGACGCGCCGTTTCCGTTAAGTTTACTAAGGTTTATAGCAAACTTACCCGTGTTTTCGTATGCGCCGTAGGTATAACTTCTTTCGTCTAAAAGTTCGGGGTGGTCTTGAAAGCATTTTTGTAACGCCGTGGCGTTATTCCATATGGCTTTTAACCTTTTAAGTTCTTCTTCCTTTCCCTTGCTAATTTGCTCGGCGGTTTTGAACCTAGTGTCTTTACCGCGCGTAGTTTCAAAGTAACTATTTACCTTATCAACGTCAAACTCGCCAAGGCTATTACATAGCCCTTCACTAATTAAAAACTGCTTGGCACTATTTAAGTATTCGTCAATCTTAACTGCGTTGTTTTGTGAGATATATTGAACATACACGTCTTCTAACAAAACACAAACGTCGTCTTGATTAAGTTCAGCGTAAACCCCGCCTAAGATATAACTTTTGGGACTTTCGTCGTTCTCTCTTAGGTAAACGACTTGACCTTGCAAGGTTTCGTATGAAAAGCCCCCGTTTTCTACGCCACCTTCAAAAAGCGCGTCGAATACGCTATTTATCTCGTCACTCTCAACGATAACGTCTTGATCGATTACGAGCCTGAAATCTTGCCCGTCACTCGGTTTTTTTGCAAAAGCGTTGAATACTAGAATTACAACGATACACACGATAACCGATAACGCTACCATTTTAAGCCAGTCGTAAGATATTAAGTTTTTTAGCCGTTTAGCGGTTATCTTGTTTACCATTAGTCTAAAATTTCCAACACTTTAATTTCGTAGTTTCCGCCCTTGGGTGCGTTTACAACGCAAACGTCACCAACTTTTTTACCCATTAACACCTTTCCAACGGGCGATTCGTTAGAAATTTTGCCCTTGGTAAGGTCGGCTTCCGCCGTGCCTACGATAGTGAAAACGTATTCTTCGTTTTCTTCAATATCAAGGTATTTAATCTTCGTGCCGACTTCAACCACGTCTTTTTTAGAAGATGACGATATTACTTCGCCATATTTAAGTTTGGTTTCAATGTCGTGCTTTTCGCCTTCTAACTTTCCTTGTTCTTCCCTAGCGGAAGTATACTCTGCGTTCTCGGATAAGTCGCCTTGTTCTCTTGCAACTTTAATTCTTTGAACTACTTGCGGGATAAGTTCGTTTTTGAGTACGTTAAGTCTTTCTTCAAGTTCTTTTTTACCTTCTGCGGTAAGTATAATTTTTTCCATTTTCATTACGTCCTTTTAATATTTAACACTAAACTTTCAAAAGACGCAAAGCCTTCGCTTTACGCCTTTTTTAGCATTAGTTTTTGATTCTGTAACCGAAACCGCAATTTTTCTCAATCGCGTCGTCAAGTGATACGGTTGCCTTTTCGGGCTTTCTTTCCATTCCGTAACGGAACATAAGTTTATCGATAAACTCGTTAGCCTTTACGCAATCGTCAGCCGTTTTAACTTCGATAAGCGCAGGAGTATCGGCAAAACTTCTATCAAAACTTACGTCGGTAAGACCTTCTTCAATAGCGTCAAGCGCTAAGTAAACGTTCAACGTTTCGCCTTTTTTGTAAATTTTAAGAATCATTTTGTTCTTATCACTATCTTGAGTTTTAGCGTTTTCTCTCTTTTGATAACTTAAAACTACCGCTCTTAAAAGCCTATAATAGTCTTCAATAGAAGTTGCAACCGTTTCGTTTTTAACGAAGAACGCGAAACCGCTTTCTCTTGCCTCTTTGGTGCTAGCAGGCTTTTGCGCAAACGTTACACCGCTTTTTACCATGTTGTTTACGGTCATTGTTTCTTTAACGAGTTTTAACGCTTCTTCTAAATCTTCTTTGCTATTAACTAACTTTTTGCAAGGAACGATAGAGAACATTTCTTCTTCGTAACGCTCAACTTTGTAACCTTTTTCTTGCATGTATTCGGGGTCGAGTTTGAGATAAAGGTTAACAACACCGTCTTTTTCGAACATTTCGGCAATGATTTGTTTTCTTAAAACGCCAAGTTTCTTAAATTGAGGCGCTCTTTCATAACCGAGCATAGCGTATCTAATTTCGTCGTAATAATATGCGGGGCCGATAGGTTGTAAATCTTGATTTTCAATAACCGAACCGTATTCGTGAACGGGCGCAGGTGCAACCGCAGGGGTAGCAACCGGAGCAACCGAAACTACTGGTGCAGGTATATCCTTTTCGTAACGAGCGTGTAAGTTAAGGTCTTTTTTACGGTCTAAAACTGCTTTTTCGTAAGGAGTTTTCAAAGTTCTATCAACACACCAGCAAACGAATTTGTAACCTTCTTTAACGGGTGCTTCGGGGAACTTGATAGGCTTTTTGTATTTAGCCTTAACGGTTTTGAAAAGACCGCCTTGATAGTAGAAATTAACCTTTCTTTTCTTTCTGCCTTTTGCGGTGCAAGCCGAAATTAAGATAAGTAAAAGAATAAGACCGCCAAGACCCGCAAGTATATACCAAAGTTCAACGCTTGCTAAGAAGGGTACGGCTGTTACGATAGTTTCTTCATAGAAAGGAACTAACGTGTTTTGATACAAACTAACTGCTTGATCAACTAAATTTGCGAAAAATTGTTTGATTTGTTCCATAATATTCACCTTTTATTTTATTTTAATTTTCTTCTGTTTCTTTATTTTTGCGCCTTAATCTTCTTTCAAGGCGTTTTTGCTTTTTGTCAAGCCTTTTTTGTTTTTTGGCAAGTTTCTTTTCTTTTTTAACGCGCTTTTTATATTTTTGGAAAGCGCCGTACTCACTTCTAAATTGTTTGTACTTTTTCTTCTTGCTCTTTTTGACCGCCCTTACTATTAAGCGGTAGATAAAGTATAAAATCGCAAACGCTAGCGGAACTATTAGTATACATATCGCACCGAGAACGAAGTTCGCGTCAACGTTTAACGCGCTAAGACTTTCGGCGATAGTTTCACAAATAGCGGTAAGCCCTAAACTACTTGCATACTTTTCAATAACGGTAGCGCTTTCTAAGGCGTAACCCTTTGCAACTACTGCAAAGTCAAACTCGTAATTAGAGTCTAACCTTTTGTCGAGCAAGAACACTAAGTATCCGTCGCTTAGTTCAACGTTTTCAATAAACTCAACTTCCCCGTCTCCTGCGTACCTTACGACTTGAACGCAACTGTCTTGTTGAAGTTCAACGCCAAGGTCGGCAATTTCAACGGCAACCGCGGTGGGTTTAACGGCAACGTCATCCGCGTCTACCACAACGCCGTTACTTATCCACCTAAGCGAAAAGAAACAAGCAACGCCACTGCTTTCATCAAGCAAGTTTTCGTTACCCATAAGCGCAACCTTAGTGTTTTTAATAATTACCGAATCGATAAATAAACTCGCCTCAACAACGTCGTCACTAGCAAAGATAGGCTCTAACGAATAAAGATACGCAGTTATTGGTTGACTATCGCTTGTAGATAGCGTATCTACCTTCTTCGAAGGCTCGTCAGACCCGATAAAATCGTAAAACGCTTGCGCGTTGTCTACTACCGCTTGATACGAAGTTGCCACCGAAACGTTTCCCTTAACTTCGGCTAGTTTGTTGTTTATGGCAACTACCCCCAAAGTTGAGTACAAACTTTCGTCGTAAGAGTTTTCAAGTTGGTAAATTATTACGTTTTTGAAAACCCTAAACACGTCGGTATACTTGTCGCGATAAGTTTGGTCATATTCTTCTTGTGTGACTAGCGACTTAATCGCTTCCGCCGATTTAACCGCCTCACTAGTAGCAGTGTAAAGCGTTAAACAGTTATCTCCCGATATTACACCGCCTTGATTATAAAAATCTAATACGGTTACGTAGCCCGAAGATAGAACGGCACTATATTCTTCTAAACTTGGTTCTTCCGCTTTTGCCGTTTGAAAGGTAAAGGGCGAAATAAATATTAGAAGCGCCGTTATAACAGCGGTTATAATTTTTTTGAAACTCATAAAACACCTATCGTTTTTGATTATTCGCGTATTAGTAATATATTAACATATATTTATAAATATATCAATAGTTTTCGGCGTTTTGCTAGCGATTTTTTTTATTTAGAAATATTATGCGTAAATAAAACAAAAACTCTCACTTGACTTCAAGCGAGAGTTTGTTTTAGTTGTTTTGATTATCTTTTTCTCAAAGCATATTACAACTTCCATTTAAGACGTTAGAAGCAAGCAGAACAAGGCTCGCCTAGACGAGTGGTTACAATAGACCTTTTTGGTCATTGTAGACACTCTATCGTAAGTTTATACAAACTTGTTTTAAGACGTTAGTTGCAAGTATATCGAGGCTCGCGACGTTTACGGGGCGAGATTAACCTTGTTGGTTATCGAAGTCCGTAAACAAAGCAGTTAACGAAGATAGACGTAGCAAATAACGGCTTAAAAAAATTATTCGGTTCTAAGCGCAATAACAGGATCTTTATTCGCTGCACTCTTTGCAGGAATTAAACCTGAAATTAAGGTTAAACCAACGCTTAAAAGCACCATTAAGATTGCGTCTAACACGGGGAGCATAGCAATACGCCTTATTCCTATAAGTGGGAAAAGTATTAGGTTTATAACTTCGGAAATTAAATACGTTGCGCCTATACCTATTAAGCCTGCAAGTAAGCCTATTATAAAGGTTTCGGCGTTGAATAGATAAGAAACGTCTTTCTTCCTACCGCCAAGCGAACGGATAACGCCTATTTCTTTAATTCTTTCAACAACTGATACGTAGGTTATAATGCCTATCATAACGGTAGATACGACTAGCGATACCGAAGTAAACGCTATAAGCGCGTAGGAAATTACGTCTATCATAGTGTTTATAAGGTTGATGACTAAGGATAGGGTGTCGGTATACTTAACGTCGTCTCTATCTTCTTCAATTAGCGTAGTGCCGTTTACGGTAATAGTGTCTTCGCCGTTCCACCTATCAAGGTAGTTGGTAACTAAATCTTTACTGTCAAAGTCGATAGGATAGATATTTATCGAGTTTGCTATATCGTTACCGCCAAGCGTTCTAATAATTCCGTTTTTGATATCGGTCGGCGTGGTAGTTCCGCCCATCATCATACTTAGCATTCCGCCACCTGACGATAGTGATAGATACTGCTTTTCGCTATAATCTTGGTTATCGTGGCGGTAGTTTACGGTGTACGAAACGCCTTGCCCGTTATCTTTTAACATACCGCTAAGCATATAGATAGTGCCTGCGCCCATTTCGGTAGTTTCGTCAACGCTATTAACGAAGTTAACGAAACCGTTTTCTTCGGCTTTGGTTACCGAAAGAATATGGTTGGTTAACGCCTCGGTATAGTAAACGCCCGAACTTAAACAACCGTAGGATACGCTTTGCTTGGGTTGAAGTATTCCAACTACTTTAAGTTTTACTGCGTTAGCGTCTTCGTTCCAACCCTCGCCCACTTCGGCGTTATACGAGTATGAAAAACCACTCTTTGTGAAAGTTTTAGAGTTTGGATACCAGTAAAAAGTTTTGTTCTCACTTAAAATTTCTTCGTAAGTGAAGTAGGTTTTATCAAGGTTCGCACCACTTTGTAGGTTTTGCCCGTACTTACAATCTTGGTCGTGCGAGCCATTAGTGAGTTTGCAGTCACAGTCGCCTTTGTAAACTAAGTTTACAAACTCGTCTTGCGAAAAATAGCCCAGCATTGCAAGTAAAAGGTCGGAAACTTCGCTTTCTTTGTTGATAACGAGCATAATCTCGTCTTTTTGCGTGGCTACTTTACCGTGAACTTCGTACTGCTCTTTGATGTATTCTTCGCTAGACGGCGCTTGTTCAAGCGAAGGGATAAACATATTTACGTAACTTGCGTATTCTTGAAAGGAAGTCTTTTTCAAAATTTCGGTATACGTTGCGGTTAGTGCGGTAAGTGAAAGGTTTTTAACGCCTAAATCGGTTAGATTAACGCTAGTGTAGATATTGTTGTGAACGTTTATACCGTAGCCGTATTTCATTGCTGAATAATATTCAGTCGGCATTGCTTTAACGAAATTAACGTAATCGCTAGTTAGGTTGTTTTTAATGAGCATCGAGTCTGAAACCTTGCCCATTTTAATAAAGTAGTCTACCATCGAGTTTATATAAACTCTGTTAGGCTCTTTAATAATTTCTTGCTTTTGGCTGTCACTCATCATGCCGGTAAGCGCGTCAAGGTCGTAGGTTGATTCGGTTATGGTTATAGGGTTACCCGATAGCATATCGTCTTGCATAGACGCAACGTACCCTTTAATTCCCGCTGAAAACGCGAGAACTAGCGCAATACCTATAATACCTATTGAACCAGCAAAGCCGACCATTGCAGTTCTGCCTTTTTTAGAAATTAAGTTTCTAGCCGACAACTTAAACGCGGTAAAGAAAGACATTTTAGCCTTTTCTTTTTTACTTTTGGGTTTTTCGCTTGAAATTTCTTCGCTGGTTATTAGTTCAACTCTCTCGTCTTCGCACGAATACGGCATAGTATCTTCAATTAAGTTACCGTCAAGCATTCTTACGATACGAGTTGAATATTTATCTGCAAGTTCGGGGTTGTGGGTAACCATTATAACTAAGCGTTCTTTTGAAATTTCTTTAATGAGTTCCATAATTTGAACGCTTGTTACGGTATCGAGCGCACCGGTAGGCTCGTCGGCAAGTAAAATTTCAGGGTCGTTAACGAGCGCCCTTGCAATAGCCACGCGCTGACATTGACCGCCCGACAGTTGGTTGGGCTTTTTATAATACTGGTCTTTAAGCCCTACCCTATCTAGTGCTTGCTTTGAACGGCGTATACGCTCTTCCTTTCCTATACCTGCGATAGTTAAGGCAAGTTCTACGTTACCTAGCACCGTTTGGTGAGGAATGAGGTTGTAACTTTGGAAGATAAAACCTATTCTGTGGTTACGATAAACGTCCCATTCCCTATCGGTGTAGAGTTTGGTTGATTTGCCGTTTATAATAAGATCGCCTGACGTATATCTATCAAGCCCACCGATAATGTTAAGTAGCGTGGTTTTACCGCAACCCGACGGACCTAATATGGATACGAATTCACTTTTTCTAAAATTGATGGATACGCCTTTTAGCGCATGCACCGTTTCACTTGCGACGTAATAGTCTTTAACAACGTTTTTAAGAGCGAGCATAATTTAACTCCTTATTTATTGTATAAATAATAAACCAAAAAAACACTAAAAGTCAATTATTTATAGCAACGCTTATAAATTATCATTTATCTATCACACAAAATCGACAAAACAACACAAAAAAACTCCCGAATTTTTATACGAGAGTTAATTTTGTTTACTAAAAGCAAGCCTATTACAACTTGTTTTAAGCCGTTAGAAGCGAGTTAGGCGAGGCGTTTGCAGTTTTTGCGGAAGGGGGCGACCTTGTCGGTCATTGTAGACACTCTATCGTAAGCCTATTACAACTTGTATTTAAGGGCTTAGAAGCAAGCAGAACAAGGCTCGCCTAGACGGGTGTTTACAATAGACCTTTTTGGTCATTGTAGACACTCTATCATAAGTCTATACAAACTTATTTTAAGCCGTTAGAAGCGAGTTAGGCGAGGCGTTTGCAGTTTTTGCGGAAGGGGGCGACCTTGTCGGTCGCAGGAATTTCGCAAAAATGCAAAGAACAAAGCATAACGAAGTTTATAACGGATTAAAAATTACATTAACAATAAACCTTCGGTGGTTTCTATTACCTTGAATACGTCAACTTCTTTGCCGGTTTGAGCATCAATATATACGTAGAAGGTAGAACCGTCTGCCGTGCCTGTAAATTCGTAGGCTAAAACTTCCTTTCCTTCACCTTTGGGAATAATCGCAAGTCTTGAAGTTTCAACGGATATTTCATCGCTAACTTTACGCTTTGCATCACTAAGCGATACGCTAGCCTTTTCAACCGTTCTTGACACGTGGTTGTAAATATACGAACTTGCCTCTAAGCCCGACACTACGCCCCTTTCTCTACAAACGTTTACCTTTACTAAGTCGGGGTAGCATATAACCCCGTCTACAACAGATGCGAAATTTACGGTTATTACGTTGCCACTATCCGCAGTCCATACAGGTTTAAGCGCCTTATAGCCCACTTTTTCAACAAACTCGGTAGCAATTTCTACTGACTTTTCAATAGAAGTTATATCTTCGTTGCAGTCTTTATAGTAGTTAAATTCCGCAAGTTTACCGCCTTTTTTAGTTATTTGTGCGGTTATGGTAACACCGTCTTCGTCAGCCCCTTCAAAGTTATAGGTTTCAATGATTTCGCGCGTCGTTTCGCCAACGAGTTCAATATCCTTTACACCGTAACTTGAAAAATACTTTTTGAACTCTTCTTGGGCTTGCGCCTTTGAAAGTTCTTGTAAATTCTCAATATACTTAGCGGTTTTGGCGGTAGTTCCGTCTGAAAAAGCACCGTCGTAAATCATATGCGGATAGTCTACCGCGTTTGATTCGAGTTCTTTGAACTTGGAAATTATGATATCGCCTTCTTTACCTTCAAAGAGTGACTGAAAGTCGTAATTCTCGTCGATTTGAGATGCGAGTTCGGATAAACTTAACCTTAGCGCCGAGTTTACTTTTAACATATCTTTTAAGGTGGAAATATCGTCGCTTGACAATTTTTCCCCGTCAATTAACTTTTCACTTAAATACTTAGAAAAGTCGTTTATTTGATTGATAAACTTGGTGGTATAGTACTTGTCTTCATCTTTAATGGATAGCGAAGATATACTTTCGGTTGCTAAACTTGACTGTACTCTTACGTCGCCTAATAGTTTTTGGCGGTTTTCATCGTCTTTTGATACGACTAATTTTGAAAGGTTTACGTCGATAGCATCAACGTAGCCTACAAGGTCGTAAAAACTTTGCTGTTCTTTGGTGGAAACGGCAAGGTATTCGTCCATAGGCGTAAACACGGTAAAGGCTAAAAGCCCGCCTAAAACGAGAACTGCGCACCCAAGCGATATAACGGCTGCAAGCCAACCGCCTATACCCCTTGACTTTTCACGGCGTTCACGCCTTTCTTTTGCGTAAAGTTCACGCTTTTGCCGTCTTTCTTCGGCTTTTTCTTGGCGCTTTCTAGTCCTTTCGGCTAATTTTTCACGCTTAATTTCTAACTTTTTGTTCTTTTCGATTAAAAGCCTTTTGGCGCGTTGTTCTTTACTTTCGTGCTTTAACGCGTCACGACGTTTTAAGCGCTCTTCTTTCTTTTGAAGTTTTAATCTTTTTATATCTTCTCTTCTTTGCTTTTCGGCGTTTTTACGCTCTATCATAGCGTTCTTTCTCTGCTCTTTCTTTTCAAGTGCTAAACGCCTTTTTTCTTCGCGCTTTTCAAGTGCTAAGCGCTTTTTTTCCTCACGCTGTTGAAGTTTTTTGCGCTGAGCCTTTTTTCTTGCCCTTTGCTTGGCAAGTTTTGCGTTTTTCTTAGTTTCAGCGTTTTCTTCGCGCACGGTTTCGCTATTTTTTACGCTCTTTTTAGCCGTGCTTTTTTTGGGTGGGGTTTGAGATAGTTTTTCAGTTTTTTCAATTGCGCTATTTTTCTTAGATTTCTCCATAATAACTCCTTATAATGCAAACACGTGGTTGCCGATAGTAACTACCGTTGGACGTGAATATATCCAACTGCTAGTTGCAACTTTGGGGTTGTAATAATACAAGCAACCGTAAGTTGGGTCCCAACCGTTCATAGCGTCTTTCGCGGCTTTAAGCGCGGTGCTGTTAGGGGTTAGGTTGATTTGCCCGTCGTTTACGCACGTAAAGGCGTAAGGTTGATAAATTACACCTGAAATAGTGTTCGGGAAAGACGAACTTTTAACCCTATTTAGAACTACCGCGCCAACTGCTACTTGACCTTGATAACTCTCGCCCCTTGCCTCGGCGTAAATTAGCCTTGCTAGAAGTTTCACGTCGGAATTGCTGTAACCCGACACCGAACTTGACGAATTTCCGCCCGACAACTTGCTTTGAGATATCCCCATAGCAGAAAGCGTTTTATTGCCTACTATTCCGTCTACGACTAAGCCGTTTCGCTTTTGAAAAAGCCTTACCGCCGACTTGGTTTTACTGCCGTAAATACCGTCTACCGCGCCCGTATAATAACCCCAGTTTTTAAGTTTTTGCTGAACTAGTTTAATATCGCTTTTAGCGCTACTTGCGTTTACTATCGCAGTGGGTTCTACAACGCTTTCATTACTTGAAGTAATGAAATAAGCCGAAGCGCAACCGAGCGTTATAACCGCAAGAACGGTAACGGCGCAAACTTTAATACCTTTTACCATAATTACCTCCGTTTATATTATTGATTATTTTCTTTATTTTCAAACTCTTTAATGATTTCTAGTATTTTAGACTTATACCTTACAGGAGTTTTACTACCGGTAAAGCACAAGGGCGGGTACACAACGCACCACCAGTTATCCCCTTGCGCGTTACCTAAATTAACTATTAAAGCGTCGTAAAAACCTTCTTTGAGCGTAAAGCCGTCGTAAACCCTCGTAGGAAACAATTCGTTTCTTACAACCACACTAGATTTATAGTCAAAACCGTTTTCTTTAAGCACTTTATCTGCTACTTTTTCAAGTTCAAGTTTATTGTCGTTTACGGCGTTTATTGCGCTATCTAGGTCGTTACAACCCGCCACTATCGGCGTTAAATAGGCAACTATTGATTCTTTTACCGAATATTTTACTTGTTGATCGATTTGGCTATTCGAGTTGGCGCGGATATGGATGCGAAGATACTTCGCGCTATCTTGGTTTATATTGCAACCTGCAATAATAGTTAAAGTTATTATGGATAATAACGCTAAACTTATACAAAATTTTTTCATAAAAAAACTCCCAAAAAGTGATAACCTAATTGTTCCCACTTTTGGAAGTTTATATCCGTTTATTATAATAATAATTTGTAGTTTAATTATCTTCGCTTGGATAAATATTAAACAATTTGTCGAAAAAAGTTAGTTTGTTTGGGTTAAAAGAAGATAATATCTCCACCCTATCACCGTAAGTTTTTTTGAGTTTTGAGTGCGCCCAACTAGCCATTTCGTATTCTTTATACATAGCAAAACAAGTTGAACCGCTACCCGTCATACACGCGTATTCGGGGCTTAAACTTTTAAGCGCTTGCAAGTTTTCTTTGATTTCGGGGTTTAATATAATTGCAGGCATATATAAATCGTTCCCCGAAACCTTTGAAAGCGCCGTTAAATCTCCGCTTTTTAAGTAATTCTCAGCCTCGTCGCACGATATATCGCTAAAACCTATAAACTTTTGGTCGTACAAATCAAAACACTCTTTGGTGTTCACACCGCCGTTTGCATAAATTACTACGAAGTAATATTTTTGGTCTATATCTAGTTTTTTAACGACTTCGCCTCGGTTTGAAATTCTTGCAAAGCCACCGCTTAATAGGTAGCCCGAGTCACTTCCTAAACTGTCGGCAAGCGGTTTTAGGTCACACGATATTTTGAAAAGTTTTTTCATAGCGTATAACACGCCTGCAATATCCGCTGACGAACCGCCCATACCACCGCCCGTTTTTATATTTCGTTTAATGGTGATATCAACGCCTGACACGTTAAACGTATCCATAAATAACTTTGCCGATTTATAAGCGTTGGTTTGGGCTTGGCACTTGGGCGTAAACCCGTAACGACCGACAAAGGTGATAATAATTTTATCGTCTTTACGCTTTTTTGCGGTAATCTCGTCAAACTTGTCAACTGACGTAACTAAACTATCAAGACTGTGATAATTTTGGTTTTTACCCGTTATTTTCAAAGTAATATTCAGTTTTGCATAACTTTTAACGCTTACCACTTTTTCTCCAAAGTAACTTATTTTATTTCTCTATAAACGATAACCCTTTCCTCGCCCGTTAGTGGGAAGGTTAAATTCGGGTTTAATTTTAGTATTTCGTCTTGCGGAACGCCTAGGGCTTTTGAAAGTTCCCAAAGCGTGTCGTTAGCGCTTGGAATACACACGCTTATTGCAGATAAGTTTATCTCTTTATCTTTAACTTCTTCAATATTATAAATATAAGTAAAGGTTTTTTCGCACCTTTCTTCAAGTAAAACGGAAATTTTATACGAAACGGTTATACCGCCACCGTCCAAACTTGCGCTAAGGTCGGTTACCGAATACGAAGATATACTAACCTTGTCGCAACTCGTTTTATCTTTGATAGTAAACGGAACGTTCGACGACTGAGTATTATACCCGCTTTCACTCTTTAACAAAAAGGAAACTTCTAAAACGCCTGAAATTTCAACTTCGCCCTGTTCGTTTTTAATATCTATTTGTTCTATTTTAGCAAATAACGGGGCTACAAGTCTACTGTTTTCAAAAGATTTTGAAATACCACTTTGCTCAAATTTTTCATCAACGTATCTTTGCGCGCAAACCGTACACGCTTTTTTAGTTGATTTTTCAAAGGAAAGTTCTTTTGAAAGGCTGTAAGCGTCGGTTATATACGATAGGTTTTTATTTTCGTAAAGGCGGGTTATTAAATTTATATCCGCACTCATAAACACCGTGCTTTTTTCCTTGTTTTTATCAACTACTATTTTTAAGTTCGCGTCGCTTAAACTTGCGGTTGAAATAGAAATTAAGTCTGGCATTACCTTTTGAATTTCGTGTTCGTGCCTAAACGGAATTACTTGTTTATGATAAGTTGGCGTTCCGTCTACGGGTAAAATAACCATGCCTAGTTCTATCTCACCCGAAACCGTCACCGCGCCTATTCCGCTTAAAACGCTAAGCACTTTTACCGTTTCAACGTGGCTTAGAACTTCACCTATTATCATTTGCGTATCGAACTCTTCTTCAATATTGAAAGATTTTTTCTCAACACCGCAAAGTAAACTGTTTTCTATCTCTTCTTTTTTAACGCATAGCCCGTCGCATTGACGGATATAATCAAACTCTACGCCCTTTTCAACGCGCCCTTTTAATACGACTGCGCCCGTCACGGTAGGAAGCCCGTTTACAACTGAAAGTTTAACGTTTTCGAGCCACGCGTCGGCAGTAATTTGGTCGCCTTCTGCAACGCCTTCAACTTGGGTTTTGTAAGAAAATTCCACACCCACTTCGGCTTTTTTGAGTTCGCTAACACCGTAAGAAACTGAAAATACTACTTTACCGCCGTATCTAACTTCTCCCTGCTCGCAGTCTATATAATTTATTGAAACACGCCCTAGCGAGCAAACCTCTTCAAGCGTTTCTTCTTCTTTAATTGGAACTTTACACTCAACGGCGTTTTTTGCGGTAAAGGAAATTCCACTTAAAACTTCCGCCTTTTTAATTTCCGGTTGCATTTTCATATCGTTACCCCCTTTTCATACGGTTAATAATATGAAAGAAAAATTAAAAATATTACAACAATGAAAAAAGAGCCGACGTCGGCTCTTATCTTTCTTTAATTTTAACTACACCGCACATATATTCGAAATACGAAAATGCGGTTTTGCCGTTAAAAAACTCGTCTGGCGTGACTTGAAACAGCGCTGGATACACACTCGTTATTTTGCCCGTGTAACTAACGTACTTGTTTCTGCCTAGGTTAACCTTGATTTCTAGGTTTTTGCCTAAATAACTTTTAATCTTTTCTTTGGTTTCGCCTAAACTTTGAACTCTCTTAATCATACTATAAGTTTAGACTAAAATTTTGAAAATTATTCCTCGTCTTCCTCTTCTTCGTCTTCTTCGTCGTCAAGAAAATCGTCGTCGCATATGGTTACGTAGTCAAAATCGTCGTCATCGTTAGACTTTTTAACCTTTTCGTTGGTGTAGGGGTCAATGTCCTCGTCTTCATAACCGTCGTCCATCGCCTCTTCTTCTTCGATTTGAGAAAGAGAAACCATTTCCTCTTCGTCGTCACCTTTACTTGAAATTACTTCCTTCTCGTCGTCGTCTAAGAACCTTCTCCAATCGTCACCGTCTTCAAGGTCGCTTTCAACGTCTCTCTCGTATTCGCGCTTTTCTTGGCATTGACTGCACATATCTTCGTCTTCATCAATGTACCTTTGCTTACAAACGGGGCATAATTTTTGTTCTTTAACGTCACCTTCTACCGAGAACATAAGTTGCGGTCCTATTTTAAGTTCCGCCTTACAAACGTCACAATATTCTTCGCCCTCTAAGATATAGTTGAGTTCACACCTAGGGCATAACGTGTATTTTGGCATAAATTAACTCCTTTTACAGCCGATTTAGTATTCAATATAGTTTATTTTATTATTATATGATTTGCAACTTCCTATATTTTAATCACTGTAATGGAATTTGTAAACACTTTTTAGTAAAATTTATTAAATTTTTTTATAAATATTTTACTTTACGAGTAACGACTTGATTTTTTCAAGGGTTTTTTACCTTATTATAAGTGTAACCACTCGCCGTGAACGGGGGTAATAAATTCAACTTCCGGCGCAATTTCTTTAATGGTGGCTTTGAACTCGTTTATAATTTCAGGATTGTCAACTCCGCCAAAATCGTGATGGTGCGGTATTACGACCTTGCAACCGATTTCCTTTATAAACTTAGCCATCTTTTCGTGATTTGGTTTTCTCGTGCTACGTTGCATAATCGCAATATCCGGCTTTTCAGCCTTTAAGATATTAAGTTGGTCAACGGTTGGGTCGTTGCCCCAAATTAAAATTTTAACACCGTTTGGAGTGGTAAATAAGAAATTCCTATACTCTAAACTGCCAACGCCTTGAAGTTCCCCTACCATTTTATCGTTTACGCACTCTTCAACTTTTTGAAGATATTCGGTAGTTTCGTTATAGCCATCGCCTTGAAGTTTATGCCTTCCAAATAACGCCTTAATCTTAACGTCACCAAAATCGAGTTCTAAATTTGGATGAAAAGGGTAAATTTTACTTGCGCTACAATCAACCCATTTGGCAAGGGGCATAGCCGTCATATCCCCACAAATAATGATAGGATTGAACTTTTTACTAAGCCTAGGAATATCCGTTATATGGTCGTAATGCGCGTGGCTAAGAGTTATTATATCGCAATTTTCAATCGCAGTATAATCAAGATTAGTTCCTTTACACTCGGTAACGTAAGGGTCACTTACTACCGTTGTGTTACCAAATTTCATTTCGAAACAAGTTACCGCAAGCCATTTTATATCAATACCGTATTTTCTACCCATTTTTACACCTTTTTTATTTTTATTATATCATATTTTAATTGATATACAAAATAATTTTAAGGTTTTTTTACTTTAAGCGCCTTCTAGTAGCATTTTGTCGGCAATAAGGGCTATAAATTCGCCGTTCGTCGGCTTTTCTCCGCCTACGTAGGCGCGAATACCAAGCATAGAATTTATAGTTTCAATTCTACCCCTATTAAACGCAACTTCAATGGCGTGGCGTATAGCCCTTTCAACCTTTGACGCGCTCGTTTGATACTTTTCGCCTATTTTAGGGTAAAGTTTTTTAGTTATGTTGTTGATAATGTCGGGCGTTTCTACCGCCATTTTAACACCCTCGCGTAGATAAGAATACCCCTTTATATGCGGTGGAATTCCTACCGATATAAAAATTTTACTAATCTTTTCGTCAAGCGTGTTTTTGCGCTTTTCTATTCCTTGAAGCGTTTCAACACCACTTTTTCCACCTGATAGTTCTATAAGCCTATTTTTAAGAATTTCACTTTTATACGGCTTTGCAATATAGTAAACCGCGCCAGACGATAGCGCCCTAGATATAACGCTTTCACTCGTGAACGAACTTACCACCACGGTTTTGGTTTTTAAGTTTAATTCCCTTAACTTTTCCATTACCGCAAACCCGTCTGCATTTTTAAGAATAATGCCTATAATTAGAAAATCAGGCTTTATCTTTTCTATAAGGCTAAGCCCTTCTTCCCCGTCGACCGACGCACCTTCCACGCTAAAACCGTCAATCTCGTTTATAACGCTTTTTATAAGGTCTATCGACTCGTTGTTGTCCTGTAAAATTACCACCTTTTGAATTTCCATAATAATCGCTCCTTTTATCGATTGAAACCATTATAGCACGATTTTTGTATGAAATAAAGCGTTTCGAACGAATTTATTTTGCGATTTTTGTACGAATTTGTCAAAAGGGTGAATTTTTTGTCTAAATCGGCTTAGTTTAGTATATGATAAATCTACAAAATGTGTAAAAAATCGCACTAAGTATAACCGGCAAACGGCGTCTTAGTGCGATTTTAAGATAAAGAAAATCTCGAAACCAAAAGGTATCGAGATTTTGAATTTGATAATTAAGATTATCTCTTTGAGAATTGAGGAGCGCGACGAGCCTTTTTGAGACCGTATTTCTTTCTTTCCTTCATTCTCGGGTCTCTCGTTAAGAAACCTGCTTTTTTAAGTTCAGCGCGAAGTTCGGGTTCAGCGATAATAAGCGCTCTTGCAATACCGTGACGAATTGCACCTGCTTGACCGGTAAAGCCACCGCCTACAACGTTAACGAAAACGTCATACTTTGTTAAAGTATCGCTTAAAACGAGGGGTTGTTTGATAATGAGTTTAACGGTTTCAAGGTCACAGTAATCGTCAATACTTCTTTTATTGATAACGATATTGCCTGCACCACCCGGAATAAGTCTAACTCTTGCGATTGCCTTTTTTCTTCTACCGGTTCCCCAGAATTGAAGTTTCTTTTTACTTGCTACTTTAGCCATAACTAACCTCCTTACTTACCGAGTTTTAACTCAACAGGCATTTGTGCTTGTTGGTTGTGCTCTGCGCCTTTGTATACTCTAAGTTTAGTAAGCATCTTTCTGCCAAGACTGTTCTTGGGAAGCATGCCTTTAACTGCTTCGTACACTGCAAGGTCTGACTTTTCAGCCATCATTCTGCTGTAAGGGATTTGTTTAAGACCACCTACGTAACCAGTGTGATAGGTATAGAACTTCTTTTCAAGTTTTTTACCGGTTAAAATAACTTTATCGGTGTTTACTACGATAACGTGGTCGCCACAGTCAACGTTAGGGGTAAAGGTGGGTTTGTTTTTACCTCTTAAAACTGCTGCAACTTGAGATGCAAGCCTACCAAGCGGTAAACCGGCAGCGTCAACAACGTACCACTTTCTTTCAACTTCACCGTTTTTTTGCATGAAAGTTTTCATGATATTTCTCCTTAAAAATCTTAAATAGTATTGAAAAAATTCGTTTCAAGGGGCTAATTCAAAACGAAAACCACAATACTGCTTGACTATTTTATAAAATAAATTCAACTTTGTCAAGCAATTTTACGGTGTTTTTCATTTAATACGTAACTGAATATAAAGTTAAGCCTTTTGCAGGCATAGTTTTCACCTTAATAGGTCTTTTTCCACGGTTTAGCATATCTTCTATCTCGTGAGTAGTCGCCTTTCCGTAAGCAACGGCAAGCATAGCGCCCACGATAATTCTTACCATATTGTATAAAAAACCGTTGCCCGTAACGTAAACGTCTATAAACCTACCTTTTTTTACTACCTTTATAGAACGTACCGTTCTAACGGTATCTTGAACCGAACTACCGCTTGCCATAAACGCCTTAAAGTCGTGCTCGCCCTCGATGAGTTTAGCGCACGCCTTCATAAGCGAAAGGTTCGGCTCGGTTTTAACAAGCGTTTTGTATCTTGATACGGTAGGTTCTTCGTAATCGCCTATCATAAGCGAGTATTTATAAGTTTTTTTCTTAGCCGAAAACCTTGCGTTAAAGTTTTTAGAAACCCTTTTACTCTTTGAAACTTTAACGTCGCAAGGAAGTATTGCGTTAAGCGCTGGCGCAAAGTTTTCAGGGGGGATAGAACTTTTAGTATCGAAGTGAACTTTTTGGCAAACTGCGTGAACACCGCTATCCGTTCTACCGCTAGCGTAGGTTTTTATCTTTTCGCCCGTCAATTTATATAACGCGTTTTCAAGCGTTTCTTCAACCGTTCTGCCGTTCGGCTGTATTTGATATCCGCAAAAATCAGTACCGTCGTACGATATAGTCAACAAAATTCTCATACGCCACCTAAACCGTTTAGAAATATAACGGCAACGAAAAATATAATTGATACTAGCGTTGCAATTAAGTCCTTAGCGCTGAGTTTTAGTTTTTTGTATTTGGTTCTTACCGCGCTAGAACTATAACATCTACTGTCCATCGCGTCACCTAATTCTTCGGCTCTTCTAAACGCGCTTATAAGTAGCGGAATTAAAACGGGTATCATCGCCTTTGCGCGGGATATTAAATTTCCACTATCAAAGTCCGCCCCACGCGCCTTTTGCGACATTATAATTCTATCCGCTTCGCTCATTAAAATAGGAATAAATCTAAGCGCGATAGACATAACTAGCGCAAGTTCGTGAACGGGGAATTTTATAACTTTTAGGGGTGAAAGTAGACTTTCAATACCGTCAGTCAAAGCGACGGGGGTCGTGGTAAAAGTTAGTAAAACACTACCCATAACGAGCGTGATTAGCCTTAGCGCCATATACGCCGAAAATATAAGCGCTTCTTTGGTGATTATCCAAAAAAGTACCGTTTGAGTTTCGGCTTTATAAAAGAACACGTTGAGTATTACCGTAACAACGATAATAAACAAAATGCCTTTCATACTTTTTAGCATATTTGAAAAAGGTATTTTAGAAAATACAACGGCTATCGCCAAAAAAACCGCTAACGCCAAAAAAGCGTAGAAGTTTTTCGCTACGAAAATAAACACGACGTATGCAATTAAAATAAGGATTTTTATCCTTGGGTCTAGCCTATGAACGAAAGAATCCGTTTCATAGTACTGACCAAACGTCAAGTCAGCAAGCATTTTTTACACCGTTTCTTTATATTTTTTAACTGTTTCTTTAATAAAATTTTCCGTCTTAAAATTAGAATTTATCTCTATACCAACTTCGCTTAACTTCTCGCTAAGGTACGCGGTTACGGGAAGCCCTAGCCTTGAAGAACTTTCGCCCTTATCCGTAAATAATTCTTTGGGAGTGCAAACCTTAACCGCCCTACCGCTACAAAATAAAGCAACTCGGTTTACGTTTTCGCAAATCTCGTTCATATCGTGTGAAACGATAACTATCGTTTTAACGATTCCCGTGTCGTGCAAGGTGTGAAGTAGACTCATAAGGCGTTTTTTGCCGATTGGGTCAAGCCCTGCAACGGGTTCGTCAAGCACTAATACTTCGGGGTTAGAAACGAGTATTCCCGCTATTGCAACACGCCTTTTTTGCCCGCCCGAAAGTTCAAACGGCGATTTGTTTTTAACCTTGTTATAATCGAGCCCAACTAAGTCTATCGCCTTTGCAACTTTATTTTCAACCTCCTCGTCACTGAGCGTTGGAAAGAAGTTTTTTACGCCGAAGGCAACGTCGTCAAACACCGTTTCGGCAAAGAGTTGGTACTCTGGGTACTGAAACACCATACCCACTTTGTGGCGCAACTGTTTAAGCATTTTTTTGTATTGTTTTTTACCCTGTTTATCGGTAGGGGCAAGATTAAAATCGCCTACCCACAAACTACCGCCTTGAACTTTTATAAGCCCGTTAAGGTGTTGAATAAAGGTAGATTTTCCGCTTCCCGTTTCGCCAACTATTCCAAAGAAATCGCCTTCGTTTATAGTAAGGTCCACCCCTTGTAGCGCCTGCCTATGAAAGTCGGCTTCACGGTTGTAGGTATAAGTTAACCCTTTTGAAACAATTTGCATAATTCCTCCGCTAAGTCTTCTTTCGTGAAAACGTTTGCGTTTATAGGCAAGCCGTTTTCTTTGAGTTTTTGCGCTATATAATAAGGGCGTGGATAGTCAAGCCCGTAGTTTTTTATTTGGGGGTTGGATAGAACTTCCGTAGGCGTTCCGAGAAGTTTTAGTTCACCGCTAGATAAAACTGCAACCTTGTCGGCAAGTAGAGCCTCGTCCATATAGTGCGTTATAAGTATTACCGTCATACCGTTTTGATTTAAGTCTTTAACAACCGATAAAACTTCTTCGCGCCCAAGTGGGTCGAGCATGGCGGTAGACTCGTCAAGTATCAAAATTTCAGGCATAACGGCAAGAGCGCCCGCAATCGCGATACGCTGTTTTTGACCGCCTGAAAGTTTTTGACCCGCCACCTTTTTATACCTTTCCATATTGACGGATTTTAGCGCAAAATCTATGCGCTTTCCTATCTCGTCAGGCGGAACGCCCAAATTCTCAGGGCCGAAGGCAATATCGTCTTCCACTATCGTTGCTATCATTTGGTTATCGGGGTTTTGAAACACCATACCAACGCTTTTTCTAATCTCGTAAGCCTTATCTTTTTCGCGGGTGTTTAGCCCGAAAACCAAAACGTCGCCCGTGGCGGGTAATAGTAAGCCGTTTATAAGGCGTGAAAGGGTAGATTTACCGCTACCGTTTTCCCCAAGGATACACAAAAATTCCCCCTTGTCAACCGACAAGGAAAGGTCCTTTATCACGGGTGTTTTGCCGTTTTCATAATTAAAGGTAACGTTTTTAATCTCTATCGCTTTCATAGTTATAATTTAACGGCAAGGGGCTTCCTTGCCGTTTTACGTTAAATGTATTTTTTTAGATCTTTAATCCTATCTAGGCGTTCCCAAGGGAACTCGCTTCTACCAAAGTGACCGTAAGCCGCGGTTTTACGGTAAATAGGTCTTCTTAAATCAAGGGTTTTAATGATAGAATACGGTCTTAAATCAAATTCTTTTGAAATAATGTCTGCAATCTCCCCGTCACTAATCACACCCGTACCTTCGGTGTTAACGAATACCGAAATGGGTTTCGCAACGCCTATTGCGTAAGATAGTTCAAGCGTGCATTTTTTAGCAAGCCCAGACGCTACCACGTTTTTACAAATGTAGCGAGCCATATACGCTGCGCTTCTATCAACCTTAGTCGGGTCTTTGCCCGAAAAAGCACCACCACCGTGCGGGCAACTGCCACCGTAGGTATCAACGATAATCTTTCTACCCGTTAAACCGCTATCCCCGTGAGGACCGCCGATTTCAAACCTACCCGTTGGGTTGATAAAGTACTTGGTGTTTTCGTCTAAAAGTTCGCTTGGAAGAACGGCTTTTATAACCTTATCAAGAACGTCTTTCCTAAGTTGTTCAGTGGAAACCTCGTCAGAGTGCTGAGTTGAAACTACGACCGTGTCAATTCTTTTAACCTTATTACCGTCGTACTCTACGGTAACTTGGCTCTTTCCGTCAGGGCGAAGATACGTTAAAACGCCTTGCTTTCTAATTTCGGTAAGTTTTTTAGTGAGTTTATGCGCTAAAACGAGCGCGGTAGGCATATATTCTTCCGTTTCGTCAGTCGCGTAGCCGAACATCATACCTTGGTCGCCCGCGCCGACTGTATCGGCAACGTCGCCGGACTCTCTGTGTTCAACAGAACTATCAACGCCAAGCGCTATATCTTTACTTTGTTCGTTAATCGACGTTATAACACCGCAGGTAGACGCGTCAAACCCGAATTTTGCACGGGTGTAGCCTATCTCTTCAACCGTTTTTCTTGCAATTTGTTGAATATCTACGTAGCAGTTTGTAGAAATTTCACCCATAACTAAAATAAGCCCGGTACAGCAAGCGCACTCGCAGGCAACCCTAGCGTTAGGGTCTTTTTCTAAAATCGCGTCTAAAACCGCGTCGGATATCTGGTCGCAAATCTTATCGGGATGACCTTCCGTTACGCTTTCACTTGTAAAAAATTTATTCATAGTAACACTCTCTATAAAATTTAGTAAAATTATTATATAATCTTTTAATTTAATTGTCAACTAAACGAGATAGTGTTAAAATACCTATATGAACGATAAACTTAACTTTAATTGCAATTTATGTCCAAACTTTTGCAACGTTGATAGAAGGTCTAAAAAAGGCGCGTGCGGTTCGGGGGATAATTTATCCATTTCAAAGTACGGGCTTCACTACTACGAAGAACCCGTGATTTCAGGTTGGAGTGGCTCTGGCACGGTGTTTTTTACGGGGTGTTCGCTGAGGTGCGCGTTTTGTCAAAACTACGAACTCTCTCGCGTTTTGCGTGGAAAAACGATTTCGCATTTAGAACTTGTAGATATCTTCAAATCTCTTGAAGAACAGGGCGCACACAATATAAATTTAGTAACCCCGTCGCACTACGCAAATCAAATAGCAAAAGCGTTTGAAATTTATAAGCCTAGTATCCCTATCGTATACAACACTCACTCGTACGAAACGCTTGAAAGTTTGGAAATAATCGCCCCATACGTTGATATTTACCTACCCGATTTGAAATTTTATAGCCCAGATATTTCCAAGCGCTACACTAATAAAGAAAACTATTTTGAAACGGCTACAACGGCTATATCGTATATGCTAAACGCTAAAAAAACCGTTATAGAAAACGGGTTAATAAAATCGGGCGTTATTGTTCGGCATCTCATACTTCCGCTATGCGTAAGCGATAGTAAAAAGATTATAAACTGGTTTTATGAAAATCAAAAAAACGGCGCGTACCTATCTATAATGTCACAGTACACACCGCTTATTAAAAATGAAAATCTACCAGAACTAAACCGCAAAATAACTAGTAAAGAATATAACGCGGTAGTTGACTACGCCTTGTCAAAAGGCTTAGAAAACGTGTTTATTCAAGACCTATCGTCTGCTAGTGAAGAATACGTTCCTAAGTGGGACTATTAAGATTTTTTCTTTCGCCTTTTAAGATTAAAATACTCTTTTAAGATTTTGCCCACTTCTTTCGGCTCTGCACCGTTTAACTTGTTTAGAACTTTTTTATACTCGCCGTCATACTTTCTCATACGCTTATTTTGAGAAGTTTTACGCTAAATATGTAAAAAAAATCCTTGCACGCGCAAGGATTTTTTAGTAATTAATTCTTTCCAAGTTCTTTGCTACGCTCGGCGCAGTATATGGCGCACTTATCTATCGTGGATAGTAAATTATCTTCTTCAAACGCTTTAAGCCCAGCGAGCGTCGTTCCGCCTTTCGAGCAAACGTCACTAATAAGTTCGTCAATCTCTCTATTAGAGTTTTCTATCATTTTAGCCGAGCCTATCATACTTTGAACGAGAAGTTTTTTTGCAACTTCCTTATCAACGCCACGCTTTATAGAACTTTCTAAAAAGCCCTTATAAAAATAGTACTGAAACGCCGTGAAACTACCGCCTATCGGGATAACTTCGTCCATCAAATCTTCGGTGATTTCAACAACCTTTCCTATTGCGTTCATAATATCTATTGCGATTTTTTTATCGCTAGCCGTCGCTTTATCGTTAAAACAAATTACGCTACTTGCCTCGCCTATAAGCGCTGCGGTGTTTGGCATAACCCTTGCAACCCTAACGCCGTCTATCGCATTTTCAATGGTAGATATTTTTACCCCCGCAGCAATAGTTATAATAAGTTTACCTTTAAGGTGCGAAAGATTAGATAAAAGCGAGTTGAAATCTTGTGGCTTTATTGCAAGAAGTACTATATCGGCAGAAGATAAATCTTTCAAACTATCAACTACCGTAACGCCTTTTTTTGCTATTTCGTTTTTAATATCATTATTGAGTTCGTAAACTAAAATATCGCTAGGTAAAAAGGTTTTATTTATTATTCTATTAAGAATACTTCCGCCCATTTTACCGCAACCTATAAAACCTATTTTCATCTTATTTCTCCGTTGCCGTAAATTACGTATTTATAAGTAGTTATTTCTTTAAGCCCCATAGGACCGCGCGCGTGAAGTTTTTGGGTTGAAATACCTATCTCCGCGCCCATGCCGAAACAACCCCCGTCACTAAACCTAGTCGACGCGTTTGCATATACGCAAGCACTGTCAATTCCCGATAAAAACTTGTCAATAACCGCCTTATCGGTAGATATTATGCACTCGGAGTGCTTTGTTGAATACCTTTCGATATGCGATATTGCTTCGCTAACCCCGTCAACTACCTTTACGGATAAATCAAGCGAGTTATACTCGGTGTGATAACCGCTATCGTCTATAAGCGTAGCGGTTGGAAGATAGGAAATCGTGTCTTTATTTGCGTATAGTTTTACACCTTTATCACTTGCAAATTTAGTAACGATAGGCGCAAAATCTTCTATTATATCTTTATCGATAAGCAAGGTTTCAAGCGAGTTACAAACCGCGGGTTTTGAGGTTTTAGCGTTGTC
This sequence comes from Christensenellaceae bacterium, assembly GCA_045646405.1. GTDB lineage: Bacteria > Bacillota > Clostridia > Christensenellales > Borkfalkiaceae > HGM11412. The sequence goes on along the minus strand of JAZRKO010000019.1, from coordinate 36,329 downwards.
TATAATTCTAATAGCCGTTTCAAAATTTGCAGTCTTTTCAACGAAAGTGTGGCAAACGCCCGCGCCCGTTTCAATAACGGGTACTACGGAATTTTCTACCACGTAATTTATTAAGTTTTTGCTACCCCTTGGAATTATAAGGTCAACCGAGCCTTTTGCTTTAAGGAGTTCGTTGGTTTCAAGCCTATCGCTAAGTAGCATTATAGACGTTTCAGGTATAACGCTTGAAATTGCCTTTTTTATAATTTTAACTAAAAGTTCGTTAGTGAACTTTGCTTCCTTTCCGCCTTTAAGAACGCAAGCGTTACCCGTTTTGATACATAGTGCGGTAACGTCAACCGTAACGTTGGGGCGCGCCTCGTAAATAACGCCTATAACGCCCATAGGTACTCGAACTTTTTTGATATTTAACCCGTCTTTCGACACATAGTCTTCAACTACTTCGCCTATCGGGTCGTTAAGCGAAATAACGCTAAGTATATCTTTTGCAATCGCTAAAACTTGGCTCGATTTTAAGGTGAGCCTTGCTATCATACTTTCTTTTAAGCCGTTTTCACGAGCGAGAATTAGGTCTTTTTCGTTTTCCTTTTCGATAAGGTCGGCGTTTTCTATAAGCGCGTTTGAAATATTTTCAAGCGCTTTATTTTTTTCGCTTTCACTTTTTAACGCCAAAACCCTACTCGCTTTTTTTACACTTTCAAAATCTATCATAACTATTCCTTAATAATGGCAATATTGTCAGCGTGAATTACCATTTGAGCATGCTCTTTCTCGCCGTTAATTTCTTTTAAGGTATCACTGCTAAACGCGATTACGCCTTTGCCTATAACCTTTCCGTCAAGCCCGCAAATTTCCACTACGCTACCGCTTGAAAAAGTGCCTTGGTATTCTTTAACCCCGCAAGAAAGTAAACTTTTGCGGTCTAGTAGGGCTTTTTTCGCCCCGTCGTCTACAACGACTTTACCGCTGACGTTAGCGCAGTAACTTAGCCAGTTTTTTCGCCTTGGAACGTTTCCGCTAGGTAAAAATAGCGTACCTAAGTTTTCGCCGTTTATAACGCTACTTAGCGTAGGAATTTTATTATTTCCTACTATCATCATAGAAATTTTAGACGCCGTGCAAATTTCCGCAGCCCTAATTTTAGTAATCATACCGCCCGTTCCAACCTTAGAAGTGGGGGCTTTTGCTAGCATCGCAACGCTTTTATCAACCTTTTTAACTACGGGGATAAGTTTTGCGTCACTATGCTCTGAGGGATTTTTATCGTAAAGCCCGTCAACGTCGGATATGATTACTAACATATCCGCACTAACGTTAAGCGCTATCATAGCGGCAAGCGTGTCGTTATCGCCCACTTTGATTTCCTCGGTTGCGAGCGCGTCGTTCTCGTTGATAACCGGAAGTACGCCGTAGGAAAATAAAGCGTTTAAAGTGTTGTTTAAGTTGCGCATGCGGGAACGATTTCCAAAATCGTCGTGACTGAGGAGTATTTGCGAAGGCTTTACCCCTACTTTTTCAAAGATTTGTTCGTACTTTTCCATAAGGTACATTTGCCCTATCGCTGCAAGCGCTTGCTTTTTAGAAATTTCGGTAGGTTTTTTTTGTAATTCCATTTTCGTCATACCGATAGCAATAGCGCCAGACGTTATTAGACAAACTTCCGCACCACAGTCTTGTATCTTTTTAATTTCTTTTGCCAAGGTTAAAATTCTACCTTCGGCAAATTCGCCGTTTTCAAATAGTGACGACGAGCCTATTTTAATAATAATTTTTTTCATAGTTTTTCTCTTTTTTCTAATTTTAACACTATACCCAAATTAAGTCAAGAAGGCGTAGCAAGTTTGCTACGCCTTTTTATATATATTTATTATTTTCTACCCGTTGAACCGAAACCGCCTTCACCGCGAACGGTATTAGATAAACTTTCAACCTCAACGTAGTCTACTGCAAAATAAGGCGTAATTACCATTTGCGCTACCCTTTCGCCCTTTAATACCGTTTGAGGCTCAGTGCCGTGATTGTGAAGGGCAACTTTAATCTCGCCACGATAATCGCTATCTATAACGCCAACTTTGTTTGCAGGCGCTAAACCCTTTTTACAAGCAAGACCACTGCGCGCATAAATCAAACCTACCGTGCCAACGGGTATCGCGGTTGCAAGCCCCGTACCTATAAACTTGGTTTCGCCGGGGTTTATAACTACTTCTTCTTCAACGCTGTATAAGTCCGCACCGGCGGAAAATTCCGTGCCGAAAGTTGGGGTTACTGCGTTTTCGTTTAACTTTTTGAACTCAATAGTAATTCTATTCATAATCTTTTAGTATAACAACCTTATTTTCTTTTAACGACGCTTTCACGTCAATAATACGCTGATTTTCAGAACCCTTAAACGCAAGGGAAATGTTTTTTTGCTCTTCTATAAACTTACCGTCAACCAAAACGTCAATAAGTGACAGCATATCTTTCGTAATCGGCGTTGTGGCACGGCTTGAAGATAGAAGTTCTTTATCGAATAAATAACCCGTGTAGCACCAAATATCCTTGTTTGGAAATTCACGCTTTACCCTTTGCAAAAATGGATATAACGCTAGTTGGTTAGACGGCTCAAACGGCTCGCCACCTAAAAGCGACAACCCGTCAACGTAACTTTCTTTTAGGGAATTTATAATCTCGTCTTCCACCTGTTTAGTAAAAGGCGTGCCGTAATTGAAATCCCACGCCTCACTGTTGAAACAGCCCTTGCACCTATGCGTGCAACCAGACACAAAAAGCGAAGTTCTAACCCCCGTACCGTTGGCGATATCGTTGTATTTTATTGTAGCATAATTCATACTTTACCGCCTTATACGTTGGTTTTAGTTATATTTGTATTGCCGTTTTAACGCCTATTACAAAATTTTTATAAGTGTTAGTTTGGGTATTAGACGAGGCTCACTTTGACGATAGGCTGAGTTAGACCTTTTTGGTCAACGAAGTCTATCGGCTAAGTAGAAACGAAGTATAATGCCCGAAATAACGCTTATAAATGGAGTACGCGCTCTTTAATCTCCTGAGTCCTACCCTGATTCCAGTACTGAGTGCCGATGTAACCGCAAGTTCTTCTTGCAACGTTCATTTTTGACTGGTCACGGCAACCGCACTTGGGGCATTCCCAAACAAGTTTACCGTCTTTATCCTTAACGATTTGAATTTCGCCGTTAAAGCCACAGTTTTGGCAGTAGTCACTCTTGGTGTTGAGTTCGGCGTACATAATGTTATCGTAGATAAACTGCATAACTTTAAGTACCGCGGGGATATTGTTTTGCATGTTGGGAACTTCTACGTAACTTATTGCGCCACCTGGTGAAAGGGCTTGGAATTCCGCTTCTAATTTGAGTTTAGTGAACGCGTCAATCTCCTCGGTTACGTGAATATGATAACTGTTGGTGATATAGTTTTTGTCAGTTACTCCTTCAATTATGCCAAAGCGTTGTTGAAGGGCTTTTGCAAACTTATAGGTAGTGCTTTCAAGCGGAGTGCCGTAAATAGAATAGTCAACGTGTTCGGCTCTCTTCCATTTTTTGGTGTAATCGTTAAGCGCTTGCATTATTTTAAGACCGAATTCTTTGCCTTCGGGCTCGGTGAGTTTCTTACCCGTCATAGCGTAAACGGTTTCCCAAAGCCCAGCGTAGCCAAGCGAAATGGTAGAATAACCACCGTGTAAAAGTTTATCAATAGTTTCGCCCGGTTTAAGCCTTGCAAGTGCGCCGTGTTGCCATAAAATGGGCGCGGCGTCAGACACGGTGCCCGATAACCTTTCATGCCTACATTGTAACGCTTCGTGGCAAAGTTCCATGCGTTTATCAAATACTTCCCAGAAAAGGTTCATATCCCTTTTTGCGGAAAGCGCGATATCAACGAGGTTTACCGTTACTACGCCTTGGTTAAATCTGCCGTAGTATTTGGGGTTACCAACCTCGTCAAGATACGGGGTTAAGAAGGAACGGCAACCCATACAGGTATAACAATGCCCGTCACCATTTTTATCCTTTTTAAGTTCAAGCATAATCTTTTCGGAGATATAGTCGGGAACCATACGCTTAGCAGTACATTCCGCAGCGAGTTTAGTAAGGTAGAAATAGGGGCTGTCTTCGTGGATATTTTGCTCTTCTAAAACGTAAATAAGTTTGGGGAAAGCAGGGGTAATGTACACGCCCTTTTCGTTTTTAACCCCGCGTATTCTTTGAACGAGCGTTTCTTCTATCATTATAGCAAGGTCTTGTTTTTCGCGTTCGCTCTTGGTTTCGCCAAGGTACATAAATACCGTGATGAACGGTGCTTGACCGTTGGTAGTCATAAGCGTAACTACTTGGTATTGAATAGTTTGAATACCACGCCTTACTTCTTCACGCACGCGCTTTTCAACGATTTTATCAAGTGCTTGCGCGGTGATTTTAACGCCCGCGTCACTAAACTCGTCAATAACTTCTTTTCTAATTTTTTCACGAGAAATTTGAACGAAAGGCGCTAAGTGAGTGAGCGAAATGCTTTGACCACCGTATTGTGACGACGCTACCTGCGCAATAATTTGCGTAGCAATATTACAAGCAGTTGAAAAACTGTGCGGTTTTTCTATCATAGTACCGGATATTACCGTGCCGTTTTGCAACATATCTTCAAGGTTAACTAAATCGCAGTTATGCATGCGTTGAGCGTAATAATCGGCGTCGTGGAAGTGAATTAACCCGTCTTCATGCGCGGATACGATATGTTGGGGAAGAAGTATACGCTTAGTAATATCCTTTGATACTTCGCCCGCCATATAGTCACGCTGAACGCTGTTAACGGTGGGGTTTTTATTAGAGTTTTCTTGCTTAACTTCTTCGTTGTTGCAGTCAATTAAAGAAAGAATTCTATCATCGGTGGTGTTAGACTTTCTTACGAGTTGCCTTTTATAACGATAAGTAATGTACGTTCTTGCAAGGTTAAAAGCCCCAAGACGCATAATTTCGTTTTCAACAAGGTCTTGAATTTCTTCTACGCTTAAAGAACGCGTTCTCGACGCGCATATCCCTTGAACCTTAACGGCAAGTTCGCGAATTTGCTCGTCACTAATTCTATCGTCTTCAACAACTTCTTTGTTCGCCTTGATTACAGCGCCCAAAATTTTGTCTAAATTAAATTCTACTTCTTTACCACTTCTTTTGATTATTTTCATACTGTTTTCTTCCTTTTTTATCGGTGCTTTTATAGTATAGCACACTTGCCGTAAATAAACTGTTGCATTTGCAACTATTTTGAAATTATTTTTAGAAAAAACACAATATATTGTGGTTGCCTAAAAACCTTAACCACGATATACATTTTATAAATTTTGTATTTTATGCGGTTATATCGGTGTTTTTACGGTTTTTATTCAAAAGCACGTTTATCTATATATAATATATAAATAATTATTTACAAAATAAAAAAACCTACGCAAGTGGCGTAGGTTTTTTTGTTTATTCTTCGCTAGGAATTAAGTCTTCATAAATTTCGGTATAGTATTTTACCGCACTTTCTAAACTGTTTTTGAAGAAGGTTTCAGTTATCTTAGAAACGTTGTCAATTACGAGCGCGTCTTTTTGATATTCTTTGAAAAGATACGGGATAGTATCTTTATTCGAACTGTCGTTCGCTTGGGCTTTGAAAGTGGTTATATCAATATTCGTTGCAGTGGGGTTTATAACCTTGGTACATAAAATTATGTGGTAACCGTATCTAGTCGCAACTACTTCGTACGCGCCTACGCCTGCGTTAACTACATTTTCAGCAGCGGCTGCAAATTCTGGAACGTAGGTGTCTTTACTCGTTTTGGGAGAGTATACGTAACCGTAGTTGTCTTGCAACGAGCCACCGTCAGTAGAGTATGCAAAGACTAAATCTTTGAATTTAGCCAAATCGCTATCGCCTATAACTTCTTCGCTCGTATATCCTGCAATTCTACCTGACTTTCCGCTAAATCCCATAATGGTAGATAATTTCAAGTAGAATTCGTCAAACGGAATCTCTTTACCCTTTACCGACTTGTAAGAATAACCCGTTTGCTCGTCGTTATAATTGTCGTGATAAGTGTAAGATTGCGCGCCTAAGATATCGCCTTGGTATTTGGTAAGGATATCGTAACCTTCGGTTTTAACGTACTTTTTGTCAAACGAGAAGGTTTTCGTAGTTTCGTCGTACTTGCCGTAGTTTTTCTCTACCCAAGTATCTCTTAAATCTTTTGCGGTAAGAGTTTTCAAAAGGTTTTCACGCGCTTTATCTCTTTGGGTTGCGGTAATTGAACCGTCACCCGTAAGACTGTCGTATATCGCGGTTTGCTCGTCACTAAAACCTATTAAAAGGTTTATAACGTAGCCGTATTTGCCTTCGGTTGCCGAAGGGTTATAAACTACTAAACTCGTGTCGCTCGCTTTTGAAAGCGCGTCTTCATAAGCGGTGTAATTATTTTGATATTTAACTTTTTGCGTGTCGTAAATGTTCTTGTATGCTTGGAAAAGCGCGTCGTCATCGGCGAGTTTTTTCTCGTTTTCGTTTTGGAGTGCAAGTTCGTATTTAGCAAGCACTTGACCTTCATAACTAGATTCTAAAACGTCTTTGAAATAGGTGAGTTCCAAAAATTCGTCACCCGTCGAAGGCGCTTTCTTTGCAGCCTCAGCGGAAGTGATAAAACCTAATTTTTTAAGGTCTTTAATAAGTTTGTTTACGGCAGTTCTCTCGCTAGCGTCTATCGTAAAGGTTTCACAATATTTTTTGTAAACTGCAAGCGCTAAATCGTACTTGGTTTGGTAGGTTGAAAGGTCAAGCCCGAGTTCCGCGTCTTTATTAGTTTTTTCGTAAGCCTTATAGAATTCACTTTCTTTATCAACGAGTTTTGCCTCAGGGTCGTATCTCATTTCCCACTCGTTGTAAGTTTCTTCACTTGGAACGGTTAAAGTCGTTCTTGCCGTGCCTTGGAAAGTTTCGTAAGCGTCGTGTTCGTGCTCGTCTTCCTCTTCGTCTTTATAACCGTTGACGTATTGTTGAACAGACGTTAATACCGAGTGTTTAACTTCGTAGTACTCGTATTCGGTTAAGAACTTGTCAAGACTATCAGTTTTCTTAACGGTAGTGGGCGCGTTACCCTTATAGTTGTTAGTCGTTAAAATGTTTTCAATAGAAGTTCTTTCCGCCGAACTTACGCTTGATGCTTGCTCGAAATACCCTACCGTGTTAATGGAAGATGCGCCCGTAAGTGCAAGCCTTGCTTGTTGAACGAGTATTTTGTTTTTTATTAAACTTTCAAGTAAAAGTTCGTAAGTTTCTTTCTCGCCCATGCCTTGGTATTGAACGTAATAATAACCCGACGAGTTGTACGCGGATACGAGTTCACGCTTATAAACGTCTTCTTTAAGCGCGTCGTCAACCGCTACGGTTGCTATAACCTGAGCCATATCTCTTTCAGCGTTGGTGGTTATGAGTTGACAACCGCTAAGCATAAAAATAGACATAACCGTTACAACGGCAAGTGAAGTTATTTTGGCAAAAAGTTTTTTCATATAAATCTCCGTCTTTAACAAAAAGGGCATAAAACCCCTTATATTTAATATAATAGCGTTACTATTATACAAAATAATCTTTTTTATTGCAATACTTTTTTCGTAGTTTTCTAAAAATTTACACTTTTTACGCTAATTTTCTAGCGAAAGAAACTCTATCATCGCTAAAATTTCGTCGTGCGGTTTGCCACCTTCCACGTTGAAAACTAGTACGGGGCGCTCGTCAAAGGTGAGCGTAACTTTGTTTTTGAACTCTTTTAGGCGATTAGTTATTCTTCCGTCTTTTAGGCTTTGAAGATTTTTAAGCGTGAGTTTTGCAACGCCTAGTGATACCGTTAATTTTATGGCGTCTACGCTTATCGCCTTTATCTTTAACACGGCTATATCTATAAGCGTTAACACCGCAGGTGGAACTTTGCCAAACTCTTCGGTAAGGTAATTTACTATCCGCTCTTTGTCGTTATTAGAAGAAATTTCGGCAATTTGCTTGTAAATTTCCATACGCGTTTTTTCACTTTCAACGTAACTTTCGGGGATATACGCGTCTGCTTTAATATCGAGTTCGAGTTCGGCGTTTTTAGTAACTTCGCCTAGTTCTTCTTTGAGAAGTTTACTGTAAAGTTCGTAGCCGACGCGGTCTAAATGCCCGTGCTGTTCTTTGCCTAAAACGTTACCCGCACCGCGAAGTTCTAAATCGCGCATTGCTATTTTATAACCGCTACCCATCTCGGTATATTCCATCAGCGCGGAAAGACGTTTATAAGACGCGTCTGTCAAAATCTTGCCTTCGGTATAGGTAAAGTAGGCGTAAGCCATTAAGTTACCGCGACCGACCCTGCCTTTTAACTGGTAAAGGGTGGATAGCCCTAAGCGGTCGCTACTTTCAACGATTAAGGTGTTGGCGCGCGGAACGTCTATTCCGTTTTCGATAATGGTGGTTGCGATAAGCACGTCTGCCTCGCCGTTGTAAAATGCCATTACGCTGTTTTCGAGTTCCTTTTCAGGCATTTGCCCGTGCCCAACTATTATTTTTGCCGTGGGAACGATTTTTCTAACCTTGTCGGCAAAAAGATAAATGTCTTCAACGCGGTTGTATAGAATAAACGCCTGCCCACCCCTTGAAAGTTCGCGGGAAAGTGCGTCTTTTATAAGCGAATCAGTAAGTTCAGCAACTACCGTTTGAACGGGAATTCTCTGCTTGGGCGGAGTGTTTATCGTGCTTATATCTCGTATCCCGGATAGCGACATATGAAGCGTTCTCGGTATAGGCGTGGCGGATAGAACTAGCGTGTCTAAGTTTTCTTTTATGAGTTTGAGTTTTTCCTTGTGTTCAACGCCGAAACGCTGTTCTTCGTCAACTATCAAAAGCCCTAAATCGTAAAATTTTATATCCTTTGAAAACAGCCTGTGCGTGCCGATAATAAAATCAACTTCGCCGTTTTCAATCGCTTTTATTAGTTCTTTTTGTTGTTTTGGGGTTTTGAAACGGTTGAGAACGCCTATTCTCACACCAAAACCGCTAAACCTTTGAACCGCCGTTAGGTAGTGTTGTTGCGAAAGTATCGTGGTGGGCGCTATCATAGCAACTTGCTTTCCGTCGATTATAGCCTTAAAGCACGCGCGAAATGCAACTTCGGTTTTGCCAAAGCCAACGTCACCGCAAAGCAGTCTGTCCATAACTTTTCCGCTTTCCATATCGGCTTTTATCTCTTGCATTGAAGAAATTTGGTCTTCGGTTTCTTCAAAGCCGAAAGAATTGTCGAACTCGTAGGTTAGCGCGTTGTCTTGCGAAAAGGCATAGCCTTTCATTGCTTGGCGCTCGGCGTAGAGTTTTTTAAGGTTTACCGTCATTTTGGAAATTGACGCTTTTACCCTTTCTTTTATCCTTTCAAACTCGCCGTTACCTATCCTGTTTAAGGTGGGCGTTTCGCTACCGCCTAAGTACTTTGAAAGCCTGTCCATTTGGTCGGTGGAAACGTATAACCTATCACCGCCTGCGTATTCTAGTTCAACGTAGTCTTTGCCACCTTCAACGGTGTTTATGCGCTTAACACCTTTTACAAGCCCGACGCCAAATCTCTCGTGAACGGCAAAACCGCCCACTTCCGGCGCGGTAAATAGGTCGCCACGCTTTCTTTTAACGGGTTTTCCCTGTGATTTTTTGGCAAATAAATCACCCGTACCGATAACTGCAAGGTTACCGTCTTGATGAATAAACCCACAATCTAGCGTTATAGTTGAAACTACTATTCCGCTAGTTTTTTCGTCAAATTCATCGCTAAACTTTACGGGGATTTTATTCTCTAAAAGTTTGTAGTAAATCTTTTCGGCGTTCATATAGTCGCCACAGCACAAAATAACGGTAAACCCTACGACTGACCAACCCCTAACGTCAGCCACCAAATCGTCAGATTTTAGAAAGTATCTCGATATAGGCGTACTGCGTAAATTGTATGTTTTAAGCGGGTTAAAAAAGGGAACTTTCGCCGTGAGAGTTTGAACGGCAAGCGAGTTATATGAAGATAATAGTTCCTTGACGTAATCGTCAGGCGATACGGCGCTACTTATAAAGTCAAGCCCCTCGCCCGTTCTCAGTATCGAGTCCACCCTTTCAAGGTGTTCTTTATAGTGAAAATATAAGTTTTCGCCCGTGATTTTGCCCTCGTCGTAAACGACTACCGTATTTTTAGAAAAGTAGGGCGTGAAATTGCTAGTTGAGTTATTTACCAGCGGAAAGATATATTGTAGCGACGGGTCGAATAAATCGGTTTCTAGTTTAGAAACGATTTTATCGTATAGCGATTTTGCCTTTTCGCCAACTAGTAAATTACCGTATTTTTTGCAAGCGGTTTTAAGTTTTAATTTTATACCGTCTACTTCGCTAACGTCGATAAAACAGTCGGTAACGCCAAGCGCGGTAACGCAAGATTTTTCTTCACCCCTTGCTTTAATTCTTTCAAGTGTATCCCCGAAAAAATCAAGCCTATAAGGCGATATTTCGTTAATCGGGTAGACGGTAAGCGTATCGCCACGCAAAGAAAAAGTGCCTGCGCTTTCACACTCTTCGCACCTAGTATAGCCTAGTTTTACTAGCGTTTCGGGTATCGATAAAAGGTCGTAATCGTTATCTTTTTCAAAAGTGAAACGAGGAATTTTTTTAGGGAAAAGTTGCATAAGCGCTTCAAACGTGGTAACGGTTATTTTAGCGCCCTTTTCTATCTCGTAAAGCGCGGTTAAGCGCTTGTATAAATTTTCTTTATCAAATGTTGATTTGTATAAAAGCGCGTCGTCTTTGGGGTTTAGTAGCACCACTTTTTCGCCCGATATTTGCCTTATTTCTTCCACCGCTTTTTTAGCGGTTATAATATCTCTAACTATATATAAAACGGGGGTGTCGAAACTTCCAACAAGCCTACACTTTTCGGCAAACGAAACGCCGAAAACTGCGGTGGGAATACCACCGCAGACGTCGTTTATTATTTGATTGTAGTCTTTGCCAAATCTATCTTGGCGCAATAGTTTTTTAAGCATAATCAACCGTTAAATTTGTTCATAACAACGTCAATCTTCTCGCCTTTTATAAAAGAAATTACCGCGTTTGACGCCCTGTCTATAACGTCACCTAACTCGCTTAGGTTGATATCCGATAAAACGTAGTCGACCAAATCTCCCCTAAACCCGTTAGGCTTACAGCCTACCCTAATTCTAGGAAAATCACCGCTACCCAAGTGAAGTACTATGTTTTTCATACCGTTATGAGTGCCTGCCGAGCCTTTTTGGCGAATTCTTACGCTACCTTTTTCGATATCGATATCGTCGTACACGACTAGTAAATTTTCAGTTGGAACTTTATAAAAATCAACCGCACTTTTAACGCTTTCACCACTTAAATTCATATACGTTTGCGGTTTTATAAGTATAACCTTTTCCCCGCCTACGTTTATCGCAGTATATAAGGCTTTATGACCTTTTTTGTCGATAGTCGCGCCGAGTTTATTTGCAACTTCGTCAATCACCATAAATCCTAAGTTGTGAACGTTTTTTGCGTATTTTCTATCAGGGTTACCTAGCCCTGCTATAATTTTCATACCGCGCCTACCTCGTTTTTATTAAAGTATACATTATTTGCCGTTATTTTGCAACTTAAATAAACTAAAATGGGTTTACATTAGACAAATTTAATGATAAAATAAACCTAATTTGTAGGAGTTTGTTATGGACTTAAAACTTTTATACGGTGAAAATGCCGATATTCAATCAAAAATCGAACGCATCGAAAGGCTTAAAGACGTGTTTTTTACAAGCGAAGGTTATAGGCCAACGCACGTGTTCTCGTCGCCCGGTAGAGCCGAAATTTTAGGTAACCACACCGACCATAATCACGGGCTCGTGATGGTAGCGTCTATCACGTGTGACGTTATAGCCTGCGCCAAAAAGCGCGACGATACGATAGTTAAAATTTGTTCCTATAACTATCCGCCCGTTGAAGTTGATATTAGCGACGTACTTCCCAAACGCTCGGAAATAGGCAGTTCTAACGCGCTTGTTCGTGGCGTTGCCCGCGCCATAAAAGATAGAGGCTTTGAAATTAAGGGTTTTACCGCCTACACGACTAGCAATATCTTTAAGGGGGCGGGGGTTTCTACTTCCGCCGCGTTTGAAGTTTTAACCTGCGAAATCTTTAACGTTTTGTATCTTGGCGGAAAACTCAGTAGCGTTGATAAAGCGGTAATTTCGCAGTACGCTGAAAACGTTTATTTTGGAAAGCCTTGCGGAATTTTAGACCAAAGCGGTATTTCTATCGGTTCGCTTATAAAACTTGACTTTAATAATCCAACTAAGCCCACCGTTAAAAATCTTACTCCGCCAAAGGGCTATACTTTGGTTATAACGAACACCGGCGGTAGCCACTCGCAACTCACTTCACACTACGCGCAAATTCGCAAAGATATGGAAGAAATTGCTGGGTATTTTGGCAAAAAAGTACTGCGTGACGTTCCTAAGAGTGATTTCATTAAATCACTGCCCACCCTTAAACGGAGATATTCAGGGCGCGCCGTTATGAGAGCGATGCATTTTTACAAGGAAAACGAAAGGGTAACTATTGCCGAAAAAGCCTTGGAAGTAGGCGATACCGCCACCTTTATTAAAGCGGTAAACGAATCGGGGCTTTCAAGCCTTACGCTACTTCAAAACTGCTACGTTCCCGGCGACGTTAAGCAACCGCTAGTACTCGGCATTGAAATCTCTCGCGAGATAATAAAAGACGGAGCCGTTCGAGTTCACGGCGGTGGCTTTGCTGGTTCAATACTCGCTTTCGTTAGCGACGCGGAAGTTAAAAACTACGTAGGGTTTATGAAAAACCTTTTTGGCAATAACAACGTGTTTGAAGCGTCGATTAGAAACGTTGGCACAACGCTTATTGAAGTTTTGTAACATTTTAGTATAAAATACGACTATTTTGTGTAAATAACACCACCTAGTATATGGTAAAACGTATTCAAGGTGGTTTTTATTATGAAAAAAAATAAATTAACTTACGTAGGCGTAATATCAACGGCAATATCGGCGGTGTTTTTCACGCTACTTAATTCGAGCGGAACAGCGTCGTCGTTTTTAAGCGTATCGCTACTTAACGCGCTACTGTATCTAGGAACTAACTCTTTTTCGGCTTTTTTATCCTTCGTTTTAGGGCTACTACTAAACTTTAATCTAAACAAAGCCGTTTGCGGAATAATTTCGGCGCTTATCGTTTGCTCGGTATTTTCGATATTGAAGAAAAAAAAGGTAAAAATAGGCGCTAAAATACTACCACTATCCCTGCTATCTATACTGCCGTTTATATTTTTAGGAAACTTTGAAGATAAAACTTTTATCCTAATTCAAGGCGCAATTTCGATAGTTTTATCGCTTATATTTATATCTTCTTCTCGCGTTGTTTACATAAAGCGGTTTAAGTATAAATGCGGGGTAGACGAACTCGTGTGCCTTGCAATTTTTACCTTTTTAATAGGCGCAGGGTTTATAAATTTATTCGGCTACTATTTATACCGTTCGGTGGCAATTTTTATAATGCTATCGTCGCTTTATATCTTTGGCGGTGGCAAAACGGCAATAGTGTCGGTGGTGCTTGCGCTCCCGCCGTCTATACTCTCGCTCAATCTAGACTATATTGCGTGTTTTTCGCTAATAATCGCCTTATCGGTAGTTTTTTATAAAAAATCTAAGTTTTTGTGCGCGCTTTCAACCTTGGCGGTTGACGTTGTTTTTTTAGCACTACTTAAACTGTACGGCGCGTTTTATTATCTAGACGTTTTGTATTCAGTTATCCCGGTATGCTTGTTTTTATTCTTGCCGTCTTCTTTATTTGATAACCTTAAAAATAAAGCGGATAGGCTAACTGAAAAACTGTTATCTAAGTACGCAATCAACCGCATGCGGGTTAGCGTTTCTGGAAAACTTTACGACGTGGCAGGCGTTTTTAGCGAGATGAAACAAGGCTTTGAAAAACTTAAAAACACCGCGTCTAGTGGCGACGATTTGTTCGGGCGCATGGCTGACGAAGTTATGCTATCAGTTTGCGAAAGTTGCCCGTCTTTTACAAGGTGCAATCAAAAAGGCATGCCCGAGCGCGACGAACTAATTAAAATAATATCGGTTGGCGTTGCTAAAAACCGAATATCGCTAATTGACCTTACTAAAAAGTTTGCCGAAAACTGCGGGTATCTAAACTCTATAATATTCGAGATAAACTCGCTTATAGGAAAGTATCGTGAAAAGGTAAAGGAAATAAACGATTTATCTAGCGGTAAAGAACTAATAACTATGCAGTCTGACGGGGTTTCGGGCGTACTTAAAAATATGGCGCTTGACTTTTCTAAAAGCCTATCGTATCTTGGCGAAACGGAAAAAAAAGTTGGCGCGCACCTACATAAAAAGGGAATTACCTTTATTGAAATTATGGCGCTAGGCTATGACGATTTAGTTGAAATTAGCCTAATATTATCTTATGACGAACTCGACGTAACCAAACTATCAAGTGCAGTTTCCGAAGCGCTTGATTGCAAAATGAACGTTGTTTCAAAAACGGCAATTTCAATAAACACGTGCGCGGTAACGCTCCGCCCCGCCCCTTTATACGATGCGGCTTTCGGGCTATCCACCGCCAAGAAAAACGGTTCTATATCAAGCGGGGATACTCACGCTTTAACAAAAATAGACGACGGGTGTTTTTTAATCGCGCTAAGCGACGGTATGGGTAGCGGAAGTTATGCAAACCAAACGTCGTCAACGGCGATATCGCTTATAGAATCCTTTTACAAAGCGGGGCTTGAAAGCAAAGTTATACTAGGTATGGTTAACAAGGTTTTAGCGCTCAATACCGACGATAACTTTTCCGCCATCGACGTTTTGACGGTAAACCTTTTCAAAAACCAAGGCGATTTTATTAAAATAGGCTCGCCTGCTAGTTACCTTATCACCAAAGAAAGTATTCAAATAATAGAAGGCAACTCTCTCCCCTTGGGAATATTAGACGACTTAAAGCCCACAGGCGTAACGATATCCGTTGACGAAGGTTCGACCGTTTTAATGGTAACCGACGGCATATCCGACGCTTTCGGTTCTTCAACCGACCTTATATCCTACCTTAAAACCTTAAAAACTCTCAACCCCCAACGCCTTGCAGACGACGTTTTGAAAAAAGCCTTGCTTTTAGACGACGGCTCTCCCAAAGACGATATGACCGTTCTAGCCGTAAGAATTTTCAAAAAGGCGTCATAATGGACTTGAAAAAGTAGATTTTAGGCTTATAATAACCTTGCGTCTGGAATACTAAACGGGGGAAGAAAACGGAAGTGAAAACTATTATTATAAAAGCGAATAAATACCGCAAAATGTTAGCGCTTAGTGGCGGCGACTTAGCGCGTTCGACCGATTCTTTTAAGGTAAATACCTGTGAACGATATCCAAATAGTCGTAACGTTTCTACAAAATTACAGTCTTGACGTGGTTATTCTCAGCGCGATAATAACCATAATTACCAACCTAGTTAAAAAGTTTTTACCACAAAAGTTAAGTAACTTTAAGGGGTACTTGCCGTTCTTGTTCGGCATAGTTTTCTACGCTATTTACTCTTTTTTACTTTCGCAAAATTTAAGCGTATTTGAAATATTTAGTCGGGGGATTCACTCGGGCGGTATCGCAACGCTTATTTACGCGTTTTATAAGCATATTCTTAAATCAAAAGGCAACGTTACCGTCGCTATATCCGACGTTTTGAAAGGAATTTTATCGTCGGGTTCTATAAGCGGTGTTGCCAAAATTATTTCAAACCTTTTCAAAACTCAAATTCCCGAAGAGGAAATGTGCGTAAAAATAGAAGAAATTCTTAAAGAAAACACCGACGTTTCAGGCGACGTTTTAACCGCGGTTGCAAAACTTATAACTAAAACGTTATCTCAAAAAAAGTAAGTTTTTAAGAAACGGGGCGAGGGGCATATCCCCTCGCTTTTTTATTGCATAATTTTTCGCCTAATATTGATAATAACTTTATGAAACTTTATAAAGATAGAGAAAAATGCGTAAGCGAAATTAAAAAAAGGCTTAATAGCGACGATATAATCTACTTTGATTTCAACGCCGAAAAAACCTATTTCACGGCGATTTACGCCGAGAGTTTATCCGACAAAACTATGCTTGGAAAACAAGTTATAGAACCACTTCAAAAAACGGCTAGTTTTTCATCGATAAACGACGTTATGAAATCAGTAACTCTACCCGAAACGGACACGCTAAATACCTTTGCCGACTGCATAGATAAAATTATCGCAGGTGACGCGGTTATTTTAATAAACGGATTTGATAAAGCCGTTTCCGTTTCTACCAAAAAACCGTCTGCAAGAGCGGTAACCGAACCGCCTACCGCATCGATATTGAAAGGGCCGAGAGAAGGCTTTGTAGAAAACTCGCAAACTAATATGAGTTTAATTCGCCAACGCTTAAAAACGCCCGACTTAAAATACGAAAAACTAACTGTTGGCAAACAGTCTAAAACCACGGTGGGCTTGGTGTATATATCTTCTATCGCAAACCCAAAACTCGTAAAGACTTTGCGAGATAAAATCAATAAAATTTGCGTTGACGGAATTATTGATAGTTCATATATCATAAAGTGCATTTCCGACAGAAAAACTTCAATGTTTAAGCAAGTAGGAAGTACCGAAAAACCCGATATTTTTTCGGCTAAACTCTTAGAAGGAAGGGTGGGAATTATAGTTGACGGGTCGCCTATTGCACTCACCGCTCCGTTTATATTTTTAGAGGACTTTCAATCAAGCGAAGATTACTACACAAACACCTATAAGGCGAATTTCGCTAGAATTTTAAGAATATCGGCGGTCGTTTTATCCATATTATTACCCGCCTTTTTCGTGGCGGCGCAACTGTTTCACTTGCAGTTTATTCCGCTTGCTTTTTTGCTAACTATCGTAGGTAGCATAAAAGGTATTCCCTTATCCCCTAGCGTTGAAATGTTCGTAACGCTACTTATATTTGAAATACTAAACGAGGCTAGTATTAGAATGCCTAGATACGTGGGTATTGCAATGAGCGTAGTAGGCGCGCTAGTTCTTGGCGAAACGGCGGTTAACGCGGGTATGGTTTCAACGCCGACCATTATGATAATTGCGCTATCGGGAATTTGCTTTTACGTTGCGCCCGACCTTAACGAAACGCTATCGGTACTTCGGCTTATGTTTTTAACGATAGCAGGTTTTATGGGCGGTTACGGAATAGTTCTTTTGGGTGCGGGGCTTATAACTTATTTATGCGATTTCAATTCGTTTGGAACTCCGTATCTATCACCTTACGCGCCGATAAACTTTGGCGATATGCAAGACGGGTTTATTATGAACTTCTTTGCTGAACAGAAAAAACGCCCGTCGTTTTTACAGCCCAAAAACAAAATTAGAAAGGGGGAACTATGAGTAAAATTTCATCACGGCAACTTTCCTTTATAATAGCAGTTTTGTTTTCAGTAGTTAAATTCTACGTTTTACCGGCTCACGTTTCGGCGTTTTCTCACGAGGCGGGGTATCTCGCGCTAATCGTTAGTTTTGCTATTGATTTTTTGCTTTTGCTTATATGCTTATATATCGTAAAAAATCAACCGAATTCTAGCGTTTACGAAACTAGCGTTAAACTGTTTGGCAAAACGTTTACTAAAATCGTGTTTATTATCTACGCCGTTTACTTTTTAATTAAGGCGTTTATTCCTATACTAGAACAAAAAAATACCATAAGTTTAACCTTTTACGAAAGCCAACCCACTCTTTTGATTTTTATGCCGTACTTTGTCGTTGGCTTTTATATAATATTAAAAGGTGTTAACGCGTTTTCGCGTAGCGTTGAACTTATAAGCCTTCTTTGGGCGGTTGGGCTACTAATAACTTTATCTCTTTCTATTCCAGCGGGCGAATACGCTTCGCTACTGCCTATCATTCAACCCGTAAAGAAAGTTCTTTTAGGAACGGTTAATTCGTTTATTTGGTTTGGCGACCCTTTGGCAATTCTTTTTCTAGCCGAATTTTTAATAGATAAAAAGGGGCTATATAAAAAGGCGATAATAGGCTACGTAGTCGGCGCGGTAGCAACTATCGTTTTAGTTATGGTTTTTTACGCGGTGTTTCAAGGCATTGCGGAAAGGCAGTACTACGCGCCTATTAAAATGAGCAAATACTCGATAACGCTATCAAATATAGGTAGACTTGATTATTTTGGCTCGCTTATGTTTTCGCTAGTTAGCGTATATTCTATGACGCTACCTATGCTTCTTGCCACCGTTTGCATAAACAAGGTAATAAACCTTAAAAACAACTATATAGTTCCGCTTATAGTAACGCTTTGTGAACTAGCGCTAGTATTCTTTTTCCAAAACGAAATATTTCAAAATATAAAATTCGTTCAAACCTATATATTGCCGTTTATGCTTGTTGCTTGCTATTTGCTACCGCTAATACTCTTTTTCGGCGTTATTGTTAGCAAGAGAAAGCACAGAATAAAGGAGGTTTACGATGTATAGGCGCGCTAAGTTTTTTATGATAATATTTTTTATAATTTTTATAAACTTTTTAACGCTTGACTTTTTGCTTATAGACGTTGAAAAAACCGCTCTCATCGTAGCGATAGGCATAGATAAAAACGAAAAGGGCTACGAAGTTACCGCCCAAATTGCCGTACCTGAGGCGACTAATCAGTCAACTAAGTCAAACGAGTCTGTAATATACGCAACGGGCGAAACGCTATACGACGCTATAAGCGATATAGGTAGCCGAACGGGTTGGTATCCAAAACTGAGTTTTTGCAACCTTATAATACTTGGGAACAACGTGTTTGAAGAAAACGTTATGGGGGTGGTTGACTTTTTCGTTCGCTCTTATAAAGTTGAAGATAGCGCAATACTTTGCGCTAGTGAAAACACCGCGAAAGAAGTTCTACTTTCTATTTCGCCGTTAGATAACATTTCAAGTTTCGCGCTGACTAAAATTTTCGTTCGCGACCACAACAACGCTAGTAAAATACTAACGACGTCAATTAAAGACTTTGCAAAATTTTACTACTCGCCTTGCAAGTCGGGGTTTATGCCTATGATTAAAATGATTGACACCAAAGATAAGGGGAATAATACGTCGCAAGCGTCGTCACTCACGTCTAACAGCGGTGCAAGTAGCGAAGGCGAGAAAAACACCCCCGTAGTTTACGACGCGGATACCTGCCTTTTATTTTCAAAAGGCTATAAAACGGGTGAAATTTCGGGTGACGAGTGCTTGTTTTACTCGCTGTTTGAAAAAAGCGTTAACGAGGCGTTTTTCAATCTTGAAGTTACCGATGAAGACGGTAACCGCGGTAAAGCGCTTATAGGGATAAGAAGAGTAAATTCGTCTATTAAACTAGAATACGATAACGATATTCCAACCCTTAAAGGGAATATGAAACTTTGGATACAAATTAGCGATACTGACTTTCCGCAGTCAATGAAACAAATTGCAACGATAGGTAGGCTTAGCGAAAATATGCTGAAAAAAGCGTCTTCTTACGCCGTTTCTACCTTGAACACTTTGTTTGAAAAAACCGTGAACGCAGGTTGTGATATCTTTGAAAGTAAAAATATGCTTTATAGGTTTCATAACGACAGATTTTCAAGCGAAGAGAAAAATTTCTTATCTAAATTAAAATGCGATTTTACCGTTACTTGCCAAAATTATATTTGATTGATATAATAATGGTATGAAGTACGATAAAATCTTATTTGACCTTGATAATACGGTTATTGACTTTGACGATGCCGAAAGCAACGGCATACGCTTAACTTTTGAAGAGTTCGGCTTGCCGTTTGAAGAAAAATATTTACACTCCTTTCACGAGATTAACGACAATCTTTGGAAGATGCTTGAAAAGGGTTTAGTCGACCGCCCTACGCTTATTAAAGTTAGGTTTGAAAAACTGTTTTCTCTTTATAATATAAAGGGCGTATCCCCTATTGATTTTAACGATAGTTACCTTATAAATTTATCTAAGGGCAGAAAGTTAATAGACGGTGCGTCTAACACAATCAAGCAAGTTTATAGCCTTGGCGCTAAGTGCTATTTCATCACGAACGGGGCTATAAAAGTTCAAAAAAACCGCCTTATAGGTCAACCTTTTATGTCTTATATATCGGGAATTTGCATATCCGAAAGCGTTGGCGCTAAAAAGCCCGACAAGGCGTTTTTTGATAAAGCGGAAGAATTATTTAAGATAAAATTCGATAGTAAAACTTTGGTTGTTGGCGATAGTTTGTCTAGCGATATACAAGGTGGTATAAACGCTGGTTTAGATACCTGCTACGTTAACAGAAAGCGCGAAACAAACCTATCAAGTATTATCCCAACTTACGAAATTTACGATATCAAAAATTTAATAGATATAGTAAAATAAGCGGTCAAACGACCGCTTATTTTCATATTATATATTATGTATGATAGAGATAAAGCCCTAAGTTATGCTAAGCGTTGGGCACTTTCAAGAAACCCTAGTTTTTACGACTTTTCAAGCCTTGGTGGCGACTGCACCAACTTTTGTTCTCAATGCCTATTTCAAGGCGCTAACGTTATGAACTACACCCCTATTTTAGGCTGGTATTATAATTCTCTAAATAGTCGCGCACCGGCTTGGTCGGGCGTTAACGAGTTTTATAATTTTTTAACTAATAATCAAGGTGTTGGGCCGTATGGTAAAACTAGTAACCTTGGCGACCTTGAAGTTGGCGATTTTATTCAACTTGGTAATAGTTACGGCTTTTATCACTGTTTATTCGTAAGCGGTTTTAACGGTAATATTCCGCTAGTATGCTCGCACAGTTACGATAGGCTAAACGCCCCGTTAACCGAATATTACTACGAGCATATCCGCCCTATAAAAATACTCGGCGTTAGATATTAAAAAACCGTGGGTTTTCCCACGGTTTTTTTACTGTTTTACTTTTATTACGTGATATTTAATTATAGATACAACGTTTGCAGAAAGTTCAAACGTATAGCAAAGTGTTGCAAATATAGGCGCGGTTGATAAAACGTTGTATAGCAACGATAACACGGTGGGTATAAGCATTAAAAACCTAACCTTTTTAATATCGCGCACGCGGAATATAAATATATAGCAAAGTAGCCCTACTAGGTACAGAATATCTACGGGCTTAGCGTCGCCAAGTATCCATAAATTTATAATAAAGTACGACGCTAGCGTTAAAATACAAAATATAACCGCTAAAAAAATAGGCGCTTCCTTATCGTTTTTTTCGTAGCAGTAAAAGGTAAGCGAACGAACTAAACCTATAATAAGCCCTGCCATTGCAAAAAATTTAAGGTCGAAAAAGTATGAAATTATTAAAAAGGTTATGCAAAGGGCTTGAAAGAGTAAAAAGTTCTTTTTTTTAGCAAAATACGAACAAATTACGAAAGCCATTGCTATAAAACTTGCAATTAACGATAAAATCTCATTTTTCATGGTTAACTTCTAAATTCCGCTTGTAATGAAATAAATACTGCTGAATATAGCCAGAATATTCCTTAAATTCCAAAATAAACCACTTAGATATCTTCTTTCTGTCTTTTAACTTTCCGTTAAAATCAATATAATACACTTTTTCTATCCAAGTATCCACGGGGAAAGTTTCCGTTTTATTAAAGCCGAACAGCATAACGCAATTTGCCACTTTATCTCCAACCCCTAAAAGGCTAGTTAGCGCTTGATACAACTTATCAGTAGGCAAAAGTTTTAGGTTTTCTATCGAAAGCCCACCGTTTATCTCCTTTATAAGCGAAATAAAATACTTACCGCGATAGCCAAAGCCTAGGGCTTTATAGTCTTCTTCCGTTAGAAAAGACAACTCGTCAAGCGTTGGAAACGCATAGTAATTACCAAACGGCGAAAAACAGATTTTGCCTACTTTTTCGCATAGTTTTTCAACGGTTGAAGTAATTCTACTTATGTTGTTGTTTTGCGAAATTATAAAGGTAAAAAGCATTTCAAACGAGTCTTGCTTTAATATTCTTATACCCTTTCCAAGTTCGGCTGAAAGTTTCAAAATTTCAATATCGTAACTTACTGCTTTATCGTAAATTTTACTATAATCGCGGGATAGGTCGAAATAGTTATAAAAATAATCTTTATACTCGGTTTCTATATAGGTGTTTTCGCCCTCGCTATATATATAGCAAATTTTATCGCCAGAAATGAGTAAATAGCCCTTTTTATAATCTTTGAACCTAAAAACTTGACCGCATGAAAGCGTGTCTTTCGGGTTAAAATATTCATTTTTTACGGTAATTGTTTCCATAAAATTAGTAAAAGGCAAGTTGAACTTGCCTTTATATCACTCTCCGTCGTTAATATACAAAATACCAAGCGTGTGTTCGCCACAGTGTGAGCAAATAGTTGCGCCTGCCTTGGTTTCTAAAACTTCTTCAAAGCCAACGGTTGAAACGATTTCACGAGCCGCATCTATCATCTCTTGCGATGCCGAACTATAAGTTATAAAGCAACGCTTTTTGTCGGGCGTGTTGAACTCTAAAAGAGTGTCTTTACAATATTTTTTGATAAGCGCGGGCATGTTTCTACCGATATACTTTTTACCGCTTACCATCTTCCCGTCTTTAACTATTATTTGTGGGCGAATACCAACCGCTTTACCAACTAAAAACGCAGTTGACGAACATCTTCCACCCTTGTGAAGATAGTCAAGTTTTTCAACTATGAAACTCGCTTGAACGAAAGGGGTACGCTTTTTAATCTTTTCAACGATAACGTCTAAATCGGTTTCTTCAAACGAAATTTCCCTAGCATATATCGCTTGCAAAGCAACGCCCGTTGAAAGCGACGCGCTATCTATAACCCTAACTTTTCCACCAAAACTCTCGCTAGCGGTTACCGCGTTTTGATGCGACGCGCTCATAAACTTTGAAATGTTAAAGTGAACAACCGCATCATACCCGTCATCTAAAACCTTTTGGAAGTAGGTTTTATAAGTTTCGCAATTTGCTGCGCTCGTTTTAGGAAGAACCTTGGTTTCTCTAACGAAACTGAAAATCTTTTCGGGGGTAACAGACCCGTCGTCAAGATAATCTTCGTCTCCAAGAAGAATTCCAAGCGGAACAATTTTAATATCGTATTTTTCTAAAATGGCGGGAGTTACGTCGATAACGCTATCCGCCGTAATTGCTAACTTCATAAGCCCTCCGATAAAATCGTATGGTAGTATTTTACATAATTATTGTGCAGTTGTCAAGTTTAATAACGGCTTACCACAAATTCTCACCTAATTATCACTTTAATATTTTTAATTATATTATTTCAAATTTATTGTAATATTAAATATAATATGCTAAAATATATGAGTATTAAATAAAGGCAAGGTAATAAAAATGTACCAAATAGTCAATAAAAAAGTACTCAACCCAACGGTTACTATGATGGATATCAAAGCACCATTGGTAGCAAAAAAAGCCCAGCCTGGTCAATTCATTATTTTAAGAGTTGATGAAGACGGGGAGAGAATTCCTTTAACCGTTGCAGGTTATAATAGGTTAGAAGGCACGGTAAAAATCATATTCCAAACGGTAGGCGCGTCTACTTACAAGTTATCGCTTAAAAACGAAGGCGATTTTATACCCGACTTCGTTGGTCCGCTTGGCAAACCGTCGGAACTTGAAGGTCTTAAAAAAGTTTTAATCGTAGGCGGTGGCGTTGGCTGTGCAATAGCCCTTCCTATCGCGCAAGAACTTAACAAACTCGGCGCGGAAGTTACTTCGGTTATCGGTTTTAGAAGTAAAGACCTTTTGATTTTGGAAGACGAGTTTAAGGCTTGCTCTAAAAATCTTTACGTTATGACTGACGACGGTAGTTACGGCGTTAAAGGCAACGTTTGCGCGCCCATTAACGAAATGTTTGCAAATGGTGAAAAGTTTGATAAAGTTATCACTATAGGCCCGCTTATTATGATGAAGTTCGTAGTAAACGCGGTTAGACCTACGGGTATTCCGTGCGAAGTTTCTATGAACCCCGTTATGATTGACGGTACGGGTATGTGCGGTGGTTGCCGTTTAACCCTTATAAAAGACGGGGAACGCGTTACCAAGTTCGCCTGCGTTGACGGGCCCGATTTCAACGGTTACGAAATCGATTTTGACGAGGCTATGTCACGTGGCGTTATGTACAAAGAATTCGAGCGCCACGCTTACGAAGAGGCGTGCAATTTATTCAAGGGGGTAAAGTAAAATGGCTAAGTTCAATATGAGAAACGACAAAAATCCTATGCCTATGCAAGACCCTATACTGCGCGGTAAAAATTTTAGCGAAGTTGCTCTCGGCTACACCGAAGAACAAGCGATTGACGAGGCTAACCGTTGCTTTAACTGTAAAAACGCAACCTGCGTTTCGGGTTGCCCGGTTAACGTAAATATCCCAGAATTTATATCAAAGGTAAAAGTTAACGATATTGAAGGCGCTTACGCTATTATATCTAAAACTTCGTCGCTCCCTGCAATTTGCGGTAGAGTTTGCCCACAAGAAACTCAATGCGAGGCAAAGTGCTTGCGCGGTATCAAAGGCGAGCCGGTTGCTATCGGTAGGCTTGAAAGATACGTTGCCGACCACGCTAAGGGCGAAAATACCGAAAAAGAACCCCTTAACGGCCACAAGGTAGCGGTTGTGGGTTCAGGTCCTTCGGGTTTAACCTACGCTGGCGACCTTATTAAAAAGGGTTACGAAGTTACCGTGTTTGAAGCCTTCCACACCGAAGGTGGCGTATTAACTTACGGTATCCCCGAATTTAGGCTTCCTAAAAAGATAGTTAAAGACGAGGTTGACAAACTCAAAGCGCTTGGCGTTAAGTTTGAAAGAAACGTAGTTATCGGTAGAACGATAAATATTGACGAACTTTTTGAAGACGGTTACGAGGCGGTTTTCGTTGGCTCTGGCGCAGGTCTTCCCAACTTTATGAATATCCCAGGCGAAGCGCTTAAAGGCGTTTACTCGGCTAATGAATTTTTAACGCGTTCTAACCTTATGAAGGCGTATAAAGAAGATTCCGCTACCCCGATTATGAAAGGCGGTAACGTTATCGTCGTTGGCGGTGGTAACGTAGCGATGGACGCGGCTCGTACCGCACTTAGACTTGGGGCGGACAAGGTTACGATAGTATACCGCCGTTCTATGACTGAACTTCCCGCAAGAAAAGAAGAAGTTGAAAACGCCATTGAAGAAGGCATTGAATTTAATCTTTTAACTAACCCCGTTGAAATTTTGGGCTACAAAAACGAAAGTGACCCGCGCGATATGAAAAACGGCACGGTAACGGGCGTTAAGTGTATTAAAATGGAACTTTCTGACCCTGACGAAAACGGTAGAAGAAGACCTGTTGCCGTTAAAGGTAGCGAGTTTGAAATCCCTGCTGACACGGTTATTATGGCGATAGGTACGTCGCCTAACCCGCTTATCAAACAAACCACCAAAGGCTTAGATGTTAACCGTTGGGGCGGTATTATCGTTAATGACGACGGTAAGACTTCGCTTGACGGGGTTTACGCCGGTGGTGACGCGGTTACCGGCGCATCTACGGTAATATCGGCTATGGGCGCAGGTAAAATCGCAGCCAAAGCAACTGACGAATATATTAAAAACAAATAACAAAAAAAAGTGGGCGTCGCCCACTTTTTTAATTATATTAAAACGGAGTGGTTGCACTCCGTTTTTTTTATTAGTCTAAATTTTCAAAGGCTTTTAAGCCGACAACACTATCAACCGGTAGCGAGAAAACTATGCCGTGCGCGGGCGTGTTTACGCCTGCGTTTTCCATAATTGATTTCATAATAGCGTCACGATTGTCGCGACGGGCTACGATATAAACCATTTCTTTTTCTTCGCTTATAGATACGCCGAAAAATTTAGCAAGTTCCGCCCCCGTTCCTTTTGCGCGAACTACCGTGCCACCGTTAGCGCCAACGCTACGCGCCGAGTCCATAACGGCATCGGTGTTTCCTTTATCTACTATCGTAATTATTAAAACGATTTTGCTATCTACACTATTCATATTTTCGCTCTCCTTTTTTTGTAAGGGTTTTTCGCCTGCTAGGTTTTTAAGTGACGACTTTCCGCCGATACTATCAACGGGTATAACTACCGATATTCCGTTTCCCGCCGACGATATATCCATCTCAACGAGTAAGCCTTTTATAATTTTGCCAAGGTCTTCTTCTCGAACCATAGCGCTTAACATTACCTTTTCAGTCTTTTCAAGCCCTAGTAAACTTAAAGTTGACTCTAACGCCGTTCCGTTACAAAGTTCACTAAACACTGCGGAAACGCCGTGGCGATGGAAAAAGTCAATGTAGTCTTCTTCGTATTCGCGCTTGGTAATAGTTAGCATATACTTTAATCCAAACATAAAACTTTTCCCCCTTTTATTCGATAATTTCTTCCACAATCGACGACGGCGATTGACGTTTTTTGAGTTTTGCCATTTTAATCTTGTAAATCAAGCCTAGAATTTGTATTGTTATAAGCGGTGTCATCGCGACCATTGCAACCACGCCAAAGCCTTGCGTTGCAACGTTACCGCCCACCGACGAACACACCCCCAGCGCTAGTGGCATTAAAAAACTTGCCGTCATCGCGCCTGACGCTACACCGCCCGAGTCAAACGCTATCGCCGTAAACGTATCGGATACGATAAACGTTAGAACTAAGGCTATCAAGTAACCGGGTATTAAAAAATACATTATGTTAAGGTTAAGAAGTATTCTAAGCATTGCAAGCCCAACCGATACCGCAACGCCTATCATAAGGCTAAACCTTAACGCCTTTTTGGGAATTGCGCCAGATGTTAGTTCGAACACTTGCTTAGTTAAAACGTGAACGGCGGGTTCAGCCGCTACCACGAAATAACCTATTAGCATACCGATAGGAACGATTATCCAGTTATACGAAAGTTTGCCTATCGCCTCGCCTAAGTACCTACCCACTTGTAAAAAGCCGGTGTTTACGCCAACTAAAAACAAAACTAAGCCAACGTAGGTGTAAAGTAAACCGATTAAAATCTTAATTACCGTTTGCCTATTAAGTTTAGTTCCTATCGTTTGAAATAAGAAGAAAAACGCAACTATCGGCGCAAGCGCTATGGCAACTTCTTCTAAGTATTTGGGTATCGCTTTGCCGAAAACTAAAATTAAATCCTGAGAGTTATATATTTTAGAAAACTCTTCCGCACCCGTTTCAATACTTTGGGGTTGAAAGATAATTCCAAGTATCATTACCGCCAAAATAGGCCCAACCGAGCAAAGCGCAGTAAGACCAAACCCGTCGGTTTCCGCACCCTTGTCACTTCTAAGCGAGGCAACGCCCACGCCTATTGCGATAATGAACGGAACGCTCATCGGCCCTGTGGTTACACCGCCCGAGTCAAACGCGAGTGGAACGAACGCCGGCGGAACGAAAATTGAAAGCACGAATACCGCTATATAGCACCCTATTAGTAGGTAAGATAATCTTACTTTTAATACTATTTTCAAAAAGGCGATAACTAAGAATACGCCTACGCCAACGCCTACTGCCAAAATAAGAGTCCACGGTTCAACGGTTTTAGATAATTGCCCCGCTAAAACTTGTAAGTCGGGCTCGGATATAGTTATTAAAACGCCCACTATAAAACAAACGGGAAGTATTATCCACATTTTTTTAGTCTTCATAACGGAAGTGCCTACGTATTCGCCGATAGGCGTCATAGCCGTGTCAGCGCCAAGGGTAAATAGCCCCATACCAACTATTACGAAAAGCGCGCCTAAAATAAAGGCTAAAAACATACCGCTTTCAAGTGGAACGATGGTAAAGCACAGTATTAAAACTATTACGGTTATAGGTAAAACGGAAGAAAACGCTTCGTTTACTTTTTGTGAGATGATAGTTCTGTCTTGATATAAAAAATGCGGTCTTTTCTTCACGTTTTTACTCCTTATAATTAGTTATAAATAAGTATAATAAAAAATAGTACAAAAGTCAATATCAAAATTATATATTACACGGCTTGCTAAAAGTTGTTTTAAGGGATTAGTTACGGCGTTTTTCACGGTTCATCAATAAAGCATTGAGCCGTCAAAAACAAGCAAAACGAGGCTCGCAAAGTTTACGGGGTGAGATAAACCTTTTTGGTTATCGAAGTCCGTAAACAAAGCAGTAAACGAAGTATTGCGCCGTTTTTCACGGTTCAATAAAACGTTTGAGCCATTCTAAATCAAGCGACCACGCGTCAACGACAGATAGGTCTACACTCTTTTGAGTTGCGCGAGATAAAGCGGAAATATATCCTTGATAATCACAATCGTTTACCTTTCTAAAATGCTTAATAGCATCGTCTTCAAACCCGAGAATTTGCGTTCTTGCAATATGAATTACCGAGTGGCAAGCGTGGCATATCCCCAAAACGTCAACGAGTTTTTGAACCTTTTTATCTTTGTCAAACTCCCACCTTTCGTGGGCTTCAAGGCGCTTTGAAGGTCTACCACATATAGCGCACCTTCCGCCTGCTCTATCGTACGCGTCACGCCGAATAAAGTCCCACGCCTTTTTTGAAAGCATAGTCCTTAAATTACTGTAAAACGCGCCCGACGGCATTATCTCAAAATCAAGTTTCAACTTATCCATATTTATATTATAATTGATTTTTTCTATTTTTGCAAGTATAAATTTGTAAACAAAGTTACATAATTTTATTGACAAATTATTATTTCAGTGTTACAATTTATTCAAAAGGAGAACACAAATGTCAAAATCGGTATACAGTTTATTGCTTAACGACGAAGTTATTCACTTGCTAGACAATATGGCTAGGGTTAACGGGCTTAGCCGTTCTAATATGGTTGAAAAGATTTTAGCGAACGCGGTTGGGTACGAAACGCCTGAAATCCGTGCGAACAATATCTTTTTAGAAATAGAGAAGTTACTATCCAGAAGTAACACTATGCGGTATTTAGAGCAACCTAGTTCGTATATGGCGTCAATTATGAGCGCGCTATCGTACCGCTATAACCCTGCAATTAAATATAGCGTTGAACTCTTTCCAAAATCGGCGCATCTTGGCAGTTTGAAGGTTACGCTTAGAACTCAAAACCCAACTCTTATCGAGCATATGAGCGATTTTTATAGGCTTTTTGCCTTTTTAGAAAAGAAGTATTACAACGAAAACGCCATGCATATAGTTGACGGGGCTAGGCTAACTAGGTTATTTACCTTCCCCACGCAAGCGGTAACAACCAAAGAACTTGCCGAGCATTTAACTGTGTACGTTAAAGATTTTGACGAACTTTTGAGTTTGTATTTTTCTAACCTTACAAACCCTACCGCATTTTCAATTATTGAAAAAAAGTTTATCGACTTAAAACGAAATCGTATAATTATTTAGGTGAATTATGAACGCAAACAACTTAACACAAAAATCAATAGAGGCAATTAACACGGCAACTAAACTTGCAAAGGAAAACGGCAATCAGCAAATAAATTCTTTGCACCTTTTACGCGCGCTACTATCTAGCGAACAAGAACTTATTATTAAACTTATAAATAAGTGTGGCGCAAACGCTACTAAAATAATAGCGGAATTAGACGGGGAGATTTCACGCCTTCCAAAGGTTTCAGGTGGCGAACAGTATCTATCTAGCGACTTATCTACGGTAATTTCTACCGCGGAAAGCCAAGCAAAAGATATGAAAGACGAGTTCGTTTCAGTAGAACACCTTTTGTACGGTATTACCCTTTCAGGTAGCGACAAGGCTAAAAAAATTCTATCTAGCAACGGCGTTTCGCAAGACGGTTTACTAAGCGCTATAAAAGACGTTCGCGGTAACGTTAGAGTTACTAGCGACAACCCCGAATCGACCTACGACGTTTTAGAAAAGTACGGCACCGACTTAGTTGAACGAGCAAGACAGCAAAAAATTGACCCCGTTATCGGGCGTGACGAAGAAATTAGGAACGTTGTAAGAATTTTATCGCGAAAAACCAAAAACAACCCCGTTTTAATAGGTGAGGCTGGCGTTGGTAAAACGGCTATCGCCGAAGGGCTTGCTATCCGCATTATGAAAGGCGACGTTCCCGAAAGCCTTAAAAACCGCAAACTTTTCTCACTTGATATCGGTGCTTTAATCGCGGGCGCTAAGTATCGCGGTGAGTTTGAAGAAAGGCTTAAAGCAGTTCTTTTTGAAGTTAAAAAGTCAGATGGGGAAATCATTTTATTTATCGACGAACTTCACACCATAGTAGGCGCTGGCAAAACAGACGGGGCTATGGACGCAGGCAATCTATTAAAGCCTATGCTCGCGCGCGGTGAACTTCACTGTATAGGCGCAACTACGCTTGACGAGTATAGAAAGTACATTGAAAAAGACCCTGCCCTAGAACGCCGTTTCCAACCCGTTATGGTTGACGAGCCTACCGTTCTTGACACCATTTCCATACTTCGCGGGCTCAAAGATAGATACGAAGTTTACCACGGTGTAAAAATTCAAGATAACGCGCTAATTGCGGCGGCAAACCTTTCTAATAGGTATATAACCGATAGATTTTTACCCGACAAAGCGATTGACTTAGTTGACGAGGCTTGCGCCCTTATCAAAACGGAGATGAACTCAATGCCGTCTGAAATGGACGACGTTTCCAGAAAAATTATGCAACTTGAAATCGAACGCGCTGCACTTAATAAGGAAACGGATAACCTATCAAAAGAAAGGCTTAAAGATATCGAAAAGGAACTATCTTCACTTAAAACTAATTACGAAGAGATGAAGAAAACTTGGGAAAAGGAAAAATCGTCAATCACCTCCGTTCAAGATTTACGAAAGGAAATTGACGATATAAACGCCCAAATCGAAAAAGCCGAAAGAGAGTACGACCTTAACAAGGCTGCCGAACTTAAATACGGCAAACTCCCAGAACTTAAAAAGAAACTTGAAAGTGCGGAAAAAGAGCCTAAGCAAAGTTCGCTTTTAAGAGATAAAGTCACCGAAGACGAAATCGCTAAAATCGTTGCGCGTTGGACTGGTATTCCCGTTTCAAAACTAATTGAAAGCGAGCGCGAAAAACTACTCAACCTTGAAAGCGTTCTTCACGAAAGGGTTATCGGGCAAGACGAGGCAGTTAAAAAAGTTAGCGAGGCTATACTTCGTTCAAGAGCGGGTATTCAAGACCCTAACCGCCCTATCGGTTCGTTTTTATTCTTAGGCCCAACGGGTGTTGGTAAAACCGAACTTGCTAAAACACTTGCTCAAACGCTGTTTGACGACGAGAAAAATATGGTGCGTATCGATATGAGCGAGTATATGGAAAAGTTTAGCGTTAGCAGGCTTATCGGCGCTCCCCCGGGATACGTTGGGTTTGAAGACGGCGGTCAACTAACCGAAGCCGTAAGGCGTAAACCGTATTCGGTTATATTGTTTGACGAAATCGAAAAAGCCCACCCCGACGTTTTCAACGTTCTACTTCAAGTGCTTGACGACGGTAGAATTACCGACTCGCAAGGAAGAACGGTTGACTTTAAGAACACCGTAATTATTTTAACTTCAAACCTTGGCTCGCCTATTATTCTAGACGGTATCGACACTAACGGCGAAATTACAGATACTGCTAAATCGCAGGTTGAAACGCTACTTAAACAGAGTTTCCGCCCCGAATTTTTGAATAGGCTTGACGAAATAGTTTTCTATAAACCGCTTACCAAAACCGAAATAGGTAGTATTGTAAAATTGCTACTAAAAAACTTAAAAACGCGTTTAGAAGAGAAAAAACTTCACTTAGAAATCACGCCCGACGCTATTTCTTTCATAACCGAAAACGGTTACGACGGGGTTTACGGCGCAAGACCGCTTAAAAGGTTTATACAATCGCGCGTGGAAACGCTTATCGCAAAAGAAATATTAAAAACTAATCTTCTTCCTGAAAGCGTTTTAACGGTTGATTTGATTGACGGCGAACTTAAAGTTTTAACAAAATAAACAGCGTGGCAACCGCCACGCCAACTAAAAACACGGCTTTCGCCGTGTTTTTTTAATTTTTAGTTTTGTTTTTTAATTTCATAATCGCATAGTAAATTCCGTAAATTGCAAGAACTACTAAGAATACTGCAAGCGGAGTTGCTATCATAAGTACCCATTTGGGAATTATTCCGTTTGCTACTAAGCCGATATAGAACGCGTCTTCTTCAAGGAAGAACCAGTTATAATCTTCATATAACGTGTTGCCGAGTTTTGCCCACAAGGTAATAATTACTAAACCTATTGCAGCCTTCCAGCAGTTTTTAAGTTCGGGCTTGAACGTTTTAAGCGCGATATTTAATATACCCCACGCCATAAGCACGCCGTGATAGAACATCGTTTGAACGGCTTGATAGCACCAAGGTTCACCGTCACCAATACTTGCAGGGTACACGAGATACATAAGCGGACCAACTATTGCTAAGAACGAAACGGGTTCAACAAACTTTTTGAAGTGTTTATTAAACTGCGTAAACGCAACGATAGGACATAAAACGGTACAAATGTGGAAGGGAAGTTTATCCATATTAAGCCCGTCTCCATACACGAAATCGTGCATAAAAAAGTCAGTCAAATAAGAAATAACTAGCGCGTAAACTAAAATATCTAAAAGTTGTTTTTTCTTATCGTCACTTTTGTTTTTGAAGGAATACCAAAGCCAAACGATGCCACCCGCTATCAATATAATATAGATAATATGCGGAATAGAAAACGCGGTAACTGAAATACCCGTGTTAAAGTGTGACTTTTCAAAAAGCACCATAAATAAATCTCTCATAACTATCTCCTAAAAGTAATTATGAGTACATTGTATAAAAATAGTCGCATTTTGTCAACTATTGTGATAAATATGTGAAAAAAATAAAAAAACACTGCCTTTTGCAGTGCTTTTATGGTGGGCGATCGGGGTAATTCCCCTTGATAAGGGGAGTGTCAAACTTGTTTGACGAGGGGTTTGCGCCCTGCTAAGGGCTGAACCCGTAGGGTTCGAGTCCCAAAAACATAATAAAAAAGCACTGCCTTTTGCAGTGCTTTTTTGGTGGGCGATCGGGGACTCGAACCCGGGACCCACTGATTAAGAGTCAGTTGCTCTACCAACTGAGCTAATCGCCCAAACGCAATTACTTATCGCAATTGACTACGAAATTGTAGCATAACAAAAAATAATTGTCAACTATAAATTAGTTTAATTTGAAAAAAAGCAAAATTAAATAACAAAATACAGCGTATGTGGCAGTCACTTATTATACTGCAAACTCGCTTTTATTAGAAAATTGTTTTTTATCGTTTTCAATATTTTTCTTTTCATATTTTCGGTTAATAAAGTATAAAACCAAATCAGCCGAAACGACGATTAAATTAAAACAATAAATTATAAGCACGTAAGATAGTTGATTGTTTACAATTTTACCTATAATTCCAGCAACGTAGCCTATAATAATGGCTATAATGAAAACGATACTTTTGCCTTGCGTTGTCTTAGATTTTATGCTTTTATATACGGATATAGGCCACGACAAACCAAAGCAAGCAAGCATAATAAATTCAAAAATTTGCATTTCAGTTCTCCCGTTCGTTTTCTTATACTATACACTTGACAAAGATAAAAGTAAAATATATAATTTTTATCAAAATGATAGGTTTTACCTATTAAGGAGTATTTATGGATATACAAAAACTGAAATATTTCTATACAACCGCACGATTAGAACATATGACCCACGCTGCGGAGATATTACATATTTCACAGCCGTCCTTAACGCAAGCAATAAAATCGTTAGAATTTGAGTTGGGTGTAGAATTATTCCAACGCCAAGGGCGAAGAATTACTCTAACTCAATTTGGGAAATACTTAAAAGAACGCTTAGATACTTTATTACCGCAGTTTGACAATATTCCAAATGAAATCGAACAATTAAAACATTCCGCAAATAAAACTATTAAATTAAATATTTTGGCGGCGTCGTCTTTCGTTATAAACAGTATTATGTCTTATAAAAAGAAAAACCCAGACGTTATTTTTGATTTTGAACAAAACGAACAAAAATATGACTGCGATATAGTTATTACTACAAACGGAACAAGCGGCGATAATTCTAAAAATTGCATCAAGCGTTATGTAAAAGAAGAACAAATTTATCTTGCCGTTCCCAAAAGTTCCATTTACGCGTCACGTAATTCAATAGACTTAGTAGCGGTTAAAGACGAGAATTTTATTATGCTTTCAAATACCCGACTATTTGGGGCAATATGCAATAAATATTGCTCTATTGCAGGTTTTTTGCCGAAAATTATTTTTGAATCGGACTCACCCGTTGCCGTTCAAAACGTAATTAGTATGGGCGCAGGTATAGCCTTTTGGCCAAAATATTCTTGGGGAAAAATTAACGACAATAACATTGCTCTAATCCCTATTTCTTACCCTATTTGTAAAAGAGATTTAATAATAGAACTCCATAGCCGATTACCAAAATCTATTTACGCTGAAAATTTTTATAAATATTTATTAAGTAAAATCTAAAATCGCTACGATACACGACAGTAAAAGCACCGGGGGGATTCCCCTTTTAGGGGAAATGCCCAAGGGGCAAAGGGGTTGCGGCGTGCTAACGCCCGAACCCCGGACAACTTGATTAAAAGTCAAGTGCTCTACCGCCTGAGCTAGTGGACCGAATACAATTACTTATCACTATTAACTGCAAAATTGTAAAATAACGAAAAACAATTGTTAACTATAAATATCAATATTATGAACAAATAGATAATCTCAAATTACCTTTCTAAATAATTATATCTTAAAAATAACATATTGACAAATTTATTTTATTTAAATATAATTTATTTATATTATATTTTGCACATTAGGGGTGTTTAATGAAATTTTTAAGTATTATAGTTCCTATCTACAATGTAGAATTATATTTGAAAGATTGTTTAAAAAGTTTATTAGAACAAAATATAAAACATGACGAATACGAAATAATATGTATAGACGATGGCTCTAAAGATAATTCCGCAAATATAGTAAGAGAATTCGCAACTAAATACGACAATATAAAGTTAATTAGTAAAGACAATGGTGGCGTATCTTCTGCTAGAAACGTTGGATTACTTAATTCTAACGGCAAATATATTTGGTTTGTCGATAGTGATGATTGTATAAGAGCCAATTGTTTAAGATATTTAAAAAATATTATAGAAAAAAATGATCCTGATTTTATTAAATTTAAATATAAATCGATCGATGAAAATTATAAGTTTGAAAATGACGACTTTAATGACCTACCATACACCATTCAGACTAGACTCAACTCTTCATCTAACGTATTCTCTACTATAGTAAAAAGTGAAATAATTTCTAACAATAATATTAAATTTAACGAAAATTTAAAATATGGAGAAGACACGCTTTTTCAATATTACGTCTACTTATACAGGAATTCAAATAACTCTTCAATCGTTGTTGATGGTAATTTATATTTGTATAGAAATCGTTCTTGTTCGGCAATGAACGTTAAAACAAAAAAATCTTTTACAAAACATACTGAAGATTTAATTGAAATGGCTCGCATTTATGCAAAAGATTACGAAAATAAAATCACTAATGTTCCTGAAAAACTAGAAAATATAAAATTAAGACAGCATCTAGCAATAGAAGGAGCTCTTACAATTTTACCCAAAAGCAATCTAAATTTAAGAACTACGATACGAACATTAAAAAATGAAGGGTTGTATCCTTATCCAATTCCCAAATGGAAATTGAAGGAGGCCAAACGATTAT
This sequence comes from Christensenellaceae bacterium, assembly GCA_045646405.1. Classification (GTDB taxonomy): domain Bacteria; phylum Bacillota; class Clostridia; order Christensenellales; family Borkfalkiaceae; genus HGM11412. The sequence continues at coordinate 381 of JAZRKO010000019.1, read as the reverse complement.
CCGCAAAAATAGAAGTGTTAGTAAAATTTCTATTTAAATATCCATTCTTTTATAAAATTTATTATCTAATAAAAAAAGCGAAATAAATAATATAATTTGAAATGCACCCCAAAAGTAATATGAACCCCGCGGGGTTCGCCTTTTCCGTAGGAAAAGCAAAAACAAGCATACTCGTTTGAGTATAATTATAATAATTAAATCTAACATCCATTTCGATCCACCGGGGGGATTCCCCTTCTAGGGGAAATGCCCAAAGGGCAAAAGGGTTGCGCCGTGCTAACGGCCGAACTCCGCGGAGTGAGAGTTGACGGTGAAAAATAAAAACACTCCGACTTAGTATTCTTTTTCGTGATCCACCGGAGGGATTCCCCTACTAGGGGA